>NZ_CP021361.1:1200000-1910000 GCF_002157145.1 Acidovorax carolinensis
CAGAGTGGAGCTCGAACAACGTGTGGCCGGGCGTGTGGCCATAGGCCGCCACCGACTGGATGCCCGGTGCGACTTCGGTGCCCGCGGCAAACTGCACCAGCGTGTCGGCGGGCATGGTGGCAAAGGTACGTCGCACGTTCTCGAATGCACCCTTCATGCCTGCGGGGGCAGCGGCCATGCGGGCGTCGTCCATCCAGAAGGCGTGCTCGGCGGCGGGCACCATCACCTTGGCCTTGGGGAACATGAGCTCTCCTGCCTTGTTGCGCAGGCCGTTGATGTGATCGCCATGGAAGTGGCTGATCAGCACCGTGTCGATGTCGGCGGCCTGCAGGCCCGCTGCGCGCAGGTTCTCCAGCAGCTTGCCCGTGGTGGGGCCACCAAACTCGCCCAGGCCGGTGTCGATGAGGATCCTGCGCGCGCCCGCCACCACCAGGAAGGGTGTGTACGGCACATCGATGTAATCGGTGGGCAGGCCCTGGGACGCCAGCAGCGCACGCACTTCTGCCAGCGGCGCGTTCTTCACAAACTCTTCCCCCAGCGGGCGGCGCGTGATGCCGTCATTCAACGCAATCAGCTCCACATTGCCCAGCTTCATGCGGCTAAAGCCGGGGCGGGGCAGAGTGGGTGTTCCGAAGTTGGGCGCGTTCTGGGCCCATACGGGCACGAACGAGCCCGCTGCGTAAACGGTGGTGGCCAGGCTTGCGCCCAGGAAGTGGCGGCGTGACAGCATGAGACTCTCCAGTTTTGTGTTGAACCAAGGAGTCGCGACTGTAGCGCCAAGCGCATGACGGGTGCAGCCCCACGCATTAACCTGTTTGCAACGTGGGGCTTTGTGCGAGTAACGGGGGTTAACCCGATGCGACCTGCTTATTCAATGCCAAAGGCTTCGCGCAGTGCCGCACAGAAATCGGCGTTGCCGCTGATCGTCAGGGTCATGGTGGTTCGTGGTGGTGCGGGGCTGCCCGCCACGCTGCGGAGTTGTCCCGCGGTTTTATCAAATTCGAGCACCAGTGGCGTGCTGACCTCCTGCACGCCCCGCAGGTCGTACTGCCATGCACCACCTTCTTCCGAGGGGCCGCAGGCATCGGGCCAGTGCTGGTGCGCCCATGCGAGCACGGCGCTTATTTCTGCCTGCAAGGGGGAACCTGCGCTGGCGCAACGCTCGCCATGGCATCAAAGGTGCCTGTGCCTTCGGCGTCTTCACTGAAATCGAAATCAAGGTAGCGCAGGGGCATGGCGGTAAAAGGGCAGCGGGGTGTTGCGGGATTGTCGTGGAGCGTGGCAGGGTTTTTAGAATGCCAGCATTTGCCGACCCCGTTGCGGCGCTTACCGGGCGTTATCGCCGAACTTCATGACCCACCCATCGCCTGACCTGCAGGTGCACGGCCTGTCTTTTGGCTACCCGCAATGCGCAGTGTTGGACAATTTTCACGCCACCTTGTCTGCGGGGCTGACGCTGGTGCGCGGGGACGAAAGCTGTGGCAAGACCACGCTGCTGCGGCTGCTGGCCGGTGAACTGGCGCCGCAGGCGGGCCGGTTGGTGCTGGCGGGGCTGGACGCGCGGACGGACCCCGATGCGTATCGGGCGCGGGTGTTCTGGGCCGACCCGCGCTCGGATGCGCTCAACGATCTGACGCCGCGCGGCTGGTTCACCGGTTTGTCGCAGCAGCACGGCGCCTGGGACGCGGCGGCACTTCAGGCGCACCTCGCCGGGTTTTTGCTGCAAACCCATCTGGACAAGCCGCTGCATGCGCTGTCCGCAGGCAGCCGGCGCAAGGTTCTGATGGCAGGGCGTTGGCCTCTGGAGCGCCGCTTACGCTCATTGATGAGCCCGTTGCGGGGCTGGACAAGTCGTCCGTGGCGTACCTGGCACGGGCGCTGGCCCATCACGGCACCCAGCCTGGTCGCATGGTTGTGGTGGCCCACTACGAAGCGCTGGCAGGTGTGCCGTGGGATCAGGTGGTGGATTTGCCCGGCGTGTGACGCTGCCGCTCTGCCCCGGTAGACTGGCGCTTTCCTCGTTTCGTCCCACAGGATCTGCAATGGACGCTCTCTTATTTGTGCCCGTGGCTGTGGCCATTTCGCTGACGCCCGGCCCGAACAATTTCTGCGGGCTGAACAACGGCATCCGTGCGGGTGTGGGCGCGGCGCTGATTGCCACCCTCGGACGCGTGGCCACCTTTGCCATTTTTCTCGTGGTGTCAGCGGTGGGACTGGGTGCCATGCTGCTGGCGTCCGAAGCGGCTTTCACGGTGGTGAAATGGGCAGGTGCCCTTTACCTCTTCTGGCTGGGCTGGCGGGCCTGGCGAAGCCGCGCGTTCAGCGGGCTGAGCATGGTGGAGGGCGAGGGCGCTTGGGTGGCTGGATCGTCTGTCAATCTGCGCGCCATGATCGCGCAGGAATTTCTGCTGGGCATCACCAACCCCAAGGCCATCATCCTGTTTGCCGCGATCTTTCCGCAATTCATCGACCCGGGCCAGCCTGCCGCACGGCAGTTTCTGGTGCTGGGCTCGATCTATCTGGCGGGCGAGTTTGTGTCGACCGCCGTTTATGCCACTGGCGGCAGGCAGATTCGCCGATTCATCCGCACCTCGCGTGGGGTGGTGCGCCTGAACAAGGCCACGGGCGGTTTTTTCATGGGGGCGGGCGGCCTGTTGCTGGCCACCAACCGCTGAAATCGCGGGCACGTTCTAAAGCCCGGCCACGGCGGCCGTCCATTGCCAGATGCAACCGGGGCGTGACGGTGGGTGGCTACCATTGCCCGACTTCACTTTGCCGCGCTTTCCATGCTACCCCACCGTTTTTCCTGCCCCCCGTTGCGGTCCAACCTGCGCCAGAGCGGGCGTGCGTGGTGGTGGGGGTTGCTGGTGGTGTTGGCGCTCGCAGCGGTCGGGGGCTGGTGGTGGACGCAGCGCCAGGCGGGCTCGGAGGGCGCTGCGGCACCCGTGGGCGTAACAGCGCCGGGCACGCGCGCGCCGGGGCGTTTCAGCGCCGGCGGCAGGTGCAGCCGGTGTCGGTGGGCCTGGTGCGGCGCCAGGATGTGCGCGTGATGGTCCAGGCCATCGGCACCATGAACGCGCGTGCCACGGCGGTGGTGCGGGCCAAGGTCAGCGGCGAGCTGACGGCGCTGCATTTCAAGGAAGGCCAACAGGTCAAGGCAGGCCAGCTGCTGGCCGAGATCGATGCGCGCAGCTACCAGGCCGCGCTGAGCCAGGTGCAGGGCAATCTGCAGCGCGACCAGGCGTTGCTGAAAAACGCGCAACTCGATCTGCAGCGCTACAAAGACCTGCTGGCACAGGATTCGATAGCGACCCAGCAGGTGGATACGCAGGCAGCGCTGGTACGCCAGCTCGAAGGCACCGTGGCCGCCGGCCAGGCGCAGGTGGACGCCGCCCGCCTGCAGCTGGGCTACACGCGCATCACGGCGCCCATTGCCGGGCGCCTGGGCCTGCGCCAGGCCGACCGGGGCAATGTGGTCGGCCCCGCCGATGGGAACGGCATCGTCACCATCAACCTCGTCCAGCCCATCGACGCGGCGTTTTCAGTGCCCGAGGCGTATCTGGCGCAAATCAGCCAGCGCCTGGCCGACGGTGCCGAGCTGCCCGTCGAGCTGTGGGACCGCGAGCAAAAGCACCGTTTGGCGCGCGGGCGCCTGGGCGCGCTCGACAATGCCATCGACCCGACCACCGGCACCATCAAGGTCAAGGCCGCGTTTGCCAATGAGGACGGCGGGCTGTTCCCCAACCAGTTTGTCAACGTGCGGCTGCAGCTCAACCGGTTGCCAAACGCGCTCACCGTGCCCGGCACGGCGGTGCAGAACAACTACGTCTATCTGGTGCAGCCCGATGGCACCGTGACGCAGCGGCGCATCCGTGTGGGCGCGGCCGACGGCGACCGGGTCAGCGTGGAGGGCGACCTCAAAGACGGCGACCAGGTCGTGACCGACGGCCTCGACCGCCTGCGCGAAGGCGCCAAGGTGGCGGTGATTGATGCCGGAGCGGCCACCCGTGCCGACGAGGCCGCGCAAGACGCCGGTGCGCGGCGCGCGGCCCTTATGCGCAGCCTCACCCAGCCCGAGCGCGACAAGCTGGCCACCATGGCGCCCGACGAGCGCCGTGCCTTCCTGCGCGCTCGCCGCACGCAGCAGGCCGACGGGGCCGCTGCGCCGGCATCGGCCGCTGCCTCTGCCGCGGTCGATGCGCGCTGAAACCATGCACCGCGCCGTGCGGCCCCTGCTGCCATGAATCTGTCGCGCATCTTCATCCTGCGCCCCATCGCCACGTCGCTGCTGATGGTGGCGCTGCTGATATCCGGCGTGCTGGCCTACCGGCTTCTGCCCATCTCGGCCCTGCCCGAGGTGGATTACCCGACCATCCAGGTCACCACGCTGTACCCCGGCGCCAGCCCCGATGTGATGACATCGAATGTCACCGCGCCGCTGGAGCGCCAGCTGGGCCAGATGCCGGGCCTGGCGCAGATGTCGTCCACCAGCTCGGGCGGGGCCTCGGTCATCACGCTGCGCTTTGCGCTCGACATGGCGATGGACGTGGCCGAGCAGCAGGTGCAGGCCGCCATCAACGCGGGCAGCAACCTGCTGCCGGGCGACCTGCCCATGCCGCCGATCTACAGCAAGGTCAACCCGGCGGACGCGCCCATCCTCACGCTGGCCATCACGTCGCCCTCGTTGCCGGTGATCCGCCTCAATGATCTGGTGGAGAACCGACTGGCGCCCAAGCTCTCGCAAGTTACCGGCGTGGGGCTGGTGGCGATTGCGGGCGGGCGCCGGCCAGCGGTGCGCATCCAGGCCAATCCCACGGCACTGGCCAGCCTGGGCCTGACGCTGGAGGATGTGCGCACCGTCATCGCGGCCGCCAACGTCAAGCAGGCCAAGGGCGGCTTTGACGGGCCCGCGCGGGCTTCCACCATTGATGCCAACGACCAGCTGCAGTCCGCACAGGAATACCGCGACCTGATCCTGGCCTTCAAGAACGGCAACCCCATCCGACTGCGCGATGTGGCGCAGACGGTGGACGATGCCGAGAACACCCGCCTGGCCGCCTGGGCGGGCACGCCCGAAACAGGGTCCAGGGCCGGCGTCATCCTCAACATCCGCCGCCAGCCTGGCGCCAACGTCATCGAGACGGTGGACCGCATCAAGGCCCTGCTCCCGCAGCTGCAAAGCACGCTGCCCGCATCGCTGGATGTGCAGGTGCTGACCGACCGCACCACCACCATCCGCGCTTCGGTCAAGGACATGCAGGTCGAACTGGCGCTGGCCATCGGCCTGGTGGTGGCCGTGATCTTTGTTTTTTTGCGCAGCGCCTCGGCCACGCTCATCCCCAGCGTGGCGGTGCCGCTGTCGCTGGTGGGTACCCTGGGGGTGATGTATCTGGCGGGCTTTTCCATCAACAACCTCACGCTGATGGCGCTGACCATTTCCACCGGTTTTGTGGTCGATGACGCGATTGTCATGATCGAAAACATCGCCCGCCATGTGGAACAGGGTGAGCTACCCTTGCAGGCTGCGCTCAAGGGCGCAAGGCAGATCGGGTTCACCATCATCTCGCTCACCATTTCGCTGATTGCGGTGCTGATTCCGCTGTTGTTCATGGGCGATGTGGTGGGCAGGTTGTTCCACGAGTTCGCCATCACCATGGCGGTGGCCATCTTGCTGTCGGCGGTGGTGTCGCTCACGCTCACGCCCATGCTGTGCGCCCGCCTGCTGCGCCACACACCCGAAGAAAGCCACGGACGCATTTACCAGGCCACGGGCCGGTTTTTTGACCACACCATCGCGCACTATGGCCGGGCGCTGCAGTGGGTGCTCAACCGCCGGGGCATGACCTGGCTGGTGTTTGCGGCCACGCTGGGGCTGACGGTGCTGCTCTATGTGCTGGTGCCCAAGGGATTTTTCCCGGTGCAGGACACGGGCACGCTGCAGGCCACCACCGAGGCCGACCAGTCCATCTCGTTTGCCGCCATGGCCGAGCGCCAGCAGCAGCTGGCCGAGCGCATCCTGAAAGACCCGGCGGTGAAAAGCGTGTCCTCGTTCATCGGGGTCGATGGGGCCAACACCACGCTCAACACCGGCCGCCTGCTCATCGACTTGAAGTCCCACGCCGAACGCGACCGCGCCCCCGTTGTGCTGCGTCGCTTGGCGGAATCGACCCAGGACATTGCGGGCATCCTTCTGTATGCCCAGCCGGTGCAGGACCTCACCATCGAAGACCGCGTGGCGCGCACGCTATACCAGCTGCTGGTTTCTTCGCCCGACATGGCCCAGCTGCAGACCAGCACCGCCGATCTGGTGCAGCGCATGCGCGCCCTGCCGCAGCTGGCCGACGTGGCGAGCGACCTGCAAAGCCAGGGCCTGCAGGCCTTTGTGCAGATCGACCGCGCCCAGGCCAGCCGCCTGGGCGTGACGGTGGCGGGCATCGACACCGCGCTGTACAACGCCTTTGGCCAGCGGCTGATTTCCACCATCTTCACGCAGTCGAACCAGTACCGCGTGGTGCTGGAAGTGGCGCCCCCGTTCAAGCTGGGCCCGCAGGCATTGAATGCCATCTACGTCACGTCGAGCACGGGCAAACCGGTGGCGCTGTCGTCGGTGGCGCGCATCGAAGAGCGCAGCATGCCCCTGGCCGTGAACCATGTGGGCCAGCTGCCCGCAGCCACCATTTCGTTCAACACCGCGCCCGGTGTTTCGCTGGGCGACGCGGTCAAGGCCATCCAGGCCGAACAGGCGACGGCGCGCGCGGCGGGCTTGATGCCGCTGTCGGTGGACAGCAGCTTCCAGGGCGCGGCGCTGGCGTTTCAGGCCTCGCTGTCGAACACGCTGCTGCTCATCCTGGCGGCGGTGGCCACCATGTACATCGTGCTCGGCGTGCTGTACGAGAGCACCATCCACCCAGTCACCATCCTGTCCACGCTGCCGTCGGCCGGGGTGGGGGCGCTGCTGGCGCTGTGGCTGGCGGGGCTGGATGTGGACATCGTGGCGGTGATCGGGATCGTGCTGCTGATCGGCATCGTCAAGAAGAACGCAATCATGATGATCGACTTCGCGCTGGAAGCGCAGCGCGACCAGGGGCTGCCGGCGCGGGAGGCCATCTTTCAGGCTTGCCTGCTGCGCTTTCGACCGATTTTGATGACCACGATGGCGGCTTTGCTGGGGGCGTTGCCGTTGATGCTGGGCACGGGGGTGGGCAGTGAGTTGCGGCAGCCGCTGGGGGTGACGATGGTGGGGGGGCTGATCGTGAGCCAGTTGCTGACGCTGTTTACCACGCCGGTGATTTACCTGACGTTTGAGGGGTGGGCGCAGCGGTGGCGGGCTCGGCGGGGGGCTGTGTGATGAATGCTCCTGTTTTTGTAGCTGGTTGCGTTTTTTGCTCGGGCGTTAGGGGCTTATTTGGCTATATGCCCCTGCTGAGGCTGTCTGCCGGGATGTGCCCCCGGCGGGGCACCTTCTTTTCTTGCGTCGCCAAGAAAAGAAGGCAAAAGAAGGCGACCCTGCTGTCTGCGACCCCTTCGCTTCGCTGCGGGGCAACCTGGGGTGCTCGTGCGCGGGGTGCGCCGTGGAACTCGCTACGCGCTGGCGCGCTGCGCTCGGACAACCACGGCGAGTCAGATGACGATGCGGGTGTGTCCTGCGGCACACCCGCCACCCCGCGCCCTGCGCGCCCCAGGCGCATCCAGAAGGGGTTGGGGGCAAACAGCCGCACGGGCCATCGCTTTGCTCGGCCCCATTTCGCGGGCGCAAGCGCTTCGCGCTGCGCAGGCGCGGCCGAGCGAAGCGATGGCCCGTATGGCTGTTTGGATGTTCGGCTGTCCAACTCCTGCTGGCTGCGCCTGCGGCGCGGCGGTTGCGGGGTGGGCATGGGCGTCGAAGCGCCCATGCTTCGTCAACTGACTCGCCGCGGTTGTCCGATTGGAGCGCCGCAGGCGCGGAGTGAGTTCTGCGGCGCACCCCGCAACCGCCCCGACGCAGGTTTGCCCCTTCGCACAGCGAAGGGGTCGCAGACTGGGGGTCGCCTTCTTTTGCCTTCTTTTCTTGGCGACGCAAGAAAAGAAGGTGCGCCGCCGGGCGCACATCCCGGCACCCGCCCTCCAACTGAGCACACCGCTCGATCGGGTCCCTGGCTTCGACAGGCTCAGCCCGAACGGGTTGGGGTGGTGCCCCGCCTTCGACCAGTTCAGCCCGAACGGGTGGTTGGCCAACAAAACATCCCTGCGCAAACTATCAATTTCATAGCTTCTAGCGCTTATCCCATAAGCGCTAGAGCAAAAAAATACCAGAAACCCAAGAGGCCCACCCCATGAGCCTCTCCACCCCCTTCATCCACCGCCCCATCGCCACCACGCTCCTCACCCTGGGCCTGGCCCTGGTGGGCGCCGTGTCCTATTTCCTGCTCCCCGTCGCCCCGCTGCCGCAGGTCGACTACCCCACCATCTCGGTCAGCGCCAGCCTACCCGGCGCCAGCCCCGACACCATGGCCGCCACCGTGGCCACGCCACTCGAGCGCTCGCTGGGGGCCATTGCCGGCGTCAACGAGATCACCTCGCGCTCCATCCTGGGCAGCACCTCCATCACGCTGCAGTTCGACCTCAACCGCAACGTGGACAGCGCCGCGCGCGACGTGCAGGCCGCCATCAACGCCGCGCGCACGCTGCTGCCCACGGGCATGCCCAGCAACCCCAGCTACCGCAAGGTGAACCCGGCCGATTCGCCCATCATGATTCTGGCGCTCACGTCCAGTGCGCTCACGCGCGGGCAGATGTACGACGCGGCGTCCACCGTGCTGGCGCAAAAGCTTTCGCAGGTCGAAGGGGTGGGGCAGGCCACCGTAAGCGGCGGGGCGCTGCCGGCGGTGCGCGTGTCGCTCGACCCGGTGCGGCTGGCGGCCAACGGCGTGTCGCTGGAGCAGGTGCGCGGCGCCATCAGCAGCACCAATGCCAACCGCCCCCTGGGCGCGGTGGAGCGTGAAGACCACTACTGGCAGATCGCCGCCAACGACCAGGCCCGCGTGGCGGCGGATTACGCCCCGCTGGTGCTGCGCTGGCAAAACGGCAACGCGATTCGCCTGGCCGATGTGGCCGAGGTGACCGACTCGGTGCAGGATGTGCGCAACTTCGGTGTGGCCAACGGCAAGCCGGCTGTGCTGCTGCAGGTGTACAAGCAGCCCGGCGCCAACATCCTGGAGGCAGTGGACCGCGTGCGCGCGCTGCTGCCGCAGCTCAAGGCGTCGATCCCGGCGGCCATCGATGTGGAGATCGTCTCAGACCGCACGCCCACGCTGCGCGCCTCGGTCAAAGAGGTAGAGCGCGCCTTGCTGATCGCCGTGGCGCTGGTCATCCTGGTGGTGTTCCTGTTCTTGCGCAACGGGCGCGCCACGCTCATTCCGGCGGTGGCGGTGCCGGTGTCGTTGGCGGGCACGTTTGGCGTGATGTATCTGGCGGGCTACACGCTCGACAACCTCTCGCTGATGGCGCTGACCATTGCCACCGGCTTTGTGGTGGATGACGCCATCGTGGTACTGGAAAACATCATGCGCCACATGGAGCGCGGCAAAACGGCGCTGCAGGCATCGCTGGACGGCGCGCGCGAGATTGGCTTTACGGTGGTGTCGATGAGCCTGTCGCTCATTGCCGTGTTCGTGCCCATCTTGTTCATGGGCGGCATTGTGGGGCGGTTTTTCCATGAGTTCGCCATCGTCATGTCGGCCGCCATTCTGGTGTCGCTGCTGGTGTCGCTCACCACCACGCCCATGATGTGCGCGGCGCTGCTCAAGCAGCCGCACCGGCCGCCCGATCGCGCGCCCAGCCTGGCATGGTGGGCGCGCCTTTCGCGGCGGCTGGACGCCCTGCAGGCCCGGGGTTTGCGTGGCTACCGGCGCAGCCTGGCCTGGTGCCTGCGCCACCAGCCCTTGGTGCTGCTGGTGCTGGCCGCGGTGGTGGGGCTCAATGTGTACCTGTACACCGCCATCGAAAAAGGCTTCATGCCCGAGCAGGACACGGGCCGCATCTCGGGCTTCATCCGTGCCGACCAGGCCACGTCCTACCAGGCCATGGAGCAGCGGCTGCAGCGCTTTCTGGCCATCGTGCAGGTTGATCCTGCCGTGGAAAACGTGACCGGCTTCACCGGTGGCTGGCAGCGCAATGCGGCGCAGATGTTCATGACGCTCAAGCGCGGGCCGGGGCAGGAGCGGTCCGAGGCCGTCATCACCCGCCTGCGTGCGCAGCTGAAAGACGAGCCCGGCGCCCGCCTGTTCATGGTGCCCCAGCGCGACATCCGCATCGGCGGGCGGCAAAGCAGTGCGTCATACGACTACACGCTGCAGGCCGATGACATTGCCGAGCTGCGCACCTGGGAGCCGCGCATCCGCCAGGCCCTGGCGCAGCTGCCCGAACTCGAAGACGTGAACAGCGATGTGTCCGACTACGGCCTGCAAACCACGCTGGTCATTGACCGCGATGCCGCCACGCGCGCGGGCCTGACCATGGCGCAGATCGACGCCACGCTGAACGACGCCTTCGGCCAGCGCCAGGTGGGTGTGATCTACAACCCGCTCAACCAATACCGCGTGGTGATGGAAGCCGCACCGCGCTACCTGCAAAGCCCCGAAACGCTGCGCGGCTTCTTCTTCGTCAACAGTGCGGGCCAGCAGGTGCCACTCACGGCGTTTGCGCGCATCACCACCACCAACACGCCGCTGTCGGTCAGCCACGAGCGCGGCACGCCGGCCAGCACCGTGAGCTTCAGCCTGGCGCCGGGCGTTTCGCTGTCACAGGCCACCGATGCCGTGCACAACGCGGTGGCCGAGCTGGGCGTGCCCGTGGGAATCCGTGGCACCTTTGGCGGCACGGCGGGCGCGTTCCAGGACGCACTGGCGGGCCAGCCGCTGCTGATCCTGGCCGCCATCATCACCATCTACCTGGTGCTGGGCATGCTGTATGAAAACCTGCTGCACCCGCTCACCATCCTCTCCACCCTGCCATCGGCCGGGGTGGGGGCGTTGCTGGCGCTGATGCTGTTCAAGACCGAGTTCTCGCTGATCGCGCTGATCGGCGTCATCCTGCTGATCGGCATCGTCAAGAAGAACGCCATCATGATGATTGACTTCGCACTGGTGCGGCAGCGCGCCGGGCACATCACGGCCGCGCAGTCCATCTACCGCGCCTGCAGCCTGCGCCTGCGGCCCATCCTCATGACCACGCTGGCTGCCATCTTTGGCGCGCTGCCGCTGGCGCTGAACCGGGCCGATGGCGCCGAGCTGCGTCAGCCCCTGGGCATTGCCGTGGTGGGCGGGCTGCTGCTGAGCCAGTTGCTCACGCTGTACACCACGCCCGTGGTCTATGTGGCGCTGGACCGGCTGCGCGCCCGTGTGCCGCGATGGGCCCGCTGGCGCCGCCACCCGGCCGCCGGCCCGAAGCCTGCGCTGCAAGGAGATTCCTGATGCACCCTCGTTACTCTATTTTTGATAGCTGCTTGCGCTTATCCAGTAAGCGCTGGAAGGTATTTTTGCTTATGATTTCGGCGCTGCTCACGGCCTGCAGCACCCCGCCGCCCCACGAGCGACCGGCGCTCGACGTGCCCACCACCTACAAGCAAGGCGTGCAAGGCAGCGCCGTGTGGCAAACCGCCCAACCGCAGGACAGCGTGCCCGGCGCGTGGTGGACGCTGTTCGCCGACCCTGCGCTCGATGCGCTGCAAGAACGCGCCGCCAGCGGCAACCAGAACGTAGCTTTGGCCGTGGCCCGGCTGCGCGCTGCGCGCGCCGCACTCGACAGCGCTGGCGCCGCCGGCCTGCCCAGCCTGGGCGCCACGGCCAGCAGCACGCGCGCGCGCAGCGGCACCACCGCCGACAACACCACCCAGGCCCGCACCCGCAACAGTCAGGCCCTGGGCCTGAACGCCAGCTGGGAGCTGGACCTGTGGGGGCGCCTGTCGGGCGGTGTGGATGCCGCGCGCGCCAGCGCCCAGGCCAGCGCCGACGACCTGGCCGCCGCGCGCCTGTCGGTGCAGGCCACGGTGGCGCAAACCTATTTCGCCCTGCGCGCCGCCGAGGCGCAGGTGCTTTTGCTGGATGACACCCTGACCGCCTACGAGCGCAGCTGGCAACTCACGCGCAACCGCCAGCGCGCGGGCGTGGCCTCGGCGGCCGACGTGGCGCAGGCCGAGGCGCAATACAAATCCACCCAGGTGCAACGGCTCGAAGCGCAGACCAGCCGCGCCCAGCTCGAACACGCGCTGGCCGCGCTCACCGGCCAGGCACCGGCCGCGCTCAGCGTGCCCGCTACGGCCTCGCTGCCCGCACCCCCCACCGTGCCGGCGCAACTGCCCTCGCGTCTGCTCGAGCGCCGGCCCGACATCGCTGCCGCACAGCAGCGCGTGGCAGCGGCCAACGCGCAGATCGGCGTGGCGCAGGCGGCTTTCTTTCCGGCGATCACGCTGTCGGGCGCGGCGGGCTATCGGGGCACAGAGCTGTCCAGTTTGCTGAACGCCCCCAACCTGTTCTGGTCGCTGGGCCCTGCGTTGGCTGTATCCCTTTTCGACGGCGGTGCCCGCAGCGCCGCCGTCGAATCGGCCCGCGCCACGCACGACCAGGCCGTGGCCAGCTACCGCCAGACCGTGCTGACCGCGCTGCAGGAAGTGGAGGACAACCTCGCCGCCGCCACCGCGCTGGAGCGCGAACAGCAACTGCAGGCCGAGGCCGTGGCCGCCGCGCAGCGCGCGCTGGATGTGGTGGGCAACCAGTACCGTGCGGGCACCGTGGGCTATCTGAATGTGCTGACCGCGCAGACCACCGTGTTGTCAGCCCAGCGCAACCTGATTGATGTGCGCTCCCGCAGGCTGGCAGCGGTGAACATGCTGCTCAAGAATGTGGCGGGAAGCTGGGCTGCCGAGAGGCTTTAGCGGGGGGCGCGCGGAAGCCACGCTGTGCTCAGGTCACCGGGGCCGGATTGAACAGCACCAGCGCGTTCTGGAGCTTCCAGTGCTCGGCCCAGGTGCGGCGGCCGCTGGCCACGTCGAGCAGCAGGCGAAACAGTTCCCAGCCCGCCTCTTCGATGGTGATTTTGCCATCGGCGATGCGACCGGCGTTCAGGTCCATCAGGTCGTGCCAGCGGTGGGCCAGGTCGGTGCGGGTGGCCACCTTGACCACAGGGCAGGCGGCCAGGCCGTAGGGCGTGCCACGCCCCGTAGTGAACACATGCAGATTCATGCCTGCCGCCAGCTGCAGCGTGCCGCAGATGAAATCGCTGGCGGGTGTGGCTGCGAAGACCAGGCCCTTCTGCCCCGGCGCCAGCTTCTCGCCGGGCGCCAGCACGCTGCCGATGGCCGCGCTACCGCTCTTGACGATCGAGCCCATGGCCTTCTCAACAATGTTGGACAGGCCTCCGGCCTTGTTGCCTGGCGTGGTGTTGGCGCTGCGGTCCACACGGCCGCGATCGAGGTAGCGGTCGTACCAGTCGAGTTCGCGCACGATGGCTTCGGCCACTTCGGGTGTGGCCGCGCGGCTGGTGAGCTGGTCCACGCCGTCGCGCACCTCGGTGTTCTCGCTGAACATCACGGTGGCGCCGGCGCGCACCAGCAGGTCGGCGGCAAAGCCGACCGCCGGATTGGCCGTGGCGCCCGAAAACGCGTCGCTGCCGCCGCACTGCACGCCCACCACCAGCTCGCTGGCCGGCACGGTTTCGCGTCGGCGTGCGTTCAGGCGCGCGAGGTGCGGGCGGGCGCGCTCCACGATGTCGTCGAGCATGGACATGAAACCGACATGGGCTGCGTCCTGCAGGCAGACCACATCCAGGCCGCTGTCCCGCTCGTCCGCGATCGGGAAGCTGCCCGGCGGCAGCAGGCGCTCGGGCTGCAGCTTTTCGCAGCCCAGGCTGACCACCATCACCTCGCCGCCGAAGTTCGGGTTCAGGCTGATGTTCTTCAGCGTGCGGATGGGTATTACCGCGTCGGGCGCGTCAATCGCCACGCCGCAGCCGTAGCTGTGCTCCAGCCCGACCACATCGTCCACGTTCGGGAACAAGGGCAGCAACTCGGTCTTGATGCGGCTCACCGCGTGTGCCACTACGCCGGCCACGCATTGCACGGTGGTGGTGATGGCCAGGATGTTGCGCGTGCCGACCGAGCCGTCGGCGTTGCGGTAGCCCTCGAAGCTGTAGCCGTCCAGCGGCGCCAGCGCTGGTGCCGGGCGGGTTGCCATGGGCAGGCCCTGCAGCGCGCGCGCCGCTGGCATCTGCAGCAGTCGCTCGTGCACCCAGCTGCCGGCGGGGATGGCCTGGCGCGCGTAGCCGATCGGCACGTTGTAGCGGCGCACGGTTTCGCCCTCGGCGAGGTCGGCCAGCGCGACCTTGTGGCCTTGCGGCACCTTGTCGGCCAGTACCAGTCCCGACGGCAGCACGGTGCCTGCCGGCAGGCCGCCATCGTTGGCGACGATGGCCACGTTGTCGGCCGCGTGCATGCGGATCAGCACCGGAGCCGGCGCAGGCGTGGAAGAGCTCATGATCAGCCTTTGTGGATGGGCGGCGCGTTCAGGCCGCAGCCGAGACCAGTCGGCCTTCGGCAAAGAAGGCGGCCAGGTTGTCCAGCACGCGCTGGGCCATGGCCTGGCGCGTCTCTTCGGTGCCGCTGGCAATATGCGGCAGCAGCACCACGTTGTCCAGCGCCAGCAACTCGGCCGGCACCTGCGGTTCGCGCTCGAATACGTCGAGGCCCGCGCCGGCGATGCGTCGCTCGACCAGCGCGCGCACCAGCGCCGCCTCGTCGATCACCGAGCCGCGGGCGACATTGATGAGAAATCCGCGCGGACCTAGCGCGTCGAGCACCGCAGTGTCGATCAGGTGGCGGGTCTCCACCCCGCCGGCGGTGATGATGACCAGATAGTCGGCCCAGCGCGCCAGTTCGCGCAGCGCCGGCTCGTGCGGCCAGGGCACGCCGGCCACCGGGCGGCGGCTGTGGTAGCGCACGTCCATGTCAAAGCCGCCGGCGCGGCGTGCGATGGTCTGGCCGATCCGGCCCAGGCCGACGATGCCCAGCCGCGCGCCACTGACCTTGCGCCCCAGTCCGAAAGATTGACCTGCGGCCCAGCGGCCGGCGCGCACGAAGCGGTCCGCCTCGGCGGTGCGGCGCGCCACATCCAGCAGCAGCGCGAACGCGGTGTCGGCCACACAGTCGTTGAGCACATCGGGCGTGTAGCCGACTGCGATGCCGCGTTCGCGCGCCGCAGCCAGGTCGATCTTGTCCAGGCCGACGCCGAAGCTGGAGATCACGCGCAGCTGCGGCAGCGCGGCGATCAGCGCGGTCGGGGCGCCGGCGCCGCCGGCCGAGGTCACCAGACCGGTGAATTCGGCGCCGTGGCGCGCGAGAAAGGCATTGGGATCGGCCTCTTCAGAGAGCCGGTGCAGGTCGTAGTCTGCCGCCAGACGCTGCTCAAGGGCGGGGAGTAGGCGGCCAGCCTGGAGGATGCGTGGTTTCATGGTTTGGCGTTCTTCCGTCGGTGGTGATGGCGCGCTTGCGGCTAGCGCTGGCCTTTTCGCTGGAGCGGGACGGTTCCGGCCCCGAACACATCATTCCACCGTCACCTTGCCATCCTTGACCACCTTGGCCATGGACTTGACCTCGGACGCCAGCCACTCCTTGAACTGCGGCGGCGACATCTCGTAAGGCTCGGCCCCCAGGGTTTGCAGGCGCGCCTTGATATCGGGCAGGGCCATGATGCGCTTGACCTCGCCGTTGAGCTTGTCCACCACCGGCTGCGGGGTGCCGGCCGGCGCCAGCAGGCCCTGCCAGCTGCCCGTCATGAAGCCCGGCAGCGTTTCAGCCACGGTGGGCACCTCTCCCAGTGTGGGGTTGCGCTTGGCGCTCGATACAGCGATCAGTTTGATCTTGCCGGACTTGACGTGCGGATAGGTGGCCACCATGCCGTTGAAAGTCAAGTCCACCTGTCCGCCGATCAGGTCGGTCATTGCCTGCGCGCCGCCCTTGTAAGGCACGTAGCCCCAGTCCAGGCCGGCGCGCTGCGCAAACAGAACGCCCGCCAGATGCGTGGCCGAGCCCATGCCCGCCGCGGCGGCAAAGTTCGCCTTGCCCTTCTGGGACTTGACCCACTCGATGAGTTCCTGGGTGGTGTTGGCCGGCACCTGGTTGCTGGTGACCAGCAGGTGGGGTGAGTACGCCACCATGGCAACCGGCGAGAAGTCAACACCGAGGTTGAACGGCAGCTTGTACAGCGACGGGCTGATGGAAAGGTTCCCCACGTCCGTCAGCAACAGGGTGTGGCCATCGGGTGCCGCCTTGGCCACCATGTCGGCTCCCAGATTGCCGCTCGATCCGGGCTTGTTGTCCACCACCACGGGCTGGCCCAGTGATTCGGACAGCTTCAGTCCGACCAGTCGGGCCAGCACGTCGGACGTGCCCCCGGCGGGAAATGGCACCACGATCCGTAGCGGCTTGGTGGGCCAGGCCTGAGCCTGGGCGAGTCCGGCCGTGGCGGCCAGTGTGAGGGCATAGAGGGTGCGCTTGATGAACATCGTTGTCTCCTGATGGGTGTCGATGGGGCGGGCTCAGACCGCGCCGTGGGATTCCACATACAAGGCGTACAGCGAATGGGAGCTCGCCATGTAGAGCCGGTTGTTCTTCGGGCCGCCAAAGGTCAGGTTGGCGCAGCGCTCGGGCAGGCGGATGAAACCGATGGCCTTGCCTTGCGGGTTGAACACCATCACGCCATCGAGATCCTCGGACCTGCCGCGCAGCGGATAGACCTGGCGGCCACCCACGTCGAGCGGTTCCGCAGCCAGGGCGCCGTTGCTGCCCCAGCCGCACCACAGGTTGCCGTCACGGTCCACCTTGAAACCGTCCAGCGCGCCCTGGTCGGCCGCGTCGATCAGTTTCGTCTTGTTGGCCAGGCGACCGTCGGGCTGGAGGTCAAAGCTCCAGATGCTGCGGTTGGGCGTGCCCTTCCATTCGACCACGTACAGCTTCGTCTCGTCCGGCGAAAAGGCCAGACCATTGGGATTGACGAGGTCGGTGATCACCGCGGTGAGCTGGCCGTCGGCGCCGAGGCGGTAAACGTTGGTGGACGCCTGCTCTGGCTTGGCGCGCGCCCCCTCCCATTCACCGTTGATACCAAACAACGGGTCGGTGAACCAGATGCTGTCGTCGGACTTCACCACGATGTCGTTCGGCGCGTTCAGGCGCTTGCCTTCGAAGCGATCCGCCAGCACGGTGATCTGGCCGTCGCGCTCGGTGCGCGTCACCCGGCGCGTGACCGAGTGCTCGCAAGTGAGCAGGCGGCCCTGGCGGTCGCGGGTGTTGCCGTTCGAGAAGTTCGCGTTGGAGCGCCAGACGGTGAAGGCGCCGGTCTTCTCGTCGAACTTCATGATGCGGTTGTTCGGGATGTCGCTCAGCAGCACATGGCCCGGCTCGCCCGCCTTGCTGCCCGGGAAATAGACCGGACCCTCGGCCCAGCGCATGCCGGTGGCCACCTGTTCGACGGTGCTGCTGTAGATGCGGTAACGGGCGAAGCTGGGGTCCAGGATCTGCACTGCCGGGTCTGGGTAGCGCTGGCTTGGCGCGAAGGAAAACGCCTGGGCCAGCGCCGGGGCACCGACCACCGCCAGCGCCGAGCCCGCCCCTATTTTTTTTAGCAACTGGCGACGCCCCAACGTGATCGGGTTGTTCATGCTTGTCTCCTGTGATGGCTTCTGGTGATGGAAGGCCAGGGCGCTGCCAGGGCGCCCTGGTGCGAGGTCAGCAGGGCTGGCCCTGCCGCGCGGCCAGCCAGCCGGGTGCATCCTGCAGCGCCACCGGGCGCAGGAAGCGGTCCATCGCGGCCCAGCCCACCGACGTGCTGCCCGGCTGCGTGGAGGAAGGGAAGGGGCCGCCATGCTGTTGGCCGGCCGAGACGGCCACGCCGGTGGGATAGCCCGAGAACAGCACCCGCCCGGCCACCTGCGAGGCGGCGCGCACCAGGGCAACCACTTCCTCGGAAGGTTCGTCGGCACCCCAGATCGTCACCGTGAGCGAGCCGCCAATGGCTTGCAGCACCTGGATCGCCTCGGCCGTGCCGGCCACGCGCACGACCAGGGCGGCAGGGCCAAACACTTCCTCGTGCAAGGCCGGGTCGGCAAGGAAACCGGCGGCGTTGATCTGAGCCAGGAAGGGGCGTGGCGGCTGGCTTTCGGCGGCGGTCTCGCCCAGCACCGTCGTTAGACCGGGGTGTGCGGCCCAGGCCGCGCGGCCGGCGTCGAAGCCCGCGCGCATCTGCGCCGTGAGCATGTGGTGCGGGGTGCTGGCTTTCAGTGCGTCGGCCAACTGCGCGACGAAGGCGTCGCCTGGCGCGCCCTGCGGCACGACGATGACGCCGGGGCTGGTGCAAAACTGGCCGCAGCCCATGGTGATGGAGCCGGCCAGGCCCTGGGCCAGTTCGGCGCCCTTGGCGGCCAGGGCCGACGGCAGGGCGACCAGCGGGTTGACCGAGCCCAGCTCGCCGAAGAACGGAATCGGCCGCGGACGCGACTGCGCCGCCTTCTCCAACGCCAGGCCACCGCGCACCGAGCCGGTGAAGGCGGCGGCCGCGATCAGCGGATGCTGCACGAGCGACACGCCCACTTCCGTACCACGGCCGTCGACCATGCCAAACACGCCGGTTGGCAGGCCTTGCGCGGCGACCACGCCGCGCGCCACGTCGGCCACGGCATGCGACAAGGCGCGGTGCCCGCGATGTGCCTTGACCACCACCGGGCAACCGGCGGCCAGCGCCGCAGCGGTATCGCCGCCCAGCACCGAGAAGGCAAACGGAAAGTTGCTGGCGCTGAACATGGCCACCGGACCCAGCGGCACGCGCACGCGCATCAGGCTCGGGTGGCCCACCGGCGGCGCACCCGCCACAGCCGGGTCATCCGTGAAGGCGAAAGGCACCCCCTGTTCCACCTGGGTGGCAAAGCCGCGCAGCTGGAAGCTTGTGCGATCGAGCTCGCCATTGAGCCGGGCCGTGCCGAGGTGGGTTTCCTGGTCGGCCAGCGCCACCAGCGCTGTGCGCTGGGATTCCAGTGCGTCGGCGAGGCCACGCAACAGTGCGGCCCGGGTTGCCGCCGGGGAGGCGCCATAGGTGGTGAACGCGTTGCTGGCAGCGTTGACAATGGCGTCAAGCTGGCTGACGGTGGTGTCCTGGAAGGTCATGGTGTCGGAGGAGAAGGGGTAGAAATTCAGTGCTGGCAATCCGCTCGCATGCCGTCGAAACGCTGAGCACCCATGCAATGGGTGCGGCGATTCGACGGGGCGATAGCGTCAGTCCGCGGTGATCTTGCGAGCCACGATGAGCTTTGCCCAGCGGGCGTATTCGGCGGCCTGGAAGGCGGCGAACTGCTCGGGGGTGTTCAGCACCATCTCGAAGCCGAGTTCCTGCAGCTTGGCCTTGGTTTGCGGCTCGTTCAGGATCGAGGCGATGGCGCTGTTGAGCTTTGCCTTGACGTCGGCGGGCAGCCCCTTGGGGCCGGCGACGGCCTGCCATGAGTACACGTTCGCGTCCTTGATGCCGCTTTCTTCCAGCGTGGGCACGTTGGGCAGCAAGCTGGAGCGCTTGGCGCTGGTGATGGCCAGAGCCTTGAGCTTGCCCGCCTGGATTTGCGGCATGGCGGTGTTGATGTTCATGAACGATGCATCCACCTGGTTGCCCAGCAGATCGGTCATGACCGGGCCGCCGCCCCGGTAGGGCACATGGATGCCGCTGGTGCCGGTCTGCTGCCAGAACAGTTCGGCTGTCAGGTGGTCGCTGCTGCCGTTGCCCGAGGAGGCGAAGGTCATCTTGTCGGGGTTTGCCTTGATGAAGGCAATCACATCGCCCAGCGCGTTGTGCCGGGATGCGGCGGGCACCACCAGCACGTTCGGGGCCTGCACGGCTACGGTGATCGGATCCAGATCCTTGAGTGCGTCATACGGCACCTTGATCAGGTGCGGTGCAATCACGAAGGGACCGAGCGACGCTACCAGCAAGGTATGGCCGTCGGCGGGGCTGCGCGCCACCTGGGCCGTGCCGATGGTGCCCGTGGCACCGGGTTTGTTGTCCACGATCACCGTGCCGCCTAGCTTCTCGGGCAACTTGCTCGACAGGGTGCGGGCGATCATGTCGGTGGACCCTCCGGGCGGGAATGGCACCACCAGCGTGATCGGCTTGGTGGGCCAGGCGAGGGCGCTGGTGGACGCGAGCGCGCCGAGTGCCACGGCGCAAAGCATTTTCTTGATCATCATGTGTCTCCTCTGGATGGATGGTGTCTGTTACTGGGGGCCCAGTTTGGCAATCAGCGCTGCGAGTTCATCGCACTCGTGCGGCGCCAGTTCGGACAGCGGCGCTCGCACCGGTCCGGCATCGTGGCCCACGATGCGGGCGCCGGCCTTGATCATCGAGACGGCGTAGCCTTGCTTGCGGTTGCGGATATTGAGCAGTGGGTGGAAGAACTCGCGCAGCAGGTGGTGCTGGGTTGCCATGTCGTCGGTACGCACCGCCTCATAGAACTGCATGGCGGTTTTGGGGATGAAGTTGAAGACCGCAGACGAGTACACCGGTGTGCCCAGAGCCTTGTAGGCGGCGGCATAGACCTCGGCGGTCGGCAAACCGCCCAGGTAGGAGAAGCGGTCGCCCATCTTCATGAAGATGGCGCTCATCCGCTCGATGTCGCCCACGCCGTCCTTGAAACCGATCAGGTTGGGGCAGCGTTCGGCCAAAATGGCCAGGGACTCGGGGGTGAACTTGCTGACGCTGCGGCTGTAGACGATCACGCCAAATTTCACGCTCTTGCAGACTTGCTCGACGTGGTTGATCAGGCCTTCCTGGCTGGCTTCAGTCAGGTAGTGGGGCAGCAACAGGATGCCGTGTGCGCCTTGGCGCTCGGCTTCCTGGGCGCATTCGATCGCAAAGCGCGTTGGGCCGCCAGCGCCCGCGATGATGGGCACCTTGCCCCGGCAGGTCTGCACCGCCGTCTTGATGACCTCGGCATATTCGCTGCCCGTCAGGGAAAAGAACTCGCCCGTGCCGCCTGCGGCGAAAAGCGCTTTTGCGCCATAGGGCGCCAGCCATTCAAGGCGTGCGGCGTAACCCTTGGCGTTGAAGTCGCCGTTGGCGTCGAAGTCCGTCAGCGGGAACGACAGCAGACCGCTGGACATGATTTGCTTGAGGTCTTGGGGATTCATCGAAAGGGTTCCTCTGGTTGGGGATTAAAAATGGGCGAACAGGTTGGTGTGAACGGTGGTCAGACGAACGCGCATGGCAACGGCCTGGAGGGCATCTGCAGCGATCGCGATGGGTGCTTGTCGCCATCGCTTGCGTGTTAAAGTCGCTGCAGTCATTGAGTTACGTTATCAGTTGTCGTACAAGTTGAGTCGGATTATTGCGTGAAACCATCTTTTTGAGGCTAGGGATTTCCCTATGAATGTTCCCATCCTGCCCCGTCGCAAACCACGCAGCCTTGCCATCGAAGTGGTGGAAAAGCTGACGGAAGACATCCTTGCCGAGCGCCTGCCCGCTGGCAGCAAGCTGCCCACCGAGGCTTCCTTCATGGAGACCTTTGGCGTGAGCCGCACGGTGGTGCGCGAGGCCATCTCGCGCCTTCAGGCGGCCGGGCTGGTCGAGACCCGGCATGGAATCGGCACCTTTGTGCTGGCCCAGGAAAACGGCCCCTCGTTTCGCATCAGCCCTGACCAGCTGGGAACCTTGCGCGACGTCATCGCCCTGCTGGAATTTCGCATCAGCGTCGAGACAGAAGCCGCCGCCCTGGCCGCCATTCGGCGCAGTGAAGACAACCTGCGGGATATGCGGGCTGCTCTATCGGCATTCACCGGCGCCATGGAAGAGGGGCGCGATGCCGCCAGTGCCGACCTGCAGTTCCACCAGGAAATTGCCCGCGCCACCCAGAATCACCACTTTCTGGATCTGATGAAATCGCTGGGGCTGGGTGTCATACCGCGCACGCGGCTGGAGGCGCCGGCCATGATGCAGCCTGAGCGCATGGCCTATCTGCGCCGCGTCCACCAGGAGCATGAGACCATCTACAACGCGATTGCGGCACAGGATTTCGAGGCGGCTCGCGCGGCGATGCGCACCCATCTTTCCAACAGTCGGGATCGGCATCGGCGCAGTGAGGCAGGGAGTCACTGAACAGGGCGTTGGGGGATTCCAAGGGTTTTCCCTTGAGGTTCTGGGTATGTAGTAGTTGTACGATGTCGGTCAACATTTTGTGCTCTGTCAATCCCATGCCTACATCCAACCCAACCCCCGTCGTAACCCGCATGCAGGTGGTCCCCGTCGCTGGCCGCGACAGTATGCTGCTCAACCTCAGTGGCGCCCACGGCCCCTACTTCACGCGCAACCTGGTGATCCTGACGGACTCCAGCGGCCACACCGGCGTGGGCGAGGTGCCCGGGGGCGAAAAGATCCGGCAAACCCTGGAAGATGCCCGCGCCCTGATCGAGGGGCAACCCATCGGAGATTACAACCGTCTGCTCAACAGCCTGCGCCAGCGCTTTGCCGACCGCGACAGTGGTGGGCGCGGTCTGCAGACCTTTGATTTGCGGATCACCATCCATGCGGTCACGGCGGTCGAGAGCGCTCTGCTGGACCTGCTGGGCCAGCATCTGAATGTCCCGGTGGCGGCGCTGCTGGGCGAAGGCCAGCAGCGCGACCGTGTGCAGATGCTGGGCTACTTGTTCTACATCGCGGATCGCCGCAAGACCGATCTGGCCTACAACAGTGAGCCCGACGCTGCCGATGACTGGCTGCGCCTGCGCCACGAGGAGGTCATGACCCCTGAAGCCGTGGTGCGCCTTGCCGAGGCGGCCCAGGCGCGCTACGGGTTCCAGGACTTCAAGCTCAAAGGCGGCGTGCTGCGCGGCGAAGAAGAGGTCGAGGCCGTCAC
The DNA here is from genome assembly GCF_002157145.1 of Acidovorax carolinensis. NCBI lineage: Bacteria > Pseudomonadati > Pseudomonadota > Betaproteobacteria > Burkholderiales > Comamonadaceae > Acidovorax > Acidovorax carolinensis. The sequence goes on from NZ_CP021361.1 coordinate 1,222,912, forward strand.
GGCCCTGCACGAGCGGTTTCCCCAGGCCCGCATTACGCTCGACCCCAATGGCGGCTGGCTGCTCAAGGACGCGGTGCGCCTGATGCGCAACATGCACAACGTCGTTGCCTATGCCGAAGACCCCTGCGGCGGCGAAGGGGTGTTCTCCGGTCGCGAGGTGATGGCCGAGTTCCGCCGTGCAACCGGCTTGCCCACCGCCACCAACATGGTCGCTACCGACTGGCGCGAAATGGCCCACAGCATCCAGTTGCAATCGGTCGATATTCCGCTGGCCGACCCGCATTTCTGGACACTGCAGGGATCGGTGCGCGTGGCGCAGCTCTGCCAGATGTACGACCTGACCTGGGGCTCGCATTCCAACAACCATTTCGACGTGTCGCTGGCGATGTTCACCCATTGCGCCGCGGCCGCGCCCGGCAAGGTCACAGCCATCGATACCCACTGGATCTGGCAAGACGGCCAGTTCCTGACCAAAGAGCCGCTGCAGATCCGGGGTGGCTATGTGGACGTGCCGACCAAGCCCGGCCTGGGCGTTGAACTTGACATGGACGCCGTGAACAAGGCCCATCAGCTGTATCTGCAGCACGGCCTGGGCGCCCGCGACGACGCCGCTGCGATGCAGCACCTGATTCCGGGCTGGAAGTTCAACAACAAGATGCCGTGCATGGTGCGCTGACCCACAAGGGCGCGCGCGGGCCCGCTGGAGGGCTGCTTTGAAAGAGCACGCGCCCCGGTCACAACGCTGGACGGGCGTTTGCTATAGGCGGGGTCAGAGTAGCAAAAAAGACGCCGCCGCCACCGCCGTCGGCATCAGCGCTCCCAGCAGCAACCCGCCCGCGCCAATGGTTTCGTCGGCAAAGCCGCGCTTGAGCAAGGCGACGCCGGCCGGATTGGGCGCGTTGGCAATCACCGTGAGGCCGCCCCCGGCCACTGCACCCGCCACCAGCATGTATTTGGCGGGGTCGGACATCCCCTCGATCAGCGATCCCAGGTAAGTGAGTGCCGCGTTGTCGGTGATGGCCGTCAGGCCCAGGGCGCCCGCGAACAGGGCCAGCGGCTGCAGGCTGGAGACGATGGGCTGCAGCCACCATTGCTGCATGCCACCCAGCACCACCAGCCCGGCAAGGAAGAAACCCACGAGCAGCGCTTCTTTGAGGATCAGCGGGCTCTGGTGGCGTTCGTAGGCCTGCGTGAACGCCAGAAACAGCAGGAACAGCCCGACAAAAACCACCGGGTGGTGTGCAAACAGCACCACGCCGGCCAACAGCGCCAGGTGCACGGCTGCCACCGTGGCGGACACGGGCGCTCGCGCCTGCTGGCCTGCCGCGAGGGCGCTGGCGTGGGGCAAGTGCTTGCGCAGGATGAAGGTGCAGACCGTGGCGTTGAGCAGCACCGCCAGCGCGGCTTTCCACCCGAAGGTGGCCAGCATGAAGGCGCTGTCCCATTGCCAGGTGGCGGCCACCATCAGCACAGGTGGCGCGGCATACGAGGTGAGCGTGCCGCCGATCGACACGTTGACGAACAGCACCCCCAGCGCCAGGTACTTGCGGCCTTCAGGCACATCGGCACGAAAGACTTGCGGCGCCAGCATGAGGGCGGCAATGGTCATGGCGGCTGGCTCGGTGATGAGCGAACCCAGCAGGGGCACGGCGGCCAGCCCCAGCCAGGCGGTGGCCATCGGGGTGGGCAGGGGCATGAGGCGCGCCATGGCATCCACCAGGGCCACCACGGTGCGCAGCACCGGGCGCGAGGCGGCAATCACCATCACCACGAAGACAAACAGCGGCTCGGTGTAGTTGCGCGACTCGGCGTAGTGCAGGGCCTGCGCGCCGCCACCCACCAGGGCCATGACCACAATCAGCACCATGGCCCAGAAGCCAAACACCACTTCGACTTCGCCCAGCAGATGGAACAGGCCCGCGTGGCGCGGAAAGCGGTGCGAGAGCCGTTCGAACTGTTTGGCGGAAAAGGTGTGAATCAGCGCGATGCCGAACAGGGCGGCGGCAATCCATTGGAGGGTGGTGGGTGTCATGTGGGGGCGGTCGTAAAAAAGCCGCGTGGCGGCCCGACCAGCGCATGAACCTGCCGCGCCTGCTGGCGCGTACACCCGGAGAGCAGTTTACCAGCAGCGCTTGTGGCGGCCAGATAGCGCAATAGGATCGCGATTTGCTCCTGAAAACATAGCTATTAGCGCTACTTGGATCCACTTCATGGGCATTTTTTGTGCATGTCCTTGCAGGATCGTGGACTGCGCAGACTCGCGAAGAAACAACCCGACAAAGGCCGATAGCCGTCGCTACAGGTGCCCGTGGTGTCACGCTGCCAGACGATAATTTGATTTTTTGCCAGCCCGAAGGGCTTGAAGGACGAACGCGTGGACATTGTTTTGCTGGTCAAGGCCGCCATCATGGGCGTGGTCGAGGGCCTGACCGAGTTTCTTCCCATCTCATCCACCGGTCACCTGATTCTTGCGGGCTCGCTGCTGGGCTTTGATGACGCGAAGGCCCAGGTGTTTGACATTGCCATCCAGACGGGCGCCATCTTTGCCGTCATCCTGGTGTATTGGCAAAAGATCCGCGCCACGCTGGCGGCCCTTCCCACGCAGCGCCAGGCACAGCGTTTTGCGCTCAATGTGCTGATTGCCTTTGTGCCGGCGGTGGTGCTGGGGCTGCTGTTTGGCAAGGCCATCAAGGCCCATCTGTTCACCCCCGTGGTAGTGGCCAGCACCTTCATCATTGGTGGTTTCATCATCCTGTGGGCCGAACGACGCCCCGCTGCGGCCACCCGCATCCACGAGGTGGAAGACATGACGGGACTCGATGCCCTCAAGGTGGGCCTCGTGCAGTGCCTGGCCATGGTGCCGGGCACCAGCCGCAGCGGCGCCACCATCATCGGCGGCATGCTGCTGGGCCTGTCGCGCAAGGCGGCCACGGATTTTTCCTTTTTTCTGGCCATTCCCACGCTCATCGGCGCGGGCGCATACAGCCTGTACAAGGAACGGGCCCTGCTGTCGGCGGCGGACATTCCGCTGTTTGCCGTGGGGCTGGTGTTTTCATTCATCAGCGCCTGGCTCTGCGTGCGCTGGCTGCTGCGCTACATCAGCACCCACAGCTTCGTGCCGTTCGCCTATTACCGGATCGTGTTCGGGGTGGTGGTGCTGGTTTCGGCTTGGACTGGCCTGGTGCAGTGGGCCGGCTGATAATGGCGCCATGACCTACCAACCGCGCATTTTTCGGGGCCTTTGGGGCTGCACTGTGTTGTGGGGCCTGTGCGCAGGCCTGCCCGCCATGGCCGAAGAAGCGCCCCCCTCGGTCCATGCGGATGGATCGCCCAAACTCAACTATGTGCTGGGCGCCGTTGTGAGCAACGGCCCGGACTATGCTGGCGGCGATGGCCGTTCGTCCCATTTAAGCCCGTCATGGGCGCTGGAATACGGACGGTTTCGCCTGAGCACATCGCGCGGCAGCACCCTCATGGGCCATGGGCTGGAGCAGCGCGAATCGGGCGCCACCGCCATCCTGGCCGAAAGCGACCGGTTCAGCCTGAGTGCGTCGCTGCGTCTGGACAATGGTCGCAAAAACAGTGATTCACCGCGGCTGGCCGGCCTGCCCGAGGTGCGGTCCACCGTGCGCGCCCGTGTCAGCGCAGGCTATGCCATCACGCCCCGGTGGTCGGTGGGCGCAGGGCTTTCGCAAGACATCCTGGGGCGCGACGGGGGTGCGCAGCTGAATACCAGCGTTTCCTACACCCTGCCCGTCACGCAGCAGACCCGCATGGTTTTTGGTGCTGGCGCCAGTTTTGGCGACCGCACCTACCTGCGCGCCCGGTTTGGCGTGCCCGCCGTGGCGGGCGGTGCGGGGGCTGCCCGCCTGCCTGCGTTCGAGCCTGGTGGCGGTCTGTACAGCGTGGACCTGGGGGTGGACGTCATGACGGCGCTCAATCGCCATTGGGTGGTGTGGGGCGGCGTGGGTGTTTCGCAGGTCCAGGGTGACGCGCGCCGCAGCCCCTTGACTGTGCGTCCTACGGGCTATTCCGCCTCGCTGGGGCTGGCCTACCGCTGCTGCCGTTGAGCCGGGTCTGGCGCGGATTCACGCTGGTTCCACGAATCGGGCGGAACCCAGTGCGAGGTCGCCGGTGTTGCGCCGCAGGCAGAACTTGCCGGCCTGCTTGCCGCTGTACATGGCGGCGTCGGCCAGTCTGAGCAAACCCATGGCGTCTGTGCCGTCCTCGGGGGCGAGGGCGTAGCCGATCGTCAGGCCCACGCGGATCTGCCGATGGCCCAGAACGAAGGGCGAGCGAAACGAATCGAGCAGCTTCATTCCCAGGTCGTGCGCCTGCTCTGGCGGGTTGAGCAGGTGGGCAATGACCACGAACTCGTCGCCGCCCAGCCGAGCCACCACGTCCGATTCGCGCAGATGGCCGCGCAGGCGTTGCGCCACGGCGATCAGCAGTTCGTCGCCCACATCGTGGCCGTATTGATCGTTGACCGGCTTGAAGCCGTCCAGGTCGAGCAGGTAAACCGCCACCAGATGCTGGCGGTCGCAACGAAGCAGGCTGCTGGCCAGCGTTACATACAGGCCACGGCGGTTGGTGAGGCCGGTGAGCGGGTCAGTGTGCGCGAGCGAGTGCAGGGCGTCACGCTCGCGGTGTGCATCAAGGGCGGCAAGGTGCAATACCTTGCTGCGCAGGCCCATCACACGCATGAACAGCAGCATGTCGATGGTTGCGCCGAACTGGAACGAGTGCAGCGTCCAGAAGTTCGTGGGCACCCAGCCTTGCACCAGGCACACCATCACCGCTGCGGCTATGCCATAGGCAAGCCACGCGAACAGCAGGGTGGTGCCAATCGGGTCTTTTTTGCGCACCCGCCGAAGCGCTGCGGGAATGCTGAGCAGCGATGGCATCGGTCCTGCCAGGCTCATGAAGATTGTCGCAATGCGGGGCGTCAGTATGTCCAAAACGAAGGCTACGCAGACCAACGCGGTGACGGCGGCTCCCGCATGCATCACGCGCTGGTACCCGCCCCGCGTGGACGGCCCTACCAGGGCGTAGTTCAGAAATAGGAATGATCCCGCCAGAGCGATGAGCCCCGCCATGATGCCCGCGTGGCTCGCCATCCACACATTGCCCGGCCACAGGAACTGCGCGCCAATACCAAAAAACTGGATGGAAAAACCCGTGCTGCCGAGGACGACCAGCGCATAGTAGGCAAACAGTCGCTCGCGCTGGCTGGCCCACTGGATCAGGCTGTACACCAGCAGGCAGAGCGCCAGCCCGATAAGCAGGCCCTGCAGCATCTGTTCGCGCTGGGCCAGGAACAACCCATGGGGCAGCTCGGTGACACTGATCGGCAAAATCATCGGCCCCAGCGTGCGTATGCGGATCAGCACATCGTAGGTTTGCCCTGCCTGCAGATTCAGCAGCATTGCCGGTACACGGCTCTGCAATGTTTCCTTGCCGGGCGGGCGCTGGTAGCCCACCAAGGCTTGTTGAAGCACCCGGCCTGCGCTGGTGAGATAAATGTCCACTTCCTGCAGGGAGCTGTAGCCGATGTGGATGACCCAGGGGCTTTCTGGGGTCTGAGATATCTCCAACGGAACGCGCAGCCATATCGCCTGCTTGTCGCGCACGCCCAGCGATCCGTTCAGGTTTGCGGGCGCTTCGAATTGCTCCAGCCGCCCCAGCATCTCCTGCACATTGCGTCCGAGGGTGCCATCGGCCTGTAGGGTGATGGCGGGCCAGGCGTTCGGGACCTGGCTACCGGGTTGGAGCTGCAGGGGTGGGGCGGCATGGACTGCCGCCGACCAGCTCAGCAAACCCAGCACGCCCAGCAGAAACAGCGCCGCCAGCCTGATGCCCGCGCTGCGCGCTGCGCGCCAATGTCGCACCCATGCCATGAGAACGCGGTCGAGGACGATCATCGGCGCGTGGATGAACGCTTCATCGCGATGCGCTTGCACTGCGGGGCATCGTCACCGGGCCCGCCCTGTGCAGGCCAGTCGCCCAGGATTCGGGCGATGGTGCCGTCGCCCAGGGGGGCGGCGTGCCGCCGCATGTCCTGTAACTGGATGTCCGGGGCTGAGAGAGCGGCGTCATGGACCGTGCGTATCGTTTTGTAACTTGTCAGTGTAGCGGACGCGCTAGCAGTTGGTGTGTCAGATTTTTGGAACCGACCGCCGTTCGGACAGGGGCTGGGCGGGATCGAAGCCAGGTTCAGCAAGGCTGCCTCTGTGGCCGGCGGCTGCCCCATCGCAACCCGGTGGCTGCCAGCCTGCTCCACAAACAAGGGCCACTGGAGTGGCGCACCGCAACCATTTGTGTTGTGCCCGTGGCGCAAATGCAATCGGGCGTTGCCCGCTATGCCGAGGACAGCGCCAGCTCGCCCGCATTGCGCCGTACGCAGAACTTGCCGCTTTGCTTGCCGCTGTACATGGCGGCGTCGGCCCGCTTGAGCAGGGTGCCGGGGTCGCTGCCGTCGTGGGGGGCGATGGCATAGCCGATCGTCAGGCCCACAGCCACCTCGATGTTGCCCAGCACAAACGGGGTGCGAAACGCCTCCAGCAGCTTGAGCCCGAGGTCCTGGGCCTGCTCTGGGGTGCCCAGGCCGCTGGTCATCAGCACGAACTCATCGCCGCCCAGGCGCGCCACCACATCGTTGTGCCGCACCTGGGCCAGCAGACGGCGTGTTGCGGCCACCAGCAAGGCATCGCCCACATCGTGGCCATGCTGGTCGTTAATGGGCTTGAAGCCATCCAGGTCCATCACATACACCGCCAGCAATGACTGGGAATCGCAGCGCCCCAGGGCTAAGGACAGCGCTGCGTGGAGCCCCCGGCGGTTGGGCAGGCCCGTGAGGGGATCGGTATGCGCCAGCGAGCGCATGGCATCGCGCTCCTCGGTGGCAACCTGCGCCGCCGTGTGCAACCGCTGCGCCTGCTGGCCCAGCAAACGCATGAACAGCAGCATGTCGATGGTGGACCCGAACTGGAACGAGTGCAGCGTCCAGAAGTTCACCGGCAACCAGCCGCGTATCACCCCAACCATGGTGGCGGTTGCCCCAAAATAGACGACCCAGGCCAGCAGCAACGTGGTGCCAATGCTGTCGCCGCGGCGCGCGCGCTGCAGGGCGCCAGGAATCCCCATCAGCGCAGGCACCAGCCCCAGCAGGCTGACGATGCCGGTGATGACGTGTGAAGAGAGCAGTTCGAGCACGTAAACCAGTGCCAGTACCCCACACAACACGGCACCGGACCGCATGGCCCACAAAAGCCGGCTGCGCGGCAAATGACCAACCAGCACCTGGCTGATGAACAGGAACGAGCCACAGGTGGCTGTGAGGGCGGCCAGCGAGGCTGCACGCACTTCAAACCATATGGCGTTGATCCAGAGATACTGCTTGCCCACACCAAAAAGATGCAGCGAAAACAGCAGGCTGCCCGTCAGCAGCAGCGCGTATTGCGCAAACAGCGGGTCTCTCAGGCTGGCCCACTGCGCCAGGCTGTACACCAGCAGGCACAGCGCCAGGCCGGTCAGGACGCCTTGCAGCATCTGTTCGTCCACGGCACGGCGCAGTTGCGTGGCCGGCTTGTTGAGGGTGATGGGCAAGACCATGGCCCCCGCGGTTTCCACGCGCAGCCACAACTCATACGGTTGCCCCGGCACCAGGTCCAGCACCAGCGTGTGCGAGCGTGTGTACAGGGGGCGCTGGGAATAGGGCTGCAGATTGCCCAGGGTGGCATGCTGCGCGACTTGTCCGCCCTGGGTGAGGAACACGTCAATGCGGTTGAGAGGGGGATAGTCGATGTCCAGCACCCACCGGCCATCGGACATATGTTCCGCCATCAGGCCCATGCGCAGCCACATGGGCTCGGGGCGTACCCCCAGCGTGCCACTGGTGCCCGCAGGGGCTTGGAACCGGGACGCCTGTGCCTGCATGTCTGCGAGCGTACGCTGCCGCGATGCGTCGGCCAGCACCGTCACGGCGGGCCAGGCCGGCACAGTGCCCGCCGCATCCCGCAGAACGAGCGCTGCGGGCGCAGGCGCGGCGTGCACCCCGGCGCACATGCACAGCCACAGCAACCAGCACAGGGCCCACCGCAGGGTGGGCAGCGGTGGTGTCAGGGCAATAAAGGGCGGCATGGCAAACAGGGTGTGGGGAGGGGTGCGATCAATGTGTCTGTGAATTTGTATCACAGTGTAATTGGATCGCCAGAGAGCGCCATGCCCGAATCGCGCCTCCTGCGCATGGCGCCGCCGCCGGCTGAATCCCGCTGCCGCAGCGCGGTGAGCGGTTTTACCCTTTCACGCAGCGTTCGGCAGCGACGCCAGGTTCAGCAAGGCCGCCTCGATGGCGGCAGCGGTGGCCAGCGGCTGCTCCATCGGAAACAGGTGGCTGCCATCGAGCATCATGATGCGCCCGCCCGTCACCCGCCGCGTCAAAGCCATGCCCACCTGGCGCATCTCCACCGATGCCAGCCCGCCGATGAATGCGGCCGGGCAGCGCAGCGGGTGGCGGCGCAGCAGGCGGTCCAGGTTGTGCGGCAGGGTGTTGTAGATGGCGGTTTCCACCGCCCGGTCAAAGCCCAGCACCCGGCGCCCGTCCTCGTCGTGCAGGCCGTGCGTGACATAGTCGCGCAGCACCTGCGGGTCCCACTGCGCAAACACCTTCTTCTTGCCAAAGTGGTCCAGCGCCTCGTCGGTGCTGGCCCAGCTCATGCGGCGCTGGCGGCTCACGCGGCCGGGCGACACGGCGCTCACCACCTGTGTGCGCTTGGCCACGCCCACGGTGGTGGCGCGCCAGCCGCTAATCAGTGGCGAGTCGAGCATCAACACGCCGCGCGCCAGCTCGGGGTGCTGGGCCGCCGCCATCACGCTCAGAATGCCGCCCAGCGAATGCCCCACCAGAAACACGCGCTCGCCCGAGGCCTCCACCTGCTGCGCCGCAAAGTCGGCCAGCTGCTGCACCAGATGCGGCCAGTTGCTGGTGACCGGGTATTGCGCATCGTGGCCAAAACGGTCGATGGCAGCCACCTCAAAGCCGCGCTGGCGCAATTGCCCAAACAGCACGTTGTAGGTGCCCGCCGGAAAGCTGTTGCCGTGCGAAAAAACGATCTTGGTCATCAATCAGTCAGTGTGCGGGGGGCGGGATGCGTGCGAACTCAGATCAGCTTTTCGCGGAAGTTGGTGATCTTCTTGAGCGGCTTGCTGCGCGCCGGATTCACCAGAATGGGCGCATCGGTCGAGCCGCCGTCCCAGGCCGGGTCCTCGATGCTGTCGAATACCGCGCGCAGCTTTTGCCCCCAGCTGTCGTGCAGCATGCGAAAGTAAGGGTTGTGCTCGTCAATGCACACGATCTTGTCGGTGGTGAAGCGGTCCACCTCATACACCACCAGGTCCATGGGCAGGCCTACCGAAAGGTTGGACTTGAGCGTGCTGTCCATCGACACCAGCGCGCACTTGGCGGCCTCGTTGAGCGGCGTGTCGGGCGTCAGCACGCGGTCGAGCACCGGTTTGCCGTATTTCGACTCGCCCACCTGGAAATATGGCGTCTCGGCCGTCGATTCGATGAAATTGCCCGCCGAATACACCTGGAACAGGCGCATGCCCTCGCCCTTGATCTGGCCGCCAAATACCATCGATACATTGAAATCCACCCCCGCGCGCTTGAGCGCCGCGCCATCGCGCTCATGCACATGGCGCACGGCGGCGCCCAGCACGCGGGCGGCGTCGAACATGCTCTTGGCGTTCCAGATGGTGATGGGCTCGCCGTCGGCATCGTCCTTGATCTGCGTGGTCTGCAAAATCTCGCGCACCGACTGCGAAATGCTCAAGTTGCCCGCCGACAGCAGCACCATGAAGCGATCGCCCGTCTTTTCATAGACCATGATCTTGCGAAACGAGCTGATCTGGTCCAGGCCCGCATTGGTGCGCGAATCGGACAGGAACACCAGCCCGGCATTGAGTTTGATGGCGACGCAATACGTCATGGGGAATGCGAGAAAGAGGAAAGGCACAGAGTGTAGTGCGATGCCGCAACGCGCCTGCAGCACCGAAACCACCCGCCGACAGATTGCGGACAGCTGCTATTAAATAAATAGCTTCTCGCGCTTTTTCCGTAAGCGATACAGGTTGATTTGTGTCAAATTTTCAGGCTGCGCTGATCGTCTGCCGTGCGCGTCATTGCCCCGAAAGCTTTTTGAGCTGGTACAGCGCATCGAGCGCCTCGCGCGGGGTCAGCGCATCGGGGTTGATGCCGGCCAGCGCCGCTTCCACGGGGCTGGCGCCTGCGCTTTCGGGGGCGGCCGGGGTGGCGAACAGGTCCACCTGCAATTGCCCTTCGCCGGCGCGTTCTTCGAGCGCCGCCAGCGTGTGGCGCGCATGGTGCAGCACCGGCGCGGGCACGCCGGCTAATTTTGCAACCTGGATGCCGTAGCTGCGGCTGGCGGGGCCGGGTTGCAGCTCGTGCAGAAACACGATGTCGGTGCCCGCCTCGGCGGCGGCCACATGCATGTTGACGGCGTGGCGGGCCTTGGCGGGCAGCTCGGTCAGCTCAAAGTAATGCGTGGCGAACAGCGTGAAGGCGCGGGTCTTGTCGTGCAGGTGCGTGGCGATGCCGCTGGCCAGCGCCAGGCCGTCGAAGGTGCTGGTGCCGCGGCCGATCTCGTCCATCAGCACCAGGCTGTGCGGCGTGGCGGCGTGCAGTATCTGCGCGGCTTCCACCATCTCCAGCATGAAGGTCGACTGCGCGTTGGCCAGGTCGTCGGCCGCGCCGATGCGGGTGTGGATGGCGTCGATGGGCCCCAGGCGGCAGCTGGCGGCGGGCACATGGCTGCCCATGCTGGCCAGCAGAGCTATGAGCGCCACCTGCCGCATGTAGGTCGATTTACCGCCCATGTTGGGGCCGGTGATGATCTGCATGCGCGTGTTGGCGTTCAGGCGCGTGTGGTTGGCGATGAAGGCGCCGCTCGATGTTTCAGCCAGGCGTGCCTCCACCACGGGGTGGCGGCCGGCCTCGATCTCGATGCAGGGTTCGGGCACGAACTGCGGCGCGCACCAGTTCAGCGTGAGCGAGCGCTCGGCCAGCGTGCACAGCACATCCAGCGTGGCCAGGGCGTGCGCCAGGCGGGTGAGCTGGGGGATGTGGGGCTGGAGCTGGTCGAGCACCTGCTCATACAGCCATTTCTCGCGCGACAGGGCACGCTCGTTGGCCGACAGGGCCTTGTCTTCAAACGTCTTGAGCTCGGGCGTAATGAAGCGCTCGGCGTTTTTCAGCGTCTGGCGGCGGCGGTAGTCGTCGGGAACCTTGTCGAGGTGGCTGCCGGTCACTTCAAAATAAAAGCCGTGTACCTTGTTGAACTGCACGCGCAAATTCGGAATGCCGGTGCGCGCTTTTTCGCGCGTTTCCAGGTCGAGCAGGAAGTCGTCGCAGTGGGTCTGGATGGCGCGCAGCTCGTCGAGTTCGGCATCAAAGCCGCTGGCGATCACACCGCCGTCGCGCACCAGTGCGGCGGGCTCTTGTGCAATGGCGCGGTGCAGCAGGTTGGTGCAACCCTCGGGCGGCCGCAGATGACCAAAAATTTGAGCCAAATAAGGCTCTGGCGCTTGTCCATTCAGCGCAAGCAGCTCTGCTTTTTGTAGCGTTTTGCCCAGGCCCACCAACTCGCGCGGGCGCACCTGACGCAGCGCAATGCGGGCGGTGATGCGCTCTACATCGCTCACACCCTTCAGTTCCGCCCGCAGCGTGGCCCAGGGGCCCGAGCCACCACCGGCGCCGCCCGCACCGCGCAGGGCGGTGGTGGCCGACAGGCGCTGGCGCGCCCCGGTGCGGTCGCGGCGGGGTTCGAGCAGCCAGGTTTTCAGCAGGCGGCTGCCCATGCCGGTCATGCAGGTGTCGAGCAGCGAGAAGAGCGTGGGTGCATCGTCGCCGCGCAGGGTCTTGACGAGTTCGAGATTGCGGCGCGTGCTGGCGGGCAGGTCGATCAGGTCGTCGCCGCGCTGCACCTGCACGCTGTGCACATGGGTGAGCTGGCGGCCCTGGGTGTGCTCGGCGTATTGCAGCAGCGCGGCGGCGGCGGCGTGGGCCTCGCCCAGGTCGTGCGCACCCCAGGCCTGCAGGCTGGCGGCGCCCAGGTGTTCGAGCAGCTTGCGCGCGCCGAGGGCGCTATCAAACTGCCAGTCGGGCCGTGGGCTCATGGGGCAGGTGAAGGCACCGCCCTGGCGCAGCCGCTGCAACTGCTGCTCAAAGCGCTCGGTCACGCCGGCGCTGTAGATCAGCTCGCTGGGCGCCACGCGCGCCAGCCAGGCGCCCAGTTCGTCCTGCGCGCATTCGGCCAGGAACACGCGGCCCTGCGTGACGCTGAGCCACGCCAGGCCACAGCGCGCGCGCGGCGCCTGGTGCACAGCCAGCAACAGCGATTCGGATTTGTCGGACAGCAGCTCGGTATCGGTCAGCGTGCCGGGCGTGACCACGCGCACCACCTTGCGCTCCACCGGGCCCTTGCTGGCGCCGACCTCGCCCACCTGTTCGGCAATGGCCACCGATTCGCCCATCTTGATGAGGCGCGCCAGGTAGTTCTCGAGGGCATGAAACGGCACGCCGGCCATCACGACCGGTTGCCCGCCCGACTGGCCGCGCTGCGTGAGCGTGATGTCGAGCAGGCGCGCGGCCTTTTCGGCGTCTTGCCAGAAGACCTCGTAGAAGTCGCCCATGCGGTAGAACAGGAGCGTTTCGGGGTACCCGGCCTTCAGGGCCAGATACTGCGCCATCATCGGCGTATGCGCACTAATCAACGCATCCACAAGCTGTTGATTTTGTTCGGTCTTGTCCTGCATGTGCTGGATGTGATTCAGGAAAATTGCAACGGGCTATTTTCCCAGCGCCGTGAATCAGGTACAGCAGTTCAGAACGGTGCGTCTTCGCTGGCAGCGGCGGGGCTGTCGGGCGTTTCGCTGGCTGCGGGGGCTTCTGGCGCGGCGGCATCGTTACCGGCGGCCTGGCGCACGGCGGCCTTGTCGCCCGCGCTGGCGAACTTGCTGTATTTGCCCAGAAGGGGCACCAGCTGGCCGTAGATGCGTGGACTGCCGGCCAGGCATTCGCGCTGTTCCAGGAAGTCGGCCTCGCCGGTGAAATTGCCCACCAGGCCACCGGCCTCGGTGATCAGCAGCGAGCCCGCCGCCACGTCCCAGATCGACAGCCCGGTTTCAAAGAAACCATCGGTAAAACCTGCGGCGACGTAGGCCAGGTCGAGCGCGGCGGCGCCGGGGCGGCGCAGGCCGGCCGTGCGCTGCATCACGTCGCTCATCATGTTCAGGTAGTTCTTGAAGTTGTCGCCCGGCCGGAAGGGGAAGCCGGTGGAAATCAGGCAGTCCTTGAGCTGGGTGCGCTTGCTCACGCGGATGCGGCGCTCGTTCATGTAGGCACCGCGGCCCTTGGTGGACGTGAACAGGTCGTTGCGCGAAGGGTCGTAAATGACGGCCTGCTCGATCTTGCCCCGCACGGCCAGCGCAATGCTCACGCAATACACGGGAAAGCCGTGGATGAAGTTGGTGGTGCCGTCCAGCGGGTCGATGATCCAGACGAATTCCGAATCTTTTGCGCCGTATTCGCTGCCCGATTCTTCGGCCAGGATGCCGTGGCCGGGGTAGGCTGTGAGCAGCGTCTCGATGATGACTTTTTCGGACGCGTGGTCCACCTCGGTCACGAAGTCGTTGATCTGCTTTTGCGAGATCCGCACCGATTCCACGTCAAGGGCCGCGCGGTTGATGATGGCGCCGGCGGCGCGTGCGGCCTTGATGGCCACGTTGAGCATGGGGTGCAGGTTGGACGACATAAATTGTGAGAGAAGGACAGGGGCCTCAGTACAAGGCCTGAACCGACGATGCGGCGACAAGGGGAGAGATTCTACCCGCTGTGCCCAAAAAGCGCCTGGTGGCTGGCATTGCGGCGGGTCGGGGGCATGGTTTGTGCCTAATCCGCTTGCGTCAGGGCAGTCGCAGCCACTGGCCTTCGTGCGCCGTGGTTTGCTGCACTGGCCCGTTGCCCAGGCTGAATTCCACCGTCAGGCGCTTGCGTGCGCCGGGGGCAGGGTCGATGCCGGCGAGGTTATTGTTCACCGGCACTTTCAGCCGGCCATCGCGTACCTGGCTGCGCAGGCGCGCGGTGATGTCCACCTGTCGATAGCCGTCGCCATAGAGGGCACGCTGGACGTTCACCCGCCCGTAGCCGTCGTCGTTGCGCCGACCGCCTTGGTCCCACTGGTCGGCGCGGGCTCCCGTGAGGCGCGATCCGTCGATCCAGCTGCCTTCGGCGAATTCGAGGATCTGGGGCTGGCCACCATATCCACCCATGTGGATCTGCAGGGTTTTTCTCTGGCCGGGGGCCGGATCGCCATTGAACAGATCGTTGTTCAACTGGAATCGCTGATGGCGCTGTGCCAGCTGGCGGATGCGTTGCGTCACATCGAAACGGGATTCCGGCGTGCCGTAGGTGGCCTGCAGGATGGCGTCATGGTCCCGGTCCGCGTTGCCGTATCCGCCGGACTGCCAGCCGGGATTGCCGACGCCGCGGCCCCAGCGGCCGCTGCTCCAGCCCGAGAACTGGGCGCCGTCCACCCAGTTGTACTCGCCGAAATCGAAGGTGTGTGGCTGACCGTCTGGTCCGCGGGCAAAAATGCGCAGTGTTTTGCGCTGGCCAGGGGCCGGGTCGGCATCGAACAGGTCATTGGTAAGCCGGAAGCGCTGGTCTCGGCGTGCCAGTTGCCGCAGGCGGTCGGTCACGTCGATGCTGTACTGGTCGGTGCCATAGACGGCCCGCTGGATCTGGTAGGGGCCTTCGTCGCGCTGGGCCCATGCGGTGGATGACAGCAGCAGAGTAAACACCAGCAGTAGCCAGCTGCCGAATGTTCTGGCGATGGGGTTGGGAGCGTGCATGCGGACTTTGTCGGAGGTGTTGATGGAGAGCGTAAACGCCGTGCCTTGTGTTTCGCCATGACACTGCTGCTGCCTTAACGCCTGAAGCGAGTGGCCAGTGCACCCGATTGAGCGCCGGGAACAGAGTTTTACACCGCCGCAGTTGGTGGGGCAATGTGGACGGCATACATCCACACGGGAGCGGTCCCTGCGCCAGGCCCTCGCGGCCAGCGGCGACAATGGCGCATGCCCCGGTGGCCCGCCGTTCCTCTCTGATTTCGCCATGCGTACCCGTTTCATCCTTATTCAGACCAGCCATGCCGGCAATGTGGGCGCCGCCGCGCGCGCCATGAAAACCATGGGTTTTGACGACCTGGTGCTGGTGGCGCCGCGCTGGCCCAACGTGCTGCGGCGCGAGGAAACCATCCAGCGCGCCAGCGGCGCCCTGGATGTGCTGGAGAACGCACGCATCGTCGCCACCCTGGATGAAGCCCTCGACGGCATGAGCCATCTGTGCGCCACGGCGATGACGCCGCGCGACTTTGGTCCGCCCGCCGCCAGCCCCCGGGCGCATTTTGAAATGCTATTGAAAAAAGAGCGACTAGCGCCAGATGGACAAGCGCTGGAGGCCAAAAATGCTTCAAACCCGGATGCTGCGGCGGCACAATCGGGCGTGGCCTTTCTGTTTGGCTCCGAGCGCTTTGGCATGGCCAACGAGGACGTGTACCGCTGCCATGTGGCGCTTTCCATCCCCACCAACCCCCGGTTTGGTTCGCTCAACCTGGGCGCCGCCATCCAGGTGATTGCCTACGAGTGGCGCCAGGCGCTGGGTGGTTTTGCAGTGCAGGATGCCACGCCCGCCCGCGTGCAGGCCGATGCCGCCCAGGTGGCTGGCATGCTGGCCCACTGGGAACAGGCGCTCACCGGCATCGGATTTCTCGACCCCGCCGCGCCCAAGAAACTCATGCCGCGCCTGAACCAGCTTTTCAACCGCGCGCAATTGAGCCCGGAAGAAATCCACATCCTGCGTGGTGTCGCCAAAGCCATGCTCGAGACGGCACAGGCAAAGCGCTAGACTGCATTTCCATATTCCAAAAACAACCAAGCCATGTTTGCCCGCCTGCGTTCCGACATCCAGTGCATTCTTGATCGCGACCCTGCGGCGCGCAGCACCTGGGAGGTCATCACCTGCTACCCCGGCCTGCACGCCGTGTGGCTGCACCGGCCGGCGCACTGGTGCTGGGGCCATGGCTTCAAGTGGCTGGGGCGCTTTATCTCGCATTGCGCGCGCTGGTTCACGGGCATCGAGATCCATCCTGGAGCCAAGCTGGGTGAGCGCGTTTTCTTCGACCACGCCATGGGCGTGGTGGTGGGCGAGACGGCCGAGATTGGCGACGGCTGCACCATCTACCAGGGCGTCACGCTGGGCGGCACCTCGCTCTACAAGGGCACCAAGCGCCACCCCACGCTGGGCCGCGATGTGGTGGTGAGCGCGGGTGCCAAGGTGCTGGGTGGTTTCGAGGTGGGCGACGGCGCCAAAATAGGCAGCAACGCCGTGGTCATCAAGCCCGTGCCGGCTGGCGCCACGGCGGTGGGCATTCCAGCGCGCATCATCCCGTCCAAGGAAGGCCAGAGCGCCGACGTGACCGAGCCGCACCAGGCGCGCAAGTTCGAGGCCTATGGCATCACGCAGGAGGACGACCCGCTGTCGCAGGCCATGCGCGGCCTGATCAACAACGCATCTTCGCAAGAGCACCAGATCGCGCTGCTGTGGCAGGCCATCGAGAAGCTGTCCGAGTGCGTCAAGACGGGCGATTGCGTGCCCGATGGCGCGGCGCTCAAGGAGCAGTTCGAGGCGGGCAAGCTCAACGACCTGGTGGGCAAATAAGCCGCAGCCCGTTGTCCAAAAAAGAAGCACGCCAGGGGCGTGCTTCTTTTTTTATAGCTGCACACGCTTGATACGCAAGCGCTATCGGCCGGTTTGATTAAAAATGCAGGTCGCAGGCCGGTCCGTTCAGAACGGCTTGATGGCCACTTTCAGCACGCCGTCGCGCTGGTTGGAGAACAGGTCGTAGGCCGCGACGATGTCGTTGAGCTTGTAGTGGTGCGTGACCAGCACGCCCAGGTCCAGGCGGCTTGATGCCACCACGTTCATCAGGCGGCGCATGCGCTCCTTGCCGCCGGGGCACAGCGCGGTGCGGATGGTGTGGTCGCCCAGGCCCGCGGCAAACTGGGCCAGCGGGATGGTGAGGTCTTCGGAATACACGCCCAGGCTCGATAGCGTGCCACCGGGCTTGAGCACTTTCATGGCCTGCGCGAACGTGGTCTGGGTGCCCAGCGCCTCGATGGAGCTGTCCGCGCCCTTGCCGCCGGTGAGCTTCATCACTTCCTCGATCACGTCCACGTTGCGGAAGTTCAGTGTCACGTCGGCGCCCATCTTCTTGGCAATGCCCAGGCGGTGGTCGTTGCCATCGACGGCGATGATGGTGGTGGCCCCCAGCAGGCGCGCGCCCGCCGTGGCGCACAGGCCAATGGGGCCCTGCGCAAACACCACCACGGTGTCGCCGATCTTGATGTTGGCGTTTTCAGCGCCCTTGAAGCCGGTGGACATGATGTCGGGGCACATCAGCACCTGCTCGTCGGTCAGGCCGTCGGGGATGGGGGCCAGGTTGGCCTGCGCGTCGGGCACCAGCACATATTCGGCCTGGGTGCCGTCAATCAGGTTGCCAAAGCGCCAGCCGGCGGTGGCCTTATAGCCATGGCAGCCGCACAGGCCGCGCGCCACCAGGTAGCTGCCGTCTTGTGACGGCGCGCCATCCTGGGCGGCATACGAGTTGAAGTTGGGGCAAATGGCACCCGCAATCACGCGCTGGCCTTCGGTGTAGCCCTGCACGGCACTGCCCAGCTTTTCGATCACGCCCACGGGTTCGTGCCCCACGGTCAGGCCCTTGGCCACGGGGTATTCGCCCTTGAGGATGTGCACGTCCGTGCCGCAGATGGTGGTGGTGGTGATGCGCACCAGCGCGTCGTTCGGGCCTACGTCAGGAATCGGCTTGTCGGCCAGCTCGATGCGGCCTTTTTCAACAAAAACAGCGGCTTTCATCATGGCGGTCATGGTCGTGCTCTCCTTGCGTGTGAAAGTGTCACCTTACGCTGTCCGCATGTCCGTGGCGTGGCGGCGCCTGAGTGGGCTGCTCGGGTATCTGAAAAACGCTTGCGGCCTTAGCGGGCGCGCACCGCTGATTTGGGCCGGAAGGCCTTGCAGACCTCGTCGCGCGTTTCGAGGTAAGGCCCGCCGATCAGGTCGATGCAATAGGGCACAGCCGCAAAGATGCCGGGCACCAGTTGCACGCCGGTCGCATCCTTGAGGCCTTCCAGCGTTTCCGCGATGGCCTTGGGCTGGCCGGGCAGGTTGATGATGAGGCTCTGGTCGCGCACCACGGCCACCTGGCGCGAGAGGATGGCGGTGGGCACGAAGCGCAACGATATCTGGCGCATCTGTTCGCCAAAGCCCGGCATCTCCTTGTGCGCCACGGCCAGCGTGGCCTCGGGTGTCACATCGCGCAGGGCAGGGCCCGTGCCGCCGGTGGTCAGCACCAGGTTGCAGCCCTCGTTGACCAGGGCGATCAGCGTGGCGCTGATGCGGTCCTGTTCGTCGGGAATCAGGCGGGGCTCGAACGTGACGGGGTTGAGCAGGGCGCGGGTGAGCCAGTCCTGCAGGGCGGGCAGGCCCTTGTCTTCATACACGCCGGTGCTGGCGCGATCGCTGATTGAGACGATTCCGATCTTGACCGGGTCGTGGAGCGTTTCACTCATCGTGATCCTCGTTGTCGTCCTCGGGCATTTCTTCTTCTGCACCGGCCGCGCTGCCCAGGTGTTCGCGCACCAGCTGGAACAGCTCGCGGTAGGCCCGGCCCTTGCGCGGGGCCAGGCCCTGCGAGACCTGCACATTGGCGGTCTTGCCCGCCGGCGTTGCATCCTTGCGCGCCTGGCGGATCAGGGCGCGCAGTTGCTGGGTGTCGGTGTCGGGGTGCTCGGCCATCCAGGGGGCCAGGGCTTCGTCGTCGGCAATCAGCCGGTCGCGCCAGTGCTCGGCCAGGTGCAGCGAGAGCTTTTCACTGGCCGAGCCCTTGTGCTGCTCTTCCAGGGCCTGGCGCGCGGACTGCACCAGCTCGGGCTCCAGCTTGCGCATGAGCTTGCCCACATATTGCATCTGGCGGCGCTTGCCTTCGAAGTTGGTAATGCGCTTGGCTTCGGCCAGCGCGTCCACCAGCTTGTCGGGCAGACCCACGGCTTCAAACAGGTCGGTGCGCAGCGTCAGAAGTTCTTTGCCCAGGTCTTGCAGCTCATCGCTTTCGCGCTTGAGATCGGTGCGGCTGGCATCGGGCGTGCCTTTGAGTTCGGCCTTGAGCTGAATGTCCAGTTCGCTGCCTTCGGCAACGAACTGGCCTCGCACAAAGTAGCCTTTTTTGGGTTTGCGTGACATGGGTGGGGGCAAAGAGAGAGGTGGCGCAGCGCGCACCACAGCGGCAAGTATCATAGCCGCCGCTATGAATAAACCCACCAAACGCGCCGCGCGCGCTCCCGGCACTGCGGCCACCGCCCCCGCCGCTGCCCATTCTGCCGTTCCGGAACGCGGCTTCAGCTACAGCCGCCCGTTCTTTGAAGGCCTGGTGGACCGCGCGCTGGCCCACGCCAAGAAGCTGGGCGCCACCGATGCGGGCGCCGAGGCGTCCGAGGGCTGTGGCCTGTCGGTCAGCGTGCGCAAGGGCGAGCTCGAAAACGTGGAACGCAACCGCGACAAGTCGCTGGGCGTGACGGTCTACATCGGCCACCGCCGCGGCAACGCCAGCACCTCCGACTTCTCGGACAAGGCCATCGAGCAGACCGTGCAGGCCGCCTACGACATCGCCCGCTTCACCGCCGAAGACCCCATGGCCGGCCTGCCCGATGCAGACGACATTGCGCCACCCGGCACGCACCGCGACCTCGATTTGTTCCACCCCTGGGCCATCGACAGCGAGCAGGCCGCACGCCTGGCCATGGAGTGCGAAGCCGCCGCCCTCAAGACCAGCCGCCGCATCACCAACAGCGAAGGCGCGGGCGTGTCGGCCCAGCAAAGCCATTTTTTCAGCGCACACACGCGCGGCTTTCGCGGCGGCTATGCCAGCTCGCGCCACAGCTTTTCGGTGTCGCCCATTGCCTCGCTACCCGGCCGCAATGCCGAGATGCAGCGCGACGCCTGGTACAGCTCCATGCGCGACGCGGCCGAGCTGGCCTCGCCCGAGGCCGTGGGCCGCTATGCCGCCCAGCGCGCCTTGAGCCGCCTGGGCAGCCGCAAGATCCCCACCACGCAATGCCCGGTGCTGTTCGAGTCCTCTCTGGCCGCAGGCCTGCTGGGCGGCTTCGTGCAGGCCGTGAGCGGTGGCTCGCTTTACCGCAAGAGCAGCTTTTTGCTCGACTCGCTGGGCAAGATGGTTTTCCCCAAGCACATCGACATTCTGGAAGACCCCTTTGTGCCGCGCGGCAAGGGCAGCTCGCCGTTTGACGAAGAAGGCGTGCGCGTGGCACCGCGCAAGGTGGTGCAGGGCGGGCGGGTGCAGGGCTACTTCCTCAGCAGCTACTCGGCACGCAAGCTGGGCATGAAGACCACGGGCAATGCCGGCGGCTCGCACAACCTGACCCTGACCTCGCGCCTCACGCAAGGCTGCGACAACCTCGACGCCATGCTGCAAAAGCTGGGCACGGGCCTGTTCGTGGTGGAGCTGATGGGCCAGGGCGTGAACTACGTGACGGGCGACTATTCGCGCGGCGCCAGCGGCTTTTGGGTGGAGAACGGCCAAATCGCCTTCCCCGTGCACGAGATCACCATTGCCGGCAACCTGAAAGACATGCTCAAGGGTATTGAAGCGGTGGGTGCCGATGCCTACAACTACGGTGCCAAGACGGTGGGTTCCATCCTGGTCAACCGCATGAAGGTGGCTGGGAGCTGACACCAGGGATGTGGCGCAACCCATACGAACCGCTCCGCAGACGAAAAGATAAGGCCCTCGTTCACTGCGAGGGCCTTTTTGCTTCTGAAGGCTGCGTTGTTCCCGTTGCTCCGCGTTACGCGCTGCCAGCCTGCGCACCCGCCAGCAAGGCCTGCACCGCTGCCTGCAGCACGGGCGTTGCCTCCTCGCCGCTGAGCAGGCCTGAACTCACGAACGCCCCATTGATGAGCACGGCCAACTGGGCCGCCAGAGCCTCGGGCCGGGATACGCCCAGCCGCTCTGCAATGCCCTGCAGGCGGCTGCGCAGCGTCACCATATGCTGCTGCGCCACGCGGCGGGCCGGGTGATCCTGCTCGGCAAATTCGGCTGCCACGTTGATCTGCGGGCAGCCCCGGTAGTTGGAGCGCGCGAGCCGCTCGCCGATCCACTGCATGTGGGCCTGCAGCTCGCCGGCTGGGTCGTCGGCGTGTTGCGCCGCCACCGCATCCCACAGGCCCCAGAAGTCCACGTCCTCGCGCTCCAGAAACGCCACGATGAGGTCGTCCTTGGTGGGGAAATAACGGTACAGGCTGGTCTTGGCCACGGCCGCCTCGGCCACCACCAGGTCCACCCCCACGGCGCGCACACCGCGTTGGTAGAACAGGCTCGACGCCGTGTCGAGGATGCGCTCGCGCACGTCCAGCACGGGCTCGCTGGAGGCCATCGCAGTGCGCCGTGACGCGGGCTTGGAGGGGGCGCCTGGCGCGGTTACCGGGAGGGGATGGGAAAAAGAATGTGCAGCCATGCTTGACATGATACAGACCTGTCTGTAATCTTCAAAAAACAGACAGGTCTGTATCGTCAATTTTTCTCTCCCGAAAGGTTCTCCATGACATCCTCTATTCCTTCCATCGCGGTGTACGGTGCCAGCGGTCATACCGGCCAGTTTGTGGTGCAGGAGGCCCTGCGCCGTGGCCTGCGCGTGGTGGCGGTGGGGCGCAATGCCGCCCGGCTGGCTGCGCTGTTTCCCTCGGGTGTGGAGTGCCGCGTGGCGGCGCTGGACGATCCGGCTGCGCTGGTGCAGGCCTTTGCCGGTTGTGGCGTGGTCATTCATTGCGCGGGGCCGTTCATGGACACGGCTGCACCCGTGGCGCAGGCCGCACTGCGGGCCGGTTGCCACTACATCGACGTCACGGCAGAGCAACCCAGCGCCCAGGCCACCTTTGCCGATTTGCAGGCGCCCGCCGTCGCTGCCGGGCGCGTGGTGATTCCCGCCGCAGGTTTCTACGGCGGCCTGGCCGACCTGCTGGCTAGCGCCCTTGCCGCGCCCGGCCCCATCGACGAGATCACCGTGGCCATGGGGCTGGACCGCTGGTGGCCCACCGAAGGCACGCGGCTGACCGGCGAACGCAACAAGGCGCCGCGCCAAGTGGTGTCGGGCGGGCGCCTCGTGCCCCTGGTGCCTTCGCCCGAGGTGCCGGACTGGACCTTTGCCCCGCCCCTGGCGACCCATGCCATGGTCGAGCTGCCATTCAGCGAAACCATCACCCTGGCGCACCACCTGCAGGCCCACACCATCCGCTCGCTCATCAACCGCTCGGCCCTGGCCGACATCCGCGATGCCAGCACCCCGCCGCCCACAGCGGTGGACGACAGCGGCCGGTCGGCCCAACGTTTTGAGCTGGTGGTGCGGCTGGTGCAGAACGGTGTGGCGCGAACGGCCGGTGTGCGCGGCCAGGACATTTACGCGGTGACGGCGCCATTGGTGCTGGAGGCTGCAGAGCGCCTGCTGGCCCCATCATTCCAGCGCAGCGGGGCGTTGGCACTGGGCGAAGCGGTGGACCCTGCAGATGCGCTGCGGGCGTTGAACGGCCAGGCGCTCGAAGTGTTTGGCGATGTGTTGCCAGTTTGAACGTGAACGGCGCCCCAGCATGCGCAGGCACGGTGGCCGTGTCGCCAGACCAGGGCGAAAATAATCGGGGTCGGATTCCAATTAATCCTTCAAACGTTGTAAACGTTGGATGACCGCTTCTTCTTGGCGTCACCCGCAGCCCCTGGCTGTTAACGGGCGTATCGAACCGACGCCTCGACGTTGCGTGACCCTTAACCCCACGCCATCGCCGCCGCAACGTCCACCCCACCTCCGCGGTCTTTGCCTTGCTCCAGATTCGGCATGTGCGACCTCGTCGTGATGGCGTCCGCAGACTGCGGTAGCGCAGGCGCTGTCGATCACACGAGATTCAAGCAAAAATAGCTGCCAGCGCTTGTCTATCAGGCGCTGGCAGCTATCAAAATAATACTGGCCGTCGTGTGACCAGTTGGGGGCTATCTCTCTATCAGCTCGCCAGCGCGGCTTTCACGGCGGCCGAGACCTGGCCCATGTCGGCCTTGCCGGCCAGGCGGGTCTTGACTACGCCCATGACCTTGCCCATGTCGCCGGGGCCTGCAGCGCCCAGCTCGGCCACGATGGCTTTGACGGCGACCAGGGTTTCTTCGGCCGACATGCGTTCGGGCAGATAGGCTTGCAGCACCGCCATTTCGGACTTTTCCTTGTCGGCCAGGTCTTGGCGGCCTGCGCCTTCAAAGGCGGTGATGGAATCCTTGCGCTGCTTGATGAGCTTGTCCACGATGGCCACGATGGCCACATCGTCCAGCACGACGCGTTCGTCCACTTCCTTTTGCTTCATCGCGGCCTGCAGCAGGCGGATGGTGCCCAGGCGCTCGCTGTCCTTGGCGCGCATGGCGGTTTTCATGTCTTCGGTGATCTGGTCTTTGAGGCTCATGGCGGCTTCCTTTTTTGGTTTTCAAACAGGGAAAAGGGTTTGCCAAAAGGCTTTCTGGCTAGGCGTCAACGCCGCAGGCAGTAGTGCTGCTACGACAAGGCGTTGCAACGACGCCAGAAAGCCTTTTGGCAAACCCGAAAAACAAAAACCCGCGCTTGGCGTCCCTAGCGCGGGTTCTGGGACCCAAGCAGGCTTGGGGTCCGAAGATCAGTACATCTTCTTGGGCAGTTGCATGCTGCGAACGCGCTTGTAATGGCGCTTCACGGCGGCTGCCTTCTTGCGCTTGCGCTCGGCGGTGGGCTTTTCATAAAACTCACGGGCGCGCAGGTCGGTCAGCAGGCCGAGCTTTTCAATGGTGCGCTTGAAGCGACGCAGTGCAACGTCAAAGGGTTCGTTTTCTTTTACGCGGATCGTAGTCATTAGCTAATGGTTTCCAAAATGTTGCTCGCAGAGGGGCTTGGGGAGATCGGGCCTCAAGACCATACGTAGCGGTTTCCCCGTCTGTAACTAGTATTTGGCCGACGGGGCATTGCCAGCAAAGCCGGAGATTATAGCCCGGCCGCAGCAAATTTCAAGCGGGCAGCGCCTGGGCACAGGCGTGGGCGCTGGCCCAGGCCCACTGAAAGTTGTAGCCACCCAGCCAGCCCGTCACGTCGACCACCTCGCCAATGAAGTACAGGCCGGGCTGCGTCTTGCACTCCATGGTCTGCTGGGACAGCACGCGCGTGTCCACGCCGCCCAGCGTGACCTCGGCCTTTTTGTAGCCCTCGGTGCCCGTGGGCGTGAGCTCCCAGCGCGCCAGTTGCTCGGCCAGCCGCGCCAGGGCCTTGTCGCTGGCCTCGTTGATGGGGCGCTGCCAATCGGCCTCGCGCTGGGCCCAGGCGTCGGCCAGGCGGCTCGGGACCAACGTGGCCACCTCATTGGCGATCAGCTTGCGTGAGCGGGCCTTGGCCTGCGCCAGCGCGGCGGGCAAGTCCACCGTGGGTGCCAGGTTGATGGCCAGTGGTGTGCCTTCTTGCCAGTAGCTCGATATCTGCAGCACCGCCGGGCCCGAGAGGCCACGGTGGGTGAACAGCAGGTCTTCGTCAAACGCCATGCGGTTTTTCTTGCTACCGGTGCTGATCTGCACCGGCAAAGCCAGCCCCGCCAGCTGCGCATAGGGGGCCCAGCCCGCACCGTCAAAGGTCAGCGGCACGAGGCCCGGGCGGCGTTCTATGAGCGCAATGCCGAACTGCTGCGCCAGCCGATAGCCAAAGTCGGTGGCGCCGATCTTGGGGATCGACAGGCCGCCGGTGGCAATCACCAGCGAGCGCGCTGCTACCGGCCCGCGATCGGTATCCATTTGATAGCTTCCTGCGCTTTGTGCATCGGCGCCAGGGGCTGAAAAGGCTATTTTTTTGACACCGCAGGGTTGCCAGTGCGTGACGCCACCGGCGGCGCATTCCGCCAGCAGCATGGCGATGATGTCCTCGGCCGAGCGGTCGGCAAACAGCTGGCCCTTGTGCTTTTCATGAAAGGCAATGCCGTGCTTTTGCACCAGCGCGATGAAGTCCGCCGGTGTGTAGCGCGACAGCGCCGAGCGGCAGAACTGCGGGTTCTGCCCCACAAAGTGTTTGTGCGGCGCGGCGGGGTCGAGGTCGCGGTTGGTGAAGTTGCAGCGCCCGCCGCCCGAGATGCGAATCTTTTCGGCCACCTTGTCGGCATGGTCGATGAGCAGAACTCTCAGGCCGCGCTGGCCGGCCTGGGCGGCGCAGAACAGGCCGGCGGCGCCGGCACCGATGACGATGGCGTCGTAAAAAGGAATGGACACGGGGGTGGTGTGGGTCAGAGCGGAAACGGCAATTTTGCCCGGTGAGCGCGGGCGCGCTTCTAAAATTGGTGCATGAACATCCCCTCCCACCAGCTCAGCATGACCGTGCTGATGTCCCCCGACATGGCCAATTTTTCGGGCAACGTGCACGGCGGCGCCATTTTGAAGCTGCTCGACCAGGTGGCGTATTCCTGCGCCAGCCGCTATTCGGCCTGCTATGTGGTCACGCTGAGCGTGGACCAGGTGATGTTTCTGCAGCCCATCCATGTGGGCGAACTGGTGACGTTTCTCGCCAGCGTCAACTACACGGGCGCATCGTCGATGGAGGTGGGCATCAAGGTGGTGGCCGAAGACATCCGCTCGCAGGTGGTGCGGCATGTGAACAGCTGCTTTTTCACGATGGTGGCGGTGGACGAGGCGCGCAAACCGGTGAAGGTGCCGCCCCTGGCGCCTTCCACGCCCGATGAGCGCCGCCGCTGGGACGCCGCACTGCTGCGCAAATCGCTTCGCAAGGAGCTGGCCATGCGCTTTGAGCAGGCACGCCTGGCGCCGGGTGCAGCGCAGCCGGTCTGATCAGCAACTGTGCTGCTTGCTTGCTGCCGCGCCGAGGCGTCAGCCCGCGCGGCGGCGTGCGGCAGCGGGCAGCGCGTGCGATGCCAGCGCCACGCCCCGCACCACATCGCCCACCACGATCACCGAGGGGCTGGCCAGCCCTTCGCGCGTGATGGTGGCGTGCAAACTGCCCAGCGTGGTGATGGCATGGCGCTGCTGGGGCAGGCTGGCGTGCTGGATGATGGCTACGGGTGTTTCGGGTGGCAGGCCGGTGAGCAGATCTTGCTCGATCTGCGCTGCGCCGCTCACACCCATGTAGATGACCAGTGTGAGCCGGGCATCGCGCGCGGTGGCGGCCAGCTGGCGCCAGTCGGTTCCGGCATCGCCGGGCTTGGCGTGGCCGGTGATGAAGACCACGCCGTGGGCATGTTCGCGGTGCGTGAGCGGCGCGCCCAGCGAGGTCAGGCCCGCCAGGCCCGCCGTGATGCCGTTGATGACGGTGACCGGCACACCCGCTGCACGCAGGTGCTCGACCTCTTCGCCACCACGGCCAAAGATGAACGGGTCGCCCCCCTTGAGGCGCACCACGTTCTCGCCTTCGTTCACGGCCATGAGCATCAGCTTTTCGATGAAGGCCTGCGGCGTGCTCTTGCAGCCGCCGCGCTTGCCCACATAGACGATGCGCGCCGTGGGCGATGCGTGCGCCACGACGGCATCGCTCACCAGGTCATCCACCAGCAGCACGGTGGCCGCCTGGATGGCCTTGAGGGCCTTGATGGTGAGAAGTTCCGGGTCGCCCGGGCCCGCGCCCACCAGCGTGCATGTTCCCCCGGAGGTGGCTGGCGGCGGCAGGCTGGTGGCGGGCACGGTGGGTTTCATGGTGTTGGCGATGGGGTCGATGTGGTTTGTGCAGCCAGACGCAATATGTGTTCCACCTGCTGCGCCAGCGCTGCTGGAACGGGCAGGTGGCCGTCCAGAACCTGCCGGGTGTAACGCGCGGTGGTGTCGATGTCAATCTCGGTGGGCAGGCCTGGCACATCGGGCGCGGTGCCGGGTTGCTGCTCTTGCAGCAGCTGGTGCACCCCGGCCACGAAGGCGTCGTAGCGGGGCGTGCGGCGCGGGTCGGCCGCCACCTCGCCTTCGAGGCCGCGCGAGAGCAGGGCGGTCATGTGCATGGCGCCAAAGGTGGCCTGCAGCATGTCGTAATACTCGGGATGGGTGTAGCTGGTCACCACCACGGCGGCGCCCGCGCAGGGGTTCATGATCTTCACGGCGCTGTGCCCCGCGTTGCGCAGCCCCACTACTTCGCGCACGGCCAGCAGGCGTGCCAGGCCGGCGTGCAGGTGCCGGGTATCGATATGGGCCACGCTTCCGGTTGATATTTTTTCAGGAGCTGTTAGCGCAGGAATACCAAGCGCCAGCAGCACATCGGATGCCAAAACCCGGCGTTTTTCGGTGCGCATGCCGTGCAGCAGCACGGGCAACCCCTCGCGCGCCAGAAGCAGTGCCAGCAGCGGCGTCAGCACGGGCAGCTTGCGCGCACCGTTGTAGCTGGGCAGCACGACCAGGGGGCGGTCGCTGGCGGGCAGCAGCGCCATGCGGCTGTGGGTGGCGTCAAGAAAACCGCACATTTCCTCAGCCGTTTCGCCCTTGATGCGCATGGCCAGGCAGAAGGCGCCAACCTCCAGGTCGCTGGCGGCGCCGTCTAGCACCTGGCCGAACAGGTCGGCCGCCTGCTCCCGCGTGAGCGGCTTGGAGCCGCGTGGCCCACGGCCGATTTCCTTGATGTACTGGCTAATGCCCATGGTTTTGGTTGGCGGGATGGGTGAAAAAGGGCTCCAGCGTCGTTATTTCGGCTTGCCGTATGCAAGTACTGTCTGCGCCGAGATGCCTAGCTGGAGCCCAGTTGCACCCATCCTGATGCTGTGGGTGATTGGTTCGCTATTTTCCTTGAGATCAGACAACTTTTGGTTATATGGCGGCCTGCGCCAGCGGCTTGGGCGCCAGCGGCCCCGCGGCGCGCACCATGCGCTTGAGTTCGGGCAGGCACGAGCCGCATTGGGTGCCGCAGCGCAGTTGGCCTTGCAGCTGGGCCAGGCGGTCGTCGTCGGTGCCGTGGCATTGGGCCAGCTTCGCGTTGATGGCGGTGTCGGTCACGTTGAAGCAGGTGCACACCGGCTTGCCGCGCGACTGCACCGCCACGGGTGCCTTGGCGCCGGGCACCAGCAGCAGGCGGCCATAGGTCTGTGCGGGCAGTTCTTCTTGCAGCAGGGTCTTGAGCCAGCCTTCGGCGCTGGTGTCACCCGCCAGCACGATGCCTTCCAGCGTGGTGTTGTCCCCATGGCGTGCCAGCCGCGCCGCGCGGCGCTGGCCGCGCTTCTTGTCGGCGTAGCGCAGCGTGTCGGTGGTGGCCAGGCCCAGCAGGGATTCGATGCGTTCCACCATGGCGTCCGGCGGGGCCTCGTGCGCGGCGGCGCGCAGCAGCACACCCACGCGCTCGCGCCCGGGTTCACCCAGCGGCGTGTTGTTGCTGAAGGGCACACAACTGGTGAACTGGAAGACGGGAAACTGTGCCATGAGTGCGGACAAGGCTTCGCGCGCAGCCAATGCCCTGTCAGCGGGCAGCCAGGCCATGGCCAGTAGCGTCCACGGCAGTTCGGCCTTGAGCAC
Organism: Acidovorax carolinensis; assembly: GCF_002157145.1. NCBI lineage: Bacteria > Pseudomonadati > Pseudomonadota > Betaproteobacteria > Burkholderiales > Comamonadaceae > Acidovorax > Acidovorax carolinensis. The sequence goes on from NZ_CP021361.1 coordinate 1,251,606, forward strand.
TTTGACGGCGGCGTGTTTCAGCTCGGGCTGTTTGGAGGTGGGGCAGAACGCCGAGGTGGTGAGCGCATTCACGCCCGCCAGCCGTTCGCCGGTGGAGGAGCAGCCGCTCAAGAATTCGCTGCCCCAGTGCATGGCTATGAAGGCCTGCGACAGGCCCAGCGTGGCATCGGCCTGCACGGGCACCACGATGGAGCCGCGCTTGCTGGTCACATGCACGAGGTCACCGTTTTTCAGGCCGCGTCGTTCCATGTCCTGCGGGTGCAGTTGCACGCTGGGCTCGGCCACATGGCCGAACAGGCGGCCCAGGGTGCCGGTGCGGGTCATGCCGTGCCACTGGTCGCGCAGGCGGCCGGTGGTCAGGCTGAAGGGGTAGCGCGAGTCGCGTTGTTCGGCGGTGGGTTGCCAGGCATGTGCTGCAAAGCGTGCGCGGCCGTCGCTGGTGGGGAAGATGCCGTCTTCGTACAGGCGGGCCTTGCCCGAGGCTGCACCCTCAGGCAGTGGCCATTGCTGCGGGCCTTGGGATTCGAGCAGGTCCCACGACAACCCGGTGATGTCCAGGTCGCGCCCGCGCGTGCTTTCGCGGTGTTCGTTCCACACCATTTCAGCGCCCTGGTCGGCGTGGTCGGTGGTGTAGGGAAACAGCGTGGGCTGGCCGGGGCGCAGGCGTGCCTCGAGCTGGTGCGCAAACTGCACCGCAATGGCCCAGTCGTGGCGCGCCAGGCCGGGTGCGGGCACGGCAGTGCGCACGCGGGAAATGCGGCGCTCGCTGTTGGTCACGGTGCCGGTTTTTTCGCCCCAGGTGGTGGCGGGCAGCAGCAGGTCGGCGAATTGCGCGGTTTCAGCCGTGGCAAAGGCCTCCTGCACCACCACGAACTCGGCGCGCTGCAGCGCGCGGCGCACGGTGGCCTGGTCGGGCATGCTTTGCGCGGGGTTGGTGCAGGCAATCCACAGGGCCTTGACCTCGCCATCGGCAGCGGCCTGGAACATTTCTACCGCTGTCTTGCCGGGCTGGCTGGGCACATCGGCCACGCCCCACAGCGCGGCCACTTCGGCACGGTGCTGGGGGTTGGCCAGATCACGGTGCGCGCTGAGCAAATTGGCCATGCCACCCACCTCGCGCCCGCCCATGGCGTTGGGTTGGCCGGTCAGGCTGAACGGCCCCGCGCCGGGCTTGCCGATCTGGCCCGTGGCCAGGTGCAGGTTGATGAGCGCGGCGTTCTTGGCGGTGCCGCTGCTGCTCTGGTTGAGGCCCTGGCAGTAGAGGCTCAGCGTGGCTTTGGACGTTGCAAACCACTTTGCGGCCGTGGTCAGGTCGGCCACCGAGATGCCGCACACCTGCGCCACGCGCTCGGGTGTGGCGTCGCGCACCAGGGCCTTGAGTTCATCGAAACCTGTGGTGTGTGCGGCAATGAAAGCCGCGTCGATCCAGCCCTCCCACAGCATCAGGTGCAGCATGCCGTTGAACAGCATCACGTCGCTGCCCGGCTGTATGGGCAAAAACAGGTCGGCCATGCCGGCGGTGTCGGTGCGGCGCGGATCGGCCACGATGAGCTTCATGCCCGGGTTGGCGGCGCGTGCGTCTTCGATGCGGCGGAACAGCACAGGGTGGGCCCAGGCCGTGTTGCTGCCCACGATGAACAGGCACTGCGCGTGGTTCAAATCGTCATAGCAGGCGGGCGGCGCGTCGGCGCCCAGCGTGCTCTTGTAGCCCGCCACGGCGCTGCTCATGCACAGGCGCGAGTTGGTGTCGATGTTGTTGGTGCCGATCAGGCCCTTGGCCAGCTTGTTGAAGACGTAATAGTCCTCGGTGAGCAGCTGGCCGCTGACGTAAAAGCCCACGGCATCGGGGCCATGCTGTGCGATGGTGTTGGCGAATTTGTCTGCGGCCATTGCCAGCGCTGATTCCCACGGTAGAGGCAGTGCTGCTGCGTTGCGCTGCGCGCGGTGCAGGGGGTGCAGCAGACGGGTCTGCAGTGTGATGGGGCTGGTGGCAGTGAGGTGCAGGGTCGAGCCCTTGGTGCACAGGCGGCCGAAGTTGGCGGGGTGGGTGGGGTCGCCGCGCACACCGGTGATTTGCGCGCCTTCGGATTCGATGATCACGCCGCAGCCTACGCCGCAGTAGGGGCAGGTGGATTTGGTTTCTTGCATGGCGTGGGTTTTGGGTGTTTTTGGGCTCTAGCGCTTATTCATCAAGCGCTGGTAGCTATTTTTTCTGTAGTGTCTATTTTTCACTGGCCGTTCGTGCTGAGCTTGTCGAAGCCGGAACGTGCCAGTTGGGACAGCATGCTTGGTTTCAAGGCGGAGGCCGGGAGTCGCCCGGCATGCGAGTAACTTTCTTTTGCTTCGCCAAAAGAAAGTCACCAAAGAAAAGGCGACCCCCAGTCTGCGACCCCTTCGCTGCGCTACGGGGCGACCTGCGTCGGTGCGGTTGCGGGGTGCGCCGCAGAACTCACTGCGCTGCTGTGCAGCTCCGTTCAAACAACTGCGGCGAGTCAGATCACGAGGCATGCGCGCTTCGACGCGCATGCTCACCCCGCAAGCGCCCCGACGCAGGCGCAGCCAGCAGGGGTTGGACAGCCGAACAGCCGAATATCCACACGGGCCATTGCTTCGCTCGGCCCAGTTTGCGCAGCGCGTGGCGCTTGCGCCTGCGATGTGGGGCCGAGCGCAGCGCAGCGAAGCAATGGCCCGAATGGATGTTGGTTCCCCAGCCCCTCTGTATGTGCCGAGGAGCGCAGCGGGCGGGGTGGCATGTGTGCCGCAGGACACACATGCATCGTGGTCTGACTCGTCGCAGTTGTTTGAGCGGAGCGCGTCAGCGCGCAGCGAGTTCTGCGACGCACCCCGTCGGCGAGCACCACAGGTTGCCCCAGCGCGCAGCGCTGGGGACGCAGACAGCGGGGTCGCCTTTTCTTTGGTGACTTTCTTTTGGCGACGCAAAAGAAAGTTACTGCGCCGCCGGGCGCATACCCCGGCCTCCGCCCTCTGCAAAGGCAAGCCAGCAAAAATAGGCAGCCCCGTAAACAAATCAAACCCCCACAGTCCTGCGTGCAGGCCCCGCCACAGGCCGGGTCAGATCGGTCGCTACAGATGCCAACTCCTGCGAATCCATATACACCGCCCCATCCTCCACCCTCACCGCAAACTTCGGCGTGCACCCCTCATCCGGCGCCGCCGCCTGCCCATCGCACAAGCCAATCGTCCAGTTGTGCATCGGGCAAGCCACCTGCGTGCCAAACACAATGCCTTGGCTCAGCGGCCCGCCCTTGTGCGGGCAGCGGTCCAGCAGCGCAAAAACGCCGCCCGCATCGTTGCGGAAAACCGCCACATCCAGGCCCTTTTCGCGGGCGACGCGGCGCGAGCCGAGCACCGGGATGTCTTCCACGCGGCAGATCAGTTTCCAGGCATTCATTGCTATTCCTTTGGTAGCTGCTTGCGCTTATCCATCAAGCGCTAGAGACATTTTTTAGGCTCTTCTAGCGAATAGTAGTGATGGCATGCTCCGTACGTCCTCAAACAGCGTTTTTGGAGTACGGCGTTTATCGAGTGCATCACTAGCATTCGCTAGAAGAGCCATTTTTTATTCAATAAATGGGATCAAGCCACGGCAATCGGAATGAACTGGCGCTGGTCCACTGCTGCCTTGTCAAACTCGAACCAAGGGTCGGGCTCGCCGTCGAGCGCAAACTGCAGCTGCTCCCACAGCGCCTTGCGGCCCTCGTGGTCTTCCAGAATGCGCTTTTTCACATAGTCCAGGCCCACGCGGTTCACGTAGTGCACGGTGCGCTCCAGGTACCAGCCTTCCTGGCGGTACAGCTCGCAAAACGCGCCGGTGTACTCCAGCACTTCTTCTGCGGTTTTGAGCTTGGTGAAGAAGTGGGCCACCTCGGTCTTGATGCCGCCGTTGCCGGCCACGTACATCTCCCAGCCGCTGTCCACGCCGATGATGCCCACGTCCTTGATGCCGGCCTCGGCGCAGTTGCGCGGGCAGCCGCTCACCGCAAACTTGACCTTGTGCGGGGCATACATGCGCCACATGGCGCGCTCCAGGTCCTTGCCCATCTGCGTGCTGTCTTGGGTGCCCATGCGGCACCACTCGCTGCCCACGCAGGTCTTCACGGTGCGCAGCGCCTTGGCATAGGCGTGGCCGCTGGGCATGCCGATGTCCTTCCACACGTTGACCAGGTCTTCCTTCTTCACGCCCAGCAAATCGATGCGCTGGCCGCCCGTGACCTTGATGGTGGGGATGTGGTACTTGTCGGCCGCATCGGCAATGCGGCGCAGCTCGTCGGCCGTGGTCTCTCCCCCCCACATGCGGGGGATGACGCTGTAGGTGCCGTCTTTCTGGATGTTGGCGTGGCTGCGCTCGTTGATGGCGCGGCTTTGCGGGTCGTCCTTGGCGTCCTTGGGCCAGGTGCTGATGAGGTAGTAGTTGACGGCGGGGCGGCAGGTGGCGCAGCCGTTGGGCGTCTTCCACTCCATGAATCGGAACACGTCGCCAATGCTCAGCAGCTTGTTGGCGCGGATCGCGTCGCGCACGGCCTGGTGCCCATGGTCGGTGCAGCCGCACAGGGCCTTGGTCTTGGGTGTGGCGCTGTAGTCGCCACCGGCGGTGAACATGATGATCTGCTCAACCAGCCCGGTGCACGAACCGCAACTCGCGCTGGCCTTGGTGTGCTTGCGCACTTCATCGAGCGTGAACAGGCCCTTGTCCTTGATGGCCTTGCAGATGGCGCCCTTGGTCACGCCGTTGCAGCCGCACACTTCGTCGCTGTCCTGCATGGCGGCGGCCTTGCTCTGGCCCTGGTGGCCGGTGTCGCCCAGGTGCGATTCGCCGAACATCAGCTTGTCGCGGATGTCGTTCACCGTGCGGCCGTCGCGCAGCAGCTTGAAGTACCAGCTGCCGTCCACGGTGTCGCCATACAGGCAGGCGCCCACCAGCTTGTCGTCCTTGATGACGAGCTTTTTGTACACGCCGCCAAAGGGGTCGCTCATCACGATCTCCTCGGTGTCGGCGCCGCCCTGGAAGTCGCCCGCACTGAACAGGTCGATGCCCGTCACCTTGAGCTTGGTGGACGTGAGCGAGCCCTGGTAGCGGCCAATGCCGAACTCGGCCAGATGGTTGGCCAGCACCTTGCCCTGCTCGAACAGCGGCGCCACCAGGCCATAGGCAATGCCCCGGTGCGCGGCGCATTCGCCCACGGCGTAGATGCGGGCGTCGGTGGTGGTCTGCAGCGTGTCGCTGACCACGATGCCGCGGTTCACATGCAGGCGCATCTTTTCAGCCAGTGCGGTGTTGGGGCGGATGCCCACGGCCATCACCACCAGGTCGGCGGGCACCTCGGTGCCGTCCTTGAACTTCACTGCCTTCACGCGGCCCGTGTCGTCACCCAGCAGCTCCTGCGTCTGTGCCTTCATGAGGAACTGCATGCCGCGCTCGGCCAGCGACTTTTGCAGCATCCGGCCGGCCACGTCGTCGAGCTGGCGTTCCATCAGCCAGTCGCCCACATGCACCACGCTCACCTGCATGCCGCGCTTCATGAGGCCGTTGGCGGCCTCCAGGCCCAGCAGGCCACCGCCGATCACCACCGCATGTTTGTAGGTGGCGGCCGCGTCGATCATGGCCTGCGTGTCGGCAATGTCGCGGTAGGCCAGCACGCCCTGCAAATCCTTGCCCGGGATGGGCAGGATGAACGGGTTGGAGCCCGTGGCCATGATGAGGCGGTCGTATTCGGCGGTGATGGTCTCGCCCGCTGCATTGGTGGCGTGGACGGTGCGGTGCACGCGGTCCACGTCGGTCACGGTGAAACCCGTGTGCAGCGTTATGTGGTGATCGGCATACCACTGCCAGTCGTTCAGGATGATCTCGTCAATGGTCTGCTCGCCGGCCAGCACGGGCGACAACAGGATGCGGTTGTAGTTGGGGTGCGGCTCGGCGCCGAACACCGTGATGTCGTACAGGTCGGGCGCAATCTTCAGCAGCTCTTCGAGCGTGCGCACACCGGCCATGCCGTTCCCCACCATCACCAGCCTGGATTTTTTCATCGTGACCTCCGTAGGCGTTTCGGAAAAACAAAAAGGCGTCCGCACGGTGCGCTGGCCTGGCAGCCAACACCCTCGCAGGGACGCCATCGTCTTCGTCAGCCCAACACGCCATTGCACCGGGCTCAACATGCGGCCTACCTTGGCCACACCCGGGGTAATGCAAGGCCTGTGCCAGCGGTGAGCGGAATGGAGGGTTTTGGCGAAATCGGGCTGCAACGCTTATGTATAAAGCGCGAATAGCTATCAAAAAAGAAGTAGCGATAGAGGCGGGCTCGCGTTGCCGGTGCAAGGCCAGCGTGGCGGTTGGGCCAGCTTGGTGCGTGTGCACCACGGGGAGCTGGCCTCAACGTGGTGGGCATGGCGGATCAGCGCCCACGCTTCACCAAAGGGCTTGCACCGCCCTGCGCTGGAAACTGCTTGTCTCACAGCGCAGTGCGAAAACCTTCGCGCGCCGCTTCAGGTGCCGGGCGTTGTCGTGCTATCGCCCGTGGCGGCGTCGTTCCATCCGCCGCCCAGCACCTTGTACAGCGTGATGCGGTTGGCCTGTTCGGCCAGCGCCAGACCGATCAGCGTCTGCTGCGCGCTGTAGAGCGAGCGCTGGGCGTCCAGCACGGGCAGGTAGCTGTCGGCGCCCAGGCGGTAGCGGGCTTCGGACAACTGCAATGCCTTCAGCGTGGCCGCCTGCAGCGATTGCTGGGCCTGCAGGCGCTCGGCCAGCGTGGCGCGTTCGGCCAGGGCATCGGCCACTTCGCGGAACGCGGTTTGCACGGCCTTGTCGTATTGGGCCAGGGCGGTGTCGCGCGCGGTTTCGGCGATCTGGAGGTTGGCGCGGTTGCGGCCAGCATCAAAGATGGGCAGGCGGATCTGTGGCGCAAAGCTCCAGGTGCCGTTGCCGCCGTCAAACAGGCCCGACAGCGCGTTGCTGGCGGTGCCCGCCGACGCCGTGAGCGTGATGCTGGGGAAGAACGCGGCACGCGCCGCGCCAATGCTGGCGTAGGCGCCGCGCAGGGTGTATTCGGCGGCGCGCACGTCGGGGCGGTTGAGCAGCACCGACGAGGGCAGGTCGGCCGGCACCGCCAGCAGGGTGGCGGCGGGCGTGGCAGTGCTGGGGTTGGGGGCGACCGACGTCGTTGTCGTTGCCGGTGCGGCCTGGGTGGGCGACGCCTCGGTCGCCCCGGCTGCCGGGTTCGCGCCATCAGGCAGCAGGGCCGCAGGCACTGGCGCGCCCGCCAGCAGGGCCAGTGCATTGCGGTCGCGCGCCACCTGGCTGGTGAAGGCGGCCACATCGGCGCGGGCGGTGTCCACCGTGGTCTGGGTTTGCGCCAACGTCAGGCCCGAGGCAGCGCCCAGCTCGTAGCTGCGCTGGGTCAGCTCGTATGACTTCTGGCGGCTGCGCAGGGTGTCTTGCGCCAGTTGCAGGCGCCGGCCATCGGCGTCCAGCGTGAGCCAGGCGTTGGCCACCTCGGCCACCAGGCTCAGTTGCACGCTGCGGCGGTTCTCGGTGGTGCGCAAAAATTCCTGCAGCGCGGCCTCGTTGAGGTTCTTCACGCGGCCAAACAGGTCAATCTCGTAGCTGCTGAAGCCCAGCTGCGCGCTGTACTGGCTGCTGGTGGGCGAGCGGCCGCTGGCGGTCAGGTCGTCGGCCGTGCGCGTGCGCGTGCCGGCGGCGGTGGCGCCCACGGCAGGGAAGCGGTTGGACTGCTCCACGCCATATTGCGCGCGGGCCTTCTCGATGGCCAGCATCGCCACGCGCAGGTCGCGGTTGTTTTGCAGCGCCAGCGCCACCAGCGCGCGCAGGCGCGGCTCCTGCAGAAATTCCTGCCAGCCCATCGGGCCGATCTCGGGTGCCAGCGCGGTGCCGTCCGCCACGCTCGTGCCGGTCAGCGTGGCAGGCACGGGCAGTGCGGGACGCGCATAGTCTGGCGCCAGGCTGGTGCAGCCAGCGAGGCTCAGCAGAGCCAGCAAGGCCAGTGCGCTGGCGGCGGTGGCGCGCACCACGGTGCGGCGGGGGGCGATCAGGGGGGTGCGGCTCATGCGGCGGCTCCGGTTTCGCTGGCTGTCTGCTTTGCCTTGCGGTCGGCAAAGTAGCCGCGAATCAGGACAAAGAACACCGGCACAAAAAAGATGCCCAGCACGGTGGCCGACACCATGCCGCCCAGCACCGCCGTGCCGATGGCCTGGCGCCCACCGGCGCCCGCGCCGCTGCCCAGGGCCAGGGGCAACACGCCAAAACCAAAGGCCAGCGAAGTCATCAAAATGGGGCGCAACCGCAGGCGCACGGCTTCCAGCGTGGCATCGAGCACGCTGCGGCCGCGCTCTTGAAGCTGGGTGGCAAATTCCACGATCAAGATGGCATTTTTGGACGACAGCCCCACGGTGGTGAGCAGGCCCACCTGAAAGTACACGTCGTTCGACAGCCCGCGAAACCCGATGCCCAGCAGCGCCCCGACAATGCCCAGCGGCACCACCAGAATCACCGAGAACGGCACCGACCAGCTTTCGTAGAGTGCGGCCAGACACAGGAACACGAACAGGATGGACACCGCATACAGCAGCGGCGCCTGCGAGCCCGACAGCCGCTCCTGGAACGAGGCGCCGGTCCATTCGTAGCCAATGCCCGGAGGCATTTCCTTCATGATGTCTTCGACCGCCGCCATGGCCACGCCCGAGCTCACGCCCGCCGCCGCATTGCCCACGAACTCGTAGCTGGGGCTGCCGTTGTAGCGCTGCAGCTGCGGCGAGCCATAGGTCCAGCGGGTGCTCGAAAACGCCGAGAACGGCACCATCTGCCCCTGGTTGTTGCGCACCGTCCAGGGCGCCACGTCCTGCGGCAGCATGCGAAACGGCGCATCGCCCTGCATGTAGACCCGTTTGACGCGCCCCTTGTTGAGAAAGTCATTCACATAGGTGCCGCCCAGCGCGCTCGACAGCGTGTTGTTCACGTCCACCGTGGCCAGGCCCAAGGCGCCGGCCTTGCTGTCGTCAATGTCCACACCCAGCTGCGCGGTGTCGTCCAGGTTGGTGCTGCGCGTGTTGCTCAGCTCGGTGCGCTGGGCTGCCAGTTCGAGCACCTTGTCGCGCGCGGCCACCAGGGCGTCGTGGCCCAGGCCGTTCAGGTCCTTGAGCTGGAAGTTGAAGCCCGCATTGGCCCCCAGCCCGCGCACGGCGGGCGGCAGCAGCACGAAAATGCGCGCATCGCGGATGGCGGCCAGGTCCTTGGTGGCCTTGCGGGCAATGGCGTCGGCGCTCTGGTCGGGGCGTGTGCGCTGGCTCCAGTTGGTCAGCCGCACAAAGCCGCGCGCCGAGCTCTGGTCGCCGCCTGAGCCGGTGATCGAGTTGAAGCTGATCACATCGGGCTGGGCGGCAAAGTATTTCTGCACCTGGGCCATCACCGCCTGCAGCCGGGCGTTGGACGAACCTGGCGGCAGGGTGATCTGCACCGACACCGCGCCCTGGTCCTCATTGGGCAAGAACGACGTGGGCAGGCGCAAGAACAGCACCGCCATGCCCGCGCAGATCAGCAGATACACCAGCATCATGCGTTTGCCCCGGCGCACCACGGTGCCCACGCCGCGCTGGTAGCCGTCGGCCGTGCGGTCAAAACGGCGGTTGAAGCCGACAAAAAAGCGGTCGATCCAGCCCGCAACGCCCTTGCGCGGCGCGCCATGGGGGCTGTGCTGCCCTTTGGCAATGGGCTTGAGCAAGGTGGCGCACAGCGCGGGCGTGAGCGTCAGGGCCACCAGCACCGACAGCACCATGGCCGACACGATGGTGATGGAAAACTGCCGGTAGATCACCCCGGTGGAGCCGCCGAAGAACGCCATGGGGATGAACACCGCCGACAGCGTGAGCGCAATGCCCACGAGGGCCGGCGTGATCTCGGCCATCGACTTGCGCGTGGCCTCTTTGGGCGACAGGCCTTCCTCGCTCATAACGCGCTCGACGTTTTCCACCACCACGATGGCGTCGTCCACCAGCAGGCCAATGGCCAGCACCAGGCCGAACATGGTCAGCGTGTTGATCGAAAAGCCCGCTGCCGAGAGCACGCCAAAGGTGCCCAGCAGCACCACCGGCACCGCAATGGCCGGAATCAGCGTGGCGCGGAAATTCTGCAAGAAGACATACATCACCAGCACCACCAGCACCATGGCTTCGAACAGGGCCTTGACGACTTCTTCGATGGAGGCGCTCACGAATGGCGTGGTGTCGTAGCTGGTAAAGGGCTTGAGCTGGTAGGGAAAAAAGGGCTGCAGCTCGGCGATCTTGGCATTCACGGCCTCGGCCACGGCCATGGCGTTGGCGCCGTCGGCCAGCACCACGCCCATGCCGGCGCCGGGCTGGCCGTTCAGGCGCGAGGTGATGGTGAGGTTTTCCGCACCGAGCTCGATGCGCGCCACGTCCTTCAGGCGCACGGCGGCGCCGTCGCTGGTGGACTTGAGCACGATCTGCTCGAACTCTTCCTTTGTCTGCAGCTTGCTGCGCGCCGTGATGGTGGCGTTGAGCTGCTGCTCGCCCACGGCGGGCAGGGCGCCGAGCTGGCCCGCCGAGACCTGTGCGTTCTGCGCGTTGATGGCGCTGTCGATGTCCGACGGCATGAGCGCGAATTTTTCGAGCTTGCCCGGATCGAGCCACACGCGCATGGCGTAGCCGGTGCCCAGCGTGAGGACGTCGCCCACGCCGTCAATGCGGCTGATCACGTCGACCAGGTTGCTGGCAATGTAGTCACCAATGTCCACCTGCGACACGCTGGGGTCGGGCGAGGTGAAGGTGATGATCATCAGGTAGTCGTTGCCGCCCTTGGTGACCGAGACGCCGCGGCTTTGCACGGCCTGCGGCAGGCGCGACATGGCCTGCTGCAACTTGTTTTGCACCTGCACCTGGGCCACGTCGATATTGGTGCCAGCGTTGAAGGTGAGCGTGGTGCGCGAGCTGCCCGAGGCGTCGCTGGTCGATCCCATGTAGATCAGGTTGTCCAGGCCCTTGAGCTGCTGCTCGATCACCTGCGTGACCGAGTCTTCGACCGTCTTGGCCGAGGCACCGGTGTACTGGGCGCTGATCGACACGCGCGGCGGCGCGATGTCGGGATATTGCTCCAGCGGCAATGTCTTGATGGACATGGCGCCGGCCAGCATGATGATGATGGCGATGACCCACGCGAAGATGGGCCGGTTGATGAAGAACTGAGCCATGGCGGGCCAGCCCTCAGCGCGCAGCCGCTGCGGCGGATGCGGTTGCTGCAGCGCCTGCAGCCGGGCCTGCTGGCGCTGCCGGTGTTGCGGCGGCAGGGGGTGTGGCCGCCATCGGCTTGACCACCACCTCGGTCGGCTTCACGGCGTCGCCGGGCTTGATGCGCTGAAAGCCATCCACCACCACACGATCACCGGCTGCCAGCCCGCTGCCCACCAGCCAGCGGTTGCCCACCGCTGCGTCTACCGCAATCTTGCGCCGTTCGATCTTGCCTTCGGCGTTGACCAGCAGCACGCTGGCATTGCCCGCGGTGTCGCGGTTCACGCCCTGCTGGGGCACCAGCAGCGCCTGTTCGTTGATGCCGGTTTCCAGCACCGCCCGCACATACATGCCGGGCATGAGCAGGCCGTCGGGGTTGGGCACCACGGCACGCAGCGTCACGGCGCCGGTGCCGGGGTTCACGCTCACGCCGGCAAACTGCAGCTTGCCGGGGTGAGGGTAGCGGCTGCCATCTTCCAGTTGCAGGGTGATGGGCGCTTCGGCCTGCCCGCTTTTCTGGATGCGCCCGCGCGCCAGGTCGCTTTTGAGGCGCAGCACCTCGGTGCTGGACTGGGTGACATCCACATACAGCGGATCGAGCTGCGAGATGGTGGTGAGCGCGGCGGTCTGGTTGGCGGTAACCAGTGCGCCCGGCGTGACGGTGGAGGTGGTGGTGCGGCCCGAAATCGGCGCCTTGATGCGCGTGTAGCCCAGGTTGATGCGCGCGTTGTCCAGCGCGGCGCGGGCAACGGCCAGGTCGGAGCGGGCCTGCACTACAGCGGCCTGGCTGTCGTCATACACCTGGCGGCTGACCGCATCGATCTTCACCAGTTCGGCATTGCGCCGGGCGTTGACCTCGGCCGTGCCCACGCTGGCCTGCGCCTTGGCCACCGAGGCCTGGGCGCTGGCCAGCGCCACTTCATACGGCGAGGCATCCAGCTGGTACAGCACCTGGCCGGCCTTGACCTGCGCGCCCTCGGTGAACAGCCGCTGCTGCACGATGCCACCCACCTGGGGGCGGATTTCGGCGCTGAGGAAGGCGCTGGTGCGGCCGGGCAGTTCGGTGGTGACGGTCTGGCGCTCGGGTTGCAGGGTGACCACGCCCACTTCGGCCGGTCCCTTGGGCGCCGCAGGCGCCTTCTTGTCAGAGCAGGCGCCCACCAGCAATGCCAGGCCCGCCAGGGTAGCCACGGCCAGCCGGCGGGACGAACGGAAAGCTTGCAGGGGCGTGGTGGAGCAGGGAGGCAGCGTGGGGGCAGGCAAGTGGTCAGTGAAAAGAGGTGTCATGGGCGCGCGCGGTCCTTGGTTGCGAAACATTCTGACGCAAAAAGTAGGAGGAACGTGGAAGTCTGCGGCGCCTGGGGATATGGCGCGCCCTGCGGCACCGGCGGTGCTCTAATTCATGCGCGGCAGCGCCCGTTGCGCTGCGCCATCCGCCATTGATGCGGCCTATTTCCACTCCAACGTGTCACCTGCCTTGCTCCGTCTCAAACCCGGCATCACGGCCAAGTTGTTTCTGGCCGTGCTGGCCACGGCCGTCTTCGTGGTGATTGCCATGGGCCTGGCCGCGCAGTGGAGCTTCAGCCGGGGATTTGTCGGCTATCTCAACGAGTTGGCGGTGGAGCGTCTCGAAGCCGTGCGGCCGCGGGTGATCGAGGCCTACCTCGCCAACGGCGCTAGCTGGGATTTTCTGCGCGACGAAAAGGGCAAGTGGCGCAAGCTGCTGCGCCCCGTGGCGGGCGTGGATGCGCCGCTCACCCCGGCGTCGGTTGCGGCAACCCCCCCGATGTCCGACCTCACCGGCGCCATGCTGCGCTTTGCGCTGCTGGATGCCGACGCGCGCCTGGTGGTGGGCTATGCCGATGTGCGGCCCAATGCCCCGCGCCTGCCCCTGGTGGTGAATGGCCACACCGTGGGATGGCTGACCACGGCACCGTTCGAAACCGTGAGCGCCGCCGGCGACGTGCGTTTTGCGCAAAGCCAGTTGCGCGCCAGCTGGACCATGGGCGCGGTGTCGGTGCTGCTGGCGGCCCTGATCGCCCTGTGGGCCGCGCGCGCCTTGCTGCGCCCGGTGCGTCAGGTGGCCGAGGCCACGCACCGGCTGGCGGCTGGCGACTACGCCACGCGCGTGGACATTGCCTCGCGCGACGAGGTCGGCCAGCTGGCCCGCGACTTCAACCGCCTGGCGGTCGCCCTGGAGCGCAACGAGCAGATGCGCCGCGATTTCATGGCCGATATTTCGCACGAGCTGCGCACGCCGCTCGGGGTGCTCAACGGCGAGCTGGAAGCCCTGGAAGACGGGGTGCGCCCGCTGACGCGACAGTCCCTGCAATCGCTGCAGGCCGAAGTGGCCACGCTCAACAAGCTGGTCAGCGACCTGTATGACCTGTCGCTGGCCGATGCCGGCGCCATGACGCACCGGCCCGTGCCGGTGGACCTGGCCGGCGTGTTGCAGGCCAGCGTGGCATCGTTTCGTGCGCGCCTGGCCGAAGCCGGCATTGCGCTGGAGCTGCGGCTCGATGCCCGGGCGCTGGTGGTGGCGGCCGATGCGCGCCGGCTGGGGCAGCTCTTTGGCAACCTGCTCGAAAACGCGGTGCGCTACACCGACGCGGGCGGCACGCTGCGCGTGGCGGCCCGGCGCGAAGGCGGCGCCATCGTGGTGGAGTTTTGCGACTCGGCCCCTGGCGTTTCGCCCGAGCACCTGCCGCGCCTTTTTGACCGCTTTTACCGCGTCGAGGCCTCGCGCAACCGCGCCAGCGGCGGGGCGGGCCTGGGCCTGGCCATCAGCCGCCGCATCGTGGAGGCGCACCGGGGCGAGATCAGCGCACACGCCTCAGCGCTGGGCGGGCTGTGCATCGCCATGCGGTTTCCGCTGCTGTCTGCCGACGCCACGCAGCAAGGTGGCCGCGCGTGAACGCGCCCCTTGCCAGCGGTGCGCCACAGCCCGCCCATATCCTGGTGGTGGAAGACGAGCCCAAGATGGCGGCGCTGCTGATGGACTATCTGCACGCCGCCGGGCACCGGGCCGACTGGCTGGCCGATGGCCGCGGGGTCAGCGCGTTTGTGCAGGCCCGGCACCCCGACCTGGTGCTGCTGGACGTGATGCTGCCGGGGCGCGACGGCCTGCAGGTGTGCCGCGATCTGCGCGGCTTCAGCGACGTGCCCATCATCATGCTCACGGCCCGCGCCGACGAGGCCGACCGCCTGGCCGGGCTCGAAGGGGGCGCGGACGACTACATCTGCAAAACCCCCTTCAGCCCCCGCGAGATCGTGGCCCGCGTCAAGGCCATCCTGCGGCGCAGCCGGCGTGCGCAGGCCGGCGTGGCGTCCGAATCAAAGGGGTTGGCGGCGCTGCACATCGACGCGGCGGCCTACCGTGCCAGCTTTCATGGGGTGGCGCTGGAGCTGACGCCGGTGGAGTTCCGGCTGCTGCGGTCGCTGGCGGCCGTGCCGGGGCAGGTGCTGTCGCGCGAAGTGCTGCTCAACAAGCTGCACGATGACCGCCGCGACGTCACCGACCGCGCCGTGGACGCCCACATCAAGAACCTGCGCCGCAAGCTGGAACAGGCGGCGCCGGGCTGCGAGCCGATCCGGGCCGTCTATGGCGTGGGCTTTCGGCTGGAGCTGTAGGGGCCGGGCCGGTGGGGCATGCCTGCACGGATGCCCTGTTTTGCATCAAAAGTGCCGCTGGCGCATATGGATAAAGCGCAAGCAGCTACTGAATTAATAGTGTTTACCGCCCGCCCCGGAATCAGGCCGGCTTGCTCGAAGCGCTGGCGTCGTCCTCGTTGCGAAAGCGCTGGAACAGCGTGGCCACCAGCGGACCGGAGATGTTGTGCCACACGCTGAAAATCGCGCTGGGCACCGCCGCCAGGGGCGAAAAATGCGCCGTGGCCAGCGCCACGCCCAGGCCCGAGTTCTGCATGCCCACCTCGATCGACAAGGCCTTGCGCTTGGACACATCCATGCCCGTGAGCTTGCCCAGCCAGTAGCCCAGCAACAGGCCCAGGCCGTTGTGCAGCACCACCACGGCAAAGATCATCAGGCCGCTGGTGGCGATGCGGGCCTGGTTGCCCGCCACCACCGCCGCCACGATGGCCACGATGGCGGCCACCGACACCAGCGGCAGCACCGAAACGGCCGCCTTGACCTTGTCGCGCAGCAGCGACTGCGCCACCACGCCCAAGGCAATCGGCAGCACCACCACCTGCACGATGGACCAGAACATGGCCGAGGCGCTAACCTCCAGCCACTGGCTGGCCAACAGGTAAATGAGGGCGGGCGTTACCACCGGCGCCAGCAGCGTGGTCACCGAGGTGATGGCCACCGACAGGGCCACGTCGCCGCGGGCCAGAAAGGTCATCACGTTCGACGCCGTGCCACCGGGGCAGCAGCCCACCAGGATCACGCCCACGGCCACTTCGGGCGGCAGGTTCAGCGCCTTGGAAAGCACCCATGCAAGCCCCGGCATGATGATGAACTGGCCGAGTACGCCGATGGCCACGTCCAGGGGGCGCTTGGCAACTTCCTTGAAATCATCCTTCGAGAGCGTCAGGCCCATGCCGAACATGATGATGCCCAGCAGCGGCACGATGTAGGGGCCGATCCATTTGAACTGGGCCGGTGCATAAAACGCCAGCACGGCGAACACAAGAACCCAGAGGGCAAACGTTTTGCCAACGAACTGGCTGAGGCGGGCAATGGCCTGCATGGTGCATATCCTTGAAAGGCGCGGCGGTCGCGGCAACGCGGTGCTGTCGTGCAGCACGCGGGGGCAGCGCAACGGCTGCGAAAGATTGAACGGGGAAAGCCTGTGAACGCCGTGCGGTACGCGGCGATGGACATGCACAGTGCGCAGGTGTGGAGCACACAGCGTGCAATTGCCTGCACCAACCGGGTGGGTTGCTGCTGCGGCACTAGGGTTAACCCTGATTGTAGTAATTGGTAAATCCCTTGTCCGCGGCTCGGTTGATGGCCCGGCAAGGGTGCACATTGCTGTGGGATGTCACCCATTGGGCCTACCATGTCTGTCGGGCCCTGTGGTCCGTGCATTTTTTTGAAAGGATGCCAGTCATGAACTCCCCTGCCTCCCTTGTTGACGAACTCATGGCCCAGCTTCAGGGCGCGCCGCTGCAGCAGATGGCCCAGCAACTGGGCACCAGCCCCGAGCAGACCGAGGGCGCCGTGGGCGCGGCCCTGCCGCTGCTGCTGGGTACGCTGGGGCGCAATGCGGCCCAGCCCCAGGGTGCCATGGACCTGTTTGGCGCCTTGCAACGCGACCACAGCGGCGGCCCCGATCTGGGCGGGCTGCTGGGTTCGCTGCTGGGCGGTGGTGGCGGCAGTGCGGGCGGTGGCGCGCCCGACGGCGCGGCCATCCTGGGTCACATCTTTGGCGGCAATCAGCAGCGTGCCGAGGCCGGCCTGGGCCAGGCCACGGGCCTGGGCGCCAATGCCGGGCAGTTGCTGCAGATGCTGGCCCCCATCGTGATGTCGTTCCTGGCGCAGCGCATGGGCTCTGGCGGCATGGACGCCAGCGGCCTCGGCCAGGTGCTGGGCCAGGAGCAGGCGCGCGTGCAGCAGCAAGGCGGCCTGGGCGGTGGTTTGCTGGGCAGCCTGCTCGACCAGGATGGCGACGGCCAGGTGGGGCTGGGCGACCTGCTCAAGATGGGCGGTGGCCTGCTTGGTGGACGGCGCTGAAGTGTTGTAGATTGCTCTGTTTTTGATAGCTTTCAGCGCTTTATGGATAGGCGCTGGAAGCCAATCTGATCAAAAAATAGGCTGCGGTGCCAAGGGCGCTGCGGTGTTGCCCAATACCGCCAGACCGGGCTCTTGTTCATGCCGGAGTTGCGCACAAGGCAGGATGCGTTGAAACTCTTTCACGTCCGCCATCATTTTTGTAGGGAGGCCCTTCATGACTGCCGTTGCTGAAATTCTCAAATCCAAGAACGACAACACTGTTCACGCCATCGCTCCGGGAGATTCGGTGCTGGATGCGCTGCAGCGCATGGCCGACAAGCACATCGGGGCCCTGCTGGTGATGGAGGGCGAGACCATCGTGGGCATATTCACCGAGCGCGACTACGCCCGCAAGATTGCCCTGATGGGCCGCACCTCGTCGGTGACGTTGGTCAGCGATGTGATGACCGCCGACGTGATGTATGTGCGCCCCACCCAGACCAGCCAGGAATGCATGGCGCTCATGACCGAAAACCGCCTGCGCCATCTGCCCGTGGTCGATGGCAGCAAGCTGGTGGGCTTGATCTCCATCGGCGATCTGGTCAAAGACATCATTTCCGAGCAGAAATTCATCATCGAGCAGCTCGAGCACTACATCACGGGCGGTGGCCGCTGAAATTAAACACCCCCCCTGAGCCGCTTCGCGTCATCCCCCCAGGGGGACGCCACCAGCGCGGCGGGGCGGCCCTTGCGCGGTGGCTGCTGGCCTGGTCCGCGCCGTGTCGTGGTTTGTGGTGCGGTGGCGCGCCTGAAATGCAAAAAACACTGGCTGCGTGCAGCCAGTGCCTTTGATGCGAGCACCGGGTCAGGCTGCTTTTTCGACATGCCCCTGGCGCGTGTACAAAAAGTCGATCACGGCCTTGCGGCAATGCACGTAGCGCGGGTCTTCGGCCAGTGCCACGCGGTTGCGCGGGCGCGGCAGGTCTACCGCCAGCACCTCGCCAATGGTGGCGGCGGGGCCGTTGGTCATCATCACGATCTTGTTGGACAGCAGCACGGCCTCGTCCACATCGTGCGTCACCATCACCACGGTGCTTTGCGTGCGCGCCACGATCTCCAGCAGCTCGTCCTGCAGTCGCGCGCGGGTGAGGGCATCCAGCGCTCCAAAGGGCTCGTCCATCAGCAGCACCTGCGGCTGCATCGATAGCGCCCGCGCAATGCCCACGCGCTGCTTCATGCCGCCCGAGATCTCGCCAGGGCGCTTTTGCGCCGCGTGCGCAAGGCCCACCAGCGCCAGCGCCGCATCGGTGCGCGCCGCAAGCTGGGCCTTGCTTTCGGTTTTGCCGAACACCCGTTCCACCGCCAGATGCACGTTGTCAAAGCAGGTCAGCCAGGGCAAGAGCGAGTGGTTCTGAAAGACCACCGCGCGTTCGGGGCCCGGGCCCTTGATCTCCTTGTTGGCGCACAGCAGGGCGCCGCTGGTGGGCGTGGTAAGCCCGGCGATCAGGTTGAGCAGGGTGGATTTGCCGCAGCCCGAGTGCCCGATGAGGGCCACGAACTCGCCCTTGGCGACCGTGAGGTTGATGCCCTGCAGCGCCGGGAACAGGCCCTTGGCCGTCTTGAAGGTCTGCTCGACGCCCTGGATTTCGATGAACTTGGTGGTGAGAGATGTATGCATGAGGAACTCCTGGTTATTCCGAGGACCACCGTGGAGCCGGCTTTGCCGGGCCACTGGTGGTGCCCCCTGGAGGGGGTGACGCGCCGCAGGCCCGGCTCAGGGGCGGGTCAAGCTTTGACCTCTTCAAACGTAAATGCGGTGGCCAGCTTGATGAGTGCGAACTCCAGCACCAGCCCGACGATGCCGATCACGAAGATGGCGATGATGATGTTCTTGACGTTGAGGTTGTTCCACTCGTCCCACACCCAAAAGCCGATGCCCACGCCGCCCGTCAGCATCTCGGCGGCCACGATCACCAGCCACGCCGTGCCCACGGCCAGGCGCACACCGGTCAGCATGTAGGGCAGCACGGCGGGGAACAAGATCTTGGTGGCAATCTTCCACTCAGACAGGTTCAGCACGCGGGCCACGTTCATGTAGTCCTGCGGTACGCGCTGCACGCCCGTGGCGGTGTTGATGATCATGGGCCAGATCGAGCAGATGAAAATCGTCCAGATCGCCGCCGGGTTGGCGCCCTTGAACACCAGCAAACCAATCGGCAGCCAGGCCAGCGGCGACACCGGCCGCAGCAGGCTGATGAGCGGGTTGAACATGCGCGACAGGAAGTTGAAGCGCCCGATCACAAAGCCCGCCGGAATGCCCACCACGGCCGCCAGCCCGAAGCCCACGGCCACGCGCTGCAGCGAGGCCAGCACGTTCCAGCCCACGCCCTGGTCGTTGGGGCCGTTGCTGTAGAACGGGTTGCTGAACACCTCCAGCGCCTGCAGCCACGTTTCGCGCGGCCCGGGAATGCTATTGCCGGTGCTGGCCGACACCAGCGCCCACAGCCCCACGAGCAAGCCCAGTCCGCACAGGGGCGGCAGAACCGCCAGCCAGAAACTGCGCGACAGGGCCGCCCAGTCACGCCCCGGCATGGGGGCAGGCGCAGTCGCTGGTTTCAAGTGATTTTGGCCACTGGCGCTTGCTGGCTGTGCGCTGATAGCTACATTTATAATAGCATCATGTGGAGCGGGCGTGGGCTCCAGAGGGGAGTGGAAGATGGCGCTGACCATGGTGATCTCCTATTGCTCAGGCTTTGATCTTGAAACCGTCGGCGTACCTGGCGGGGTCCTTGCCGTCCCAGACCACGCCGTCGATCAGCTTGCTCGTGCGCAGCACATCCTTGGGCACGTTCACCTTGAGGGCGCTGGCCACCGACCTGTAAAGCTCCACCTGGTTCACCTGCTTGGCCACGGCCAGGTAATCGGGGTGGCTCTTGAGCAGGCCCCAGCGCTTGTGCTGGGTGAGGAACCACATGCCATCGCTCAGGTAGGGGAAGTTCACCGCGCCATCGTTGAAGAACTTCATGTGGTTCGGGTCGTCCCAGGTCTTGCCCATGCCATTCTGGTAGCGGCCGAGGATGCGCTGGTTGATGGCGTCCACGCTGGTGTTGATGTAAGACTTCTGCGCCACCGTCTCGGCCATCTTCATCTTGTTCGACAGGCTGGCATCAATCCACTGGCTGGCCTCCAGCACCGCCATCATCACGGCGCGCGTGGTGTTGGGGTTCTTTTTTACGAAGTCGGCCGTGGTGCCCAGCACCTTCTCGGGTGGTCCTTCCAGATGTCCTGCGTGGTGTTGGCCGTCACGCCGATGCCGTCCATGATGGCGCGGTGGTTCCAGGGCTCGCCCACGCAAAAACCGTCCATGTTGCCCACGCGCATGTTGGCCACCATCTGTGGCGGCGGCACGGTGATCAGCTTGGCGCCCGACAGCGGGTTGATGCCCGCCGCCGCCAGCCAGTAGTGCATCCACATCGCGTGCGTGCCGGTGGGGAAGGTGCCGGCAAAGGTGTATTCGCGCTTTTCCCTGGCCATCAGCGCGGCGAGCGACGGGCCGTCCACCGCGCCCTTGTCGGCCAGGGCTTTGGACAGCGTGATCGCCTGGCCGTTGTGGTTCAGGTTCATCAGCACCGCCATGTCCTTCTTCGGGCCGGCCGTGCCCAGGTGCACGCCATACACCAGGCCATACAGCACATGGGCAAAGTCCAGCTCGCCGTTTACCAGCTTGTCGCGCACACCGGCCCAGCTGGCCTCCTTGGTGGGGATGATGGTCACGCCGTACTTCTTGTCGAAGCCCAGCACCGAGGCCATCACCACGCTGGCGCAGTCGGTCAGCGGAATGAAGCCGATCTTCACTTCTTTCTTCTCCGGGCGTCCGAGCCCTGGGCGTGGACGAGCGCGCGCAGCGCGGGGCTGATGCCCACGGCGCCCACGGTGGCGGCTTGCAGCACGGTGCGGCGGTTGAGGCTGGTTTTCAACAGATCGGTCATGGGGCTTCCCTTGGGCGTGGCAAACAAAAAAGGCGTCCTCACACCGCGCCAGCTGCATGGAGCAGCGGTGCGCGGGTGGGGACGCCTTTGTCCGGGTTCTGGCCACATCCGCCCGCCGTTGGGCGGATCGGCCAATGCAGACCTGTGAGGGTCTGATTGCATCAATGCAAGCCCTGTGCCAGCTTGTCGAACTGGTGTTTGCTATTGAATGTAGAGCGTGTTGCGCAAGGCAGGTGGGCGCTACAAGGCTACTTGTTGCAAAAAGGGCGTGAGCACCTGTGCACCGCTGTTGTGCGATGCACCATCAGGGCGACAGGAAGGTCGCGGTGTTGTGAGGCGAGGGCGGCGGAAAGCTGAAACGGCAAAAAGGACATTGCTCCGTGTCGCTTCACGGATACCAACAACCTATGAGGCTTGTGGATTGCATATAAAACACTATTTTTATATCAACAATTGGCTAAAGAACGGGTTCCAAGTGGGTTCGTTGTTACACTTTCCGTCAAGCGTCAGGGTAATTCCGTATTTTCGAGAACCTGCCGTGCATTCGTTGATTCATTGAAAGAGCCTGTCATGTTGAAAAACACCCTGTCCGCACTCGCCCTCGCAGCTCTGGCCCTCAGCGCCCATGCAGCAGACGTGCTGAAAGTGGCCGCCACGGCCGTGCCGCACGCTGAAATCCTGAACTTCGTCAAACCCCAGCTCAAGGCGCAGGGTGTGGACCTGCAGGTCAAGGAGTTCAGCGACTACATCCAGCCCAACGCGGCGGTCGAAGACAAGCAGCTCGATGCCAACTTCTTCCAGCACCAGCCCTACCTGGACAGCTACAACAAGGACCGCAAGAGCAGCCTGGTGCAGGTGCCCAACGGCAAGGTGCATGTGGAGCCCTTCGGCGCCTACTCCAGCAAGATCAAGAACGTGAAGGACCTGAAAGATGGCGCCACGGTGGCGATTCCGAACGACCCATCCAATGGTGGCCGCGCGCTGATATTGCTGGCCAAGCAAGGGCTGATCGAGCTCAAGGACCCCAAGAGCCTCACGCCCACGCCGCTGGACGTGGCCAAGAACCCCAAGAAGCTGAAGTTCAAGGAACTCGAAGCGCCCCTGCTGCCCCGCGCACTGGCCGACGTGGATATGGCTCTGATCAACACCAACTACGCGATCGAAGCCAAGCTCAACCCCACCAAGGACGCGCTGTTCATCGAAGGCGCAGATTCGCCCTACACCAACATCGTTGCAGCCCGCGCAGACCGTGCAAACGACGCGAGCATCGCCAAGCTGATCAAGGCCCTGCACACGCCGGAAGTGAAGAAGTTCATTCAGGACAAGTACAAGGGTGCCGTGGTCCCTGCGTTCTGAGTGCACATCAACCAACTTTTCACGCCTTCCAAAACGCTGCCTTCGGGCAGCGTTTTTTTTGCGCCCGACTGAGGTACTTTCTGCCGTTGCGTCTTTGCGGCAGGTGGTTCGTCAGGCCGCGCTGTGTGGGGATTCTGTCGCGCCATGGCTGTGCAGGCGAAGGCGGGGCATGAGCGCAAAGACCAGGAGCAGGGCCAGATACACGGCGCCCGAAACCCGGTCGCGACTGAGGATGAACTCGGTCAGTGATTGGCTCTGAACGACGAGCGCAAGGCCCAGCTCCGCCGCAATGGAGAGTGCCAATGCCAATAAACCCGTTGCGATGGCTCGGGCGGGATGCCGGATGTGCGGAAAGTGCCGCAAGATGAAGCCGGCTGCAAGGTAGATGACGATGGCCATGACAGGCATCTCGGCCAGCTCGGCCCATCGCTCGCCGATGCGCGGAACGAGCAACGGAACACGGACGACGCCCAGGACAAAACCCGTGCCGAGCACGATGGCGAAGTACACAACGGCCGCAGCGATGGTTTTTTTCATGGGAGCTCGCTTTTCAGTGGGGTGACGGGGTGTCCAGGCGGACGGCTTCCTGATCGCCGGTCACAGGTCGGAAATGGCTCGGGGGTTGCCGATGTTGGCACCGAATCCAATGCGGCTCGATCCGCGTGGCTTGGCCACGGCCCCATGAATGTGCCGTGCATCTGCCAAGGGCCAGGGCCTCAGCCCAGCAAGTCCATCACATCCAGCATCCGCTGCGCCACATCGGCCAGCTTCAGGCCCTTGTCCATGGCGGTCTTGCGCAGTTTTTCATAGGCGGCCTGTTCGCTCAGGCCCTGGCGCTGCATGAGCAGGCCCTTGGCGCGGTCGATGGTTTTGCGGTCTTTGAGCTCGGTGCGGGCGTCGGCCAGTTCGGTGCGCAGGGCCTGCTCGTGCTGAAAGCGCGCCATGGCCACATCCAGGATGGGGCGGATGCGCTGCGGCGCCAGGCCCGCCACGATGTAGGCAGACACACCGGCGGCCACGGCGTCTTTCACATGCGTGGTGTCTTCATCGTTGGTGAACATGACGATGGGGCGGCGGGCGTCGCGCGTGGCCATCACCACATGCTCCAGCGCGTCGCGGGCCTCGCTTTCGGCGTCCACGATGATCAGGTCGGGCTGCAACTGGGCCAGCCGCTCGCTCAGGAACACATCGGCCGGCAGCGTGGCAATGAGGTTGAAATTGTTTTCCAGCAGGCCAATGCGCAGCGCCCGCGAGCGCTCGGCCTGGGTGGCGGCGTGTTCGTCGTCGGGGTCGGCAATGGCCAGGTCGGGGACCACCACCACAATGCGCAGGGCGTCGGTCATGCGTGGGGGTAAGCAAGATTTACGCCACATGCTGGTGCGCCGGTCTGGTGCACAGCACTGGTGCGGGCAATGAACCTGGTGGTCGCCAGGCTGGGTGTGGCACCTGCATTCCGGCTGCAGGCGTGGCCGCGCTGGTCCCGGGTTTTACACTCGGGGCATGAGCTTGCTGATCCTGGGTATTGAATCTTCGTGCGATGAAACCGGCGTGGCGCTGGTCCGCTCTACGGGCGGGGTGGCTGTGCCCACCTTGCTGGCGCATGCATTGCACAGCCAGATCGAGATGCACCAGGCCTATGGCGGTGTGGTGCCCGAGCTGGCCAGCCGCGACCATATCCGCCGCGTGCTGCCCCTGACCGAGGCCGTGCTGGCCGAATCCGGCCAGCGCCTTGCGGACGTGGATGTGGTGGCCTACACCCGCGGGCCGGGCCTGGCGGGCGCACTGCTGGTGGGCGCTGGCGTCGCCTGCGCGCTGGGCGCGGCACTGGGCAAACCGGTGCTGGGCGTGCACCATCTTGAAGGGCATTTGCTGTCGCCGTTTTTAAGTGCCGACCCGCCTGAGTTCCCCTTCGTCGCCTTGCTGGTGTCGGGCGGCCACACCCAGCTCATGCGGGTGGACGGCGTGGGCCGCTACGAACTGCTGGGCGAAACCATTGACGATGCGGCGGGCGAGGCCTTTGACAAGTCGGCCAAGCTGATGGGCTTGGGCTATCCCGGCGGCCCGGCCTTGTCGCGCCTGGCCGAGCAAGGCAGCGCCACGGCCTTCAAGTTGCCGCGCCCGCTGCTGCACAGCGGCAACCTCGATTTTTCGTTTGCCGGTCTCAAGACTGCGGTGCTCACGCAGGCCAAGAAGCTGGGCGATGCGCTGGAAGCGCGCAAAGCCGATCTGGCTGCGAGCACCGAGGCGGCGATTGTAGACGTGCTGGTCAAGAAAACCCTCACTGCACTCAAGCAGACGGGCCTCCAGCGCGTGGTGGTGGCGGGTGGCGTGGGCGCCAACCGCCATTTGCGTGCCCAGCTCAATGCCGCCTGCGCGCAGAACCAGGTGCGTGTGCATTACCCGGAACTGCACCTGTGCACCGACAACGGCGCCATGATTGCGATGGCGGCGGCCATGCGGCTGCAGGCCGGCCAGCAGACGGCCAACCGCGACTATGCGTTTGACGTCAAGCCCCGCTGGCCGCTCGACGCGCTGGCGTCCTGAGTTGCCCGGGCGTTGAACAGCGCCGCCCGGCCCCAACGCTCGGGTGCCATGTGCGCGGCGGTGTGCAGCTTTACGCGGGCTTCACTTTTCCGTATCGGGCAGGACATGACCGCATCGCACAATGGGGCATGCCATGCACGTTGCCTCTTTCCCATGAATGACCATTCCTTTGCCAACACAGGGCGCGCTACGCCCCGCGCGCCCTTTCGTCTGACTGCTTCTGCGGGACATTGGGTATTGATCTCGACAGTGGTGCTGCTGGCTGGCTGTGCCAGCCTGGTGCCGCCCGACAGCCGCCTGCCGCAAACGCCCGTTCCGACGGCCTGGTCCGCGCAAACGCCTGCGGACATGCCCGCCACGCCGCTCGCTCAATGGTGGCAGCGGTTCAACGACCCGCAGCTTACGCGGCTGGTCACGCAGGCCTTGCAGGCCAACACCAGCCTGCGCAGTGCGCAAGCCGCCTTGCAGCAGGCGCGTGCGCAGGTGGATGTGCAGACCGCCGGCCTGTTGCCCAGCGTGGGGGCTTCGGCGTCGGCGCAGCGCAGCCGGGCATCGAACAGCACCGGCAACAGCTTTCAGGCGGGGTTTGACGCCAGCTGGGAGCCCGATGTGTTTGGCCGCCTGCGCAGCGGCGTGAATGCCAGCGAGGCCGATGCACAGGCTGCGCAGGCCAGCCTGGCCGACGTGCAGGTGTCGCTGGCCGCTGAAACCGCCGTGAACTACATCGAGCTGCGCGGGCTGCAGCAGCGGCTGGCCATTGCGCGCAGCAATCTGGCCAGCCAGCAGGAAACCCTGCAGATCACCCAGTGGCGGCTGCAGGCCGGCCTCACCACCTCGCTGGTGGCCGAGCAGGCCCGTGCGGCGGCCGAGCAGACGGCCGCGCAGATTCCGGCACTCGAATCGAGCCTGGCCCAGTCGCGCCACAGCCTGGCCGTGCTGACCGGTCAGGCCCCCCTGGCGCTGGATGCGCTGCTGGCCGACACGGTGGCCGTGCCGCAACCCGCGCAAGACCTGGCGCTGGCCATTCCCGCAGAAACGCTGCGCCAGCGGCCTGACGTGCGCGCGGCCGAGCAGCGCATTGCCGCTGCGCTGGCCCGGGTGTCGCAGGCCGACGCCGCGCGCTACCCCGACTTCAACATCTCGGGCAATCTGGGCCTGCGTGCGCTGACGCTGGGCGCCCTCACCAACGGCGGCTCCATTGCCAGCGCGTTGCTGGCCAGTGTGTCGATGCCGGTGTTCGATGGCGGCGCGGCGCGCGCCCAGGTGCGCGTGCAGGAGGCGGCGCTGGAACAGGCCCGTGTGGCTTACGAGGCCTCGGTGCTCACGGCGCTCAAGGATGTGGAGGACGCCCTGGTGGCCCTGCGCGGAAATCGCGAGCGCCTGGTGCGGTTGCAGGCGGCGGCCGATGCCGCAGGCAATGCGGCCTTGCTGGCGCAGCAGCGCTACAGCAGCGGTTTGATCGACTTCCAGTCGGTGCTGGAAACCCAGCGCACGCTGCTGTCCACCCAGGACAGCGTGGCCACCACCGTGGCCAGCGTTTCGGCCGACCATGTGCGGCTGTACAAGGCGTTGGGCGGCGGCTGGCAATAGCCCCGCAGTAGCCCGCGCCTGCCACCCCAACCGACTCCCACCCCCTACCGAATCTGATGGCCATGACTTCTCCTGAAAAAAACACCGCTGCCGCCAGCCCGTCCACCGCCGCTGCCGACCTGCAAACGCTGATCGGCGGTGGCAAGCCGCGCCGCTGGTGGCAGCGCTCGACCCTGTGGCTGGGCGTGGCGGTGCTGGTGCTGGCGGGCGGCGGCATCACCTACTGGCAGAGCCAGCAGCGCGCCAGCGCAGCCCCGGTGTATGTGACCGAGGAGGTGCGCCGGGGCAACCTCACGCTCAACGTGTCGGCCAACGGCACCTTGCAGCCCACGCGGGCGGTGACCATTGGCAGCGAGCTGTCGGGCACGGTCAGAAACGTGCTGGTGGACGTGAACGACAAGGTCAAAAAGGGCCAGGTACTGGTTGAGCTAGACACCGCCAAGCTCGATGCGCAGGTGCTGCGCTCGCGGGCCTCGCTGGCGGCGGCGCAGGCGCGGCTGGCGCAGGCGGTGGCCACCACCAAAGAGGCGCTGGCCGGCTTTGGGCGGCTTGAAGAAGTGGCGCGCCTGTCGGGCGGCAAGGTGCCTTCGGCCGCAGAGCTTGACAGCGGCCGGGCCACGCTCGACCGTGCCCGGGCCGACGAAGCCAGTGCCCGCGCCTCGGTGGACGACGCCCGGGCAGCGCTTTCCACCGATGTCACCAACCTGTCCAAGGCCTCGATCCGCTCGCCCATCGACGGCGTGGTGCTGACCCGCACGGTCGAGCCAGGCAACGCCGTGGCTGCCTCGCTGCAGGCCGTCACGCTGTTCACGCTGGCCGAAGACCTCACGCGGCTGCGGCTGGACGTGAGCGTGGACGAGGCAGACGTGGGCTCGGTGAAGCTCGACCAGAAGGCCAGCTTCACGGTCAGCGCCTATCCCTCGCGCCGCTATCCGGCCAAGGTCACGCGGGTGTCGTTCGGCTCCACCAAAACCGACAACGTGGTCACCTACATCACTTGGCTGGAGGTGGACAACTCCGACCTGAGCTTGCGCCCCGGCATGACAGCGGCGGCCACCATTACCTCCACCGAGCGCAACGATGTGCTGCTGGTGCCCAACACGGCGCTGCGTTTCACCCCCGCCATTGCGGCGGGGGCGGCAGCCAAACCGGCGTCGTCCGGCGGCGGCATCATGTCGCAGCTGATGCCGCGCATGCCGCGCTCGGGCGCGCGCCGGGCGGGTGGCAGCGGTGAAGCGGCCGACGGTGCGGGCCGGGTGCGCCAGGTGTGGGTGCTCAAGGACGGCACCGCGCACGCCGTGGCGGTGCAGGTGGGCATCAGCGATGGCCGCCGCACCGAGGTCAGCGGCGAAGGCCTGTCCGAGGGCATGGCCGTCATCACCGACCAGCGCTCAGCCGGGGCGGCGCCATGAGCGAGGCATCACCCCTCATCCGCCTGCGCGGCGTGACCAAGGTGTACGGCGAGGGCGCGCTGGCGTTTCAGGCGCTCAAGGGCGTGGATCTGGACATCACCCAGGGCGACTTCGTGGCCATCATGGGCCCCAGCGGTTCCGGCAAATCCACCGCAATGAACACCCTGGGCTGCCTGGATCGGCCCACCGCGGGCGAATACCTGTTCAAGGGTGTGCATGTGGAATCGCTCTCGCGCGACGAGCGCGCGCGCCTGCGCCGGCAGTACTTTGGCTTTGTGTTCCAGGGCTTCAACCTGCTGGCGCGCACCTCGGCGCAGGAAAACGTCGAGCTGCCCCTGCTGTACCGGGGCGAATCGGCCACCGCGCGCCACGCTGCGGCGGCGCGCGCGCTCGATGCCGTGGGCCTCAAGGGCTGGGAGCACCACACCCCGTCCGAGCTGTCGGGCGGCCAGCAGCAGCGCGTGGCCATTGCCCGCGCCATCGTCACCGAGCCGGCCGTGCTGCTGGCCGACGAGCCCACCGGCAACCTCGACACCCAGCGCAGCCAGGAAATCATGGAGCTGCTATGGCGGCTCAATGCCGACCAGGGCATCACTGTGCTGATGGTCACCCACGAGCCCGACATGGCGGCCTATGCGCGGCGCATTGTGCGCTTTGTCGATGGCAGGGTGGACAGCGATGCGCCCAACCCGCACCCCGTGGGTCTGCGCGCCCCCATGCCTGCACTGCCGCAGGCGGAGGTGGCCTGATGCTTTTGAACACCCTTCTTCTGGCGCTGCGCTCGATCCGGCGCAACCTGATGCGCTCGTTTCTCACCATCCTGGGCATCGTGATCGGCGTCAGTGCCGTCATCACCATGGTTACGCTGGGCAATGGCGCCACCATGGCGGTGCAAAACCAGATCTCGGGCCTGGGCACCAACCTGCTGCAGGTGCGCCCCGGCCAGCGCATGGGGCCCGGCGGCGGCTCGGGCGCCCCCGCGTTCAAGGACACCGATGCCGACGCCATTGCCCAGCAGATCGGCGGCATTCTGGCCGTGGCGCCCGAGGCGCGGGCCAGCGCCACCGTGGTGGCCGGTGGGCGCAACTGGACCACCAGCATCATCGGCAGCACCAATGCCTGGCTGCAGACGGGCAACTGGGCCGTGCGCACCGGGCGGGTTTTTTCGGACGCCGAGCTGCGCGCCGGTGCCGCCGTGTGTCTGATTGGCGAAACCGTGCGCCGCGAGCTCTATGGCACACGCGACGCCGTGGGCGAGCAATTGCGGGTGAAGGCGTTTTCGTGCGAGGTGGTGGGCGTGCTGGCCTCCAAAGGGCAGGGCGCCTTTGGCAACGACCAGGACGACACCGTGCTGGTGCCCCTGCGCACGCTGCAGCGCCGCGTCACCGGCAACACGCGCGTGAACACCCTGCTGGTGTCCATGCAGGATGGCAGCGACCCCGAGCGGGTGAAGGCCAGCCTCACGCAGCTGCTGCGCGAGCTGCGCAAGCTCGCCGATACCGACGAAGACAACTTCAACGTGCTTGACACCAAGCAGCTGGCCGACACGCTTTCGGGCACCACCAAGGTCATGACCATGCTGTTGGGGGCCGTGGCGGCAGTGAGCCTGCTGGTGGGCGGCATCGGCATCATGAACATCATGCTGGTGAGCGTGACCGAGCGCACCCGTGAGATCGGCCTGCGCCTGGCCATTGGCGCCCTGGAGCGCGAGGTGCTGCTGCAGTTCCTGATCGAGGCCGTGGTGCTGGCCGCCCTGGGCGGGCTGATCGGCATCGTGCTGGCCACCGGGGCATCCATCGGCTTGTCGGCCCTGATGGATGTGCCCTACATCTTCAACCCCGGCGTCAACCTGCTGTCGTTCGTGTTCTCGGCCGGGATCGGGGTGGTGTTTGGCTACTTTCCGGCGCGGCGCGCAGCGCGCATGGACCCGATTGACGCGCTGCGGCATGAGTGAAGCGCGGTGGGCACCGTCTTTTGCCGGTGGTTGCTATCAATAGTTGAGCTGTTGGCGCTTGCCAGACAAGCGCCAGGGCCTGATTTCATCTCAAGCCCTGCGGGGCTCGACGGATCTGCCGCCAGGCAGCGCCAGATGCAGTGCGTTGTCGGCCGCCACGCACACGCGGTTGCGGCCGCTGTTCTTGGCCTGGTAGAGCGCGCTGTCGGCACTGGCGATCAGCGCGTTGGCATGAAACGGGCCGCTGGTCCAGGTGGCTGCACCGGCGCTGACGGTGACCGGCACCGGGCTTTGCTGCCAGCAAAACGGCGTGTTCTGCACCGCCAGCCGCAGTTGCTCCGCCACCTCGCGCGCGCCGGCGGGCGAGGTGTCGGGCAGAAGCACCAGGAACTCCTCGCCACCCCAGCGCGCCACCAGGTCGGTGGCGCGGGCGCGCTCTTGCAGCAGCCTGGCCAGTGTCTGCAGCACATGGTCGCCGGCGGCATGGCCGTGCTGGTCGTTGACCTTCTTGAAAAAGTCGATGTCGATCATCAGCGCAGACAGGGGCGTGCCCCGCCGCTGCGCGCGCAGGGCTTCGTGGGCCAGAAAATCATCGGCAGCGCGGCGGTTGGGCAGGCCGGTAAGGGCGTCCTGGGTGGCCGCCTGGCTCAGCTTGCGCTGCAGCCTGTAAAGCACCACGCCCACCAGCGCCAGGGCCATGCCCAGCGAAAGAAAGAGCCACAGCAGCGCGCCTGGCATGCCGATCGACTGGTCGAGCCGGTCATCGCGAATGATGCGCTCGGGGGCCTGCAGCACGAGCAGGGCGCGCATGGCAAACAGCGCGCTGCCGATGACCGAGGGGGCACTCAGCACCAGCGCCAGCAACCGGGGCGCACGCGCATCCTCGTGGCGAACGCAGCGCAGCATGGTCGCTCCGGTCCAGGCGCTGATCCCGCTGGCCAGGGCTGAAATGGCAGCCATGCGCCAGGCAGATTGTTCGTGCGCCAGCCAGACCACTTGCACCACGCCGGCGCAAAACAGCAGGGCGATGAACAGGCTGTCGGTGGGCGGGCGCCCCATC
Organism: Acidovorax carolinensis; assembly: GCF_002157145.1. Lineage (NCBI taxonomy): Bacteria > Pseudomonadati > Pseudomonadota > Betaproteobacteria > Burkholderiales > Comamonadaceae > Acidovorax > Acidovorax carolinensis. The sequence goes on from NZ_CP021361.1 coordinate 1,282,458, forward strand.
GCCCGCTGCAGCCCGCGCACCTGTAGCACAAGGGCCGCCACCAGCAGCATGTTGGCGGCTGCATGGGCAGGAAAACCCGCCCAGTTGCCGCTAATGAGGTAAACGAAAAAAGCAGCGCCTTGCAAAAATGCAAAGCCCGCCCAATGCAGTGAAGCGCGGCGCATGGGCAGCAGCAGCCCGGCTGCGAGCAGCCAGCCCAAGGCCACAAAGCATTCGAGAAGGATGCCGACCAGCAAAGTGGCATGTACGGCGGAGAGATTTTCGAGTGAGGCCATGGCGGTGGACAGGTGGGATGGCGCCAGAGCCCCAGATCTGGCGTTCCAAGTCCGATGGCTTCCCGACTCCCACCCTCGGTCTTGTGAACGGTATGCCCGCTTATTATCCAACGTCCCTGCGCCGGCCCCCGGGCTTGAAACCGGTTTTCCGATGCGCGTCGTGAATGGTGTGCCCGATACACAAAAAGCTGGTTGAAGCGCATGCGCTTCAACCAGCTTTAGCTATTGAATGCGTAGCTATCGAGGGTTGCCCCTCTCGGCCATTTAATGCACGACCAGCTGCACCGACTTGTCGGCCGGCACCAGCCGCGCCAGCGTCAGCGTGAGCACGCCGTTTTCGAGCTTGGCCGTGCTGGCCGAGGCGTCGATTTCATCGGCCAGCTCCCATGCCCGCTGCACCTGGCGGGGTGCGCCTGCCACGCTTTGCAGCTTGACCACATTGCCCTCGATGCTGATCTGCAATTGCTCGCGCGCCAGGCCGGGCACATCGAGCTGCAGCGTGGTGGCCTTGTCGTCGCGCGTCACGGTGCAACCGGCGGCGGTGCTGGCGCGGGCCGGTGTTGGAAGGGTGCCCATCAGGAAGCGTTGCAGCGCCAGATCGGCAGAGCGGGGTGCGTTGGCGTAGGCGGCGCGGCGGATCACGGGGGCGAAAATCATGGGTTGCTCCTATACACTGCGCGGCTCCCGGTGTGGTCGCCGCATGTCCAAGAGGTGTGTACGGTCACGCCGCATTTCAAGGAAAAAATGGCATGAATAAATTGCAGTCGGTGGGCTTGAAATCAGGCGCGGCGGTATTACGTCCATGCGTTTTGGCGGTGATTGCCGCCGTGGCTGGCACGCTGGCCCCGGTGTCCGCCAGCGGGGCACAGGCCACCGCACCCAGCGCTGCCGTGTCGCAGGCCAAGCCGGTGAAGCTGGCTTTGATCGAAAGCCTGTCGGGGCCTTTCGCCAACACGGGCGAGGCGGTTTTTCGCAACGTCTTCTGGGCCATAGAGCGCGTGAATGCGCGCGGCGGCGTGCGCCTGCCCGCAGCCGCCGGCGGTGCGCGCCCGCTGGCGCTGGAGCGCTACGACAGCAAGGGCCAGAACGAAGAGGCCCTGTCGGCCCTGCGCGCGGCCATCGACGATGGCGCGCAGGTCATCCTGCAGGGCAATTCGTCGGCCACGGCGGCGGTGCTGATCGACGCCATCAACAAGCACAACGAGCGCGAGCCGGGCAAGCGCGTGCTGTTTCTCAACTACTCGGCGGTGGACCCCATCCTCACCAACGAGAAATGCAGCTTCTGGCATTTCCGCTTTGATGCCCATGCCGACATGCGCATGGCCGCGCTCATGGAAGTGGTGCGTGAGGACAAGGCGCTCAAAAGCGTGTACCTCATCGGCCAGGACTACAGCTTTGGCCAGGCCGTGCTGCGCGAGGCCAAACGCCAGCTGGCCGCGCAGCGCCCCGATGTGGCCGTGGTGGGCGACGAGCTGCACCCCGTGGGCCGCGTGAAGGACTTCGCACCCTATGCCGTCAAGATCAAGGCCAGCGGCGCGCAGGCCGTCGTCACTGGCAACTGGGGCAACGATCTCACGCTGCTGGTCAAGGCCGCGCGCGAAGTGGGCTTTGACGGCAGCTTCTACACCTTCTATGGCAACGCGCTGGGCGCTCCCGCCGCTTTGGGCGATGCCGGCGTGGGCAAGGTGGTGGCCGTGGCCGACTGGCTGCCCAATGTGCCGGGCGCGCAAAGCGAGGCGTTCTACCAGTCGTTCCGCAGTCGATTCCCCAAGCCGGAGGATGACTATGTGCACATGCGCATGCAGCTCATGGTGGAGGCGCTGGCCCAGTCCATCGAGCGCGCGGGCAGCACCGACGTGGTGGCCGTGGCCCGGCAGATGGAAAAATCCAGCGTGCAGCTGGCCGGCCAGGGCGGCAGCATGCGCGCGGCCGACCACCAATTCCAGCAGGCCCTGGCCGTGGGCGTGATGGACAAAAAGGGCGCACCCGGCGTGAAGTTCGACGTGGAAGGCTCGGGCTACGGCTTTCGCGTGGTGCGGCAGATTGCCGCGGCCAAAGCGCAGCAGCCGCACAGCTGCACCATGCAGCGGTTTTGAGCGCGTCAGCGCCGCAGCGCGGCGGGTGGGCGGCTGGCTGCTGCCGTACCGCTGCGCTGGTCGCAGCGTCGGCCCCAGCGCTCAGCGCCGAATCCGGTAGCCCGTCTTGAAGACCCACCACACCGCGGCCAGGCACGCCGCCATGAATGCCAGCGTCATGCCCACGCTCACGCCGATGTGCACGTCGGCTGCGCCGTAGAAGGCCCAGCGCAGGCCGCTGATGAGATAAACCACCGGGTTGAACAGCGAGACGGTCTGCCAAAACGGCGGCAGCATGCTGATGCTGTAGAACGCGCCGCCCAGAAACGTCAGCGGCGTGATGACCAGCAGCGGAATGATCTGCAGCTTCTGAAAGCTGTCGGCCCATAGGCCGATGAGAAACCCGAACAGGCAGAAGGTGATGGCCGTCAGCACGAGAAAACCGAGCATCCACACCGGGTGCGCGACCTCGTAAGGCACGAACACCCGCGCCGTCGCCAGGATCAGCGCACCGACGATCAGCGATTTGGTGGCCGCCGCGCCCACATAGCCCAGCAGCACCTCGACCCAGTTGACCGGTGCGCTCAGCAGCTCGTAGATGGTGCCCGACCACTTGGGCATGTAGATGCCAAAAGCCGAGTTGGAAATGCTCTCCGAGAGCAGCGACAGCATCAGCAGCCCCGGGATGATGTAAGCCCCATAGTCCACGCCCCCAATGTCGCCCATGCGCGAGCCAATGGCCGAGCCGAAAACGATGAAATACAGCGAGGTCGAGAGCACCGGCGCAATCAGGCTTTGCGCCCAGGTGCGAAAAGCGCGGTGCATCTCGAAGCGGTAAATGGCGCGCACGCCGTGCAGGTTCAAGCCCATCATTGGCCCGCTTTCTGTTCGTGGACGAGGCTGACGAAGATGTCTTCGAGCGAGCTCTCCGACGAATGCAGGTCCTTGAAATCGATACCGTGCTCGCCCAGCGCGCGCAGCAGCGCGGCGATGCCGGTATCTTCCTGCTGACTGTCGAAGCTGTAGGTCAGCGCATGACCGTCGGCAGACAGGGCCAAAGGCCAGCGCGCCAGCGACTCGGGCACGCGCTCCATGGGGTGCTGCAGCGTCAGCGTGAGCTGCTTCTTGCCGAGCTTGCGCATCAACACGTCTTTGTCTTCCACCACGATCAGTTCGCCCTGGCGGATCACGCCAATGCGGTCGGCCATGTCCTCGGCTTCCTCGATGTAGTGCGTGGTCAGGATGATGGTGGTGCCTGCATCGCGCAGCGCGCGCACCAGGCGCCACATGTCGTGTCGCAGCTCCACGTCCACGCCAGCGCTGGGTTCATCGAGGAACAATATTTTCGGCTCGTGCGACAGCGCCTTGGCGATCAGCACTCGGCGCTTCATGCCGCCCGAAAGCGCCAGGATCTTGGTGTCCCTCTTGTCCCAGAGCGAGAGGTCTTTCAGGATCTTTTCGATCAGCGCCGGGTTAGGGGGCTTGCCAAACAGCCCGCGGCTGAAGCTCACGGTGGCCCACACGGTCTCGAACGAGTCGGTGTGCAGCTCCTGCGGCACCAGGCCGATGGCAGAGCGGGCCGCGCGGTAGTCGCGCACGGTGTCAAAGCCGTCGGCCGTCACGCTGCCTTCGGTGGCATTGGTCATGCCGCAGATGACGCTGATCAGCGTGGTTTTGCCGGCACCGTTGGGTCCGAGCAGGGCAAAAATTTCGCCACGGCGGATATCCAGGTGGACGTTCTTGAGCGCCTGGAAGCCACCCGCGTAGATTTTGCTGAGGCCGCGCACGCGCACAATGGCGTCGGCAACAGGCGTCGAAAGGAGGGTGGCTGACATGCGGTGTTTGCTTGAAAGTGGTGGGTCGGCTTAGCGTGCACGCGCTGCGGCTACCTCGCGCCCCAGTTCGATCACGGCCATGGCGTAGTAGCTTGACCAGTTGTAGCGCGTGATGGCATAAAAATTCTCGGTTCCGGCCACATAGCTCGGCGCGTCGCCGCCGTTTTGCAGCTCCACCAGCGCCAGCGGTCCGGTGTGCTGGGCGCCTGCGGCATCGAGCACGGCGCCCTTGGCTTGCATGCTGGCGGCGCTGAAGGTGGGCAGGATGTCGGGGCCAGCAACTCGTCAAGCTGCACGCGCGCGGGATCGGCGTCGAACTGCACGCTGTAGTGCGTGGGCATGCCCGGCTTCCAGCCATGGGCGATGAAATAGTTGGCTACCGAGCCGATGGCGTCGGCGGGGCTTGTGAACAGGTCCACGCGGCCATCTCCGTCGAAATCGATGGCGTGGCGTACCCAGCTCGATGGCATGAATTGTCCCAGGCCCATGGCGCCGGCGTAGCTGCCGCGCGGCTCGAACGGATCAACATTGCTGCGGTGCGTGAGGCTCAGAAACTGCTCCAGCTCGCGCTTGAAAAACTCGGTGCGCTCGGCGGCGCGCGGGTGCGCGGCCGGAAAGTCAAAGGCCAGCGTGGCCAGCGCGTCCATCACCCGGAAGTTGCCCATCTGCTGGCCGTAGATGGTTTCCACGCCGATGATGCCCACGATGATTTCGGCGGGCACGCCAAATTCGCTTTCTGCGCGTGCCAGCGTTTCGGCGTTGTCCTGCCAAAAGCGCAGGCCCGCACGGATGCGCACCGGGTCGATGAAGCGGCTGCGGTACACCCGCCAGTTCTTGGCCGTGCCTTTGGGCGGCGGCAGCATGAGCTTGGGCACCTGGGGCAGAAAGCGGGCCTGGCCGATGGCCTGGCGCACCCATTCGTGGTCGAGGTTGCGGCGCTCGGCCAGGTCGTCGGCAAACAGCAGCGCCTCGGGGCGCGTGGCGTAGGCGGGGCCGATGGGCGCGGCGGCGTTGCGCGATGGCGCGGCAGCCCGGGATTTTGCAGGTTTGTGGTGTTTTTGGGCCATTGCGCTTGCAGGTATTGCGCAAGCAGCTATCAATAAAATAGCGGTTGATACGGTTTTCAGCATGTCAATGGGCTCAACGGCGCGCGGTGGCGGCGGGCCAGGAAAGGGTTCGGAATTCGCGGCGCAGGGCGCCGAGCTGGTGGGCCGCGTTCTCGGGTTGCGCGGCATAGCGCCATTGCTCCAGCCGCAGCAGCCAGTCGGCAACGCCTTGCGCGGCGTCGCCAAATTGTGCCTGCACGCGGTGGGCCATGGCGCGCGGTGGCAGGGTGTCGGGCAGGGTCAATCCACTTTGGGCAAGGCGCTGGCGGGCGCGGGCCAGCAGGCGCAGCCAGGGGTCGTGCTGGCTGCGCTCCCACAGCGTCCAGCCGGCACCGCCCAGCGCGGCCAGCCCCACCAGCGCGCCCAGCGCAGTGACGAGGTCTTGCCAGCTGGGTGATTCAAACCCCAGCGCCTTCAATAGGTCGAGCTGGCGGCTTTGCGTGTAGTTCAACACCCACTGGTTCCAGCCGTTGTTCACCGCTTCCCACATGGCGCGCAGGTTTTGCGCCAGGCCGGGGCTCATCACGGTGCCCATGGCGGTGGCCAGCGCACCGCGCGGGGCCTGCAGGCGCTCGAACGCACCGGTGCGCCCGGGGGCCACCGCGCTGGTGGGGTCCACGCGCACCCAGCCGCGCCCGGCCATCCACACTTCGGCCCAGGCGTGGGCGTCGCTCTGGCGCACGGTCCAGTAGCCGTCCACGGCGTTGCGCTCGCCGCCCTGGTAGCCGGTGACGATGCGCGCGGGAATGTCCATGGCGCGCATCAGCACCACAAAGGCCGAGGCGATGTGCTCGCAAAAACCTTCTTTGCGGTCGAACCAGAATTCGTCGGCCGTGTGCTGGCCGTACACGCCGGGCTCCAGCGTGTAGCGGTAGCCGCCGGTGCGCAGGCGCGCCAGCGCGGCGCTGACCAGCGCGGGCGTGGCGTCAAGGGTTGGGTCGGGGGCGATGCGCGGGTCGCTGCGCAGCTCCTGGGCCAGGGCGAGCGTGCGCGGGTTGAAGCCTGGGGGCAGCTCGGTGTAGGCGCGCAGCGCGGGGGTGGCGGTGTCGGGCCCGTGGCGGAACTGCGGGTAGCTTGTTGCCTGGTAGCGCGTCACGTCGGTGATCGGGCGGCTGGTCAGCCACTGCAGGTCGTCCGTCATGAAGGTGCCCATGCCGGCTACGCCGGGCTTGTCGCGCGCGGCGTCCAGCACCAGCAGCCAGGGGCGCTTGTGGGGCTCCAGCGTGACTTCGTAGCGCAGCGCCGGGCCTTGGACCCGAAGTTGCGCGGGGCTGTTGGGCCGCTCCAGCGCGCGGTTGCCCGCCCGGTACGACAAGGGGTGCCACTCGCTGCCATCAAAGGTGGCAAACACCGGCCCCCGAAAATACAGATCGCTCTGGGGTGGCGGGGCCCCGCCGGGGGTGTCGAAGCGCACGCGCAGCGCCACGCTGTCGTCCAGCGCCAGCTCGGCGATGTTGCCCACCTTCATCACCCCCGACAGCCCGCTGCGCCCGGCCATGGTGTCGCTGGGCATGCCCCACAGTGGCGCCATGCGCGGAAACAGCAGGAACAGCGCCGCCATGATGGGCGCCCCCAGCAGCGCCATGGTGCCGGCCACGCGAAACGCGTGCGCCAACGGCGGGCGTCCCACCGGCATGTGGGCGTTGACCAGGGCCGTAAGCAGCCCCAACAGCGCCACCAGCATGGCCACGGCCGTGGGCAGCGATTGGGAGAAGAAGAAGTTGCTGAGCATCGTGAAGAAGCCCAGGAAGAACACCACCATGGCGTCGCGCCGCGCACGCAGCTCCAGCGTCTTGAGCGCCAGCAGCATCACGATGAGCGTGACGCCGGCATCGCGTCCCAGAATGGTTTGGTGGGTGAACAGGGTGCCGGTCACGGCCAGCACCAGCAAACCGGCCACGGCCCAGCGCCCCGGCAGTGGCCGGCCCCTCCAGGCCAGCCAGCCGCGCCACAGCAGCACGGCGCCGGCCATCAGGCTGGCCCACGCTGGCAGATGGGTGACCTGCGGGGCCACCACCCAGGCAATCACCAGCAGCAGGAACAGCGTGTCCCGCGTGTCGCGTGGCAGGGTGGCAAGGGTTTGGCGCAGGGTCATGGGGCGAGGCGCAACGCCCGCGCACAGGGCGGACGATTGCTATTAAATGAAGAGCAAATACCGCTTGATGGGTAAGCGCTACAGGCCATTTTTATGCATATTATTAGAGTGGGGCTCAGCACAGCGCCAGGGCTTCGAGGCAGCGCTGGCGGTGGGCCGCGCCGGTGTCGGGGGGCAGTTCCAGCGCGGGCAGGCGCAGTCCATAGTCGATGCCCAGCCGGTCGGCCTGCAGCACCCAGGCCGTCAGGCGCGAGATGCGGGCTTCGTGGTCGGGCAGGGCGGCATGGGCCAGGTCCAGCCACAGCTCATGGCGCTGGGACTGCTGGGTGTCGCGGCTGACGAGGTCGTCCGTGCCGGTGGCCAGCGATTTGGCGGCCTTCTTCCAGACCACCAGCTTGAGCGGATCGCCCCGCCGGTAGGCACGCACGCCGTCGAATTCGCCAATGCCCTGGGTGCTGGCGCTGCCCGTGCCGCTGGCACGCGGCTCGCCGGGCGGCAGCGGCGGTGCGGGCGCCTCGGGGGCGGGGTACACCAGCACTTGCGCGGCGGGGCGCCAGTAGCTCCAGACACGGAAGGTGCCCAGCGGAAAGCGGGTTTCGGCCATTAGCGTGGGTACCCGGTGCAGGCCCCGGCGCTGGGGCCGGAACGCCACCTGCACGCTGGCGCTGCCCTGCGCGGGCACATCGGTCAGCGCCCAGTCATGGCTGGCCTTGCCATGGCCGTGCACGGACAGCGCAATGGCGTGGCGCGGCGTGCGCCGGTCGCTGAAAAGCTGCACTTCAAACGCCGTGCTGCCGCCCAGAAAGTGGGGCTCGGGCGCTTTGAGGTGCAGCGTGATGCCGCGCAGCGTGGCGTGGCACACATGCATGCCCACCACCGCGCTACCCGCCAGCAAGAAGGTCAGCAGATAGCCCAGGTTGAGCTGGAAATTGATGGACGCAATGAGCAACACGAGCAGCGTCAATGCCAGCATCCAGCCGGCTCCGGTGGGCAGGATGTAGACATTGCGCTGCGTAAGCACCAGGGTGTCGGACAGCGGCAGGCGTGCCTCCCACCAGCGCTGAAAGCGTGCACGCGCCAGGGCCAGCGGATTCAGCCCGAACCCATGCGACGCTGCGGCGCCGCGTGCGGATGGCGTGGGTGCAAGTAGATCGGCAGCTGCGGCGGAGGCGCCGGACTTGGGCGGCATGGCTTGCTGCGTCAAGGCAGGGGCACCGACTCAGCCATCGCGCGCACCTGTTCCACGGCGCCGCGCCGCGCATCGCCCACGGGTACCAGGCGGTGGGCGATGGTCTGCGGCAGCACGGCCTGCACATCGTCGGGCGCCACATAGTCGCGCCCTTCGACAAGCGCCTGGGCCTTGGCGGCGCGCACCAGCGCGATGCCCGCGCGCGGCGACAGTCCCTGCAAGAACCAGCGGCCCGTGCGGGTGGCGGCAATCAGGTCCTGCACATAGTTGAGCAGCGGCTCGGCGGTGTGCACGGCCAGCACCTGGCGCTGCAGTTGCGCCAGCTCGTCCTGCGACAGCAGGGGTAGCAGGCCGTCGACCAGGTCGCGGCGGTCGCCACCGGCCAGCAACACGCGCTCGGCGGCGCGGTCGGGGTAGCCGATGGAGATCCGCATCAGGAAGCGGTCGAGCTGCGATTCGGGCAGCGCAAAGGTGCCCAGCTGGTCGTGCGGGTTCTGGGTGGCAATCACGAAAAACGGGTGGGGCAGGGCGCGGGTTTCGCCTTCCACCGACACCTGTTTTTCTTCCATGGCTTCGAGCAGGGCGCTCTGGGTCTTGGGGCTGGCGCGGTTGATCTCATCGGCCAGCAGCACCTGGGCAAACACCGGGCCGGGGTGGAACACGAAGGCTTCCTTGCCGCGCTCGTACACCGACACGCCGGTGAGGTCGCTGGGCATGAGGTCGGCGGTGAACTGCACGCGCGAGAACTGCAGGCCAAACGTGCGCGCCAGCGCATGGGCCAGCGTGGTCTTGCCCACGCCCGGCACATCCTCGATGAGCAGATGGCCGCCCGCCAGCAGGCAGGCCACGCAGTCTTGTACCTGGGCGGTTTTGCCCACAATCACCGTGTTAAGCTGATCTAAAAGAGATTTGATTTTTGGCTGTGCATGCATGGCGCCACGTTATCCGAAAAAAGAGACACGGGGATTTCACTGTGAGCAAGACAGGCTATTTCACCCATCCCGACTGCCGAAAGCACGAAATGGGGCCGGGGCATCCCGAATGCCCCGAGCGGCTGGACGCCATCGAAGACCGTCTGCTGATCACCGGCGTGGCCGATGCCCTGGAGCGATACGAGGCGCCCGAGGCCTCACTGGCCGACATCGAGCTGGCGCACAACCGGCTCCATGTGGCGGCCATGCGCGGCCTGTCGGATCTGCTCAACGAAGAACTGCTGGCGGGTGGTCCCGCTTATTCGCAGATCGACACCGACACCTCGATCAACGCGCACACCTGGAAGGCCTCGTTGCGCGCCGCCGGAGCGGCCCTGGCCGCCACCGACGCGGTGATGGCCGGCGAGATCACCAACGCGTTTTGCGCGGTGCGCCCGCCTGGTCACCATGCCTGCCATGACAAGGCCATGGGTTTTTGCTTTTTCAACAACGTCGCGGTGGCGGCCAAATATGCGCTGCAGCGCTACAACCTGCAGCGCGTGGCGGTGGTGGACTTCGACGTGCACCACGGCAACGGCACCGAAGACATCCTGGCGGGCGACCCGCGTGCGCTGATGGTGAGCATCTACCAGCACCCGTTCTACCCCTACAGCGGTGACCAGAATCCGGCGCCCAACATGGTGAACGTGCCTGTGCCGGCCTACACGCGCGGCATGGATATCCGCGAAATGATCGAGATGATGTGGATTCCGCGCCTGGAAGCCTTCAAGCCCGAGATGATCTTCATCAGTGCCGGCTTTGACGGCCACCGCGAGGACGACATGGGGCAGCTGGGTATGGTGGAGGCCGACTACGCCTGGATCACCCACCGGATCATGGACATCGCCCGGCGCTATTCCAAGGGTCGCATCGTGTCGTGCCTGGAAGGGGGCTATGTGATGAGCGCCCTGGCGCGCAGCGTGGAAGCGCATGTGCGCGTGCTGGCGGATCTTTGAACTCCCCCTGAGCCGCCTGCGGCGTCTTCCCCCTGAGGGGGACGCCACCCGTGGCCTGGCAAAGCCAGTTCCACGGTGGCACTGGCCTGGAGATGCGCCGGTTTCGGCGGTCCTGGGTCGTGCGAAACACTGGAGAAAAAATGACGAAGAATCCCAATGATCTGCTGCAGATCACCCGTGACACGCGTGGCGTGGTGACACTGACCCTGAACGACTCCGCCCGCTTCAATGCGCTGGGCTCAGAGATGCTGGCCGCGCTGCAGCAGGCGCTGGACGATGCGGGCCGCGACGAATCCGTGCGCGTGGTGGTATTGGCCGCAGCGGGCAAGGCGTTTTGTGCCGGTCACAACCTCAAGGACATGGCGGCCCACTCCGAGCTGGCCTGGTACCAGCAGCTCTTTACGCAGTGCAGCCGCGTGATGCTGAGCATCCACAGACTGCCGGTGCCGGTGATCGCCCGGGTGCAGGGCATGGCCACCGCGGCCGGTTGCCAGCTGGTCGCGCAGTGCGATCTGGCCGTGGCGGCGGACAACGCCAGCTTTGCCACCAGTGGCATCCATTACGGCCTTTTCTGTGCCACGCCCAGCGTGCCGCTGGTGCGCAACATGCCGGCCAAGCGCGCCATGGAAATGCTGCTCACCGGTGATTTCATCGACGCCCCCACGGCGCTGGCGCAGGGCCTGGTAAACCGCGTGGTGGCGCCCGATGCGCTGGATGCCGAGGTGGAGAAACTCGTGCAATCCATTGTGCAAAAGCCCCGCGTGGCGGTGGCCATGGGCAAGGCGCTGGTCTACCAGCAGCGTGAGCTGGGCCTGGATGCGGCTTACCAGCTGGCTGGCCAGACCATGGCCGCCAACATGATGGACGCGGCAGCGCAAGAGGGCGCGCGGGCCTTTGCCGAGAAACGTTCTCCTTCGTGGAAGGCGTGATGCCCGTGCAAACTGGTTCGCCGATGTTGGATGACGTGCAGCAATGGTTTGGAGCGTTTGCGAAAACCACGGTATTGATTGAGCTGGGTGCGCTGGCCGTGTGCGTGGCACTGGCCTGGCTCATGGTGTCGGCCTTGCGCCGCGCGCTGCACCGCGACGAGCCGCGCTCCATCCTGTTTGGCCGCAAGGTGGTGGACGGCGTGCTGTTTCCACTGACCTTGCTGGGCCTGGGTTATGTGGCCCGATCGGTGCTGGCGCTGTGGGTGCCGCTGGCCGCGTTCAAGGTGGTCATTCCGGTGCTCATTTCGCTGGTGGTGATCCGGGTGGGGGTCAAGGTGCTGCAGGCGGCTTATCCGCAGTCCGGCTGGGTGCGGCCGATCGAGCGCACCATTTCGTGGCTGGCCTGGCTGGTCATGGTGTTGTGGGTCACGGGCCTGTTGCCGCTGGTGCTGGAGCAACTCGACGAAATCACCTGGAAGGTGGGGACCACCACGCTGTCGGTGCGTACCATGATCGAAGGCTTCGTGACGGCCTGTGCCGTGCTGATTGTGGCCCTGTGGATCTCTTCGTCCATCGAGTCGCGCCTGCTGCGCTCGGTCACGGGCAGCGAGCTGTCGGTGCGCAAGGCGTTCAGCAATGCCGCGCGCGCCTTGCTGATGTTTCTGGGCCTGATCCTGGCCCTCTCGGCCGTGGGCATCGACCTCACGGCCCTGTCGGTGCTGGGCGGCGCCGTGGGCGTGGGCATCGGCTTTGGCCTGCAGAAGCTGGCGGCCAACTATGTGAGTGGTTTCGTGATCCTGGCCGAGCGCAGCGTGCGCATTGGTGACAACGTCCGCGTGGATGGCTTTGAGGGCCGCATCACCGACATCACGGGGCGCTACACGGTGATCCGTTCGGGCGTGGGCCGTGAATCCATCGTGCCCAACGAGATGCTCATCACCCAACGGGTGGAGAACCTCTCGCTGGCCGATCCGCGCGTTTGGCTGTCCACGGTGGTCAGTGTGGGCTATGACAGCGATGTCGATCTCGTCATCCGACTGCTGGGGGAGGCGGCGCTGGTCAACCCGCGCGTGCTGCGCGAGCCAGGGCCGGCCGTGTCACTGTCGGCTTTTGGAGCAGACGGCCTGGAGTTCACGGTCGGGTTCTGGATCACCGACCCCGAAAACGGGGTGCTCGGTTTGCGCTCGGACATCAACCGCGCCATCCTCGCGGCGCTGCGTGCCCACCGCATTGATATTCCCTATCCGCAGCGCGTAGTGCATCTGCGGCCGCAGGATTTGCCCGCTTCCGGCGAAGCGGGTCGCGCGTCGCCAGGCCCAGTACCGGTCACCTGATCCGCAGGGGATGGCTTCTGGTGCGGCAGGGAGCTTGACCCTCCGGTGACAGCGTGGACTGGACAAGTGCAGCGCCCACTGGCCTATAATCTATAAAAAAGCACGGTCGTTCTTTTTGTCATGTCTTTGTATCGCGGGCAGCAGCGGTTTCGTTGCGGTGCGGCATAGAATGTTTTAGTTAACGTAAACGTCAATTCAACAAGTCTATTTAGGAGCTGCAGTAATGAAGGTCTTGGTCCCAGTCAAGCGCGTGGTGGACTACAACGTCAAAGTCCGCGTCAAATCGGACGGCACGGGCGTGGACACCGCCAACGTCAAGATGAGCATGAACCCCTTTGACGAAATCGCCGTCGAAGAAGCCGTGCGCCTGAAAGAAAAAGGCCTGGTGACCGAAGTCATCGCGGTGAGCTGCGGCGTGGCCCAGTGCCAGGAAACCCTGCGCACCGCCATGGCCATCGGTGCCGACCGCGCCATCCTGGTGGAAACCCCTGCCGATCTCGACCTCCAGCCCCTGGCCGTCGCCAAGCTCTTGAAGGCCCTGGTCGACAAGGAACAACCCGGCCTCATCATCCTGGGCAAGCAAGCCATCGACGACGACGCCAACCAGACCGGCCAGATGCTCGCAGCCCTGGCCGACCTGCCCCAGGCCACCTTTGCCAGCAAGGTCGAGCTCACGGCCGACAGCGTCAGCGTCACCCGCGAAGTCGATGGCGGCCTGGAAACCCTGGCCTTGACGCTGCCTGCCGTCATCACCACCGACCTGCGCCTGAACGAGCCCCGCTACGTCACCTTGCCCAACATCATGAAGGCCAAGAAAAAGCAGCTCGACACCGTCAAGCCCGAAGACCTCGGAGTGGACGTCACCCCCCGCTTGAGGACCCTCAAGGTCACCGAACCCGCCAAGCGCGGTGCCGGCATCAAGGTGGCCGACGTGGCTGCCCTGGTCGACAAACTCAAGAACGAAGCGAAAGTGATTTGACCCCCCTGAGCCGCTTCGCGTCATCCCCCCAGGGGGACGACACCCTCGGTGCGGGGCGGCCCTTCCTTGGTGTCCCGCGCATCGGCCCCGGTGGATCGAGGGCCGCGGTGGATACCGACACCACTAAAGAATCAAGAGAAAGACGACCGTCATGACATCTCTCGTTATTGCTGAACACGACAACGCCACCATCAAAGGCGCCACCCTCAACACCGTCACTGCCGCCGTCCAGTGCGGAGGCGACGTCCATGTGCTGATCGCCGGCCACAACGCCAGCGCCGCCGCCCAGGCCGCCTCCAAAATAGCCGGCGTCGCCAAAGTCATCCACGCCGAAGCCCCCGGCCTGGAACATGGCCTCGCTGAAAACGTCGCCGCCCAGGTCCTCGCCATCGCCAGCAACTACAGCCACATCCTCTTCCCCGCCACCGCCAGCGGCAAGAACGTGGCCCCCCGCGTGGCGGCCAAGCTTGACGTCGCCCAGATCAGCGACATCACCAAGGTGATCGCGGCCGACACCTTCGAGCGCCCCATCTACGCCGGCAACGCCATCGCCACCGTGCAAAGCGCAGACAGCGTCAAGATCATCACCGTGCGCACCACCGGCTTTGACGCCGCAGCGGCCACCGGAGGCAGCGCAGCAGTGGAAACCACCGCCGCCACGGCAGACAACGGCAAAAGCCGCTTCATGGGCAGCGAAATCGCCAAGAGCGACCGCCCCGAACTCACCGCCGCCAAGATCATCGTCTCCGGTGGCCGGGCCCTCGGGAGCAAGGAAAAGTTCGACGAAGTCATGACCCCGCTGGCCGACAAGCTCGGCGCCGCCCTGGGCGCCAGCCGCGCCGCGGTCGACGCAGGCTACGCCCCCAACGACTGGCAAGTGGGCCAGACCGGCAAGATCGTGGCACCCCAGCTGTACATCGCAGCGGGCATCTCGGGCGCCATCCAGCACCTGGCCGGCATGAAGGACTCCAAGGTGATCGTGGCGATCAACAAGGACCCGGAGGCGCCGATCTTCAGCGTGGCCGACTATGGGCTGGAGGCGGATCTGTTCACGGCCGTGCCGGAACTGGTCAAGGCGCTGTAAGGTCTGCGGGCCCGCAAAAAGGCATCGCTTGCGGTGCCTTTTTTTTGACATTCACATCCCCTGGAGATTCCCATGAGCTACACCGCCCCCGTCAAGGACATGCTGTTCAACATGCAGCACCTGGCGAATATTGAACAGATCGCACAAATCCCTGGCTTTGAAGACGCGGGCCTCGATACCGCGCAGGCCGTGCTGGAAGAATGCGCCAAGTTCACCGAGGGCGTGCTGGCTCCGCTGAACTTCGAGGGTGACAAGAACCCGTCGTCGTGGAAGGACGGCGTGGTCACGGCCACGCCCGGCTTCAAGAACGCCTTTCGCCAGCTTACCGAGGGTGGCTGGCAGGGCCTGCAGCACCCGGCCGACTTTGGTGGCCAGGGCCTGCCCAAGACCATTGGCGCGGCCTGCATGGAAATGCTCAACAGTGCCAATATGAGCTTTGCCCTGTGCCCGCTGCTGACCGACGGCGCCATCGAGGCGTTGCTGACGGCCGGCAGCGATGAGCTCAAGGCCATCTACCTTGAAAAGCTCATCTCCGGCCAGTGGACCGGCACCATGAACCTGACCGAGCCGCAGGCCGGCTCGGACCTGGCCCTGGTGCGCACCAAGGCCGATCCGCAGCCCGATGGCACGTACAAGATTTTCGGTACCAAGATTTTCATCACCTGGGGTGAGCACGACATGGCCGAGAACATCGTGCACCTCGTGCTGGCCCGTGTGGCGGGAGCGCCCGAAGGCGTGAAGGGCATCAGCCTGTTCGTCGTGCCCAAGTTCCTGGTGAACCAGGATGGCAGCCTGGGTGCGCGCAATGACGCGTATTGTGTGAGCATCGAGCACAAGCTCGGTATCAAGGCCAGCCCCACGGCCGTGCTGCAGTTTGGCGACGGCACGGCGGCGAGCATCGCAGACAGCGCCGGTCCCGGCGCTGTGGGCTATCTTGTGGGCCAGGAAAACCGTGGCCTCGAATACATGTTCATCATGATGAACGCCGCGCGCTTTGGCGTAGGGGTCCAGGGCATTGCGATCGCCGAGCGCGCCTACCAGAAGGCCGTGGGCTACGCCAAGGACCGCGTGCAAAGCCGCCCGGTGGATGGCAGCATCAACGCCAGCGCGGCCATCATCCACCACCCCGATGTGCGCCGCATGCTCATGACCATGCGCGCCACCACCGAAGGCTGCCGCGCCATGGCCGCCGTGGCCGCCGCCGCCTATGACGCCGCCCACCACCACCCGGACGCTGACACGCGCAAGCAGAACGCCACGTTCTATGAATTCATGGTGCCGCTGGTCAAGGGCTACAGCACCGAGATGAGCCAGGAAGTCACGAGCCTGGGCGTGCAGGTGCATGGCGGCATGGGCTTTATCGAGGAAACCGGCGCGGCCCAGTACTACCGCGACGCCAAGATCCTGACCATCTACGAAGGCACCACCGCCATCCAGGCCAACGACTTGGTGGGCCGCAAGACCGCGCGCGATGGCGGTCAGACCGCCAAGGGCATTGCCGCACAGATCGAAAAGACCGAGGGCGAACTGCTGGCCAGCGGCACCCCCGCCGCCAAGGCCGTGGCGCGCCGGCTGGCGGCGGCGCGCCAGGCCTTTCTGGATGTGGTGGACTTTGTCGCCGGTGGCGCCAAGGCCAGCCCCAATGCCGTTTTTGCGGGCAGCGTGCCTTACCTCATGCTGGCGGGCAATTTGGTGGCCGGCTGGCAGTTGGCGCGCAGCTTGCTGGTGGCCGAGGCACTGTTGCCCAAGGGACAGGACGAAGCCTTTCTGCGCGCAAAAATCACCACGGCGCAGTTCTATGCCGAGCACATTCTGGTCAAGGCACCGGGCCTGCGCGACAGCATCGTCGAAGGCGCTGGCAGCGTGACCGATCTGGCGCTGGAATCGTTCTGAGTCTGTGACCAGGCTGCCTGCGCTGCAGGGGGTTTTTTGATATAAAAATGATAGCTACTAGCGTTTTATGAGTAAGCGCTAGGGGCATTTTCATCCCTATTTTCGTTCAGGAAGTTGTTGCCATGTCCAAACTGCCTCCCGCGTTGCAGAACTTGTCGTTGCCCGTCATCGGCTCGCCGCTGTTCATCATCAGCAACCCCAAGCTCGTGATCGAGCAGTGCAAGGCCGGTATCGTGGGCTCGATGCCCGCGCTCAACGCGCGCCCCGCAGAATTGCTGGATGAGTGGTTGGCCGAGATCACCGAGACGCTGGCCGCCTACAACAAGGCCCACCCCGACAAGCCCGCCGCGCCCTTTGCCATCAACCAGATCGTGCACAAGAGCAACGACCGGCTGGAGCACGACATGCAGGTCTGCGCCAAATACAAGGTGCCGATCATCATCACGAGCCTGGGCGCGCGCGAAGACGTGAACCAGGCCGTGCACGCCTGGGGCGGCATCGTGCTGCACGACATCATCAACAACAAGTTTGCGCACAAGGCGATTGAAAAGGGCGCCGACGGCCTGATCGCCGTGGCCGCGGGCGCTGGCGGCCATGCCGGCGTGAAGAGCCCGTTTGCGCTGATCCAGGAAATTCGCCAGTGGTTCGACGGACCGATCGCCCTGAGCGGCTCCATCGCCAGCGGCGACGCCGTGCTGGCCGCGCAGGCCATGGGCGCGGACTTTGGCTACATCGGCTCGGCCTTCATCGCCACGCACGAGGCGCGGGCATCGGATGCCTACAAGCAGGCCATTGTGGAGGGCAACTCCGACGACATCGTTTACAGCAACCTGTTCACCGGCGTGCACGGCAATTACCTGGCGCCGTCGATCCGCGCTGCGGGCATGGACCCGGACAACCTGCCCGAGTCCGACCCGAGCAAGATGAACTTTGGCGGCGATGCGAAGAAGGCGTGGAAGGATATCTGGGGCTGTGGCCAGGGCATTGGGGCCATCAATGCGGTAACGAGCACGGCGGAGCTGGTGACCAAGCTGCGTGGTGAGTATGAGGCGGCGCGGGCGCGGTTGAAGCTGTAGGTTCTGGTCTTTTGTGGCTGTAGTGCTTGGCTGCTGAGCGCTGGTAGCTATTTTTTTGATAGTTCTTTGCGTGCTTTTGCGAAGGACGGAGGCCGGGGCGAGACCCGGCCTCCGCCCTCAACCCAGGCACCACCCAAAAAACAGCTATGAACTAGATAGCGATTAACGCTTGTTCCATCGGCGCTGGAAGCCAGTTCCACGGTGTGGTTGATGCCCCAGCGGCTACCCAGTCATCCGAAATGGGCTACGAACTGGCGGTTCTAGGGTCGTAAATGGTTAACGCAGGTCATAGAAACGCATTGCGCCTGTGATTTATCGGATTTTCAGTAATTGCTGAAAGTTCGATAACGGCGAAGGGCCATCGCAGGTTTGGCTTTGTGGGTGGCCCCCGCAACCTAGGTCTGCGGGCCTACCCAGCGAGCGCTCTTCAGCGCGCTTCGGCAAACATTGCGTTGTCCGACGACAATAGAAGATTTTGCGGCTTTGCCGCCTGGTGGACTTCCAGCCGCCGATTCTTTTTGCCGCATGACATCTCCTCACTCCCGCACGCCGCTGATCGATATGGTCAAGGGCATTGCCTGCGCCACCATCGTGTGGCACCACCTCGCTTTTTATGGCCCCATGTCTGACATCGCGCAGCCGCTGGCGCCCGGGTTGATGGCCTGGCTCTACGACTATGGGCGCATGGCCGTGCAGATCTTTCTGGTGCTGGGCGGGTATCTGGCCGCGAGCAGCCTGGCGCCCCAGGGGCTGGCGCGGTTTGACAGCGCCAGCCAGCAGATCGCACGGCGCTTTGTGCGGCTGGTAGTGCCTTATGCGGTGGCGCTGGTGCTGGCCGTGGTGGTGGCGGCGCTGGTGCGCAGCTGGCTGGACCATCCCTCGGTGCCCGGTGAGCCCAGTCTGGCCCAGCTGGTGGCCAATGCGCTGCTGCTGCAAGATATCGTGGGCGAAGAGGCCCTTTCTGCGGGCGTGTGGTACGTCGCCATTGATTTCCAGCTGTTCGTTGGCTCGGTGCTGCTGCTGACGCTGGTGCGGTCGGTTTGTGGCGAGGGGCGCGCGCACCATGCTGCCTGGTTGGGGCGTGCGCTGGTGGTCGTCGGCACGGCGGCGTCGCTGCTGGTTTTCAACCGCGAGCCTGAACTTGACATGTGGGCCCTGTATTTCCTGGGGTCCTATGGACTCGGCATGATGGCCTTCTGGGCCGTGCAGACCCCGCGCCGCGGCGCGTGGATGGCGGTCATCGCAGTGTTGGGCGCCGCCGCCCTGGCGCTGGATTTTCGGGAGCGCATTGCCTTGGCGCTGGTGACGGCGCTGACTCTGGCCTGGGCGCTGCGGTCAGCCCGCTGGCGGCAATGGCAGGGGTTCGCGCCCGTGGTGCGGCTCGGTCAGATGTCGTATTCGGTGTTTCTGGTGCACTTTCCGGTGTGCCTGCTGCTCAATGCGGTGGTCAGCCACCTCTGGCCGCAAGCGCCCGGGTGGAATGCCCTGGGCATGCTGGCAGCCTTCACCCTGTCGCTCATGGCAGGGCGGCTGCTGTATCAGCGCGTGGAACGCCACGTGCCATCATGGACCACGGCGCTGCGCTGGCAGGCCGGGCTGGTCGGCACCGGTATGCTGGTGGCGGTTACCGCCAGCCATTGGGGCTAATCCAGCGCGCCCGGTCCTCGGTGTGGCGCAGGGCTGTCCGTCCGCCGGGCGGGTCAGCGGTGCAGTTCGCCCGCGCTCTCGGGTTGGTAGATGATGCTTTTGACCCGCACCGTCATCGACTTGCCACCAGGCCCGGGCCATGCCAGTTCATCGCCCACCGACAGGCCGAGCAGGGCGCTGCCCACGGGTGCAAAAATCGAGATGCGGTCGGCGCTGCCATCCATGTCGCGCGGGTACACCAGCGTCAGGCAAAACTCCTTACCGCTCTCCTGGATCGTGAACTGCACCGTGGAGTTCATGGTCACCACATTGGGCGGAATTTCCTCGGGCGCCACCACGTCGGCGCGGTCCAGCTCTGCCTGCAGGTCGGCCTTGCCCGGAAAGACACTGGCCGGAATCGCCGCCAGCAGTGCTTCAATGCGATCCAGGTCCAGGGAAGACAGGGTGATCTGGGGTTTGCGCGCCATGAAGTACCTCGAAAGCTGGTTGTAAAGGCTGGGACTGTAGTGGATCGCTAATCTCGCACTGCGCCGCGTGGTCAAAAGCGGTGTCTTGGTCCACACGGATAAATTCGAAAAACTGTACATTCATACAGTTATGAAAAATGATGTCGATCCCGCAGATTCGCCCAGCGGCCCGCCACCGGAGGCGCGAATCCCCATACAAGCCATTCGCGGGCGGGGTGCCGCCACCGCCATGCCGCACCGGTTCATGCGCGAGACCCGCGCGGTGGTCGATGACGGCTGGGATTTTTCGCCCGATGGCGAGGCGCAGGCCGCGCTGCCGCCCACCCGCGTGCACCTGGAGACCGCCCGCAGCGCGCTGTGCGCCAACGATTCCCCCGACATCTTTTTTGAACATTCGGTGAACCCCTACCGGGGTTGCGAGCATGGCTGCGTCTATTGCTACGCCCGGCCCACGCACAGTTATGTGAACCTGTCGCCGGGACTGGATTTTGAAACGCAGATCATTGCCAAGCACAACATCGCCGAGGTGCTGCGCGCCGAGCTGGCCCGCCCTGGCCATGTGCCGCGCCTGCTGAACGTCGGCTCGGCCACCGACTGCTATCAGCCCATGGAGCGCGAGTTGCGCCTGACGCGCGGCGTGATCGAGCTGCTGCGGGATGCGCGGCATCCGTTCTCGCTCATCACCAAAAGCAGCGGGGTGGAGCGCGACCTGGACCTGCTGGCGCCGCTGGCAGCGCAGCGCCTGGCGGCGGTGTATGTGACCATCACCACGCTGGATGCGGCCCTGGCCCGGCGCATGGAGCCGCGCGCGGCCGCGCCGCACCGGCGCCTGCGCACCATCCGTGCGCTGGCCGAGGCGGGTGTGCCTGTGGGCGTGAGCGTGGCGCCGCAGATTCCCTTCATCACCGAAGACATGGAAAAGGTTCTGGAGGCGGCGTACGAGGCCGGTGCGCGCAGCGCTTTCTACACGGTGATCCGGCTTCCGTGGGAGCTGGATGCGCTGTTTCGCGAATGGCTGGCCCTGCATTACCCCGATCGCGCCGCGCGCGTGATGGCACGCATCCAGGACCTGCACCACCTGGGCCCGGCGGCCCGCGCCGCAGGCAAGAGCTACGACAGCAGTTACGTGTCGCGCATGAAGGGGGCGGGCCTGTGGGCCGACCTGCTGCGCCAGCGGTTTGCCGCATCGTGCCGGCGGCTGGGGCTCAACCGCGAGCGGGTGGAACTGGACCTGGGCCAGTTCCGTCCGGCGCTGGCGCGCGGGCAGGCGTGCCTGTTTTAGGGTTGCGCGAATCACCTGGCTAGCCCATCCACATCTGCTGCACCACCTGCGTGTAAAGCGGAATACCCAGCAGGATGTTGAGCGGGAATGTCACACCCAGCGAAAGGCTCACATAGAGCGACGGGTCGGCCTCGGGGATTGCGTAGCGCACCACTGCGGGTACCGCGATGTACGACGCACTGGCCGCCAGCACCATCAGCAGCACCGCATCACCGGCCGGCACCTGCAGCAACCACGCCAGCACCAGTGCCAGGCTTGCATGCATCAGCGGCCCCAGCACCGCATAGGCCAGCACCCAGGGGGACTGCTTGCGCACCGCAGGCAGGTTGCGCGCAGTGCTCAGTCCCATGTCGAGCAAAAACAGGCATAGCATGCCCTTGAACAGGTCGCCCGAGAATGGCTGCAACGCCGCCTTGCCCGCGTCGCCAGTCAACAGGCCAATCACCATGGCGCCCAGCAGCAGTAACTGGGTGCCGTCGGTGAACGACTCGTGCAGGATCTTGCCCACCGACAGGTGCGGCCCCGGCTTACCGGTTGCCGCGGTGCCCCCACCGATGACCGGGCCCCCGGCCGATGCCATGGCCACCACCGGTTGCACGCGCAAGAGGGGTGTTGAGGCGGTTGCTGACACCGCCTGCCGCTGGCGCAGCGTATTGGCCAGCATCACCGCAAGGATGATGGCGGGCGACTCCATCAGCGCCATGGCTGCCGCCATGTAGCCGCCGTAGGCAATGTGCTGTGACTCCAGATACTGTGTGGCTGTCACGAACGTCACCGCGCTGACCGAACCATAGGTGGCCGCCACCGCTGCCGCGTTAAAGCCCGACAGCACTCGCCGCAGTACTGCATAGCCCACCAGCGGCACCAACACGGCCAGCAGCACCGCCAGCCCCAGGCTGCTGGCCACGCTGGGGGTGAGCCCCGAGGCCGCCAGCGCAAAACCTCCTTTGAGCCCCAGCGCCACCAGCAGGTAGATCGACAAGAACTTCGAGATCGCCGCCGGCATCTCGAGGTTGGAACGGACCAAACCCGCAAACACTCCCAGGGCAAAAAACAAGATCGCAGGGTCCAGCAAGCTTTGCATCAGATAACTCCTTGTGGGGTGGGATGCTAGTGGCGTGACACTCCAAAGTAAAATCGATTCGAATGCGGATATATATAGATAAAAATCTATGAACATCACTTTTCGCCAGTTGCGCCTTTTTCTGGCGCTGGCCGAAACCGGCAGCGTCAGCGCCGCCGCCAAGGTCATGCATGTCACGCAGCCCACGGCGTCCATGCAGCTGCGCGAGGTGACACAGGCCGTGGGCCTGCCGCTGTATGAAGTGGTGTCGCGCCGCGTGCACCTGACCGAGGCGGGGCAGACCCTGGCACGCACCGCACGCGCCATCGCGGGTGAATGGGATGCGTTTGAGCAGCGCGTCTCTGGCGTCAAGGGGCTGACCAGCGGGCGCCTCAAAGTGGCCGTGGTCAGCACCGCCAAATACTTTGTGCCCCGCCTGCTTGGCAGCTTTTGCAAGCTGCACCCGCAGATCGACATATCGCTTGAAGTGCTCAACCGTGACCACGTCATCACCCGACTGCGCAGCAATCTGGACGACCTCTACGTCATGTCCATGCCGCCTGGCGACCTGCCGCTGGAAGACCAGATCCTCATGCCCAATCCGCTGGTCGTCATCGCGCCTGCGGGCCACAAGCTGGCTGCCAAAAAGCGCATCACCATGGCGCAGCTGCAGGCCGAGCGCTTCATCCTGCGCGAAAAAGGATCAGGCACCCGCATGGCCACCGATGCCCACCTGAGCCAGATCGACTTTGCCCCCAGTGCCGTGCTGGAGCTGGGCAGCAACGAGGCCATCAAGGAATCGGTGGAGGGGCAGCTCGGCGTGTCCATCCTGTCCCGCCATGCCCTGGGGCCCCATCACGAAGGCCTGGCTGTCCTCAACGTACAGGGCTTCCCCATCCAGTCGCAATGGCATCTTGTCTGGCCCAGGGGTAAGCAGCTGTCACCCATTGCGGAGGTGTTCCGGCGGCATTTGCTCGGTGAGGCGAAGGGATGGCTGGGGGCGCGGTAAGGAAGCAGGGTAGGGGCCAACAAACAGGCGGGGGCTCCACGGGATTTTCTGAAGCCCCCGCGCGCGGTTTTTCTTCGGTGAAAAACCGCCTGGCCTTCGCGGTGTGTCAGCCGGCCGGCTGGACGGCAGCCGGGTGCCGGCAGCCCGTAAACATGTCCCAATCGCGGTTGTAAACGTTCGTCTTCACATCCATCAACCCCAGCACCGAGTGAAAGTAGCCATCGTGCGTGATGCGCCGCTCGGCCAGGTCTTTTTGCAGGCAGGGGGTGGAGACGCCGCTGCGCGCCTGCATGGCGGGAGACAGCCAGGTGATCCAGGGCACATGCTTTTGCACATCGGGTGCGATGGAATAGGGCAGGCCATGCAGGTAGATGTTGTTCTCGCCCAGCGATTCACCATGATCCGCTACATAAATCATAGCAGTTTGCGCTTTATCCGATTGGGCTGAGAGCCAATTTATTACTGAATCGAGAAACTGGTCGGTCTGCACGATGCTGTTGTCGTAGGCGTTCACCACCTGCGCTTGTGTGCATTCCTGCAGGGCAGTGGAGGTGCATTCGGGCTGGAACTTCTTCAGCGCCGCTGCAGAGCGTTTGAAGTAAGCCGGGCCGTGGCTGCCCATCTGGTGCATCACCACGACGGTGCCTCGGCTGCGCTGCTCGGCGGGCAGGTTGGCCAGGCGCTGATCCAGGTCCTTGAGCATGATGGGGTCCAGGCACTCGCCATCGGGGCACAGCGCCGGGTCTTGCAGCGCCGTGGTGTGCACTTGCCCGACACGCTCGCACACGCCCTTGCAGCCGGCCTGGTTGTCCAGCCACAGCACGGCCAGGCCCGCATGGTGCAGTACATCGATCAGGCTTTCGTAGTTGGCCTTGCGCGCCTCGAAGCCGCTGCGCCCCAGGTGCGAAAACATGCAGGGCACCGATGCGGCGGTGCTGGTGCCGCACGACCAGGCGTTGCGCGCTGTGACCAGGTCGGTACGGGCCGACAGCAGGGGCGTGGTGGGCCGGTCGTAGCCGTTGAGGCCGAAGTTCACGCTGCGGCCGGTTTCGCCCAGCACCAGCACCAGCAGGGGCGGCTTTTGCTGGCCCATATAGCTGGCGCCCAGTTGGGCGTCGCGGCCCAGCGGCATCAGCGTGCTGGTGTCCAGCCGCAGCGGCTTGGTGGCGATGTTGCCCAGGGCGTACACACTGTTGAGCGGATTGATCAGGTAGCGCAGCTTGGTGTGGTTGCGCATGACGGAGGCGAAGTCCTGGAACACCAGCAGCAGGCAGACCACGATGACCACGATCGAACCCACCAGCAGTGCGCCGTTATGGGCCATGTGGCGAAAGGCATGCATGCGGCGCACCGGGCGCCGGTACAGCCACAGCAGCGGCGGGGCCGTGAGTGCCAGCACCGTGGCCAGCATGCGCCAGTTGAGGAGGTCGCCGGCCTCTTTCACATCCGTCTGCATGACGTTGACCAGCATGCTGGCATCGATGGCAATGCCATAGGCCAGCATGAAATAGGCACCGAAAGCGGCCATGAGCAGCATCACGGTGATGGCGGGCTTGAGCGTCCAGCGCCAGGCCAGCACACTGAGCAGGGCGGCATTGCCCGCCGCCACAATCACCGCAAAAGCCAGCGCAAAGCCCCAGCCGCGCAGCGTGTCCTGCCCCGGCAGCGCGGCCACCTCACGCCACAGCGGAACGTTGCAGGCGGTGGCCAGCCAGGCGCTGGCGAGCACCACGACCCACGCGGGGTGGATGTCGCGAGACGGATGGGTAGGGTGGGCAACGGCACGACGGCCGAACGCGAGGCGCTGCATACGCTGCAATAACAATGGCATCAGGCATTGTTTGCAGCGCAGCTTAAGTGGATATTAATGTTCAGGCAAGCGAGGTTGCATGGTGCTGCAGGTGGTCGGCCAGGAAGGTCTGGATGAAATAGTAGCCATGGTCGTAGCCTGCATGGCGGCGCAGCGTGAGCGGCTGCCCGACCTGGGCGCAGGCACTCTCGAACAGGTGTGGGTGCAGCTGCGTTGCCAGAAACTGGTCGGCCAGCCCCTGGTCGATCAGGATGCCCTGGGGGTAGGGCGCGTTGCCTTGCCGGCCCATCAGAACACTCGCGTCATGTGCGGCCCAGGTGCTCTCATCCTGGCCCAGATACCCGGTGAAGGCGTTGTGCCCCCACGGGCACTGGGTGGGCGCGCAAATGGGTGCAAAGGCCGAAACGCTGCGGAACACACCGGGGTGCCGCAAGGCAAGCGTGAGCGCACCGTGGCCGCCCATCGAATGCCCGAACAAGCCCAGCCGCTGGTCGTCCAGGGAAAACTGCGCCGCCACGTCGGGCAGCAACTCTTTGATGAGGTAGTTCTCCATGCACCAGTGACCGGCCCAGGGCGCCTCGGTGGCGTCCAGATAGAAGCCGGCGCCCACGCCGAACTCCCAGTGGTTGCTTTCACCCACAATGCCCGCGCCACGTGGGCTGGTGTCCGGGGTGAGGATGGCCAGCCCCCATTGCGCCGCCAGGCGCTGCGCACCGGCCTTGATGGCGAAGGTTTCTTCCGTGCAGGTCAGGCCGGCCAGGTAGGTGAGCAGCGGCACTTTCTGCCCGGCCAGGGCCTGAGGTGGCAGATACAGGCCAAAGCGCATGGGCAGGCCGATTTCGGACGAGCTGTGCTTGTAAAAGCGCTGCACGCCGCCAAAGCAGGCGTGTTCGCTGATCAGTTCCAGTGCGGTGAATGTCATGAATATCAAATTTGATAGCTGCTAGCGCTTATGGATAAAGCGCTAGCGGCCATTTTTATCAGTAAATGACCACGCCGCGGATGGACTCGCCGCGCTTCATCAGGTCGAACCCCTTGTTGATGTCTTCGAGCGGCATGGTGTGGGTGATCAGGTCGTCGATGTTGATCTTGCCGTCCATGTACCAGTCCACGATTTTTGGCACATCGGTGCGGCCGCGGGCGCCACCAAAGGCCGAGCCTTCCCATTTGCGGCCGGTGACCAGCTGGAAGGGGCGGGTGCTGATCTCGGCGCCGGCCTCGGCCACCCCGATGATGATGCTGCGGCCCCAGCCCTTGTGCGTGCATTCGAGCGCCTGGCGCATCACGGTGGTGTTGCCGATGCACTCGAAGCTGTAGTCGGCGCCGCCGTCGGTGAGTTGCACGATGGCGTCCACCACGTTCTCCACCTCTTTCGGGTTGATGAAGTGCGTCATGCCGAACTTGCGCGCCATCTCCTGGCGCGCGGGGTTGATGTCCACGCCGATGATCTTGTCGGCGCCCACCATTTTTGCGCCCTGGATCACGTTCAGGCCGATGCCGCCCAGGCCGAACACCACCACGTTGGCGCCCGCTTCGACCTTGGCGGTGAAGATCACAGCGCCGATGCCGGTGGTAACGCCGCAGCCGATGTAGCAGACCTTGTCAAAGGGCGCATCCTCGCGGATCTTGGCCAGCGAGATCTCGGGCGCCACGGTGTAGTTGCTGAAGGTGCTGGTGCCCATGTAGTGAAAAATCGGCTTGCCATCCAGGCTGAAGCGGCTGGTGTCGTCGGGCATCAGGCCCTTGCCTTGCGTGCCGCGAATCAACTGGCACAGGTTGGTCTTGCGCGACAGGCAGAACTTGCACTGGCGGCATTCGGGTGTGTACAGCGGAATGACATGGTCGCCCTTCTTGAGCGTGGTGACGCCCGGCCCCACGTCCACCACGATGCCCGCGCCTTCGTGGCCCAGGATGGCCGGGAAGATGCCTTCCGGGTCGGCGCCCGAGAGCGTGTAGTAATCGGTGTGGCAGATGCCGGTGGCCTTGATCTCGACCAGCACTTCGCCGAATTTGGGTCCCTCAAGGTCCACGGTTTCAATGGTCAGGGGCTGGCCTGCTTGCCAGGCGACGGCGGCTTTCGTTTTCATGGGGGTTCCTCTGGTGACGGTGTCGCAGCACTATACGGGCACCGGCGCGCGTTGGTAACAGGCACAAAAAAGCCCGCCGGGGTGCGGCGGGCTTTGGAGCTGTGGGGCGCGCGGGGTGCGCCGCCGATCAACGGGCCGTCAGGGGCGGGACATCGCGGCGCACCGAGCCGGTGAACAGCTGGCGTGGGCGGCCGATCTTGTACTCGGGGTCGCTGATCATTTCGTTGAGCTGGGCAATCCAGCCCACCGTGCGGGCCAGCGCGAAGATGCCGGTGAACAGGTTGACTGGAATGCCCATGGCGCGCTGCACAATGCCCGAGTAGAAGTCCACGTTCGGGTAGAGCTTGCGCGAGACGAAGTAGTCGTCTTCGAGGGCGATTTTTTCCAGCTCTTTGGCCAGCTTGAACAGCGGATCGTTTTCGAGGCCCAGCTCCTTGAGCACTTCGTTGCAGGTTTCCTGCATGAGCTTGGCGCGGGGGTCGTAGTTCTTGTAGACGCGGTGGCCAAAACCCATCAGCTTCACGCCGGAGTTCTTGTCCTTGACCTTCTCCATGAACTCGCCCACCTTGGCCACGCCGCCCTGGCGCTGGATGTCTTCCAGCATGTTCAGGCAGGCTTCGTTGGCGCCACCGTGGGCAGGGCCCCACAGGCAGGCCACGCCAGCGGAGATGGCCGCAAACGGGTTGGTGCCCGACGAGCCGCACAGGCGCACGGTGGAGGTCGAGGCGTTTTGCTCGTGGTCGGCGTGCAGGATGAAGATGCGGTCCAGGGCGCGCTCGAGCACCGGGTTGACCTTGTAGTCTTCACAGGGCGTGCCGAACATCATGCGCAGGAAATTGCCGGAGTACGACAGGTCGTTGCGCGGGTACATGTAAGGCTGGCCGACGCCGTACTTGTAGGCCATGGCGACCAGCGTGGGCATCTTGGCAATCAGGCGGATTGCGGCGATGTCGCGGTGCTGCGGGTTGTTGATGTCGGTGCTGTCATGGTAGAAGGCCGACATGGCGCCCACCAAGCCCGTGAGCACTGCCATGGGGTGCGCGTCACGGCGGAAACCGCGCAGGAAGAACTGCATCTGCTCGTTGACCATGGTGTGGTCGAGCACCAGCTTGTGAAAGTCACCGCGCTGGGTGGCGTTGGGCAGCTCACCCTTGAGCAGCAGGTAGCAGGTGTCCAGGTAGTCGCACTGCGTGGCCAGTTGCTCGATGGGGTAGCCGCGGTACAGCAACTCGCCCTTGTCGCCATCGATGTAGGTGATGGCGGACTGGCACGACGCCGTGGACAGGAAACCGGGGTCGTAGGTGAACATGCCGGTTTGAGCGTACAGCTTGCGGATGTCGATGACGTCCGGGCCGATGGTGCCCTGGTACACCGGCATTTCCACGCTGGGGCTGCCGTTACTGAACGACAGGGTGGCTTTGTTGTCAGCGAGTTTCATTGTTGATTTCCTTTGGGTTTCCGATGATCCGGTCTGGGGCTATCGATTCAGTGCCAATGCACTATTGCACCGCGGTGCTGCCACCTTGCCGCAGCATGCCCAGCACTTCGTGCACGTCTGGTGTGTCCAGCGGGGCCTGTGGCTCGCGCCGGCGCAGCAACAGGTCCAGCAGGTCGTTGTCCGCCAGGTCCATGAGGGCCATCAGGCCGTCGGCGTGGCGTTGGGTCAGCTGGGGCTCAAAACGGGTGAAAAACTGCTCGATGAACAGGTCGTTCTCCAGCAGCCCTCTCCGGCAGCGCCAGTGCAGCTTGCTCAGTGCGCGCTCGTCCAGCAGCGGTGAGGCTGCTGCACTGGCGATGGTGGACGTTTCGCTCATGGCTTTGCGCTCGCTTCAGATGGCGCGACGCACCATCAGTTCCTTGATCTTGCCGATGGCGCGCGTGGGGTTCAGGCCCTTGGGGCACACGTCCACGCAGTTCATGATGGTGTGGCAGCGGAACAGGCGGTAGGGGTCTTCGAGGTTGTCGAGGCGCGCACCCGTGGCGTCATCGCGGCTGTCGGCGATGAAGCGGTAGGCCTGCAGCAGACCTGCGGGGCCCACGAACTTGTCGGGGTTCCACCAGAAGCTCGGGCAGGATGTGGAGCAGCTGGCGCACAGGATGCACTCGTACAGGCCGTTGAGTTCTTCGCGCTCTTCGGGTGACTGCAGGCGCTCACGGTCGGGTGCCAGTTCTTCGTTGATCAGGTAGGGCTTGATCGAGTTGTACTGCTTGAAGAACTGCGTCATGTCCACGATCAGGTCGCGGATCACGGGCAGGCCCGGCAGCGGCTTGAGCACGATGGTGCCTTTGAGCGTGTTCATGTTGGTCAGGCAGGCCAGGCCGTTCTTGCCATTGATGTTCATGGCGTCCGAACCGCAGACGCCTTCACGGCAGGATCGGCGGAACGACAGCGTGGGGTCCTGTTCCTTGAGCTTGATCAGCGCGTCCAGCAGCATGCGCTCATGGCCGTCGAGTTCGATCTCGATCGTCTGCATGTAGGGCTTGGCATCCTTGTCCGGATCGTAGCGGTAGATTTGGAATGTGCGTTTTTGCATGTTTCTTCTCTCGTGACGATTTAGAACGTACGGACCTTCGGAGGAACGCTGTCCACCGTCAAAGGCTTGAGGTTGACGGGCTTGTAGTCGAGGCGGCTGCCTTCGCTGTACCACAGCGTGTGCTTGAGCCATTCCTTGTCGTTGCGGCCCAGCGGGAAGTCGGCGTGGTCGGCGGGGTGCTCGTAGTCGTACACGGTGTGGGCACCACGGCATTCCTTGCGGGCTGCAGCCGACACCATGGTGGCCTGGGCCACTTCGATCAGGTTGTCCACTTCCAGCGCCTCGATGCGCGCGGTGTTGAACACCTTGGACTTGTCCTTGAGCGTGACGCCCGCGACCTGGTTGCGGATTTCGGCGATCTTCTTGACGCCTTCGTCCATGCTGGCCTGGGTGCGGAACACGCCGGCATGCTGCTGCATGGTGGTGCGGATGTCGCCGGCCAGGTTCTGCGCGTAAATGCCGTCATTGGACTTGTCGAGCTGGTTCAGACGTTCCAGGGTGCGGTCGGCCGCATCCTTGGGCAGGGGCTTGTGCTCCTTGTTCTTGTTGTTGAACTCGACGATGTGGCGGCCAGCGGCCTTGCCGAACACCAGCAGATCCAGCAGCGAATTGGTGCCCAGGCGGTTGGCGCCGTGCACGCTCACGCATGCGCATTCGCCCACGGCATACAGGCCGTTCACCACGGCGTTGTTGACACCATTGGCCTGGGTGATCACCTGGCCATTGATGTTGGTGGGCACGCCGCCCATCTGGTAGTGGATGGTGGGCACCACGGGAATGTCTTCCTTGGTGATGTCCACGTTGGCGAAGTTGACGCCAATTTCATACACCGACGGCAGGCGCTTGTGGATGGTGTCTGCGCCCAGGTGGCTGAGCTTGAGCATCACATAGTCCTTGTTCGGACCACAGCCACGGCCTTCCTTGATTTCCTGGTCCATCGAACGCGAGACGAAGTCGCGCGGCGCCAGATCCTTCAGGGTGGGCGCATAGCGCTCCATGAAGCGCTCGCCATTGCTGTTGAGCAGGATGGCGCCTTCGCCGCGGCAGCCTTCGGTCAGCAGCACACCGGCACCGGCCACGCCGGTGGGGTGGAATTGCCAGAACTCCATGTCCTGCAGCGCAATGCCGGCACGGGCCGCCATGCCCAGGCCATCACCGGTGTTGATGAAGGCGTTGGTGGAGGCGGCAAAGATGCGGCCGGCGCCACCGGTGGCCAGCAGCACGGTCTTGGCTTCCAGGATGTACAGGTCGCCGGTTTCCATCTCCAGCGCGGTCACGCCCACCACGTCGCCGTCGGCGTCGCGGATCAGGTCCAGGGCCATCCACTCGACGAAGAAGTTGGTCTTGGCCTTGACGTTCTGCTGGTACAGCGTGTGCAGCATGGCGTGGCCGGTGCGGTCGGCGGCGGCGCAGGCGCGCTGCACGGGCTTTTCGCCGTAATTGGCGGTGTGGCCGCCGAAGGGGCGCTGGTAGATCGTGCCGTCAGGGTTGCGGTCGAACGGCATGCCGAAGTGTTCGAGCTCATACACCACCTTCGGTGCTTCGCGGCACATGAACTCGATGGCGTCCTGATCGCCCAGCCAGTCGGAGCCCTTGATGGTGTCGTAGAAGTGGTAGTGCCAGTTGTCCTCGCTCATGTTGCCCAGAGAGGCCGAAACGCCGCCTTGGGCCGCCACGGTGTGGCTGCGGGTGGGGAACACCTTGGACAGCGAGGCCACGTTCAGGCCTGCGCGGGAGAGTTCAAGCGCGGCGCGCATGCCGGAGCCGCCGGCACCGATGATGACGACGTCAAATTTGCGCTTGGTGATGTTAGCGTTGGTGTAGCTCATTGTTTTTTGCCTTCAGTCGCGGGAATCAGAGACGCCACAGAACCTGGATGCCCCAGCCGGCGCAGCCGACCAGCCAGACGATGGTAAAAATCTGCAGCACCAGGCGCAGGCCCAGCGGCTTGACGTAATCCATCCAGATGTTGCGCATGCCAACCCAGACGTGCCAGGCCAGTGCAACGATCACGGCGAGCGTCAGGACCTTCATCCACTGGTTCGAAAAAATGGAGGCCCAGCGGTCATAGCCGATGGGGCCTTTGGTCAGGACCAGCTGGGCAAGCACGATCACGGTGAACAGTGCCATCAGGGCGGCGGTAACGCGCTGGCTCAGCCAGTCGCGCAGGCCATAGTGGGCACCTACGACGGTGCGCTTGTAACCGTAGTTGTCGGACATGGTGGGTTTCCTTTTAGTCATGGCGCGGCGCGCCGAACCCGGCGCCGCCGCGGGTTGAATCAGTACAGGCCGAACAGCTTGGCTGCCAGCACCAGCGTCAGTGCAACGCTGATGACCAGCGTTACCAGCGCAGACGTCTTGCCAAACTGTTTATTGACGGCCTCATGGCTCACATCCATCCACAAATGGCGCAGGCCGGCAATCAGGTGGTGCAGGTAGGCCCAGATCAGCGCGAGGGCCACGAGCTTGATGAACCAGCCGGGGGCAAAACCCAGCCCGGAATTGAAGGCGGCCTTGAAGGTGCCAAAGGAGATTTCGGAGGACACGGAGGTGTCGAACATCCAGAGCACGAACGGCAGCAGCAGGAACATGACCGCTCCGCTGGCTCGGTGCAGGATCGAAACCCAGGCAGCCGGCGTCATGCGGTAAGTGGTGAGGTCCTTGAAGGCGTTGATGTTGCGGAATTCAGGCCGTTTTTTTGCAAGCTCTGTCATGGCGGGTGCTTTCGTGGATGTAACTGCTTTGTAATTTGAAGATGCAAAGAACGCAAAATTCTATTGCAACGCAACAAGTGGGGTTTTCCATGGGTGCAATATTTTGACGTTTCTGCTCAAGTGCCAGCGTGCTGTCAGCTTAATTCGTTGTGGTAATGGTGGGTGTCGGTGCGATAAAGACCACGCCGTAACTCCATCGGAACATCGTTGTAGGTGTAGGCGATACGCTCCACGCTCAGCAGCGGTGTGCCAGCCGGGGTGTGCAACAGCTGCGCCTGCTCGCTGTCGGGCAGCACGGCACGGATTTTTTCTTCGGCCCGCACCATGCGAACGCCAAAGTCGAGTTCAAACATGGCGTAGGTCGGGCCCTGGTAGCCGGCCATCTGCTCGGCTGTCAGGCCCTTGAAGGCCTGACCCGGAAGCCAGATGTCTTCGAGAATGGTGGGCTCGCCCGCAAACGACAGGATGCGGCGCGCCTGCACCACCGGGTCGCCGCTGCGCAGCGCCAAGGCGCGCGCTACATCGGCACTGGCGCGCACGCGCCGGCATTCCAGCACGGTGCGTTGTGCTGGCCCTTCCACGCGGGCGTCGCCGGTATCGGGCAGCAGCTTCAGGAAGCGGTATTGCACATGCTGCTCGGCATGGGTGGCCACGAAAGTGCCCTTGCCCTGGCGGCGCATCACAAGATTTTCGGCTGCCAGTTCGTCAATGGCCTTGCGCACCGTGCCCTGGCTCACGCGAAACCGCGCCGCCAGTTCCATTTCGCTTGGAATGGCTTCGCCGGGCTTCCATTCGCCCTGTTGCAGGCTCTGCAGGATCAGCGCCTTGATCTGTTGGTACAGCGGGCTGAACGCCGGTGTCACTGCGCCCGCACCACCGGGGGGCGGCGCTGCTGCGTCAACGTTGAACGGAAGCGAGGACATGGCGAGGATAAGGGTGGTGCGGTTATGCGAGGCGGCCTCGCGGGCTGATAACCGGGCTCGATCATATCTTATATAAGACATAAGACAAATTGACCTTGCGCAGCAATCAGCGGTACACTCCAAGGCTGTTTTGCGGAGCACGGGCTGCTGGTAACAGGCGCTGGTGCAACGTGCACCAATACCTGTTTTTTTCCCACTTCCTGGAGTTTTCACCATGAGCAAGAAGCCCGTCCGTGTTGCCGTTACCGGCGCTGCTGGTCAAATCGGTTACGCCCTGCTGTTTCGCATCGCCTCCGGCGAAATGCTGGGCAAGGACCAGCCCGTCATCCTGCAACTGCTCGAAGTGCCCGTGGAAGGCCCGCAAAAGGCGCTCAAGGGCGTGATGATGGAACTCGATGACTGCGCTTTCCCGCTGCTCGTCGAGATGACCGCCCACAGCGACCCGATGACCGCCTTCAAGGATGCCGACTATGCCCTGCTGGTGGGTTCGCGCCCCCGCGGCCCTGGCATGGAACGCGCCGAGCTGCTGGCCGTCAACGGTGCCATCTTCACCGCACAGGGCAAGGCGCTGAACGCCGTGGCCAGCCGCGACGTGAAGGTGCTGGTGGTGGGCAACCCCGCCAACACCAACGCCTACATCGCCATGAAGAGCGCGCCAGACCTGCCACGCAAGAACTTCACCGCCATGCTGCGTCTGGACCACAACCGCGCTGCCAGCCAGATCGCTGCCAAGACCGGCAAGGCCGTGGCCGACATCGAGAAGCTGACCGTCTGGGGCAACCACTCGCCCACCATGTACGCCGACTACCGCTTCGCCACCATCAAGGGCGAGAGCGTGGCCAAGATGATCAACGACCAGGAATGGAACGCCAACGTGTTCCTGCCCACCGTGGGCAAGCGTGGCGCGGCCATCATCGAGGCACGCGGCCTGTCGTCGGCTGCCTCGGCTGCCAACGCCGCCATCGATCACATGCGCGACTGGGCCCTGGGCACCAACGGCAAGTGGGTCACCATGGGCATTCCGTCGGACGGCCAGTACGGCATTCCCAAGGACACGATGTTCGGTTTCCCCGTCACCTGTGAAAACGGCGAATACAAGATCGTTGAAGGTCTGGAAATCGACGCGTTCTCGCAAGAGCGCATCAACATCACGCTGGCCGAACTGCAAGGCGAGCAAGACGGCGTCAAGCACCTGCTCTGACACCATGAGCGTTATGCGCCGCGCAGACCCACCCCCAGGCATTGCCTCCCTTCCCCAGGGCGGCGCAGCCGGTGGCGTGATCAGCGCGGGCGGGCGTGCCCATCCGCGCGATGTGCTGCTGGGCGCACAGGCGGCTTCCGCCACCTTGCCGGTGTGCGATCACTACAGTGGGGCTCCGGCGCGCATGCTCAAGAGCCTGCAATTGCAGGCCCAGATGACCGAGGAGTTCGGCGCCTGCGTCTTCGACGTGACGCTGGACTGCGAAGATGGGGCGCCGGTGGGTGACGAAGCAGCGCACGCGGCCCTGGTGGCCACGCTGGCGCGCGATGCCGCTCCGGCTGCGCGCGTGGGTGCACGGGTGCACCCCGTGGACCACCCCGCATTTGCCAATGATGTGGCCACCATCGCCGGTGAGGCCGGTCATCGGCTCACCCACATCATGCTGCCCAAGGTCGAGTCGGTGGATGACGTCTTGCGGGCGGAAAAAGCCCTGCAGCGCGCATCGGCCGGCCACTTGCCCTTGCAGGTGCTGATTGAATCTCCGGCTGCGGTGCACCGCGCTTTCGAGATCGCTGCGCACCCGCTGGTGCAAAGCCTGAGCTTCGGGCTGATGGATTTCGTGTCGGCCCATGGCGGCGCCATTCCCGCATCGGCCATGACCTCGGCGGGGCAATTCACGCATCCGCTGGTGGTGCGTGCCAAGCTGGAAATCGCCTCGGCCTGCCATGCCCATGGCAAGGTGCCATCGCACTGCGTGGTGACCGAATTCAGCGACATGGCGGCCATGCAGGCCGCAGCCAGCCGCGCTGCGCGCGAGTTTGGCTACACGCGCATGTGGAGCATCCATCCGGCGCAGATCCGACCCATCCTCGAGGCCTTCGCGCCCACGCAGGATGACATTGAAGTTGCATCAAAAATAATAGCTGCTGCCGCAGACGCTGATTGGGCTCCGATCAGTTTTGAAGGCACATTGCATGACCGTGCCAGTTTCCGTTACTACTGGCAGGTTCTGGAACGTGCACACAGCACCGGGCGCACCTTGCCCCCGGCCGTGTGTTCGTGGTTTGCTCCGTCCGTTCCCCTCTGTCCCTGAACATTTACCTGCAGGACCCCTGATGAAAACCTTTATCGCTTCTGCCCTGATGCTGCTGGCGCCCGCCTTCGTGATGGCCCAGACACCCGCCCAGCCTGCAGCCAAGCCCGCTGCCAAGGCAACCGCCAACGCAACCACCAAGGCCCCGGCCAAAGCCAAGACCGCCAAGGCAGAGCCCCCAAGCAGCCGCACCCAGCTCAGGTCCGCCACCGGCCAGGTGGCCGCGGGCATCATGGCCGCCGAAGCCGCCCTGTCGCCTGCCGAGCTGGCCATTGCCGAACGCGTGCATGTAGGCCGCATCGCCTGCGAGCTCGGTGCCTACGTCACCCTGAAGGCCGACCCCGCCTCCCCCGGCCACTTCGATGTGGAAGGCAAGGGCTTCAAGTACCGCATGGCACCTGTCGCAACCTCCACCGGCGCAGTGCGCCTGGAAGACCAGAAGGGCGGCGCTGTCTGGTTGCAGATTGCCAACAAGTCCATGCTCATGGACCAAAAGCGCGGCCAGCGCCTGGCCGATGAATGCATGAGCCCCGAGCAGAACCTGGTTGCCGAGTCTCTCAAGAAGAACCCGCCCCCCAGCGTGTTCGAACCCTTGCCCGTCGCCAAGAAATAACGATTGCGGTGCGAACGGCCTGCGGCGCGCACCCATCCCACTTTAGTTAGAACGCAACCGGAGAAAATTGATGTTGAAAGCCTACCGTGACCATGTGGCCGAACGCGCCGCATTGGGCATTCCGCCACTGCCTTTGAGCGCCAAGCAGACCAGCGAACTGATCGAGTTGCTGAAGAACCCGCCCGCTGGCGAGGAAGCAACCCTGCTCGACCTGATCACGCACCGCGTGCCCGCCGGCGTGGACGATGCCGCCAAGGTCAAGGCAAGCTATCTGGCCGCCGTGGCCCATGGCACGGAAGTGTGCAGCCTCATTGGCCGCGAGAAGGCCACGCAACTGCTGGGCACCATGCTGGGCGGCTACAACCTCACGCCGCTGATCGACCTGCTCGACGACGCTGCCGTGGCGTCCGTGGCGGCCGAGGGCCTGAAGAAGACCCTGCTGATGTTCGACCAGTTCCATGACGTCAAGGAAAAGGCCGACAAGGGCAACACCTTCGCCAAGGCCGTTCTGCAAAGCTGGGCCGATGCCGAGTGGTTCACCAGCCGCCCTGAAGTGCCCCAGAGCATCAAGCTCACGGTGCTCAAGGTCACCGGCGAAACCAACACCGACGACCTGTCGCCCGCGCCCGACGCCTGGAGCCGCCCCGACATTCCTCTGCATGCCCTGGCCATGCTCAAGAACAAGCGCGACGGCATCACCCCTGAAGAAGACGGCAAGCGCGGCCCGGTGAAGTTCATCGAAGACCTGCGCGCCAAGGGCAACCTCGTGGCCTACGTGGGCGACGTGGTGGGCACGGGTTCGAGCCGCAAGTCTGCCACCAACAGCGTGTTGTGGTTCACTGGCGAAGACATTCCCTTCGTGCCCAACAAGCGTTTTGGTGGCGTGTGCCTGGGCAGCAAGATCGCTCCCATCTTCTACAACACCATGGAAGACGCGGGCGCGCTGCCCATTGAGCTCGACGTGAGCCAGATGCACATGGGCGACGAGATCGAGCTGCTGCCCTACGCCGGCAAGGCGCTCAAGGACGGCCAGGTCATCGCTGAATTCGAAGTCAAGAGCGAAGTGCTGTTCGACGAAGTGCGCGCCGGCGGCCGCATTCCGCTGATCATCGGCCGCGGCCTGACCACCAAGGCCCGCGAAGCCCTGGGCCTGGCGCCTTCCACGCTGTTCCGCCTGCCGCAAGTGCCTGCTGCCACCGGCAAGGGCTTCACGCTGGCGCAGAAGATGGTCGGCCGCGCCTGCGGCCTGCCCGAAAAGGACGGCAACCAGCTGGGCGTGCTGCCCGGCACCTATTGCGAACCCCGCATGACCTCGGTGGGCTCGCAAGACACCACCGGCCCCATGACGCGCGACGAACTCAAGGACCTGGCCTGCCTGGGCTTCAGCTCCGACCTCGTCATGCAGTCGTTCTGCCACACGGCCGCTTATCCCAAGCCCGTGGACGTGAAGATGCACCACGAGCTGCCCGAGTTCATCAGCAACCGCGGTGGCATCTCGCTCAAGCCCGGTGACGGCATCATCCACAGCTGGCTCAACCGCATGCTGCTGCCCGATACCGTGGGTACAGGTGGCGATTCGCACACCCGTTTCCCCATCGGCATCAGCTTCCCCGCAGGTTCGGGCCTGGTGGCCTTCGCTGCGGCCACGGGCGTGATGCCGCTGGATATGCCCGAATCGGTGCTGGTGCGCTTCAAGGGCCAGATGCAGCCCGGCGTGACGCTGCGCGACCTGGTGCACGCGATTCCGCTGTATGCCATCAAGGCCGGCTTGCTGACGGTGGAAAAGCAGGGCAAGAAGAACATCTTCTCGGGCCGCATTCTGGAAATTGAAGGTCTGCCCGACATGAAGGTCGAGCAGGCATTCGAGCTGTCTGACGCCTCGGCCGAACGCTCTGCCGCCGGCTGCACCGTGCGCCTGAACAAGGAGCCGATCATCGAGTACATCAACTCGAACATCGTGCTGCTCAAGAACATGATCGCCCAGGGCTACGCCGACGCGCGCACCATTGGCCGCCGTATTCAGGCCATGGAAGCCTGGCTGGCCAAACCCGAGCTGCTGGCACCCGATGCCGACGCCGAATACGCCGCCGTGATCGAGATCGACCTGGCCGAGATCACCGAGCCCATCGTCTGCTGCCCCAACGACCCCGATGACGCCAAGACGCTGTCGGACGTGGCCGGCGCCAAGATCGACGAAGTGTTCATCGGCTCGTGCATGACCAACATCGGGCACTTCCGCGCCGCTTCCAAGCTGCTTGAAGGCAAGAAGGACATCCCGGTCAAGCTGTGGATGGCCCCGCCCACCAAGATGGATGCGCACCAGCTCACCGAAGAAGGCCACTACGGCGTGTTCGGCGCAGCCGGTGCCCGCATGGAAATGCCGGGCTGTTCGCTGTGCATGGGCAACCAGGCACAGGTGAAGGAAGGCGCTACCGTGATGTCCACCAGCACGCGCAACTTCCCCAACCGCCTGGGCAAGAACACCAACGTGTACCTGGGTTCTGCCGAGCTGTCGGCCATCGCCTCCAAGCTGGGCCGCATCCCCACCAAGGCCGAATACCTGGCCGACATGGGCGTGCTCAGCGCCAATGGCGACAAGATCTACAAGTACATGAACTTTGACCAGATCGCCGAGTACAAGGACGTGGCCGACGGCGTAGCCGCCTGAACGAATCACGCCCCTTGCGGCTGAAATAAAGGCCCGGTGCTCGCAAGAGCATCGGGCCTTTTGCTATTAATTTAGTAGCTCTTAGCGCTTGCTGTATGTGCGCTAGAGGCTGATTTCGTCTAAGAACTTATCCGTAAATAGATAAAATATCATTCCGAGCTGCAGCGAACGCGGCGTCGGAGTGATACGTTGAGCAAACGAGTTGATTCGTGGGTGGTAACGGATGAGTTCTGGCAGCGTGTGGAACCACTGGTCCCTCAACGCGCACAGGTCCCGGGCAAACAGTACGTTCGCAAGCCTGGAGCAGGTCGGCCGGCAAAGCCAGCACGCCAGGTGTTCGAGGCCATCGTGTTTGTGTTGCGGACAGGCTGCCAGTGGAAGGCACTGCCTGCTGAGCGCTTTGGTAGCGCCAGCGCCATTCACAAACGCTTTCTTGAATGGGAGAAGGCGGGCTTCTTTGAAGCAGTCTGGAAAGCTGGCTTGGCGGAATACGACGAGATGCAGGGTATCGCGTGGCGATGGCAAAGCGTCGATGGCGCGATGATGAAGGCACCATTGGCACAAGAAGCTGTCGGCCCGAACCCGACGGACCGGGGGAAAAAAGGGAAGCAAACGCCATCTGCTGGTGGACGGCCGTGGCGTCCCGTTGTCGCTCGTCGTGAGCGGGGCCAATGTCCATGACTGCAAGAGGCTTGATGCGGTGCTCAGTGCAATTGTTATCAAGCACCAGGCCCCATCCCACAGACGAAACAAACATTTGTGCGCCGACGCGGGCTACCGAGGCGCAGAGCATCTTCGCGCGATAGAAGGTCATGGCTACATCCCTCACGTTGTCAGTCGCCGCAAGGAGACCGAGATCAAGCGGCGCAACCCCAAGCACAAGGCCAGGCTCTGGGTTGTTGAGGTGTGCCACAGCTGGTTCAACCGCTTTCGCAAATTGCTTGTGCGCTACGAGAAGCTCGAGCGCAGCTTCCTCGCGCTCAACCATCTCGCTGCGGCCATCATCGCGTTTCGCAAGGTGCCGTTGAACGTCAACATAATTTACGGATAAGTTCTAAATTTTTTCGGTTTCAAATACCCGCGCCAGCAATGCGCCTTCGGCCGGCCCTGCCAGCGGAATGCGCACGCGCAGCGGGCTGCCTGCCGCTACCTGCAGCGGTGCACCGTCCAGGCCCAGCATCTGCTCCAGCCGCAGCGTGCGGTTGCCGCTGGGGTGAATGATTTCCAGCATGTCGCCCACGGCAAAGCGGTTTTTTGTTTCTACTTCGGCCCAGCCGTCCTGCACGGCCTTGACTTCGCCCACGAACTGGCTGCGCTGGTTTTCAGAGCTGCCGGTTTCGTAGTTCTGGTAGTCGTTGGCGGGGCGGCGCTCCAGAAAACCGGTTGTGTAGCCCCGGTTGGACAGGCCTTCGAGTTCGGTGATGAGTGCTGGGTTGAAGGGGCGACCGGCCACAGCGTCGTCGATGGCGCGGCGGTAGACCTGCGCCGTACGCGAAACGTAGTACTGGCTCTTGGTGCGGCCCTCGATCTTGAGCGAATCGACGCCGATTTCCACCAGACGCTGCACATGCTCGACGGCGCGCAGGTCCTTGCTGTTCATGATGTAGGTGCCGTGCTCGTCCTCCATGATGGGCATGAGCTGGCCGGGGCGCTCTTTTTCTTCCAGCAGATAGACCTGGTCGGCCAGCGGGTGGCGCGCGCCACCACCGCAGGCCGCAAAGGCGGCGTGGTCCTCTTCCTGGGCCTTGGCAAAGTCGAAATCGCCGTCCATGCGCACGGCCATGGCCTCGCCGGTGTTCGGGTCCACCGTTGCGGGTTGCGTGGCGTAGTTCCAGCGGCAGGCATTGGTGCAGGTGCCCTGGTTGCTGTCGCGCCGGTTGAAGTAGCCCGAGAGCAGGCAGCGGCCCGAATAGGCGATGCACAGCGCGCCGTGCACGAACACTTCCAGCTCCATGTCGGGGCATTCCTGGCGGATCTTGGCGATCTCGTCCAGGCTCAGTTCGCGCGAGAGGATGATGCGCGTCACGCCCACCTTCTGCCAGAACTTCACGGCTGCGTAGTTGACGGTGTTGGCCTGCACCGAGAGGTGGATGGCCACCTCGGGCCACTTCTCGCGCACCATCATGATCAGGCCGGGGTCGGCCATGATGAGGGCGTCCGGGCGCATGGCGATGATGGGCTCGATGTCGCGCAGGTAGGTGCGCACCTTGTCGTTGTGCGGCAGCAGGTTGCTGGTCAGAAAGAATTTTTTGCCGCGCGCATGGGCTTCGCGGATGCCTTGCTCGATCTGTTCCTGGCGGAATTCGTTGTTGCGGGCGCGCAGGGAGTAGCGTGGCTGGCCGGCATAGACAGCGTCGGCGCCAAAGTCGTAGGCCGCGCGCATCTTGTCGAGCGAGCCGGCGGGCAGCAGCAGTTCGGGGCTTTTCAGGGTCATGGTTGATTGTGGCCGGGGGGCAAAGAAACCGCTCTGCGCTACCTCAGTAAACCGGCAGGTTGAGGCGCCGTCGCTGCCCTCGTCGCTGTAGCGATTCGAAGCGGGGCGCTTCGCTCCATGGCGATATTTTCAGTCCTGCGGGCGAAAGCCGATTTCCAGCGCGGGCGGAACGCGACCGTCCACGTCGCGGGGCAGCGACTCGGTCTTGTCCAGCGCGCGCAGCACGGCGTCGTCCCAGGCCTTGTTGCCGCTTGACTGGATCAGCTTGGTGCCAACGATCGTGCCATCAGGCGCAGCGCGCACCTGTACCACCGCGCGCGGATTGCCGGCGATGGCATCGGGGTACACGATGTTGGGTCGGACCTTGGCTGCCACCTTGCCGCCATAGCTGCCCGAAGGGCCGGAGCTCTGCTTGGCGGTACCCGAGGCGGTTTCGCCGCCCGTGGCACCGGCCAGGCCTTGCATGCGGCGCAGGTTCTCCTGGCGCCTGGCTTCCGCGGCCTTGGCCTCGGCCTTGTCGAGGGCGTCCTGCTTGCGTTTGTCTTCCTGCGCCTGGCGTTTTTTGTCCTCGGCCTGCTGCTTTTGCTTTTCCAGTTTTTCCAGGCGTTCTTTCTCGCGCTCGGCTTTTTGCTGTTCGGCCTTTTCCTTTTGCAGGCGTTCTTTCTTTTCCTGCTCCAGGCGCTCGCGGCGCTCTTCTTCCTTGCGTTCACGCTCCCGTTTCTCGCGTTCGAGCTGCTGCTGGCGCTCTTTCTTTTCTTTTTCCAGGCGCTTTTTCTCGCGCTCGATGGCGATGTCGGCTTCGCGGGTGTCCGGCTCTGCCTGCCGAGGGGGGGGAGGTGGGGGTGGTGGCGGGGCAGGGGTGGGTTTGGGCGGCTCGGGCTCGGGCTCGGGTGTGGGGGCGGGGGGCTCCACCGCCCGGGGGCCGCCTGTTGCGGAACGGCCGACCACAGCTCGGCCTCGACGGCCGGCATGTCGGCGCTGGTCTTCCAGTTCACGCCCCAGGTCAGGGCGCCAATCAGGATCGCGTGCGCCAGTACGGCCAGCGCAATGGCGCGCAGGCGGGCCGGCGGGCGGGGCGGGGCAAACTGGTCGCGATCGTCGTGGGCGTGCATGCGATTAGGGTAGGGGCGGGTCGGCGCTCAGCCACCGCTCTTGACGGCCAGTGCGACGCGGGCCACACCGGCCTGTTGCAGGGCCGACATGGCTTTCATGACCGATTCGTAAGAGACGTTCTTGTCGGCGCTGATGAGCACCGGCGTGTCTTCTGGCTGGTCCTTGAGCCAGTTTTTGGCCGTGGCGCCCAGGCTCTGCAGCGGCACCGGGCGCTCGTTGCCGTCGGCCTTGAAGCGTACGCTGCCGTCCTTTTCCACGATCACGTCGGCACGGGTCTTGGGCACCTTGGCCCCTTTGCCAACGGAGGGCACATTGACCGAACTGGGCGTGAGCATGGGCGCCGTCACCATGAAGATGATGAGCAGCACCAACATCACGTCGATGAAGGGCACCATGTTGATTTCGTTCATGGAACGGCGGCGGCTGCCGGTGCGCGAGGCCATTGCGGGCATGTCGGTTTCCCGGTTCAGTGGCCCGACGGCGAGCCGGGGTGGGCGCCCAGG
Organism: Acidovorax carolinensis; assembly: GCF_002157145.1. NCBI lineage: Bacteria > Pseudomonadati > Pseudomonadota > Betaproteobacteria > Burkholderiales > Comamonadaceae > Acidovorax > Acidovorax carolinensis. The sequence continues at coordinate 1,325,416 of NZ_CP021361.1, forward strand.
TTGCGCTGCAGGATGTTGGTGAACTCTTCGATGAAGGTTTCCTGGTGGTTGGCCACGCGGTCAATGTCGCGCGCAAAACGGTTGTAGGCGATCACGGCCGGGATGGCGGCGAACAGGCCGAGGGCGGTGGCCACCAGGGCCTCGGCGATGCCGGGCGCCACGGTGGCCAGCGTGACCTGCTCCATGCCGGCAAAGCCCGTGAAGGCGTGCATGATGCCCCACACCGTGCCAAACAGGCCCACGTAAGGGCTCACCGAGGCCACCGAGCCCAAAAAGGAAAGGCTGGATTCGACCACGTCCATCTCGCGCTGAAAGCTGGCGCGCATGGCGCGGCGGGCGCCGTCGAGCAGCGTGCCGGGGTCGGTGATGCGGCGTTCGCGCAGCTTCTGGTGCTCGCGCATGCCGCTGGCGAAGATGCGCTCCATGGGGCCGGCGTTCTTGGCGTTCTGCGCGGCGCTGGCATACAGATCATTGAGGCTGGTGCCCGACCAGAAGTCGCGCTCGAAATCATCATTCAGAGCTTTCACCCGCTTCAAGGCAAACAGCTTGCGAAAGATGGCCGCCCAGCTGGCGACGGACACGCCCAGCAGCAGCAGCATGACGAGTTGCACCACCCAGCTGGCGTGCAGCACCAGGGAGACGATGGACATGTCTTGGGAATTCATGAAAGTTGTTCCAGAAGGGTGCTCGGGATTCTTGCGGGGCGCATGCTGGCGGCGTCCACCCAGCCGATGCGGATGGTGCCTTCGCTCAGCACAATGCGCGGTTGATCGGTCAATTGCTCATTATTTAATAGCGACTGCTGCACGATTGTCAAGGACGCGCGGCCTGCTTCCTGCAAATGGGCGGTAACAATGAGTTCATCGTCCAAGCGGGCCGGGCGCAGGTAGCGCAGGCGGGCATCGGTTACGACGAACATTCCGCCCGTTTGTTCCCGCAAGCCGTGCTGGCCAATGCCCAGCGAGCGCAGCCACTCGGTGCGCGCGCGCTCAAAGAACTTCAGGTAGTTGGCATAAAACACGATGCCGCCGGCATCGGTGTCTTCCCAGTAAATACGGATCGGGAACTCGAAGGGCATGGTTCAGCGTCCGCACGGCCGCCCGAAGGGCGCTGAGCGCCCCTTTGGGGGCAGCGATACATGCAACGATGAGCGTGGGGGGCGTTCATTTCACTTCAGCCCAGCAGGGCGCGCAGGCGCGCTACGGATTCCTGCAGCTGCGCCATCGAATTGGCGGTGGAGAAGCGCACGAAGCGCTGCGGATCAAAGGTGCCGAAGTCGCGCCCCGGCGTCACCGCCAGATGGGCGCGGCGCATCACCTCGTAGGCAAAGTCCCAGCTGCCCTGCACGCCGAGCTTTTCGCACGCACTGGTGCAATCGGCCCAGGCATAAAAGGCGCCGTCGGGCATCACGGGCACCGCCAGGCCCAGGGCCTGCAGTTCGGGGATGAAGTAGTCGCGCCGGGCCTTGAACTCGGCGCGTCGGCGTTCGTATTCAGCGATGCTCTCGGCCTCGAAGCAGGCCATGGCCGCCAGTTGCGACACGGTGCTGGCGCAGATGAACAGGTTTTGCGCGAGGCGTTCGACCACGGGCACCATGGCATCGGGCACCACCATCCAGCCCAGGCGCCAGCCCGTCATGTTGAAGTATTTGCTGAAGCTGTTGATGCTGATGACGTTGTCGTCGATGGCCAGGGCCGTCTGGCCGAAAGCATCGTCGTACGAAAGGCCCAGATAGATCTCGTCGATCATCGTCACGCCGCCCCGCTCCTGCACCACGCCGTGGATGCGGCGCAGTTCTTCGGGCGCGATCGAGGTGCCCGTGGGGTTGGAGGGCGAGGCCAGCAAAACGCCGCGTGTCTTGCTGTTCCAGGCCGCCTGCACCTTGTCGGCGCTCAGCTGGTAGCGCTCGGCGGCGGTGGTGGGGATCAGCACCGCGTTGCCTTCGGCGGCGCTGACAAAATGCCGGTTGCACGGGTAGCTGGGGTCGGGCATCAGCACCTCGTCGCCCGCCTCGATCAGCGCCAGGCAAGCCAGGTGCAGCGCCGCCGAGGCGCCCGCAGTGACCACGATGCGGCGTGCGGGCACGTTGACGCCAAAGCGCTGCTGGTACCAGCCGCTGATGCGCTCGCGCAGGGGCTCGTAGCCCAGCGACTGCGTGTATTGGGTGGCGCCATCGTGCACGGCGCGTGCGGCGGCCTCTTGCACCAGCGGGGGTGCCGTGAAATCGGGCTCGCCAATGTTCAGGAAGATCATGGGCTGGCTGCTGCCGGCCACCTCGCGGGCCATGGCCTGCGCGGCCTTGGCGACTTCCATGACATAAAACGGATCAATGCGCTCGGCGCGCCGGGAAAACTTCATGGGGCGGGATCCTGCCCGCGCGGGGCGGGGGGTGGCGAAAAAGGCAGGCCGCAGGGCGGCCTGTAACGCTGGTTCAAGCGCCGGTTCAGGCGCCAGCGTCGGTGCTGGCGGGTGCGGCGGGGGGCGCTGCGCCCTTGTCCGCTGCCACTTCGGCTGCGCGCAGGAGGGGCGCCAGGCCGTTGAGCACGGCGTTCACATACTTGTGGCCATCGGTGCCGCCAAATTCCTTGGCCAGCTCGATGCACTCGTTGAGCACCACGCGCCAGGGCACATCCAGGCAGTGCTGAAACTCGTACACGCCGATCCACATGGTGGCGTGTTCGATGGGCGAGATCTCGGCCATCTTGCGGTCGAGCAGCGGCGTGATCAGGGCATCGAGCTCGGCGGCCGCGTTGATGCAGCCGTGCAGCACGGCGTTGTAGTGCGCGGCGTCGGCCTTGTGAAAGCCGGCCAGATCGCGCGTGAACGAATCAATGGCCGTGGCCTCGTTGCGGCCCACGATGTGCTGATACAGCGCCTGCAGCACAAACTCGCGGGCGCGGCTGCGGTTGGATTTGGAGGCCGCCTTGCGCACGCCGTTGCTCTTGAGCCCGGTGCGGGCCTGCTTGGGGGGGCGTGCAGGCGTGGACGCGGCGGGCGTGGTGGGATCGGTCATGACAATGCTTCCAGCAGGTTGGCCATTTCCACCGCCACGTAGGCGGCATCGCGACCCTTTTCAGTCTGGCGCGCAATGGCCTGATCCAGGTTCTCGGTGGTCAGGATGGCGTTGGCCACGGGCACCTGGTAGTCGAGCGCGATGCGCGAGACGGCCGCGCCCGATTCGTTGGCCACCAGCTCGAAGTGGTAGGTCTCGCCACGGATGATGCAGCCCAGCGCGATCAGTGCGTCGAACTCGTCGCGCTCGGCCAGGGCCTGCAGCGCCACGGGCACTTCGAGGGCGCCGGGCACCAGCACGTGGGTGATGTGCTTTTCCTGCACGCCCAGGTCGAGCAGTGCAGCGCGGCAGGCCGTGGCCAGTGCGTTGGTGACGCTTTCGTTGAAGCGGGCCTGCACGATGCCGATGTGCAGTTTCTTGCCGTCGAGCCGGTCTGCTGTTCCTTTTTCTGCGCCAAACATGGTCGTTCCTTTTATTCTTTGGGGATGTAGCCGGTGATTTCGAGTCCGTAGCCCGCCATGCTGGGCATGCGGCGGGGCTGGCCCATGAGCTGCATCTTGGCAACGCCCACTTCGCGCAGGATCTGCGCGCCCACGCCGTAGGTGCGCAGGTCCATGCGGCCGCGCTCGGGGGCCTGTGCGGCACGCGCCGTGCCTTCGAATTGCTCCAGCAACTGCGCGGCGCTCTCGCCGCAGTTGAGCAGCACGGCCACGCCCTGGCCCTGGGTGGCGATGTAGTGCAGGCTGGTGTCCAGGCCCACGAGTGCATGGACCGGTTGACTTCGAGTGCGTCGAGCACCGACAGCGGTTCGTGCACGCGCACGGGCACCACGTCGTCGGCGCTCCATTGCCCCTTGACCAAGGCCAGGTGCACCGCGCCGCTGGGCTTGTCGCGGAAGGCGTGGGTGGTGAACTCGCCGTAGGCCGTTTGCAGTGTGCGCGTGCCCACCTTCTCGACCAGCGATTCGTTGCGGATGCGGTGCTCGATCAGGTCGGCGATGGTGCCGATCTTGATGCCGTGCTCGGCGGCGAATACCTGCAGGTCCGGCAGGCGCGCCATGGTGCCGTCGTCTTTCATGATCTCGCAGATCACAGCGGAGGGGCTGCAGCCGGCCATGGCGGAGAGGTCGCAGCCGGCCTCGGTGTGGCCCGCGCGCATGAGCACGCCGCCGTCCACCGCCTGCAGCGGGAAGATGTGGCCGGGTTGCACCAGATCGCTGGCCTGGCTGCTCTTGGCCACGGCCACCTGGATGGTGCGCGCGCGGTCGGCGGCCGAGATACCGGTGGTCACGCCCTCGGCGGCCTCGATGGAGACCGTGAAGGCCGTGCTGTACACGGTGCCGTTGCGCGTGGCCATGGGCGGCAGCTTGAGGTGTTCGCAGCGTTCGCGCGTGAGCGTCAGGCAGATCAGGCCGCGGCCAAAGCGCGCCATGAAGTTGATGGCCTCTGGCGTGACATGGTCGGCTGCCAGCACCAGGTCGCCTTCGTTTTCACGGTCTTCTTCGTCCACCAGGATGACCATGCGCCCGGCGCGCATCTCGGCCACGATGTCTTGCACCGGCGAGATGGGCGCGGGGGTGAGGGGGATGTTCATGGGAGGGCTTTCGTTGGGGGCCGCAGTGAACGGTCGGGCGGCAGCGCAGGTTCCCGAGGCCAGACGGCTGTGCAGGCCTGCAAGGCCCGCCCCAAAGAACATGCGATGCGGCGCGGCCGCACGGTGCAGAGATCGGCGCGGTGCGCAGAACTCCAAAGCAACTGATTTTAGTTCAGACCGGGCCGGCCTGCCGTCGGCCAGGCAAGTTCAGGGCTGCAGCTCGACATCGCTCACGGGATAGGCCACGCAGGGCAGCACGCAGCCCTCGGCCATTTCTTCGGACGACAGCCCGGGCCACTCGATCTCGTAGCGCACGCTGCCCTGGCGCAGCTGCCCCAGGCAGGTGCGGCAGGTGCCGTTGCGGCATGAGCTGGGCCAGTCGATGCCGCCTTGTTCCAGCGAGACCAGCAGCGGCTGGTCGGGCCAGGCATCGCATTGCGCGCCGTCGGGTGCAACGCGGGCGATGAAAAAAGGCGCTGTCATGGGGGAAAGGGACGAATCGCTCATGGTTCCAAGGGGGTCAGTGGCTGGGCGCGGTGCGTTGCCACACCAGCAGCAAGTTATTGGCGGGCAGCGCGTGGCGTGCGGCCAGGCGCAGGCCGGCGCGCTGCGCTTCGCGTGCGACGTCACTGAGCGCACGAATGCCCCAGGCCGGGTTTTGGGCGCGCAGGCTGGCATCGAACGCCAGGTTGCCGGGGCCGTGGGTACATCGTCTTCGAGGTAGGGCCCGTAGGTGACCAGGTGCCCCGTGGGCGCGAGGTGCCTTGCGGCGCCCTGCATCAGGCCTGCGCAGCACGCCCAGGGCGCGATGTGCAGCATGTTGGCGCAGTAGATGAGGTCAAACGGAGCGGTAAAGGTGGGGCCTGTGCTCGGCCAGCGGTCTGAAAGCACGTCCAGCAGCAGCGGCGCCCGCACGTTGCTGGCGCCCGCGTTGGCGCTCCAGGCGGCAATCGAGGCGAAACCGTGGGGCGCTGCATCGGTAGGCTGCCAAGTCCAGCCGGGCAAGGCCGCGCCAAAGCAGGCTGCATGCTGGCCCGTGCCGCTGGCAATTTCCAGCGCGGCGCCGCGCTCGGGCAGTAAGGCCTGCAGCACCGCCAGGATGGGGCCGCTGTTGCGCGCGGCGGCAGGGCTGTGTTCACGGGCATCGAAAGGCATGATTTGGATAAAAAAACGGTTCTAGCGCTTACCGGTAAAGCGGTTAAAGCTATTGAAAAAGGAGTGCTGTCTGCCGCCGTGTCTGCGCCTCGATAGTGCTTAAAAAATGGGCGATGCGATGGATTTCTTTACAAATCAAGGGCTTGGCGCCGCCATACAGGACTTGTCAAAAGTTATCCACACCATTGTCCAGTGTGGACTGGGATAAGCTGGTGTCGATGTGGACTGCACTGCTTAAAAAACAGGCGGTGCAGGGGATTTCTTTATGAATCAATCACTTGGCGCTGCCATACAAGGCTTGTCAAAACTTATCCACATGATTGTCCAGCGCTGGCAGGGATAACCGGTCTGACTTTGGCCCAGCTTTCGTTCGCCGCCGGTGTGGCTCAGGCGGCTACCTTGACGCCTTTCCAGAAGGCAACGCGGCCGCGGATTTCTTCGGCCTCGGGCTTGGGGTCGGCATAGAACCAGGCCGCGTCGGTATTCATCTCGCCATCGACCAGCAGCGACAGGTAACTTGCCTGCCCTTTCCATGCGCAGGTGGTCTTGTGGTTGCTGAAGGTGAAGTACTCGCGCTTGAGAGCGCTTTCGGGGAAGTAATGGTTGCCTTCGACCACCACGGTGTCGTCGCTCTCGGCAACCACCACGCCGTTCCAGCTGGCTTTCATGGGAATCCTTTATCGCATTAAAATGGGTTGCAACGCTTATGGGATAAGCGCTGCATGCTATCAATTCAATAGTTTGGCTCGCATGGCCGCAATGCACAGGTGATGCGGCTGCGCAACCCTGCGCCGGCGCCGCATTTTCGTGCGTCAGTCAAACAGCGCGTCAAAGCCTTCCTCCGGGGTGAAGCGGCGATCGCGGTAATGCAGCCGCGTGGGGCCGGGCAGGGCGCGCTCGCGCACGGGGTGCATGGCATCGCCGGGGTAGCAGATCACGCGCACGCCCTCGTGGTCGAACGGCTCGGGCAGGATGAGGGGCGGGCGCTGGCTGCGTGCGGCGGCCAGCACGCTGGCCACGCTGGCATGGCGCGCCAGATGGGCCAGGCTCATGATTTGCGGCGGCGCCAGGTCGATGCGGCCATCGCGGTATTGCTCCAGCGCCGTGCGCGGCGCCAGCCACAGGCTGTCGGTGGTTTCCTCGTCGTCGTGTCTCGCGGTCTGGTCGGCAGGCGCCTGGGCGACAAAAAAGCGCGTGTCAAAGCGGCGCGTGCCCATGGTGGGCGCCAGCGGCGTGATCCAGCGCGACCAGGGCGCGAGCTGGCGGGTTTGCAGGCGCAGCTGCAGTGCGGCCAGCACCTGCGCAAACGGCTGGCCTTCGCGCAGCATGGCGCGGGCGCGCAGGGCATCCACCGGGGCGTCGCCCCCCAGGGGCTCGGCCAGCAGCAGGCCGCATTCCTCCAGCGCTTCGCGCAACGCGGCTACATACAGGCCGGCGGCGGTGGGGTGGTCGGTGTCGGGCTCGTTCAGTCGCTCGTGCAGCGCGGCGTGGGGCTGGTCGAGGTGGGCGGCGGGGTTCAACGTGGCGTCGTCGGCATCGAGCTTGCCGCCGGGAAACACATACACCCCCGCCATGTTCGATGCCTTGGCGTGGCGGCGCAGCAGCAGCACCTCGGGGCCGGCAGCGGCGTCGCGCAGCAGCACCACGGTGGCGGCTGCGCGGGGCGTTTCGGAATCAACGGGGGTTGCAGGCTGCATGGGAGCTTTCGTGGGGCGGGCAGTCACGGGCCGGACTGGTGGGGCGCTTTTTGTGGCGTAGAGTGCTGCTCTATTTTCCACATTCATCACAACACAGGGGAGTGATTGCAGCATGGCGATTGATTTCAAAGGCCGCGTGGCCATCGTGACGGGCGCCGGTGGTGGCCTGGGCCGCCAGCATGCATTGGCACTGGCCGCGCGCGGCGCCAAGGTGCTGGTCAATGACCTGGGCAGCGGCGTGCATGGCGAGGGCGGCTCGGTCAGCCCGGCGCAGGCGGTGGTCGATGAAATCCGTGCTGCCGGTGGCGAGGCGCTGGCCAACGGCGCATCGGTCACCGACTTTGCTGCGGTCGAAGCCATGGTGCAGCAGGCCATCGACGCCTGGGGCCGGGTGGATATTCTGGTGAACAACGCTGGCATCCTGCGCGACAAGAGCTTTGCCAAGATGGACATGGCGGACTTCCGCCTGGTGGTCGAGGTGCACCTGATGGGCGCTGCCAATTGCTGCAAGGCCGTGTGGCCGCACATGGTGGCGCAGGAATATGGCCGCATCGTCATGACCACCTCGTCCACGGGTCTGTATGGCAACTTTGGCCAGGCCAACTATGGCGCGGCCAAGCTGGCCCAGGTGGGCCTGATGCAGACGCTGGCCATTGAAGGCGCCAAGCACCACATCCATGTGAACGCCCTGGCACCCACGGCCGCCACGCGCATGACCGAAGGCCTGATGCCCGAGGAGGTGCTGGCCGCCCTGAAACCCGAGGCCGTGGTGCCGGCCATGCTGGTGCTGGCGCACGAGAGCGCGCCCACGCGCACCATCTTGTGCGCGGGCGCCGGCACCTTCGAGGCGGCGCACATCACGCTCACGCAGGGCATCCACCTGGGCCTGGGCGCCGATGTGCCCGAGCAGCTGGCCGCGCGCCTGGCCGAGGCGTGCGACCGCGCCGGCGAGCAGATACCACAAAGCGGTGCAGCCCAGGGCACCAACGAAGTGGGCAAGGCGCTGGCGGCAAGGGTTTGACCGGCAGGCAGGCGGATGTGGCTGCGCCGTGCTAAGTTCCGGGCCGACCCGAAGATCGGTAACAAAGATATGAGCACCTTGCAGCAAAAAATCACCGCCTGCCCCCCCGATGCCCTGGCTGGCATCCGCCGTGGCATCGAAAAAGAAGGCCTGCGCGTGCTGCCCACGGGCGATCTGGCCCTCACGCCGCACCCGGCGGCGCTGGGCTCGGCACTCACCCATCCGCACATCACCACCGACTACAGCGAGTCGCAGATCGAGCTGGTGACCGGTGCGCACCGGGGCGTGCAGCAGTGCCTCAATGAGCTCACCGAAATCCATCAGTTTGCGCTGCGCACGCTGCACGAGCATGGCGACGAGATGCTGTGGGTGTCGAGCATGCCGTGCCGCCTGCCCACCGACGAAACCATTCCGCTGGCCCGCTACGGCAGCTCCAACGTCGGGCGCGCCAAAAGCGTGTACCGCATGGGCCTGGGCCACCGCTATGGCCGGCGCATGCAGACCATTTGCGGCATCCACTACAACTGGTCGATGCCGGGGGTGACGAGCGAGCAGTATTTCGCGCTGATCCGCAACTTTCGCCGCAACGCCTTTGTGCTGCTGTACCTGTTTGGCGCCTCGCCCGCGCTGTGCCCGTGCTTTGCCCAGGGGCGACCGCATGCCCTGCAGCGCCTGAGTGACCAGGCGCTTTATCTGCCGCACGCCACCTCGCTGCGCATGGGCCGCCTGGGCTACCAGAGCGACGCGCAGGCCACGCTGGCCGTCAGCTACAACGGTCTCGATGGCTATGCCGATTCGCTGCACGAGGCGCTTACGCAGCCCTATCCCGCCTACGAGGCCGTGGGCATCCGCAACCCGGGTGGCGACTACAACCAGCTGGGCACCAGCCTGCTGCAGATCGAAAACGAGTTCTACGGCACCATCCGCCCCAAGCGCGTGATCCAGCCCGGCGAGCGCCCGCTGCATGCGCTGCGCGAGCGCGGGTCGAGTATGTCGAGGTTCGCCTGATGGACCTGGACCCGTTTGTGCCCGTGGGCATCACGGCCGAGACCATGCGGCTGCTCGATGTGTTCCTGCTGCACTGCCTGCTGACCGACAGCCCGCCCGACACGCCGAAAGAAATCACCGAACTCAAGCACAACCAGCATCTCACGGCTGCGCGTGGCCGCGAACCCGGCCTGTGCCTGGTGCGCAATGGCCACAACGTGCCGCTGGTGGACTGGGCCGCGCAGGTGCTGCAGGAATGCGCACCGCTGGCCGCCGCGCTGGACGCCACGCACCACAGCACCGACTACAGCGCCGCGCTGGCCAGCGCCCGCGCCACGCTGGCCCACCCGGGGCAGACGCCCTCGGCCCGCGTGCTGGCGCAGATGGCGCACGAGCACGGCAACAGCTTCACCGGCTTCAGCACCCACCAGTCGGCCCTGGCGCGCGATGCGCTGCTGGCCCTGCCCTGGAGCGACACCCAGCAGGCGCGGTTTGCCGCACTGGCCGATGAATCGGTGGCCGCGCAAAAGGCCATCGAGGCGGCCGACACGCTGCCCTTTGAGGAATGGCGCCAGCACTACATGGCGGCGCAGGGGCTGGGCTGAGCCCTTTTACGAAGTCAGGGCACGCCAGGCGCGCTGCGAAGGGCCTCTGACAAAGCCGCAGAATCCTTGGTCAGGAACCCTGCGCCCGCTTCCGGCGATCCACTGGCCACGCTCAGGCAATGACGGCAACGGACTTCACCTGGACCCAGACTGGCAAGTTCGGTTCGATGTGCAGTTCCTCCACGGACTTGCGTGTCACGCGCGAAATCAAGGACTGTCCGTCGCAGCGAATGCGCACCAACGCTTGCGCAGGGTGGCTGTCTGCCATGACGGCCTCGACCACGCCGGGGAGATGGTTCTGGATGCTGCTGCGCATCGGCTCATCGAGCGTCAGGCTGACATCCCGCGCCTGCACACGCAGCCGAACGCGGCTGCCGGGGGGCAGTCCGCTGTCACGCACCAGAATGTATCGGTCCTTGAGCTGAACGCGGGCGAGATGCCAGCGCGTATCCCGGTCGACGAGCGTCCCCTCAATCACGGTAGCGGCCTCTTCGCCCGCCAGTGCGGGCAAGTCGCCCCGCGCCAGAACCTCGCCCACGGGGCCGACGGCGACTGCCTTTCCGTTTTCGAGTACCACCACTTCGTCTGCCAGCCGGCTCAGCTCGTCCATCGAATGCGTGACGTAGAGCATGGGTACCGCCAGTTGGTCACGCAAGCGCTCAAGCCACGGCATGATTTCGTGCCGGCGGGGAAGATCGAGGGAAGCGAGTGGTTCATCCAGCAGCAGCAGTCTGGGTCGGGTGGCCAGGGCGCGGGCAATGGCCACACGTTGCCGCTCACCGCCGGAAAGATCGTGGGGGCGGCGTTGGAGCAGGGCGCGAATTCCCAGCAGATCGATGGCCTCGTCCAGGGTCTTGCGATCTGCCGATTTCTCGGTGCGACGCAGCCCGTATTCGAGGTTACGCTGCACATCCAGATGCCCGAACAGGCTGGCTTCCTGGAAGACGTAGCCCAGCGGACGACGCCAGGTCGGCACGAAAATGCCCCGTGCATCGTCCTGCCAAACCGAATCCCCGATGCGAACGCAGCCGCAAGCGCCACGTTCGAGTCCCGCCACACCGCGAAGGATGGTTGTTTTGCCCGACCCCGAAGTACCGAAAAGCACCGTGATGCCTCTTGCGCGGAGCTGAAGATCAACATCGACGTCGAACTGCGCGCGCGGCAGCCTCAACTGGATTTGGTTGGTGTCGGTCATCAGCGCATCACGCTCGCGCCATTGCGCTTGAGCAGCGACAGGCACAGAAGGACCACGAAGGAAAAGGCCAGCATGCCGCCCGCCAGCCAGTGCGCCTGAACATACTCCATCGCTTCGACGTGGCCGTAGATCTGGGTGGAAACGACCCGCGTCTTGCCCGGGATGTTGCCGCCGATCATCAGCACCACGCCGAACTCACCCACCGTGTGGGCAAAGCTGAGGATGGCGGCGGTGAGCAGACCGGGGCGTGCCAGCGGCAGCGCGATGCTGAAGAAGGCGTCAAGCGGACTCGCGCGCAGCGTTGCGGCAGCTTCAAGGGGGCGCTCCCCGATGGACTCGAAGGCGTGCTGGATCGGCTGCACGGCGAAAGGCAGCGAGAACGCGATCGAACCGATCAACAGGCCGGTGAAGGTGAAGGACAGCGTGCCCCAGCCCAAGGCCAGGGTCAGCTGCCCCAGTGGCCCCTGTGGCCCCATCAGTACCAGCAGGTAAAAGCCCAGCACCGACGGCGGCAATACCAGGGGCAAGGTCACGATGGCGCTGATTGGCGCCCGCCAGCGCGAGCGCGTCTGTGAAAGCCACCAGGCCAGGGGCGTCGCCAAGAGCAACAGCAGCAGTGTCGTCAGCGTCGCCAGCTCCAGTGTGAGCCAGATGGCCTGCCAGGCGTGGTGGTCCAGCATGGCCAACCTTAAAGCCCGTAACCGTAAGCGCGGATGATGTTCTTCGCCGATTCGCCCTTCAGGTAGCGCATCAGTTCAGGGGCGGCAGGGTTGTCTTTCCCCTTGGCGAGGATGAGCGCGTCCTGGCGGATCGGGTCATGGAGCGTTTCCGGCACCATCCAGGCGGAGCCCTCGGTTACGCGCCCATCGGCGAACACCTGAGACAGCGCGACGAAGCCCAGCGGGGCGTTCTGTGTGGCAACGAACTGGTAGGTCTGACCGATGTTCTCACCCTGAACAAACTTGCTGCGCAGCGTTTCGGTGAGGCCGAGTTTGTTCAAGGTGTCCATTGCCGCCGCACCATAGGGTGCGAGCTTGGGATCGGCCAGCGCGATGCGCTCGAACGATCCTCTACGCAGCACATCGCCCTTGTCGTCGACCAGCCCCGGCTGCTTGCTCCACAGGACCAGCTTGCCGACGGCGTAGGTAAAGCGCGTGCCCCCCACGCCATGACCTTCCCGTTCCAGACGCGCGGGAGTCTCATCATCGGCGGCGAACAAGACCTCGAACGGGGCCCCGTTCTTGATCTGCGCATAGAACTTGCCCGTCGAGCCGAAGGACAGCGCCAGCGTGTGCCCCGTCTCCTTTTCGAAGGCCTTGGCAATCTTTTGCATCGGTGCCGTGAAGTTTGCGGCGACGGCGACACTGAGCTCGGCCGCCTGCAGCGAGCCGCTCAGAAACAGGCCAGCACACATGAGCAAAGCAACGGGTTTCATGAGGAAAGCTCGCTATTCAAAAATGGAATAGCGAGTATAGCCACGCTGTGGCCGCGAGGGGACAATCCGAGCATGAACGAATCACACCCCCTGCAGCTCGATGCCGCGCTCGGGCACGACGCAACAGACAAGCGCATCGACGTGCTGCGTCGCATCGGGGCGGCTGGCTCCATCTCGGAAGCGGCGCGTGGTGCTGGCATCAGCTACAAGGCCGCCTGGCAGGCCATTGAAACCCTTGGCAACCTTACCGGCACGCCGCTGGTGGAAAAGGCCGTCGGAGGCAGCGGCGGTGGTGGTGCGCAACTGACACCGGCCGGGCACCGGGTGCTGCGGGCCTTCGATCTGTTCGTGGCGGCCCGCCAGGCCGTCATGGCCCAGCTGGATGATGAGGATGGTGTGAGCGTGCCGTCACTCGGCCTGGCCGCGCTCGGGCTGCGAACCAGCATGCGCAACCAGCTTCCTTGTGTCGTTGCGGACATGCGCACATCGGGCGCTGCGGTCCGGGTGGAACTCGCGTTGTCGGATGGAACCCGCCTTTCGTCGCGAATCACTCTGGAGAGCGCACAGCTACTCGACCTCACCAAGGGCAGGGACGTCCTTGCGTTGTGCAAGGCGACCGCAGTCAGTGTCTCCTGTGGGGATTCCGGGCCTGTCTCGACCAATACGCTGGGTGGGCGCGTGGTTCGGGTTTCGGGAGACACGGGAGCCGCCGAGGTGAACTTGAAGCTTGACTGCGGCTTGTCGATGGTTGGATTCGCATCAGGCGCCGGCAATCTGAACGTGGGTGATGCCTGTGTGGCCCACATTGACGATTCGTCTGTCGTGATCGCGCTTGCAGGCTGATCCGCGACTGTGGGAGGGGCAGGGGAAACAGCGGCCTGTCTACCAACCATCCAGCCAGCGGGTTATTTCCATCGGCACCCGCAGTTTGTCGTCTTTAATCAAAAATGATAGCTTCTTGCGCTTATGCAGCAAGGGCGGATTCAAGTCCAAGTGCAACAAATATTCATTAATGCACTGAATCGGGCTGTAGGGTCAGCCGGGCCAAATGTTCGGCATAAACCTCAATGGGCTTGCTCCACCCCAGAGTCATCCTGGGGCGCCCATTGAGCTCATCGGCTACGGCATCCAGATACTCCTGGCTATAGCCGCTCAGATCAGTCCCCTTGGGGAAGTACTGCCGCAGCAATCCATTGGTGTTTTCGTTGGAGCCCCGCTGCCAGGGGCTGTAGGGGTCACAGAAGTACACCTTCATGCCCGTGTTCTCGGTGAGCTTGGCATGCTCTGCCATCTCACTGCCACGGTCATAGGTCAGGCTCTGGCGCATCGGGCTGGCAATGCCATTGAGCTTGTCGCTGAAGGCCTGCAGTACATGTGCCGCTGTCGCCGGGTTGGGGTGCGGCAGCTTGACCAGCACCACCAGGCGGGTCGTGCGCTCGAGCAGCGTGCCAATGGCACTGGCATTGCCTTTGCCTTTGATGAGGTCGCCCTCCCAGTGCCCGGGCAACTGACGATCCTCAATCTCGGGTGGGCGCACATGGATGCTCAGCAGATCGGTGATCTGTCCACGCCGATCCTCGCCTTTGGAGCGCGGCCAGCGCTTGGCGCGGGCCATGCGCAAGCAGGCCACCAGCTCCTTCTTGAGCTCTCCGCGGGGCTGGGCGTAGATGCAGGTGTAGATGCTCTCGTGGGACACTTGTTTGCGCTTGTTGTCAGGGTGCAGTTTCTTCAACTGCCCAGCGATTTGCTGGGGAGACCAGTGCCGGAGCAGATAGTCGCGAACGATCTTGAACAAAGGTCCATCGCGGTGCAGTTTGGGCTGGGGACGGGCAAAGCATCTGCGCCTGTCGCTGCGTTGCTGGGCGAACTTGGAGGTGTAGGCCTTGGCGCCCGCATTGCGTTGGCATTCCCGGCTGATGGTGCTCTTGCAGCGCCCCAAGGCCCGCGCTATGGCGCTGAGGCTTTGCTTTTGCTGAAGCCCCAAGGCGATCGCATGGCGTTCGCTCTCGCTCAAATGCTGGTAGTTCTTCTTTGTCATCTTGACCTCAATTCTCGGTGTTGCACTTCGGAACTGAGGCCGCCAAGCGCTGTGGGCCTTTTTTATTCGAAGTTGACAGGATCGATCTGTAGCAGCGCTTCCTGTCGCCAGTATTCGGCCGCATCCAGATAGCCCTCCCACACGCAGCCATTGCAGCCCCGCCCGCAGCAGGTGGTGGGCTCGGGCGGGGGCGCTCGTAGCGCCAGGCCCTGGGCCCGGGCCTGCTGCTGCAGCACTTCGAACATGGCGCGGGCCGAGGGGCCATCGGTGGCGCGGGCGGGCCACGGCGCCCGCAGGTTGGCCGTCACGACCGGTCGCGGGCCTTGGTGGCCGCCGCCCGGCGCATGGCGTAACGCACCAGAAACCCGCCCCCCAGCACCAGCGCGAACCAGCCCGCCAGGGCCGACTGGGCCATGATGTCCTGCACGCTGGGCGAACGCGCCACATAGGGGCCAATCAGCACCACCAGCCCAATCAGGGCGCAGGTGACGCCCTTGAACAATAGCTCTTTGTCGGCCTTTTCGGCAGGACTGGCGGGGCTGCTGGGGCGGTTGGCGGGTGAGGGCATGGCAGGGGTGGAACGGATGGGGGCGGGACACGATTATCCTTGCCACCCTCAGCCCGCACCGAATCAACAAGAAAGTACCCCCTCGCATGGCCATCCAGTGGTTCCCCGGTCACATGCACCTGACCAAGAAAGCCATCACCGAACGCATCAAGGACATTGACGTGGTGATCGAGGTGCTGGACGCGCGCCTGCCGGGCTCCAGCGCCAATCCGCTGCTGGCCGAACTCACGGGCCACAAGCCCACGCTCAAGGTGCTCAACAAGCAGGACGTGGCCGACCCCGATCGCACCGCGCTGTGGCTGGACTGGTACAACGCCCAGAGTGCCACGCGCGCCGTGGCGCTGGATGCGTCAGACCCTGCTCCCGCCCGCAAGCTGATCGACGCCTGCCACCTGCTGGCGCCAAACCGCGGCGGCATGGCCAAGCCCATGCGCGTGCTGATCTGCGGCGTGCCCAACGTGGGCAAGTCCACGCTCATCAATACGCTCACCAACAAGCGCCAGGCCAAGACGGGCGACGAGGCCGGCATCACCAAGCTGGAGCAGCGCATCACGCTGGCCGACGACTTTTACCTGTGGGACACGCCCGGCATGCTGTGGCCGCGCATTGTCGTAGTGGAAAGCGGCTACAACCTGGCCGCCAGCGGCGCCATTGGCCGCAATGCGTATGACGAGGAATTGGTGGCGCTGGAGCTGCTGCGCCGCCTGCAAACGCACTATGCGCCCCTGCTGGAGGCGCGCTACAAGCTGGGCCTGCCCGGCGGCACTGTGGCCAGCATGCACGACGAGGAACTGCTCGAAGCCATTGGGCGAAAGCGCGGCGCCATGCTGGGCGGAGGGCGCGTGAACCTGCAAAAAACCGCCGAGATCGTGATGACCGATTTCCGTACTGCCATTTTGGGGCGCATCACGCTGGAAACGCCCACCGAGTTCGAGGCCTGGCGGGCCGCCGGTGCGCTGGCGGACGCCGAGCGCGAAGCCAAGAAGCAGGCCCGCGAAAACCGCAAGAAGAAGGGCAGCGGCACCCGCGAGCCTTGAGCCTTGCGGAAGGGCCCGGTCCTTTGGAGTCGCGACCTTCCTTGCCCCATCGCAAAAAAACCGCTGCCGTTTATTTGTTCTTGTCCTTGCCGCGCGGGATCACCGTGGTCATGGGCGGCATGGGGCGGTCAGAGCCGTGGCCTTCCTTGGGCGGTGAGGTGTCTTTCTTCGGCTTTTTTGCCATCTTGTTGTTGTGCATCTGTCCTTTGGCCATAGATCCTCCTGGGCGGGTCTCGGAATGGGACCACTCGGGGGATGGTACGTCACAAACCGGGCGGGCTCGCCCATCGTGGGTTGCAAGTTGGTCTGCCTTGCGTGGCCTTTTCCAATGGGATAGCGCGCGGACCGGGCTTCAGAAAGCCGAACCCGGCTGGGCCAGAAACGCCAGCTCGCCGGGCGTGGACATGCGCCCCAGTGCGGCATTGCGGTGCGGATAGCGGCCGAACCGCGCAATGATGTCGCGGTGCGCAACTTCGAAGCGCAGGTTGTTCTCCAGCCCCGGCTGGTCAAACAGCACCATGGCCTTGGCGTGGATGGCGCTGGATTCGCTGTGCATGTAGGGCAGGTAGGCAAAGGCCCGCTGCGCCGGTGGCAGGGCCGCATCGTGGCCGCCGGCCACCAGTTCCTGGGCCAGCACCAGCGCCTGGGCATCCTGTGCAAATGCCAGCGGCGTGCCGCGATGGATGTTGCGAGAGAACTGGTCGAGCACCACGATCTCGGCCAGGCGGCCCTGCGGCGTCGCACGCCATCCCCACAGTTCGCAGCGCTGCGCCGCCTGCCAGACGGAGCCAAAGCGCACACGGATCATGGCGTCGATCGCGTCTTCCTGGGCAAAGTGCTGCGCGGGTGAGAGTTCTTCGAACCAGAAATGAACGATGTCTTCGGCTTGCATGAATAGTGGTTTGTATCAAAAAGGCTGCTGGCGCTTGATGATAAAGCGCGACGTGCTATTAAAAACATAGTGAATGCTCGTCGCCCCGGGCAGGCGCCCGCCAAACCGGGCGAGGCGGGTGAACCGGCTACCGTGCGCCGGGCGCGGTTTGCCAGGGCAGCCCTGCCAGCAGCCGTTGCCAGTCTGCTGCAGGGGCCGCCGCGCCGTGGTCCACTGGCGCGGCATTTGCGGCAGGGTCGATGGGGGCGATGGCGGTGGTCCATGCGGGCCACTGCAGGCCGCTGTCCAGCTGCAGGGTAATGCCCGTTACCGGGTGCGGCACGGTCAGATGCCACGCGTGTAGCCACAGCCTTTGATGGCCCAGCCGCTCGGCCCACCAGCGGTTCAGCGGCCCTTTGCCGTGCGTGGCGTCGCCAATGATGGGGTGCGCCAGGTGCTTGAGGTGGCGCCGGATCTGGTGGCGCCGCCCGGTGGTGGGCACGGCCTCCACCAGCGATACGCGCGTGGTGGCAAAGCGGGCGTCACTGGCCTCGGGCAGTGTGAGCTGTGCCAGGCGGCGAAAGCGCGTGTGGGCATCCTGCACGGCGGCATCGGCAGGGGCGTCATCGGGCTTGAGGGCGTGGTCCACTTCGATGGCTTCAGGCGCCCAGCCGCGCACCATGGCCAGATAGCGTTTGTGCGTCGCCCCATGCTCGAAGGCCTGCGACAGTGCGCGCGCCGCGGCGCTGTGCAGCGCCATCACCAGCACGCCGCAGGTGCCCTTGTCGAGCCGGTGCACGGGGTACACATGCTGGCCGAGCTGGTCGCGCAGGGTTTGCATCACAAAGCGTGTCTCGCCCGCATCCAGGCCCGTGCGGTGCACCAGCCAGCCAGCGGGCTTGTAAACGGCCACGATGTGCTCGTCGCGCCAGAGGATGTGCAAGGGGGGCATGGGTGGGGGCGCGGGAGCGAAGATGCAGTAAAACACCGAAGGCGCGCATTGTGCAGGAAGTAAGCGATGGCTCGCACACTGGCTACGATGGGTTACCACCCGTGCCTGCACCAAGGGGCTGTGCGCGCGACAATCGGGGCCATGACGAAGAAAACCATCCTCCCGCTGCAACTGCTGATTGCGCCCGACAAGAACGACCCGGCCCCGCTCATCCTCTACCACGGGCGCAATTGCCCCGACGGCTTCGGTGCCGCGCTGGCCGCGTGGCTCTATTACGGCGACAGCGCGCAATACCTGGGGCTGGATCACGGCGATGTGAAGACGGTGGACGATCTGCCCCCCGTGGCGGGCCGCACGGTCTATGTGCTCGATTTTTCGTTCTCTGCCGAGATCCTGCAGGCCATCGACCAGAGTGCAGCCAAGCTGGTGATGCTGGACCACCACAAAAGCGCCGCCGAAAAGCTCACCGGCTTTGCCTGCCGCTGCGGCGTGGTGCACTTTGACATGAGCAAATCGGGCTCTCGGCTGGCATGGGAGTTCTTCCATCCCGAGCAGCCCGTGCCGGCCCTGCTCCAATACATCGAGGACCGCGACATCTGGAAATGGGAGTTCCCCGAAAGCGCGGGCTTTTTGTCGGCCCTCGACATGGAACCCCAGGAATTTGCGCGCTGGCAGGAGATCGCGGCCTTCACGCCCGGGCAGCTCACCGCTTTCATGGCGCGCGGCGCGGCGATGGACGAAAAATACCGCAAGCTCGCCGGCGATATTGCCGAGGGCGCACAGCCCCTGGTGTTCAACGGCATCGAGGGCCTGATGGTGAACGCGCCCGGCATGTTCCACAGTCTGGTGGGCGACCTGCTCTCGGCCAAGACCGGCACCTTTGCCCTGATGTGGAGCGCAGGCGCCCAGGGCGTCAAAGTGGGCCTGCGGGCGCAGCGCAATTTCGACTGCATTGCGCTGGCCGAAAGCATGGGCGGCGGCGGCCACGCGCAGGCCTGCGGCTTCAAGATGGGGACCGAGCGGCTCGCGGAACTGCTCAGCGGTGTTTTCAACGCCCAGCCTGCAGCAGCCGACCAAGAATGCGCGCCATAGTCCGAGTTGGAGCTGTGCTTTGCACCGAGATCGGGCGCGTTCTGGCACGTTGCTCGGACACCGACAAAAAATTCTCAGTCTCTGAATGGCGCCGGCGCGCGAGCCGGCCGCAAGCCATGGGTCATCGTTGGTGCCGATGCCGATAGCTCCACGGTGCCAGCGGGCGGGGCTGTGCCCATAGCCCCCTGCCGCTGGCACGGGCCTGCTGTTGCAACCGCACCAGGGTCGGATGCTCGCTGGCATAGGGCGTGTACACCCAGGCCAGGCCTGCGCGCACCTGGGCGGTGGCCACATCGGTGCCTCCGCAGCGCACATGGGCCACGGTGCGGCCGTAGTGGTCTTCGTCCACCGGGTGCAGCGTGGCGCGCTGCCTGAAACACAGTTGCGCCAGATGCTGCCGCGCCCGCTGGCCAAACGCCTGCTTGCGCTCGGGGGCGTCGATGGCCGCGATGCGTACTTTCACCTGCTGGTAGGCGCCGGGTGCGCCGCAACGGGCGGTCAGGGTATCGCCGTCGCTGATGGCGACGACCAGGCAGAACAGGGCAGAGACAGGCACGGGTGCGGTAGATACAAGAAAGAAATCAGGCCCATGGCCAGGGGCATATGGCCAGTGGCGTGCGACACGGCTCGCGGGAGCGGGCGGCGCGGGCGGGCGGCGCAGCGAAGGGGGCGACTATAAGCCCCGCGCTGGCGTCGGCGCCGGTGGGCTTGGCGGCCGCGCTGGAGGCTTGGGCCCCACCGCGAATCCCGGTGCGTCTGCGCTGGCTCCCACGGGCGCTAACGTGGTGGCGATGCCTGCTCCGCCGGCTGGATTGGCACGGCGATCAGGCGCCGTGGATGCGCTGCCAGGGCGCTTCCCGCCGCCAGGCCCACCGCATCGGCCAGCCAGTCGCTCCATTCGCCATAGCGCCAGCCGGTGGCGGCCTGCGCCAGTTCAATGGCACCACCAAAAGCCAGCAGCCCGATGGCCACGCGCCACGGCTCGCGCGGATAGGCCAGCAGGCCCACGGTGGCCAGCGCGGTAAAGGCCAGGGCGTGCTGGGCCTTGTCCCACAGGTTGAAGACCTGCGGCGGCAGATAGGCGACGGGCATCAGCGACAGCACTGCAACGCCCAGCGACAAGGCCCAGAACCCCCACACCAGCCCAGGGTGCGACCACCGCAACATGCGCACGGCGGTCGTCATGCGGCACCGCCTTGCTGTGCAGGCAGGCTTTTTTCCAGCAGCCGCACCAGCGTGTGCAGCAGCCGGTTGACGGGTGTGGCAATGCCCTGCGCCTCGCCGCGGCGCACGATGAAGCCGTTGAGATGGTCGATCTCGCTGCGCTTGCCGCGCGCCAGGTCCTGCGCGGTAGAGGACATTTGCGCGGGCATGGTGGCCGCCAGGCGCAGCACCGCATCCAGGGTGTCTGCGGGCAGTGTGATGCCGCTGGCCTGCGCCACCTGCCGGCATTCGTGCACGATGTCCTGCATCACCTGGGGCACGGCCAGGCCCGGGCTGTTCATGATCTCGCCATAGGGCAGCCGGGTGATGGCCGACAGGGCGTTGTAGGCGCAGTTGAGCACCAGCTTGGCCCACAGCGCGCCCGCCACGTCGTCGGACACCTGCACCGGCACGCCCGCTGCACCCAGGGTGGCGGCGATGTCCGCGCTGGCGGGCGCGGGTGCAATCACCAGCTCGCCGCGCCCGTGGTGCCGCACATGGCCCGGCCCCGCCATTTCGGTGGCCACGTACACCACGGCAGGGATCACGGGGCGGCCAATGACCGCCTGCAGCCGCTCGGCGTTGTCCACGCCGTTTTGCAGGCTGAGCACCACCGCGCCCTCGGCCAGGTGCTGGGCCAGCGCGCGGCCCGCGCTTTCGGTGTCGGTGGATTTCACGCAGAACAGCACCCAATGCGCACCGCGCACGGCGCTGGCATCGGTGCTGGCCGCCACGCGCACCCGCTGCGCAAATGCCTGCGTTTCAAGCAGCAGGCCGTTGGCGTTGATGGCCTGGGCATGGTGCGCGCGGGCAATCAATGTGACCCCATGGCCGGCGCGCGCCAGCATGCCGCCGTAGTAGCAGCCCACGGCGCCCGCGCCCATCACGGCAATCTTCATGAAAAAAACCTTTGTCTCAAGCCCGCCTTCGGGCGAAGGCGCCATTGTGCGATGCCCGTGGCCAGCGCGGAAATTTACGGGGAACCGGCCGCCCGCTTTGCGGTCTGAGGCGGGGTGGCATGATCATGCAATGCCCGCGAAAATTGCCACCCCAAGGAGTACCCGGTTTTGAGTTTGTCCTGGATGCCCCAGCGCACCCCTTTTCACGCCGCCGCCACAGCGCCCGCCGGGCGGGGGCTTTGCGGTGGGTTTTTTGCCTGTTGGCTGTTGCGGCCCTGCTGGCCGGGTGTGCTGCGCCGACCAAGGTGTATTCGCCGCAGGAAGATTTCGGCTCGGTGGCCACCTATTCGCGCCTGTTCGATGCCGCGCCGGCGCAAACCTGTGAGGCTGCCCGGCGTGCGCTGCTGAGCCAGGGTTACATCATCAACACCCATCTGGCCGAGATGGTGGAGGGCCGCAAGAGCTTTCAGCCCGAGGCCGACGCGCACCTGCAGATGATGATCCGCGTGGTGTGCGTGCCCGAAAGCGCCAATGGCAAGGTCAGCCTGGGCTTTGTGACTGCTCTGCAAGACCGCTACACGCTCAAGAAGACCAACAACTCCGCCAGCGTGGGCGTGGGCGGCGTGGGCTCGTTGTCGCTGCCCTTTCTGGCCACCGACGAAGCCCTGATCAAGGTGGGCAGCGAGACCATTGCCTCGGATGGTTTCTACGACAGTTTTTTTGAGCTCGTCAACCGGTACCTGGCCATGGGTGACGGGTCGGTGGAGTAGTGCGTGCGGGGCGAGATTCGCCCAGCCAGCGCCCCAGCCCCTGTCAGGCCATTTCAGGCCCTTTCAGTCGGCCCAGGCCCCCGGTGCCAATCCTTCGAGCGTGTACGGCCCGATGGCTGCGCGAATGAGCCGCAGCGTGGGGTGGCCCACGGCGGCTGTCATGCGGCGCACCTGGCGGTTGCGGCCCTCGCGAATGATCAGCTCGATCCATGCCGTGGGAATGGCCTTGCGCTCGCGGATGGGCGGGTTGCGCTGCCACACCGCAGGCGCGGGCTCCAGCAGGCGCGCACTGGCGGGCAGCGTTGGGCCGTCGTTGAGCTGCACGCCGCGGCGCAGCGCGGCCAGCGCGGCTTCATCGGGCAAGCCCTCCACTTGCACCCAATAGGTTTTCTCCATCTTGAAGCGCGGGTCGGCAATGCGGGCCTGTAGCTGGCCGTCGTTGGTGAGCAGCAGCAGCCCTTCGCTGTCGGCATCCAGCCGCCCGGCCACATACACGCCGGGCAGGTCGATGTAGTCCTTCAGACCTTGCCATCTGCCTTCGGCCGTAAACTGGCTCAGCACGCCATAGGGCTTGTTGAAGCGGAGCAGGCGCATCAGGTGCGACGAGGTGGAAGACGGCGAGGTGGGCGGCGCCACCGGGCTGCGGGATGACGGGCCTGCCAGGGTGGTGCGGCGGGGGGCAAGGTTCATGGCACGGCAAGCGTAGGGGGCGGCGGGGTTGCCGCACCGGCGCTCATTTGTCGTCGTCGCTGCCCGCCACGGCGCGCACGCCTGCGGCGCCCACATCCACCGCCGCGCCCACCACGGTGGCGCCGACCTTCACGGTGGTGGCTGCCACCGTGATGGCTGCATCGGCCACGGCCACCACGGCGCAGCCTGTGCATGCCAGCGATATGCACAACAGTGCCAGGCGCCACGCTGTGCGGCTGCGTGGGTCGGAAGGGGTTGCTACAGACATGGTCGAATCCTCGGTTGCGGGCGCGCGGCCCCGGTGCGCTTTCATGCGGGTACAAACAGCGCCGGGTCCACCATGGCGCGGTTGAGCATCACGCCCCAGTGCAGGTGGGGGCCTGTCACGCGGCCCGTGGCGCCCACCTTGCAGAATGCCTCGCCGGCCTTCAGCACATCGCCTACGCGCACGTCCATGCTGCTCAGGTGGCAATACATGGTGAGCAGGCCTTGGCCGTGGTCCAGCCACACGGTGCCGCCATTGAAGAAGTAGTCGCCCACATCGATCACCTTGCCCGGCAGCGGCGCCACAATGGGCGTGCCCGTGGCGGCGGCAATGTCCATGCCGCTGTGCGGATTGCGCGGCTGGCCGTTGAAAACGCGCCGCAGCCCGAATGAGCTGGAGCGCCGCCCCGGCACCGGCACCTGCATGCGCAGTGACTGCAGCGCGCCGCCTGCGGGCTGCTCGCTGAACGTGGCCATCACCTGCGCCTGGTGGTCGCGCTCGCGCTCATAGCGGGCCTGGTCTTCGGGCGACAGGTCCACCGTGCGCGGCGACACCTTCAGGTGCTGTTCCTTGTACTGCTTGGGTGTCACGGTGTAGGGCACCTGCCGCGCGCCGCTGCCATCGGCCTGCACAACGCTGATGGTCGCATCGCCCAGCGCCGCCGCCAGCGGTATGCCCACCACGGCCGTCCACTCGATGGCATCGCCCACCACCAGCACCGGCACATCGGCATCGCCTTGGCGCACATGCGCCTGCGGGCGCGTGGCCGCCGGGCCCAGCGACAGGCGCGCCACGCCACCCGGCACCGCCAGTGCATGGGGCCACACCGTGGGCGGTGCGGGCTGCGGCTTTGCATTGCTGCCCAGGGCCGGAAGCGCCAGCAGGCTGCCCGCGCCCAGCAATGCAGCGCGGCGGGTGAAAAGGGGCAGGGCGGTGTGGTGAGGGGCAGTGGCGGACACGGCGTGGGCAGACATCGGTGAAGCGAACAACAAGAAGCAGGCAGAACCAGGGGCGGGCGCAAGGCGGCTGCGCACTGCAGTGGCAGCCCGCCATTGTGCCGCTGCTGTGGGCGCCTCCATGCTGCACCACCCACTTTCGTTGACGGCGTTCGCCTACATGGCGCCGCACAGGCCGCATCCACAATCGCGCCATGCTTAAAGCACCAGGTCGCCGCCGCTCCACCGTGCCCACCGTTCTGCTGACGGCTGTGGCCACGGGTGCCCTCGTGCTGCTGGCGCTCAACTTCACCGCCGGTGAGAAGAAGGTGCAGCAGCAACTCCCCCGCCTGTACAACACCGCCAGCCCGCATTTCGAGCGCGCGCTGGGCAGTCTGCTAGGGCCCGGCATCGTGGGCGGCAACGCGGTGACCGAGCTGCTCAACGGCGACCAGATTTTTCCGCCCATGCTGGCCGCCATCCAGAGCGCCCAAAAAAGCATTACTTTTGAAACCTACATCTACTGGTCGGGCGACATCGGCAAGCAGTTTGCCGACGCCCTGAGCGAGCGCGCCCGCGCCGGTGTGCGCGTGCATGTGCTGCTGGACTGGGTGGGCAGCGCCAAGATGGACGAAAGCTACCTCACCGAGATGCAGCAGGCCGGCGTGCAGATTGAAAAATTCCACAAACCCCACTGGTACAACCTGGCCCGTCTGAACAACCGCACCCACCGCAAGCTGCTGGTGGTGGACGGGCAGGTGGCATTCACCGGCGGCGTGGGCATTGCGCCGCAGTGGACGGGCAACGCACAAGATCCCGGCCATTGGCGCGACTCGCACTACCTAGTGCGCGGCCCCGTGGTGGCGCAGATGCAGGCCACTTTTCTGGACAACTGGCTCAAGGTCACCGGCAAGGTGCTGCATGGCGAGCTGTATTTCCCGCCCATCGCGCCCGCCGGTGCGCAAAAGGCGCAGATGTTCTCCAGCTCGCCATCGAGCGGCAGCGAGAGCATGCAGCTCATGTACCACCTGGCCATCACGGCGGCCGAGCGCAGCATCGACCTGTCGGTGGCGTATTTCGTGCCCGACGAGCTCACCCAAAAGCTGCTGATGGACGCCCTGGCGCGCGGCGTGCGCGTGCGCTTCATCACCCCCGGCGAGCACACCGACACCGAAGCCGTGAAAGCCGCATCCCGCGCCACCTGGGGCCCGCTGCTGCAGGCGGGCGCCGAGATTTATGAGTTCCAGCCCACCATGTACCACTGCAAGGTCATGGTCGTGGACCAGTTGCTGGTGTCGGTGGGCTCCACCAATTTCGACAACCGCTCATTCCGCCTGAACGACGAGGCCAATCTGAACGTGTACGACGCCGCGTTTGCCCAGCGGCAGACCGCGGTGTTTGAAGACGACCTCAAGCGATCGCGCCGCGTAACCTACGAAGAATGGCTGAACCGGCCACTGCGCGAGAAGGTGCACGAGAAGCTGACGGGATGGCTGCGTTCGCAGCTCTGAGCCCCATCGGCCCGTAACCGGGGCCTGCGCCTCAGTGCGTGATGAACTCGTAAGTCACCGCCTCGCTCTCCACCATGTCCAGAATGTCGTTGAGCACATCGTCGTCATCGGTGCTGCTCCAGGTTTCCTCGGGGTTGCTGGCAAACAGCGGCTCGATGGCCACGTCCATGAACACGCCATTGGGCAGCTTGAGCACCGGCGTGCCTTCGGACGTTCCTACCAGTTCCCAGTCGTCCGGCACGGACATTTCAAGCTGGATGGTGACGTTGAGTTTTTTCATGGCGGGTTCCTTGAGGATAAGGCGGCGAGGGTAACCGAATTTGATGGCAAACGGGCACTTTGCGCAGCAGGGATAAGCGCTATTAGCTATTAAAAAAATAG
The DNA here is from genome assembly GCF_002157145.1 of Acidovorax carolinensis. NCBI lineage: Bacteria > Pseudomonadati > Pseudomonadota > Betaproteobacteria > Burkholderiales > Comamonadaceae > Acidovorax > Acidovorax carolinensis. The sequence continues at coordinate 1,351,329 of NZ_CP021361.1, forward strand.
CTACCAAGGCTGACCAGTCATCGCGATGGTGCGTTGGGCCAGTCTGCCGCACCCGCCACGCCCACGCAAGGCCACACACATTGCACGCGCCCTGCGCGCAACCCGGCCGCAGTGGGGGTTAGCCCGGAATTTCCGCCTCGACCAGCAGCGCCAGCAACTGCAGCGACTCTTGCCAGCCCAGATAGCACGCCTCGGTGGGGATGACGGCCGGAATGCCTGCCTGCACCACCGCCAGCTCGGTGCCCACCGACACGGCCTTGAACGTGATCGTGGTGCGCATCTCGCCCGGCAGGTTGGGGTCGTCAAAGCGGTCGGTGTGGACGATGCGCTCGCCCGGCACCAGCTCTACATACTCGCCGCCGAACGCATGGATGGCGCCGCTGCCCAGGTTGGTGAACTGCATGCGGTAGCTGCCGCCCACGCGCGCATCCATGCTCAGCACCCGGCCCGTAAACCCGTGCGGCGGCAGCCACTTGGCCATGGCGTCGGGGTCGAGAAAGGCGCGGTACACCCGCTCGGGCGGCGCGCGCAACACGCGGTGCAGAGTGACGGTGCCCGTGGTGGGGCCTGTGGTGGTCATGGTTGGTGTCCTTTCAGTCGGAAAGCGGCGGTCGAACCCATGAGCGGCGAAAAGCCGTCCGCCTTTCTACGACGAATGAACCGGGGCGTGTTCGACACCCTGTAACCAAAAGAGAAACCCCGGCCGCCGAGCCCTCACGCGGCGACGGGCTGGGCGCGGTAGCTCTCGGTGCCCTGCGCCCACGCCAGCAACCGGTCGATGTTGGGGTGCTTGCCGGGGAAGGCCCGCGCATCGGCCACATGCTCGGCATACCACTCCAGCCCCAGGCTGGCCGCTGCCGGAGTGATGCTGCCGCCATACAGCGCCGCCAGCGCGGCATACACCACCAGTGATCCACCCTGACCGGGCTTGTTCTCGATGGTGGCCAGCACCTGGCCATCGGCGCCCGCAAGGTGCAGGGCGGCGAGGTGGCTGGCGGAGGGGAGTTGCTTGAGGCGGTCTGCGAAGTTCATGATGATGGTGTTGATAAAAAGCTTGAATGAAATTGGCCGCTAGCGCTTTATGGATAAGCGATAGCAGCTATGAAAAGATGAGTGAACCTTGATGGTAAACGATGAGCGGGGTGAACGCATCACGCCTGCCACACCCCAAACCCCGCCGAGCGCAGGTCGATGCCGATTTCGATTTCCCGGTCCACCGCCTCCTCGTAGCCCATGGGGTTGAAGCCTTCATACAGATCGGGCAGCAGCCGCAGGCCATATTGCGTCACAAACCGGTTGGCCTGGATGCCCGCCTTGTGCTTGTCAAACCGCACATCCGGGTCCAGGCCCGTCATGCCCACGTAAACGCAGGGCTTGCCGTCGATGTAGCCGGGGTTGCACTTGCGAAAACGCGGCTCGTTCAACACGTCTTTGGAGAGTTCGACCACGTAGACGTGTTGGTGGGGCTTGCGACGGCGCATGGGGCTGTTGTGGGCAAAAATTGGCTCTACCGCAAGTGAGGTGAGCGCAAGCAGCTGCGAAAAATGTAGCAAACAGACGAGTGGCAATCAGAGCGACAGGCCCCGCGCAATCCAATCTGCCCACTCATCCAGGCGCAACGCTACGGCCAGACTCTAACCAAGCTCGTCCAGCAGAGGCTGCACAGCTTGTAGCAACGCGGGAAGAGCGGTTTGGGTGATGTTCCACACCGTGCCCGTGTTCACCGTTGCGTAGCCGTGGATAAGCTGATTGCGGAAAGCCACGATCTGCGCCAGGTCTGGAATGCGGGCCGCCAAGCCCGCGTCCAGTTTGGACAACTGGTTGAGCGCTTCGCCAATGATTTCAAACTTGCGCTCCACTGCTGCCTGAGCCATCGGATTGGCTGCGTAGGCTTCTGCGTCCATGCCCTTGGTGAACGACTCGATAGCCAGCGCTGACTCGCGCACGTCCCACAAAAAAGCGCGTGGGTCACGCTGCATAAACGGCCTCGCGGTGGCGGTTGATGCTGGCCAACACGTAGGGGTTTCGCACCGCGCCCGGCTCCACCAGATCCACACCCCGGCCTAGCAGGGCTTCCAGTGCCGTTTTTGCACCAAAAAAAGTATCCAGGCCGGGCTGCGTGCCGGGCGCGAACTCCACCAGAAAGTCCACGTCGCTGTGCTCGGGGTCAAAGTCATCGGCCCGCGCGGCCGAGCCAAACACTTCCAGTCGGCGAATACCGAAGCGCTGGCAGATGGCTGAGATGCCGGAGCGGTGTTGGGCAATGGCGGGGTGCATTGGGATAAGTGTACCGGCGGGGTTTTCGTGTGCAGCAGCCTTGGCAGAGCGCGTGGTGGAATATGCGGACAAAGGCGGTTAATCAGAGGCTGATCCTGACTGTTCCCATGGCCCCAATAGCGTGAGTGCGGCGCAGAAGATCCACTCAGCTGTGCAATCCTGGGGCCGCGCCGGGGGCTTGGAGCCGGTCTTACGGCGCGCTCCCCAGTGCTGCCAGCAGCCGGGCGCTGACCTCGGTGGCATCGGGGGTGGCGAACTGCATGTTGTGCTGCTCCGTCAGCGGGCCATGGCCGGGCTCCATGCCACCGGCAGCGCCATAGCCCATGGCCTTGAACTTCCAAAACCCCCCCACTTTTTTGAGCGAGCCCACATGCGCGCCATCGGCTGTGTGCACCGCCACCACTCCGTCGTTGACGGGCAGCAACTGCAGGGGCCCGCCATCGGGCCGGGCGGCATGTGGGCAAAGGTGGTGGTGAAAGTGGGCGATAAGGTCTGGGTGTGAGGCATGGCGGTTTGTATCTCAAAACGCCCGGCGCCCACCGCATGCGGGCAGCGTGGCCCTGTAATGAAAGATGTCACGCCGGGGGCCACAGGTGCCGCACGCACCCGTTGGGCTGCATGGGCTGGGGTATGTCAGGCGGGCGGTTTGTAAGCATCAAATCAGCCCTTGGCGCATGGAGAAATTGGAGTCTGACCCCAAATATTGCAGCCCGGCGTTAAAACGCCGTCGAATTACTTGCTCCTGGATGTTATGTCCGCCCTGGGCTACTCGCAATTGCACCCGCTCAATGGCCATTTCAGCGGTTGGTAGCTACGCGAGCGACGCAGCGTTTGGTGATTGGGGCAGGCGGACGTGGGAAGTTCACTTCCAGTTCATTAGCAGTAGGCAAGTCCTGACCCCGATGTGCGAAAAATATTCCAATCCAAGGTGGTAGATTTTCATCTGGGGCAGCAGTTCTTGGGTGCATTTTTTTGGTGTTCAGGTTCGGATCAAGATGATTTTGTTTCTTGGTCTGAGTAAACGTCATTGCCTCTTGATGTATTTCAAATAAGGCCGGGTGTTTAGTTCTTTTTTTGTTTAATTAGAACGGAATTTCATCATCCATTTCCTTCATTGATTTTTCGTAATTTGATTCGCTTATCAAGAAGTCGAAGGAGCATTTGTTGAGTATTTTTTTAAATTTGTGGTCTCAAAATAATAAATTGGGAATAACTCTTCGTCTCTATCGTTGTATGGATCGCTTTCAATGATGCTAAAAATTAAATTTATTGCCTCATTTTTTGAGGTTGGCGGTTCAATTTTGCATCCAGCGTGTCTTGGAATGAAAACTATATAATTAATAAGGCGTGGCAACGAAAAGCCTACATCGTTAAAAATATAGTTGTGGCTTTGATATCTTTCTTCTTCGATTATATTTTTATCGTATTCGTCAGGGTCTTCGTCATCAAAAATATCGTCGGCGCGAGCAGTCAGAGCATTATCGTATGTTAATTCTGTTGATGAATAATCGCTGCAAGCTTTGCTGAGGCTTCGTCTGATTTCATTCAGCATTGAACTGTTCATTGTGTCGTAGAATTCATCGCATGTTAGTGATAATTCGAGCGCTGCACGAGTGGCTATCTTTGTGATGTCTTTAAATAGAGCGTTAGACATAATTTCTCATTTGTTTGTTGCTGTTTGGTAAATCTGAACTATTTTCCCCAGCTATCCTTCAACCCCGTCACCCGGTTGAATACCGGCTTGCCCGGTGCATGGTCCTTCCGGGCGGCCACGAAGTAGCCAAAGCGCTCGAACTGGAACTTGTCGTCGGGTTGGACTGCCGCCAGTGATGGCTCCACATACGCCGTCACCACCTTCAGGCTGCCCGGGTTCAGCAGGGCCAAAAAGTCCTTGCCGCCCGCGTCGGGCTGAGCGTCGGAAGGAAAAAATGGGGTCACACTCCAATTTACCCTCAGGTCTCAACTCCAACAGTAACCAGCTCCCTTAGCCTCGCTGGAGAAATTTCCAATCCGTTCGGCCAGCACAAAGCACCCGCATCAATAAAAACACGGTCGAAATAGGCGGCCTCTCGCAAGGCTTCCAAGAGCGGTCCTTGGTGATTGGCGAGGTAAGCCGCGGCGTCGAAAAGGCCGTGCGTGTGGTCGCTGAATTCAAGCTCCAGTTTCCACGGTCCTGCATGGTGGACGTTGAGTACCTTAATCACGATCGGCTCCTTGTATGCGTTCCAAAGGCTCAAAACGCTGGGCTCGAAGCCAGTTGGCTTGCAATTCAGATTGATGCACCTGGCACCACTCTTTGATAATCGCTGCCACTTTGCGGGGAAGATCACCTTCGCTGATCTGGCCCGTGGCGATGTTCACCAATGCTTCAAACCCTTGGTATTCCACATGGATGTGGGGTGGCGGGTGGTCATCGTGCCACATGCGCACGATGATGCCAAAGAAGATGGACAGGGTGGGCATGGGTCACTTGCCCCAAGAATCCTTCAACCCCACCGCCAAGTTAAACACCGGCTTCTCCGCCTTGTGGTCATTGCGATCCGCCACAAAGTACCCGTGTCGCTCAAACTGGAACTTGTCGTCCGGCTTGGCATTGGCCAATGACGGTTCCACGATGGCGGTCACCACCTTCAGGCTGTTCGGGTTCAGGCTTTCAATAAAGTCCTTGCCGCCCGCGTCGGGGTGGGCGTCCACGAACAGGCGGTCGTACATGCGCACTTCGGCGTTCACGCCGTCGGCCATGCCCACCCAGGTGATGGCTGCTTTCACCTTCACGCTGTCGGCGCCGGGGGTGCCGCTCTTGGTGTCGGGCACCACGGTGGCCAGCACTTCGGTGATGTTGCCGTCGGCGTCTTTGGTGCAGCCGGTGCACTCGATCACGTAGCCGCCCTTCAGGCGGACCTTGTTGCCGGGGAAGAGACGCTTGTAGCCCTTGGGGGGCACTTCTTCAAAGTCTTCGCGTTCGATCCACACTTCCTTGCCGATGGTGAAGTGGCGCACGGGGCTTTCTGTTCCCTCGGGCGGGTGGGGCAGGGCGGGCAGGCTGCAGGGCTCCAGGTGGCCGGCTCCCATGACTTCGTCCCAGTTGGTCAGCACCAGCTTGACGGGGTTGATCACCGCCATGCCGCGGTGGGCCTTGAGTTCCAGGTCTTCGCGCAGGCAGCCTTCCAGGGTGCTGTAGTCGATCCAGCTGTCGGATTTGGTCACGCCAATGCGTTCGGCAAACATCTGCAGCGCGGCGGGGGTGTAGCCGCGGCGGCGCAGGCCGACGATGGTGGGCATGCGGGGGTCGTCCCAGCCGCTGACCTTGTGGTCGTACACCAGTTGGGCCAGCTTGCGCTTGCTGGTGATGACGTAGGTGAGGTTCAGGCGCGCAAATTCGTACTGGCGGGGGGGCGGGCTGGCCAGCAGCCCGCCTTCGGTCAAGCGCTCCAGTAGCCAGTCATAAAAGGGGCGCTGGTCTTCAAACTCCAGCGTGCACAGGCTGTGGGTGATCTGCTCTAGCGCGTCTTCAATCGGGTGCGCGTAGGTGTACATGGGGTAGATACACCAGGTGTCGCCCGTGTTGTGGTGCGTGGCGCGGCGAATGCGGTAGATGGCCGGGTCGCGCATGTTGATGTTGGGGCTGGCCATGTCGATCTTGGCGCGCAGCACCATGCTGCCGTCTTCGTGCTTGCCGTCGCGCATTTCGCGGAAGCGGGCGAGGTTTTCGGCGGGGGTGCGGGTGCGGAAGGGGCTGTCTACGCCGGGCTTGCCGAAGTCGCCCCGGTTGATGCGCATCTGCTCGGCGGTTTGCTCGTCCACATAGGCGTGGCCGGCTTCGATCAGATATTCCGCCGCGCGGTACATGAAGTCGAAGTAGTCGCTGGCCTGGTACAGGTTGCTTTCGCCGCCGTTGTTCCAGCCGAAGCCCAGCCACTGCACCGCGTCCTTGATGCTGTTGACGTATTCGGTGTCTTCTTTTTCGGGGTTGGTGTCGTCAAAGCGCAGGTGGCACACGCCACCGTAGTCGCGCGCCAGGCCAAAGTTGATGCAGATGCTTTTGGCGTGGCCAATGTGCAGGTAGCCATTGGGCTCGGGCGGGAAGCGGGTGCGGATTTTGGCGGGGTCGGGCTGGCCGGCCGCGTGGTGGGCGGCGTCGCCGGGCTGCCGGCCCAGCGGCGGCTGGCGTAAGTGCCTTTTTCGAGGTCGCTCTCGATGATCTGGCGCAGAAAGTTGCTGGGTTTGACGGCTTCGGGGGCTGCTGCGTGGGCGGCGGGTGTGGTGTTGGCAGGGGTGGGGGTGCTCATGCGGCCATTTTAGGGGCGGCTTGTGGAAATGAGGCGCGTGCGCAGGCGGGCAAAGTTGGGGGTGTGTACGTCCGGAAACAATATCGGGCCCGTTTCATGACATCCTTTTGGCCCTGTGGTGCGTTGTGTACCAGTGAGGCATGTCCAGTTGGTTGGCTGCCTCTGTCCCTCAAGGAGATTTCCATGACGAAAACCCGTTCTATCTATGCCATGGCCGCTGCTGCCAGTGTGGCGCTGGCCCTGCTTGCGGGCGCTGGCACTGCACAAGCGCGCGATGTGTACTGGTCGGTGGGCGTGAATTCGCCAGGCGTGGCGTTGGGCGTCAGCAATGGCGGCTATCCCGTTTACGTGGCCCCCGCGCCGGTGTATGTGGCGCCCCGGCCCATTTATTACCAGCCGCCGCCACCGGTCTATTACGCACCGCCCCGGCCCGTGTACTACGCTCCTCCGGTCATGGTAGGTGCACCTGTGTATGGTGGTTATTACCGTGGCGGTGGGCACCGCCACTGGCGCGGCAATGAAGGTTGGCGTGGCGATGAAGGTTGGCGTGGCGATGAAGGTTGGCGCGGAGAGCGCGGCCGGCATGGTCATCGTGATTGACCGTTAAGGCGCGGCGAAAGCCGTTCGCTTGTCACGACGGCGTATGCAAAGCAGCCTTTGGAGGCTGCTTTGTGCTGTCCGGGGCCGCATAATCCGGCGTTCTGACCTGTCGGCGGCCTTCGCTTTCGGCAGGTGCCATGCTGGAGCGCACCCTTGAAAACTGTTTACGTCCTCAACGGCCCCAACCTGAACCTGCTGGGCACACGCGAGCCCGCCGTGTATGGCGTCCATACGCTGGCCGATGTGGAGCAGATGTGTATCGAAGCGTGTGCCCGCCACGGTTTTGCGCTGCGCTTTCACCAAAGCAACCATGAGGGCGCGCTAGTGGACTGGATTCACGAGGCCGGCCGCCTGCAAGCCGCGGGCGAACTGGCGGGCGTGGTGCTCAATGCGGGCGCCTACACCCACACCAGCGTGGCGCTGCTTGATGCCATCAAGGGCACGGGCGTTGCGCTGATCGAGCTGCACATCAGCAACGTGCACGCGCGCGAGAGCTTTCGCCACCACTCCTATATTTCCGCCGCCGCCAAGGCGGTGATGTGCGGCTTTGGCGTGAAGGGCTATGGCCTGGCCATTGACGGCCTGGCCGGGCTGTAAGGGCCTGATTTTCTCGTTGAGTCCCTTTACGCCTTTGCAATGAACGATTTGGTAATTTCTCCCGAGGTGCAGCGGCTGGCTGCGCAAGCCGTGCGCCACACCACGCCCTGCGGGGCGGGCGACATCGTCTGGCATGTGTGGGGCCAGGCCCGGCCGGGCGTGCGCCCGCTGGTGCTGCTGCACGGCGGCAGCGGCAGCTGGACGCATTGGGTGCGCAATCTCGATGCGTTGCTGGCCGCCGGCCACCAGCTGTGGGTGCCCGATTTGCCCGGTTTCGGTGATTCGGCCGCGCCGCTGGCGGGTGGCGATGCCGATGCGTTGGTGGCCCCGCTGCGCGAGGGGTTGCAACTGCTGCTGGGCAACGCGCCCTGTGACCTGGTGGGGTTCTCCTTTGGCGGCATGACGGCGGGCCTGTTGCTGGCGGCCCACCCCGAGCTGGCCGAGCGGCTGGTGCTGGTGGGGGCGCCAGCCATGGGCGTGGTGCCCAACCGGCAGTTTGAGCTGAAAGCCTGGCGCCACCTGACCGATCCGGAAGAGCAACTCGCCATTCACCGCTACAACCTGGGGGTGTTGATGCTGCACGACAAGCGCCTCATTGACGGCTTGGCCCTGCAGACGCATGTGGCCAATGTAGTGCGCGACCGCATGCCGCGCCGCCGCCTGGCGCACACCGACATCCTGGCGCGCTCGTTGCCGCAGGTGGCCTGCCCGGTGCACGCCATTTATGGCGAGCACGACGCGCTGTACAAAAGCTGGATCCACCAGCTCGAAGCGGCCTTTGCCGCAGCTGCCCCCGATTTTCGGGGGATGCACCTGGTGCCCAACGCCGGCCACTGGGTGCAGTTTGAGCAGCCCGAGGCGTTTGATGCGGCGCTGCTGGCGGCGCTGGCCTGAGCACCATGGCGCGGGGTGCTGCATGACCGCCGCGCTGCTGCAGGTGGTTGAAGCCGAGGTGGAGTTCACCGCCATGCGCGCCCAGGGCGCCGGTGGCCAGAACGTCAACAAGGTATCCAGCGCGGTGCACCTGCGATTTGATGTGGGCGCCTCGTCGCTGCCCGAGGATGTCAAAGAGCGCCTGCTGTGCCTGCGCGACACCCGCATCACGCAAGACGGCGTGGTGGTCATCAAGGCCCAGCAATACCGCAGCCAGGAGCAAAACCGGGCCGACGCGCTGGCGCGGTTGAACGCGTTGGTGCAATCGGTGGCGCAGCCGCCCCGCACGCGCCGCGCCACCAAGCCCACCTACGGCTCCAGACAGCGGCGCCTGGAAACCAAAACCCAGCGCGGCGAAACCAAGGCATTGCGCGGCAAGGTGCGTGAGTGAGCGATTGGGCTGTGCTATTGGGCAAGTTTTTGGAACGATATGTCTGGCGGCAGAGGGATTGAAACAATGACTGATAGCTCCTACATTCTGCGTATTCACTGAAAGCCTTCCATGTCCACTTCTGCCCCCGCCGCCAGCCACGTTGCCAGCCCGGCCCTGGTTCCGACTCTTTTTGTCTCGCATGGTGCGCCCCTGTTTGCGCTGGAGCCGGGTGAAACCGGCCCCGCGCTCACCCGCTGGGGCCAGGGCTTGCGCGCGCAGTTTCCGGACTTGCGCGGCGTGGTCGTCATGTCGCCGCACTGGATGTCCCGCACCCCCCAGGTCATGACGGGCGCGCAGCCTGCCACCTGGCACGACTTTGGCGGTTTTCCGCCGGCGCTGTATCAGCTGCAATACCCCGCCCCCGGCGAGCCCGCGCTGGCGCAGGAGGTGCTGAGCCTGCTGCAGGCGGCCGGTGTGCCCGCCCAGGGCGATGCGCAGCGCCCGTTTGACCATGGCGCCTGGGTGGCGCTGATGCACCTGTTCCCCCAGGCCGACCTGCCCGTGGTGCAGGTGGCGTTGCCCGTGGGCGCTGGCCCCGCCGAGGTCTATGCCATGGGCGCTGCATTGCGCGGTCTGCGCAGCCAGGGCGTGCTGGTGCTGGGCTCGGGCAGCATGACGCACAACCTGGCCGAGTTTTTTGGCGGCGCGCGCGAACCCGCGCCCTATGTGATCGAGTTCAGCCGCTGGATCGAATCGGCCCTTGCGCGCGGCGACCTGAAGGCGCTGCTCAACTACCGCAGCCTGGCGCCCCACGCCGAGCGCGCCCACCCCACGGAAGACCATTTCCTGCCGCTGTTCTTTGCGCTGGGCGCAGCCGGCGACGATTTGCACGTCAACTACCTGAGCCGCGAGGTGATGTACAGCATGCTCGCTATGGATGCGTTTGCACTGCAGCCAGCGGCATGACCGCGCCGACTCGCCCCATTTACCAATCAAAACCGCCTCTGGCGCTTTCCCATGCTTGATCTACCGCTCACTTTTTTGCAACGTCCTGCCGCTGCGGGCACTCCCCGGCCATGGCTGCTGGTGCTGATGCATGGCGTGGGCAGCAACGAGCAGGATCTGTTTGGCCTGTCCGCGCAGATTCCTGACCGCTTTCATGTGCTGAGCCTGCGCGCGCCCAACCGCATGGGGCCGGGCTCGCACGCGTGGTTTGATTTTTCAGTGGAACCCGGTGGCGCCCGCAGCATCAACGAGGCGCAAGAGGCCGCCAGCCGCGCGCTGGTGGCGCAGACCGTGGAGGCGGCGTCGGCCCAGCTGGGCATTCCGCCCGAGCGCGTGGTGGTGGGGGGCTTCAGCCAGGGCGGCATCATGGCCCTGTCGCTGCTGCTGACGCGGCCCGATTTGCTGCATGCCGCCATGGTCTGGCACAGCCGCCTGCTGGCGCAGGTGGTGCCGCTGCAGGCACCGTCTGATGCCTTGCGCGGCAAGAAACTGTGGCTGAGCCACGGCACGCACGACAACGTGATTCCGCTGGCCAACGCCCAGGCCATTGCGCACCACATGGCCCCGTTGCCCGTGTCGGTGAGCTACCACGAGTTTCCGGGCGCGCACGAGATTCGTCCGTCCGAGCTGGCCGCCACGGTGGCGTGGCTGGAGTCACTCTCGACCACCCCTGCGCCGTATTGAGGTGTGTCGGTTTGCTACTTGATTTGTAGCTGCTTGCGCTTTAGGGTAAAGGGCCAGAGCCGTATTTTGCTCTGATCGCGCAGCGGTCCGGGATCAGTCCGGCTGGGGCAGCCCGGGCAGAAAGAACCCATCCAGCACCGGCATCAGCGCCGGAAACTCCTGCGCAAACCGCGTCCGGTTCACAAAATACGCCTCGCAAGCCACCGCGAAAAACTCGGCGGGTGCCGTGGCGCCATAGGCATCGAGCCAGGGTTGCGCGGCGCCAAAGCGCTCGGCCATGATCACGCGCTCGCGAAAATCGGCATAGGCCGGCTCCCACGCGGCCCACCATGCTTCGTGGGCGGCGCGGGCCGTGCGGGTGCCCATGAAGCCCGCAGGCAGGGGCGGACAGCCGTTGGGGGCGCCGCTGCGCATGTCGAGCTTGTGCACGAACTCGTGCACCACCACGTTGGTGCCGCGCTCGGTGTTGTGGCTGGTGTTGGCCACATGCTGCCAGCTGAGCATGATGGGGCCGCGCTCCATGGCCTCGCCCAGCAGCACCTCGGTGTGTTCGTGCACCACGCCAGCCTCGTCCACCGTCTGGCGGCGCGCCACAGCCTCGCTGGGGTGCACCACGATGCCCACAAAATCGTCATACCAGCCCAGGGCTGCGGCCGCGTCGCCCCAGTGCAGCAGCGGCAGACAGGCCTGCGCGGCGATGTCGATGGCCATGGCATCGGTCACCACGAGGCCATGGGCGCCGTGGAACTGCTTGTGGTGCAAGAACAGGGCGCTGAGCGCGCGCAGCTTGGCCTGGTCGTGCAGCGACAGGGCTGCGAGAAACGGGTAGCGCTGCAGTGTCTCCAGCCACAGCGTGGCCGAGATGTCAGGCACGGGCGCCACGGTGGCGCGAACGCGGCTCCAGAGCCGGTTGAGAAGGGGGGGCATGGCGATCAGGCAGCAGGAGGTCGGGCTCCGCGCAGTTCAGGATCGCCCGTACATGGGGGCCCAATTCACGCGTTCCAGGCCCGCAGCGGTCAGGCGCAGCACCTCGGTGCGCGGCGGGTGGGCGGTGGCGTCCCAGTCGCTGAGCACCACCCGCTGCAGGCCAGGGGCCAGGGCGTGGGTCGCGGGCTTGTGGGTATGGCCGTGGATCAGGGTGTGCGCGTTGGCGGCCGTAAGCCAGGCGATGGCTGCGGGGCCATCCACATCGGCGTAGATGGCGCCCGACTGTTTGCGCGCTTCGCTCTCCTGGCGAATACCGCGTGCCTGCGACCGGCGCACGGCCAGGGGCTGCGCCAGAAAGCGACCTTGCCACTCGGCACTGCGCGCCTGCACGCGAAAGCGCTGGTAGTCCACATCGTCAAGGCAGAGCAGGTCGCCATGGCTGAGGACAAAGCGCTGTCCACCAAAGACCAGCACCGTCGGGTCCGCCAGGCCGGTGATGCCGCAGTGCGCGAGGAAGGCCGGGCCCGCCAGAAAGTCGCGGTTGCCGTGCATGAAATACACGGGCAGGCGCTGCGCTGCAGCCTGCAGGGCAGCGCAGCCCTGGGCTTCGAAACTGGCGGGCTCCTGAATGGCGTCGTCGCCCACCCACACCTCGAACAGGTCGCCCAGGATGAAAAGGGCGTCGGCCGGGGTGGTCTGCAGATAGTGCTGCCAGGCGGCCACGGTGGCGGGCTCGCTGGCCTGCAGGTGCAGGTCGGAAATGAAATCGACCGTGCGCCAGTGCGAAGGAGCGGCAAGCTCCTCGAACCGGGGCACGGTCGTGGTCACGGAGATCGTTTTCAGATCAGAGTGCCACTGCCTTTTCGATGATCACATCTTCCTTGGGCACGTCGTCATGGAAACCGCTGCGGCCGGTCTTGACGGCCTTGATCTTGTCCACCACGTCGGTGCCGGACACGACCTTGCCGAACACGGCGTAGCCCCAGCCTTGGGCCGACGGCGCTGTGTGGTTCAGGAAGCCGTTGTCGGCCACGTTGATGAAGAACTGCGCGGTGGCCGAGTGCGGGTCGCTGGTGCGGGCCATGGCCACGGTGTAGTTGGCGTTCTTGAGGCCATTGTTGGCTTCGTTCTGGATGGGCGCATCCGAGTTCTTTTGCTTCATGCCGGGCTCAAAGCCGCCGCCTTGCACCATGAAACCGGGGATCACACGATGAAAGATCGTGTTGTTGTAGTGGCCCTTGTTCACATAGGACAGGAAGTTCTCGACCGACTTGGGCGCCTTGTCGGCGTCGAGCTCGAGGGTGATGACGCCGTAGTTGGCGATGTGCAGTTCGACTTGGGGGTTGCTCATGGCAAGGCCTTTCAAAAAAATGGGTTACTTCACCAATGTGGCGGAGGTGATGGTGACTGGGGTGGTGGGCACGTTCTGGTGGCCGCCCTTGTTGCCGGTGGGCACGGTCTTGATCTTGTCCACCACCTCGGTGCCGCTCACCACCTTGCCGAACACGGCGTAGCCATGGCCGTCAGGCTGGGGGGCGTTGAGCATGGCGTTGTCCTTCACGTTGATGAAGAACTGCGCGGTGGCCGAATTGGGGTTGCCAGTGCGCGCCATGGCGATGGTGTAGGTGTCGTTCTTGAGACCATTGCTGGCTTCGAGCGGAATCGGGGTCTTGGTGGGCTTTTGCACCATGTCGGCCGTGAAGCCGCCGCCCTGGATCATGAAGCCGTCGATCACGCGGTGGAACACGGTGCCGTCGTAGTGCTTGTCTTTTACATAGGTCAGAAAGTTTTCGACCGTCTTGGGCGCCTTGGCGGGATCGAGCTGCACCACGATGTCACCCATCGAGGTGGCCAGTTTGACCTTGGGGGCGTCCTGCGCCTGGACTGGCGATGCTATTGAAAACATAGCTGCCAGCGCAATGCCAGCAATCGCAATAGTCGATTTTCTTTTGGAAATCATGCAGAACTCCTTGAATGAATCGGGGCCGCGAACTAGGGGGTACCGGTGCGGGAATGGGCAAAGTGGCGCCGAAGTTACCACCGGTCCGCCAGCGGTGCAGGCGGCATTGCCGCAAAACCCCTGCCGCAGGCGGTGGTCAGGGGCGTGAGGCTGCGGGCTTGGCCGCGGCACGGGCAGGCGCGGGCTGGAACAGCTCGCGCAGCTGGGTCTGCTTCATTTTGACGGCGGGGTTGTTGGCCTCCAGCTGCTGCGCCTTGGCGTAGGACTGGTAAGCCAGCCGGGCGTAGATGTCGCCCAGGTTTTCGTGGGCCGCCGCGTAGGCGGGGTTGTTGCGCACTGCCATCTCCAGCGCTGTGCGGGCCTTGTCCAGCTGGTTCTGGCTGGCGTAGATCACCGCCAGGTTGTTGTAGGGCTCGGGCAGCTCGGGGTATTCCTGGATGAGCTGGGTGAAGGTGGCGATGGCCGCGTCGGTCTGGCCGATGTCGGTTTGCGCCACGCCGCGCAGAAAGCGCAACTGCGGGTCGCGCGGGGCGGCCGTCAGGCGCTGGTCTGCCTTGCCCAGAGCTTCGGCGGCCTTGCCGGTTTTGAGCAACTGGGTGATTTCGACATAGTCGCTGGCGTGGGCCATGCCAGCGCCCAGCCATGCGGTCAGGGCCAACAGGCGCAAAAGTCGTGGGAGGGTGCTGCAGACTTGCTTCATGGCGGGTAGGGAGGAGGTGCGCGCCGTCCGGGGCCGGGCGGGGCTTATACTTCGGCGGATTGTAGCTGAGGGGGTTGTCATGACGGTGCGCTGTTGCCGCTGGTGATTTCGCTGGGCGCCCAAGGCTGGGCGCATCCCCTCGCAGGGCCCAACCCTTTCGCTGCAGGGTGAGCTGGCTTCACCCGTCCCCCCATCAAGTCTCTCGTTACAGAAATCCCATGAGTTTGCGCATCTACAACACGCTGTCGCGTGCCTTGGAAGATTTTTCCCCGCTCGAACCTGGTCATGTGCGCATGTATGTGTGCGGCATGACCATCTATGACCTGTGCCACATTGGCCACGCCCGCATGATGATGGCGTTTGACGTGGTGCAGCGCTGGCTCAAAAGCAGCGGCTACCGCGTGACCTATGTGCGCAACATCACCGACATTGATGACAAGATCATCAAGCGGGCACTGGAGCGGGGCATCACCATCCGCCAGCTCACCGACGAAATGATCGCCGCCATGCACCAGGACATCGGCCTGCTGGGCATCGAGCCACCATCGGTCGAGCCCCGCGCCACCGAATACGTGCCGCAGATGCTGTCGCTGATCGGCCAGCTCGAAGGCAAGGGCCTGGCCTATCGCTCGCCCCATGGCGACGTGAACTACTCGGTGCGCAAGTTTGCGGGCTACGGCAAGCTCTCGGGTAAATCGCTGGATGAGCTGCGCGCCGGTGAACGCGTTGCGGTGCAGGACGGCAAGGAAGATCCGCTCGACTTTGTGCTGTGGAAATCCGCCAAAGAGGGCGAGCCGCCCGAAGCCAAGTGGGACAGCCCCTTTGGCGCGGGCCGCCCGGGCTGGCACATCGAATGCTCGGCCATGAGCTGCGCCACGCTGGGCGAAACTTTTGACATCCACGGTGGCGGTGCTGACCTGCAGTTTCCGCACCATGAAAACGAAATCGCCCAGAGCGAAGGCGCCACGGGCAAGCCGCTGGCGCGCTTTTGGGTGCACAACGGTTTCGTGCGCGTGGACAACGAGAAGATGAGCAAGTCGCTTGGCAACTTCTTCACCATCCGCGATGTGCTGAAGCAATACGACGCCGAGACGGTGCGCTTTTTCATCGTGCGGGCCCATTACCGCAGCGCGCTGAACTACAGCGATGCCCACCTCGACGACGCGCGCCAGGCGCTCAAGCGGCTGTACACGGCGCTCAGCCTGGTGGCACCGGCCAAGGTGGCCATCGACTGGGCCGAGCCCCATGCCGCCCGCTTCAAGGCGGCCATGGATGAGGACTTTGGCACACCCGAGGCGATTGCCGTGCTGTTCGACCTGGCCAGCGAGGTCAACAAGACCCGCTCGCCGGAGCTGGCAGGCCTGCTCAAGGCGCTGGCCGGCTGCCTGGGGCTACTTCAGGGCGATCCGCAGGCCTTCTTGCAGGCCGGTGCGGGTTTTGACGAGGCCGCCATCCAGGCGCAGATTGCGGCCCGCGCTGCCGCCAAGGCGGGCAAGGATTTTGCAGAGGCTGACCGCATCCGCAATGCCCTGCTGGCCCAGGGCATCGTGCTCAAGGATTCGGCCGCTGGAACGACTTGGGAAGCCGCGCAGTGACAATTTGCAACATGAAATACGCCTCCAGGGCAGATGGGGCGAGCAGTGGCAGCTTCTAAAAATGTAGCGGCCGAGGTCCTCGTTTCGTCCAGCCCGGCGCTGGCTACCCCCGACTACTGGGCCGAGGCCTGCAAGCACCTGATGAAGAAGGACCGGGTGATGAAGCGCCTGATTCCCCAGTTTGGTGACGCGGCCTTGCAAACGCGCGGCGATGCGTTCACCACGCTGGCGCGCAGCATTGTCGGGCAGCAGATTTCGGTGAAGGCTGCGCAAACCGTGTGGGAGCGCTTTGCCGCACTGCCGCGCAGCATAAAGCCGGGCAATGTGCTCAAGCTCAAGATCGACGACATGCGCGCGGCGGGGCTGTCTGCCCGCAAGGTGGACTACCTGGTGGACCTGGCGCTGCACTTCGATGCGGGCAAGCTGCATGTGAAGGACTGGACGTCGATGGACGATGAGGCCATCATTGCCGAACTGGTGGCCATCCGCGGCATCGGCCGCTGGACGGCCGAGATGTTCCTGATCTTCTATCTGATGCGGCCCAATGTCTTGCCCCTGGACGATGTGGGCCTGATCAACGGCATCAGCAAGAACTATTTTTCGGGCGATCCGGTCAGCCGCAGCGATGCCCGCGAGGTGGCCGAGGCCTGGAAACCCTGGTGCAGTGTGGCGACTTGGTATATTTGGAGATCGCTCGATCCGTTGCCTGTGGCCTATTGAGGCCCGTTTCATCAGTCATGAATCGGTTGCAACACAGGCCTCGCACCAGAGGCCCTGAGGGCGCGACCCAAGGAGAAATACGTTGGCGAAAAAGACCTTTCTGGATTTCGAGCAGCCCATTGCCGAACTCGAATCCAAAATCGAAGAACTGCGCTACGTGCAGACCGAGAGCGCGGTGGATATCTCGGAAGAAATCGACCAGCTCAGCAAGAAGAGCCAGCAGCTCACCAAGGACATCTACAGCGAGCTGAGCCCCTGGCAGATCACCAAGATTGCCCGCCACCCCGAGCGCCCCTACACGCTCGACTACGTGCGCGACATCTTCACCGACTTTGTCGAGCTGCACGGTGACCGCCACTACGCGGACGACCTGTCGATCGTGGGCGGGCTGGCGCGCTTCAACGGCCACGCCTGCATGGTGCTGGGCCAGCAAAAAGGCCGCGACACCAAGGAGCGCGCCATGCGCAACTTCGGCATGAGCAAGCCCGAGGGCTACCGCAAGGCACTGCGCCTCATGAAAACGGCCGAAAAGTTCAAGCTCCCCGTGTTCACTTTTGTGGACACACCGGGTGCCTATCCGGGCATCGACGCCGAGGAGCGCGGCCAGTCAGAAGCCATTGGCCGCAACATCTTCGAGATGGCGCAGCTTGAAGTGCCCATCATCACCACGATCATTGGCGAAGGCGGCTCCGGTGGTGCGCTGGCCATCAGCGTGGGCGACCAGGTGGTGATGTTGCAGTACGCCATCTACTCGGTCATCAGCCCCGAAGGCTGCGCTTCCATCCTCTGGAAGACCAGTGACAAGGCCCAGGAAGCGGCCGACGCCCTGGGCATCACGGCGCACCGCCTCAAGGCCCTGGGCCTGGTGGACAAGATCGTCAGCGAGCCCGTCGGCGGCGCGCACCGCGATCCCAAGCAGATGGCTGCATTCCTCAAGCGCGCCCTGGGCGACGCGTTCCGCCAGGTGGCCGACCTCAAGACCAAAGACCTGCTGGATCGCCGCTACGACCGCCTCCAAAGCTATGGCCGATTCACTGACACCAAGGCCGAAAGCCGCTGAACCCGTTGTGGCGAAGGCTGCAGCCTTCTGCCTGCCCCGTGCCATGGCCCCGCAAGGGGCCTTTGCATTGGTGCGGTCGCATCGGGGCCACGGATGGATGAGGGCGCGCAATGACGCAGTCGTTTGACGCTGCCATCGCCGCCTTTTCGCCTGCATTGCCGTTGGCAGTGGGGCTGAGTGGTGGTGCCGACTCGACGGCGCTGCTGCTGGCCTGCGTACAAAAATGGCCGGGGCAGGTGCATGCCATCCATGTGCACCATGGCCTGCAAGCCGCCGCCGACGATTTTGAGCGCCATTGCCAAGCGTTGTGCGAACGCCTGCAGGTGCCACTTACCGTGCGGCGCGTCGACGGACGCCACGCCCCGGGCGAGAGCCCCGAAGATGCCGCGCGCCAGGCCAGATACAAGGCTTTTGACGATGTAGCCCAATCCAGTCAAGCGCTAGATGCTATTCATTCAATAGCGCTTGCGCAGCATGCGGATGACCAGGTCGAGACGCTGTTGCTGGCCTTGTCGCGCGGCGCCGGCGTGGCGGGCCTGGCTGCCATGCCCGCCTATTGGGAGCGGGACGGTATCCGCTGGCACCGGCCCTTGCTGCGCGTGGCGGGGGCGCAGGTGCGCGACTGGCTGCGCGCCCAAGGGCAGAACTGGGTGGAGGACCCCACCAACACCGACGAGCGCTTCACGCGCAACCGCATCCGGGCGCAACTGCTGCCGGCGCTGGAGGCCGCATTTCCGTCCTTCCGGGATACGTTTGCGCGGTCGGCCGGCCACGCTGCCCAGGCCAGCGCGTTGTTGCTGGAGCTGGCGCAGCAAGACCTGCTGCAGGTGGGCAGCCCCCCGCAACTTGCGCCCCTGCGCGCGCTGAGCCGTGCACGCCAGGCCAACCTGCTGCGCCACTGGCTGCGTATGGCGCATGCCACCACGCCCACCACCGCGCAGCTGCAGGAGTTGCTGGACCAGCTGGCCGCCTGCAGCACGCGCGGCCATCGCATTCACATCAAGGTAGGACGGGGATTCGTGGTGCGATCGGGGGCGCAGCTCGATTGGTACAATCCCAAGGTTTTGGTCTAACAACGGCACGAAAAACGGCGGCGCACCAAAACAGTGTCCAACCCGCGCTGCGGCTCCAGTTTCGTCACCCCCAATATCCCATGGCATTGATCGTTCATAAATACGGCGGCACCTCGATGGGCTCTCCCGAGCGCATTCGCAATGTTGCCAAGCGCGTGGCCAAATGGGCGCGGGCCGGCCACCAGATGGTGGTGGTTCCCAGCGCCATGAGCGGCGAAACCAACCGCCTGCTCGGTCTGGCCAAGGAGCTGGCGCCCGAGCGCGCCATGCAGTCTTACCACCGCGAGCTGGACATGCTGGCCGCCACTGGCGAGCAGGCCTCGTCAGCGTTGCTGGCGATTGCGCTGCAGTCCGAAGGCATGCAGGCGGTCAGCTACGCGGGCTGGCAGGTTCCCATCCGCACCGACAGCAGCTACACCAAGGCGCGCATCGAGTCGATTGACGACCAGCGTGTACGTGCCGACCTGAACGCCGGCAAGGTGGTCATCGTCACGGGCTTTCAGGGCATCGACAGCGAAGGCAACATCACCACGCTGGGTCGCGGTGGCTCCGACACATCTGCCGTGGCCGTGGCAGCCGCCATGAAAGCCGCCGAATGCCTGATCTACACCGATGTGGATGGCGTCTACACCACCGACCCACGCGTGGTGCCCGAGGCACGTCGCCTGCAAACGGTGAGCTTCGAGGAAATGCTGGAAATGGCCAGCCTCGGCAGCAAGGTGCTGCAGATCCGCTCGGTCGAGTTTGCGGGCAAATACAAGGTGCCCATGCGTGTGCTCTCGAGCTTCACGCCCTGGGACATCGATATCAACGAAGAAGCCAAGTCCGGCACGCTGATCACTTTTGAGGAAGACGAAAAAATGGAACAAGCCGTCGTATCCGGCATCGCTTTCAACCGCGACGAAGCCAAGATCTCGGTGCTGGGCGTGCCCGACAAGCCAGGCATCGCCTACCAGATCCTGGGCGCGGTGGCTGACGCCAACATTGAAGTCGACGTGATCATCCAGAACGTCAGCAAGGACGGCAAGACCGACTTCAGCTTCACCGTGAATCGCAACGACTATGCGCGTACGGTCGAACTGCTCAAGGAAAAAGTGCTGCCCGAACTGGGCGCGCAAGAAGTGGCAGGCGACACCAAGATCTGCAAGGTGAGCATTGTCGGTATCGGCATGCGCAGCCATGTGGGCGTGGCCAGCAAGATGTTCCGCACCTTGAGCGAAGAGGGCATCAACATTCAGATGATTTCCACTTCCGAAATCAAGACCTCGGTGGTCATCGACGAAAAATACATGGAACTGGCTGTTCGCAGCCTGCACAAGGCCTTCGAACTCGACCAGCCTGCCGCCTGAGAGAGCCTGAATTGCCTCGAAAATGAGGCATAATAGCTGGATTGGAAACGTGACCGAGTGGCCGAAGGTGCTCCCCTGCTAAGGGAGTATGGGGTGTAGAGCCTCATCGAGGGTTCGAATCCCTCCGTTTCCGCCAGATACCGCTATAAGTTGTTGATTTTAAACGGCTTTTTAGCAAGTCATCAAATCGTTATACGGCTGGTTATACGGTTGCTTTCAGCCAATTCAAGGCATAGAAAGTGGCATTACCAGCATGAAGAAGTTCTAGAGCCCCCGGTCCTAGAACTTTTTTTCATTGGTGGCTTCCCTTTTTACATCACCAGCCACCAGCTCGGCAGCAGGTTCCAGCGGCTTTCCCGCCAGCGCCACCATGCCGCGCATCAGCAACCAGTGCTCGGCAGCGTTCAGCGCCGTATCTTGCGCCCAGCGCCTGACATCGGTCACCGCCATGTCGCGGGACATCCACACGGTTTCTTCCCAGTACCATGTCGCCAGCCATGTGGCGCGTTCGCCGCTGACAGCATTCACGTACCGCAGCTGCGGCGCCTGGTGCCCTGCCGCCTCAAACCGCTCGGCAATCGCCGCTTGGTGCGCAGCCGACAGCCGCCCTTCGCCCTCAATCTTCAGCCAAAGCCTCAATCCCTGCGCCCAGCTGTTTTGGCCCAGTCGCATCGCCGTGGCCATTGGCACATCGGCTCGCAGCGCCCGTGCCGTCGGCTCCAGCACCACGCCCGCTTCGGCATAGCGCAAAGCCGCAGTTGGTGACAGCTCGACGCGCCATTCATCGCTGTTGCCCTGCTCCTGGGCGATATGCGCTTGCAATGCTTCAGCCACACACTGCCACCACAACACGTGCAGGCCCGGGGCATCGTCAATGCCCATCGTTGCCCGTTCCAACTGAGCTACCTGCCGCGCCAGCACCAGTTGCGGCACTCCCATCGCCTCGGCCGCATCCCGAAACGCTAGCATGGCGTGGCCCTCGCTGACCGAGCGCCCCAGCGCCCTCCGGGCAAACCTCAGCACCCAAGCATGGTCTGTTCGCCCCGACTTGGCTTGCCACAACAGCACCACAGCCACAGCGCCCAGCGTATCGAGCGACTCGCGCAAGGCCTCCTCAAACCCTGCGGTGCCCATCCACGCATGCCACTGCACCAGCTCGGTGATGCCGTACGCCGCCATGAACCACACCAACACGCGCAGCGCACGCACAGGCTCCCGGGCTTCTACGTTCCAAAGCAGGCGAGCCAGCTCGGCATCGCCTTCGTCGCTTTGCAGGTACTGCTCCAGCAAGGCCTGCAGATCCCGCAAGGAATCCAAGCCCAGGCGGGGTCGGGCATGTTTGCAGAAGTACCTCACCGCTGCCATGCGCTGCGGCCACGCCGGTGGTGTGTGCAGCGCCGTGTCGATCAGCTCCAAAAGCAGCTGCGCTGCGCCATCCCCGGTTTCATGATTCGACATTTGCGAACGGTGTGACTGCTGCGCTGGAAACTCCAACAGTGCGGTCAACAACCGCTCAAACGGCTCGGGCGTCAAGGAATCGTCGAGCATGAGGAATACCCTCCAAGGAAAGAAGCGAAAACGAAAATAAACGCCATATAGAAAGCTCCCGCCCATGCAGCAGCGGCACCTTGCACAAAGCTCGGCGCGACCAAAAGCGGAAGTTGAGAAAAGAAAAGGAGAGAGAAAAACCGAAAGGAGGAACGAGCCGAACGGGGCTACTCGTCCTCTTGCGGCTGCGCCACAGGTGACAGCACCAGCACGGCGTCGATGTTCACGCGCTCACTGAACGTGGCCACCACACGCCGTGGCTGCTTGCTCGCCCAGCCGGTCAGCATGGCATTCCACGGCACCAGCGGTATCGGTGCCATGGCCGGGTCCAGCACCAGCAAATCGCTGCGCTCCCCCGCCTCGCAGCGCACCCCCACTGCCAACACCCAGTGCATGTAGCGCTCGGTAGAAAAGCACACCAAACACAGGTGACCTTCTTCCAGGGCATCCAAGGTGCGTTCGATCACGCGTGAGCGCACTTCCTTGCAGTGCACGCGCTCGGCATAGGGGGCCAGTTGCTGCTGGAGTTCTTCGACCTCGCAGCCATCAAAGTAGTACCGCTGCGCCACTTTGCGCAACGCCACCAGCCTCGCATCCTTGGTGTCCCAGATCAGCGCATTGCGCCGTACTTGGCCAAACACCATCAAAGCCATCAAAACGCAGTGGTAGCCACACGTGGCGTCAACCTCCCCCTGGCGCACATGCAGCCGTTGGTTGCCCACCATGGGACCGTGCATGCCAGCGCCCAGCCGGGGGTGGCAATGGTAGGAATGCTGCATGGCTCAGTATTCCTCCGGCAGCAGCAAGGTGGTCGAGCGCCGGTCGGCCTCGGTGATGATCCACAGCCGGTGGTTTGGCGGGATGTCGTAGGCGGACAGGACACGGCTGCCATACGTGAGAGCTGCAGCATTCGCTTGCTTGTCCTCATTGCACAGGTCACCCCAATCCCCAGCGACGTGACGCAGCACAAACGGCAGCGGTGCCAGCTGCAGTGCTTCGAGCATGTCGAGCGCACCGGGCGTGATCAGCACTTGGCCCAA
Source organism: Acidovorax carolinensis (assembly GCF_002157145.1). NCBI lineage: Bacteria > Pseudomonadati > Pseudomonadota > Betaproteobacteria > Burkholderiales > Comamonadaceae > Acidovorax > Acidovorax carolinensis. The sequence continues at coordinate 1,374,059 of NZ_CP021361.1, forward strand.
GGGAAATAAGGGGCGGCGTTGTTGTTCATAGCGCGCCAATGCAGCGGCCTGACCAGGCGAAGAGGTCATGGAAATGCTCCTGAAAAGAAAAACAGAAAAGGAAGGGACGGGCGCTGCGCCCAGTGCGAAGCACCGAACCACGCAAAGCGCGACGGTGCACTCGCGCCTTCCCGCTACAGACCCTGACGCGATACATCGCCATCCCGCCACGACCACAGCGATGACCACGGCCACGGCTGCGCCAAGCGTGCTGTCATGGCGACAGCGGCGCGCAAGCGAGCCACCGTGGTGGCACGGCGTTCGGTGGAATCAAATGGGGGAAATAGGCCCGGGCATGCAGGCAGGAAGAAAGTTGATATTGCTTTTTCGACAGCTTGCCAAATCAAACCAAGCCATCAAAAACCAATATTAACTCAGTGGCATTATATCACAATGCCGGCATTATAGATTTTGGTCGTCAATATCAGCGATATTGCGAAAATATTTCCATTTGGTTTTCAATTTGTAAAATCAGGAAAATTACCAGAAATGAAAAGCGCGCAGAAAAGCAATTCATATCAGAATGACGGAGCCCGTCGCTTTGCCAATCTAATTCACGGATATTTATTGGTTATATGTGTGAATAAAATTGAGAAGGCGCATTTTAATTGACAGGCGCAACTTAATAAATTATTTCGCCTTTGTTTCAACAAACTCCGACACCCCTCTTGTGAAAATGCTTTCTTTGGTTTTTAACCCATATTTTTTTACCAGTTCTCGATAAAGATCGGCTCTATTTCCACTGTACTTATGTCGAGCATTTTTTCTTGTGGATTTTCTAAGTCCCGCAATTTTTCCTGAATTGATTGCCTTATCTATAGCTAGTTTAATTTCTCCGAGATTTTTTCTGCCTATTACTTCGATGATGCCCTTCTTGGTTGTTTTCTTGATTGGTTGATGTGAAATTAGGGGAGCGATCAATTCAATTTGGGTATCCATTTCTTCTTTTGATGGAATGCCGCGCAGCAGAAAAATATCCATGGGAGTTGACTTTTGGTTAGTTGCTTCATTTTTGGTGATGCATAAAACTTCAAAATACTTCGATCCCTTTGATTCTCTCCAGCCGGTGTAGTGCTCAGTGAAATAATCTTTATTCAGTACGCCGCGAAGAACAAGATAAAGCCATATTCTGTACCAAACTATTTTATGAAGATTTGTTTCGGGCTTAATTGCTGGAGCTTCGTTCGCTAGTGCATTTTGAACTATTTCTCTTGTTTTGGGCTCGCCTTTTGATTTAATCGAAGTGGATCTAATTTTCTGCAGGCCCAAAAGTCCCGCTATATTATTGGGTGCTTTTTTATTTTTTGGTTCAATATCAGGATTCGCAGAGTTGCCCCTGGGTTTTTCATATTTTGAAACTAATTCAATAAAGAAATCGCAAGTCCAATTTGTGTGCAATTTTGATAATATTTCATGCTTTCTCATGGGTATGACGATTGGTTGATTTATTTGGTATTAGATAAGCTGAGCTTTTACCCGTCTGATAGCCGCCATAGGCTTCGCCTTTGAAAGGGCTCGCCAAGAGTGAGTGCCGCCACTTTCCTCGTGCCGCTTGCGTCATCAGTGGCGCCTCGTTCCTCTCCTTGTTTGTACACCAGCACGGCACCGGGTGCACCTCTTTCCTCCGAACTGGTGTCGCGTCTTCGCTTCCATTTTCCTCTTTCCTCTCGGTTTAGTCACGGCGCAAGCTGCCGTTTACCTTCTTCCTCTCGACTGCGCGCGCTGCATTGCGCACCGTCAGATCAGACGCAGCTCGGCGCACATCGCATAGTCTGCAAAGCCAGCATTGGCGCGGCTTTGCGGGGAGTTGATCACATTCCAAAAAAAGAAATGTAAAGACTTTCAGCTGGGCATGCGCATGTTGCGTTCTGCCCGTAGCACTTTGATGGAGTTCGTCCATGAACGAAAAGATGCTGGCTGTAGTGACTGATCAAGCGGCGCCGTCGCGGGGATGCATGAGGTCTGTTCCTGCCCTTCCCGATCCCCTGCGCAACTTCAGCGGCCTTCCCGATGAGGCTTTTGTTCGCCTCCCCGTGGTGCTGATGCTGCTGGGAGTATCCCGCGCGACCGTCTGGCGGCTGTGCAAATCTGGCGCTTTACCTGCTCCTAAAAAGCTGGGCAGCCGAATTTCGGTCTGGAATGTGGGCGCGTTGCGCAATGTTCTGAATTCAGGTTCGCTTTGGAAGGGTTCTGCCCCGGCATAAAACGAGGATTTATCAACTGAGCATGACGTCAATAAAAACCACATTGACGTCAAAAAAGCGCTTGTTTTTGAGCATTTATAGGGTCGGTTGACGAGATCGAGCACCACGCAAATGCACTGTTTTGTAGTAATTGAGTAGCTATGACCAACCAATAGTTGAGCAGCTAAACCTAACCAATCCTGTAAACAAATCAAGTGACCAAATGGCAAAGCAATGGAGTGTCGAGCATATGAGTAGGGCAACACTGCACTTTTCATCATGGACATCCATGGGAAGCCAAATGGTCAACGTCAACACTTACTAAATAATTATGTCTGATTCCCAAAAACTGATCATCCGCCTTCCAGAAGTTCTTCCAGAACATGGGCCCATCCTGTTTCCCGCAAAGCACTTACTCATCATTGATGAAAAGCGTGCTCTTACCCTTAAGTCCGTGGAGGGTGACATTTGTGGACTGACCACTGCCAAAAACAAGATTACAGCGATTACCAACGCGGTGCATGAGGTGTGTGCCTATGGTTTTTCGCAAAATCACCCAGCAATGCTTGTTGGGAGTAATGTGGTTATGCACAACCTCGTATATTATTCGGCGCCTACCTGTCTCTATACGCTGCAACGCTTATTGATTAAGAAGGGGGTAAGCCCGAGCTATGTGAAGACCATCCGGGTGGAGCACTGCAGCTTTCAGGAGATCACGCTAACCTTTTGTTTGCAGTTTGAGTCTGCAAAACAGGCTAGAACTCTTTTGAAGCGGCTCAAGCGCTACGCAGGCATTGTTTTGAAGTCGCCACGCAGCCAATCCGAAAAGGCATCGAAGAAGATCGGCTTTGCAGGATCTGGGGATAGCGAGTCTTGGTATATCAACAAGACGGATCATCGCTCGACGCTGTTTTATATCAAGGATCGAAATCAGGCCGGAAAATACTCTTCCTTCGAGTCTCCTGAGGTGGCGAAGAAAATCTATACGCTGGGTCAGAGCCTGCTCCGCATTGAAATCACGTTGAACTCCAACTACCTGGTTGCCAACGGTCTCGATGACCCTCAGGCCTGGCGGGGCACCAAGGGTAAGGAGATCTGCGAGCGCGAGTTCAACTGGCTGCGCAAGTTGCTGAAGGTGGATGTGGACTATCGGGTCAACAAGCCTCAAAAGCGCCATATGGAGGGGCTGGGTGAGCGCGAGCAGTCTGTCCTCGACTGGTATCTGAAGGGAAAGCCCGTAAATCGGCACCCGAAATTCCAGTCAGGCGAGTGGAAGAAGTCGCCGATCAAGCGCCGCATTCAGGACCGCCTGCGCATTGACATTGACATTCCTTGGAAGGAGCACTGCCGCATGGCGATCCCTGGGCTGAGCGACTTGTTGTCGCTTGATCGGCTGGTTGTGCCCCCGGCGGAGTTGCTCGATCACTGCCATGTGTTATCGACAGTCAAGCGCAAGAATCGTGAGCTGAAAGAACTGGCGAAAGCGGAAATCGCTGCGGCCGAAGCAAAGCTTGCGATGCAAGCACGCGCCAAGGGCAAGCGTGGTATTGCCCGCCGCGCCGCGGCATCTGCCGATTCGTCTGTGCTGGAGGTGATTCTTGCAGCACTGCGGGAGAAGGGGGTGGAGCTGTGTTTTTCCATGGGAGCGGGTAACGGGGACGGCACGACGGCCGATATTTCTGACTTGATGGGGTAGTGTTTGTGGCCCCGTGGCTCTGTCTTTCCGAGCCACGGGGCTCTCGCTTCGAACTCTAAAAGACAGATCTGGGCGCACCGTCCGGGCAAGCCGTTCTCCGCAGCAAGCCCCTTCATACTGTGACGCCTCCCAGAAAATGAGCGTCATGGCGCCCATCTGAACACTACGGCACTCTCACAATAGCGCTTTTTCAATCACCGATTCTTTGTGCCCATCTACAACGCAGAAATCTCCGCTGGATCGCTCATGCCGCTCGAAAGCAAGCGCATCGCTGCGCTGTTGCTCACGCAGCCAGACGAGGCCGCGTGGCGACATGCCATCGAGATCGACAACATTCTGCAAAAGAAGACCCCCGCCACGGCACGGCGCCAGGCCACGCTGATCCGCAAGCGCTTGACGACGCTGGATGCGCAGGGCTGGAAGTTGATCGCCGAGCGCGAGAGCGAAGTGCAAATTCAGTTGCTGCTCGCTGCCACCATCAAGCACAGCCCGTTGCTTGGCGACTTCATACGCACTGTCTACGCCCTGCGACAGCGACGGCTCGAACCTGCTCTGGCGCCGCAAGACTGGCCAGACTTCTTGGCCGAATGCGCCCACTACGACCCTGCAGTTGCACAGTGGACAGATTCCACGCGGGCCAAGCTGTTCCAGGTCATTGTTCGCGTGCTTGCAGAGGCCAAATACCTGGACAATGCCCGCAGCATGCGACTCACCCCCCGATCGCTGCACCCCGATGTGCGGCGCTACCTCGGTGAACGCCATGAAACCTATGTCCTCGAATGCCTGGAGCGCGCGCAATGACGCTGAGCCTTGAAGAACGCCTGAATCAGATCCTGCCGCGTATCACCTCGCGAGATTTCCTCGACAGCAAGGGGCTGGGCAACGAAATTGGCTTCTGGATCTTCGACTACCCGCCTGACCGTGAAATGGATGTGCGGGATTTCCTCTCAGGCACCGTAGTTCCCACCCTGGGCAAGCAGTCACCAGCCATTCGCTGCGCTTTAGTCGATCTGTTGACTCTGGTGACGGAGTTATTGGAAGAGCGCAAGTTGCTCGACAAAGCCATCGCCATGCAGCAAACCAAAGGCAACGATGGTGCCCTGGCCGCTCTGCGCTCGGTGCTCAAAGAAGACAAGCTGGCCCAAAAAATTGCATATCTGCATGACATCGCTGCACTGGATTTGCTCGTATTAACTGGCGTGGGCGCCGTCTACCCCATGCTGCGCACCCACACGCTGCTTTCTGCACTGCACCCGATCATGGGTAACACGCCACTGCTCATGTTCTTTCCGGGCCGGTACGATGGCCACTCGCTGCGCCTGTTCAACACGCTGGCCGAAGACCACTACTACCGGGCCTTCCGCCTGGTTCCCGAAACCACTTGAGTTCGCGCCTCCGTCTTCGCTCACCCGCTGCACCCCATCCCATCACAGTCCCATGATCATTCGCGACCTGTTCCAAAAGCCCATCGACCGCCCCATCAACGGCGTCATCAAAGCCGACCAGATGGACGCAGCCAGCGTGTGGCAAGAGCTGGAGGAATACGTCGTCACCAAGCAGATCAGCGAATACCTGCGCAGATTCTTTGACGCTTATTTGGCCGCCATCGACCGTCCGCATGACGCGGCCATCACTGACCGCATGGGCGTCTGGGTCAGCGGGTTCTTTGGCTCGGGCAAATCGCACTTCATCAAGATACTGTCGTACCTGCTGGAAAACCTGCAGGCGCAAAACCCCGAAACGGGAGAAAAGCGCAGCGCCGCCCAGTTCTTCGATCACCACAAGATCAAAGACGCCATGCTGCAGGCCGACATTCAACGCGCCGTGCAGGGCACCGCTGATGTGATCCTGTTCAACATCGACGCCAAGGCCGACAGCAAAACAGACCGCGACGCCATCCTGCAAGTGTTCCTGCGCGTCTTCAACGAAAAGTTAGGCTACTCGGGCGACGCTCCGCACATCGCCGACATGGAGCGCCACCTGGTCTCCAAGGGCGCTCTCGATGTCTTCAAGGCCGCCTTTGCAGCATCCAACGGCAGCACCTGGGAGCAAGAGCGCGACGCCGTGGATTTCTTGCGTGACGACATCGTGGTGGCGCTTGCCCAAGCTCTCAAGATGACGTCCGAGTCTGCTGGCCAGTGGTTTGACCGTGCCCGCGATGACTTTCGCATCAACATCGAAAGCTTTGCCAAGGTCGTCAACGACTACCTTGCTACCAAACCTGCCAACCACAAGGTGATCTTTCTGGTGGATGAGGTGGGTCAGTTTATCGGTGCCAATTCGCAGCTCATGCTCAGCCTGCAAACCATCACCGAGCAGTTGGGCACGCAGTGCAAGGGCCGTGCCTGGGTTATCGTCACTAGCCAAGAAGACATCGACGCCGCCATTGGCGAGGCGAACAAGGCCAAGTCGCAAGACTTCTCCAAGATTCAGGGGCGTTTTCATACGCGGCTGTCTCTGGCAAGCAGCAACACCGACGAAGTGATTGGCGAACGCTTGCTCTCCAAGACCGAGGCGGCCCATGTATTGCTGCGCGATGCCTTTGCTGGCAAGGGCGATGTCATCAACAACCAGCTCAGCTTTGTCGGCAATGCCGTCAGCCTGCGCGGCTACAAAGACGCTGCCGAGTTTGTCGCCTGCTACCCCTTTGCGCCGTACCAGTTCACGCTGCTGCAAAAGATCTTTGAGACCATCCGCAAAGTGGGCGCCACCGGCAAGCACCTCTCGCGCGGCGAACGCTCATTGCTCGACGCCTTCCAGTCGGCTGCCGTGCGCAACGCCCCCAAAGGCATCGACGTGCTGGTGCCGCTGTACGACTTCTATCCGTCCATCGAAAGTTTCATCGACGGCATGGCCAAGCGCTCCATCGACGAGGCCCCCCTCAACCCGGCCCTGCAGCCGTACGACAGCCAGCTGCTCAAGGCGATGTTTCTGATTCGCTACATCCCCGACATCGTCAAACCCAACATCGACAACCTTGCCACGCTGTGCATTGACCAGATCGACGCCGACAAGCTCGCACTCAAGCGCCAGATTCAAGAGAGCCTGGCACGGCTTGAACAGCAACGGCTGGTCAGCCGCAACGGCGACCAGTGGTTCTTTCTGACCAATGAAGAGCGCGACGTGGCCCGCGAGATTGGCCATGTGGACGTATCCACCGCAGAAAAATCCCGCCTGCTGGCCGAAATCGTGTTCGATGAAATCCTGGGCAGCCAGACCAAGGTACGCCACCGCGATACCAAGTCAGACTACGAATTCAACCGCCTGCTCGACGGCGCGCCCTGGCGCCAGGCCAGCCATGCCCTCAGCTTTGAAGTGCTCACCCCGCTGGGCGACGACTACGACAAACTGCACAGCGCCAAATGCATCCTGCGCAGCAGCGAAGGCGCCGGGCGCGCCCTCGTGCGCTTGGCTGAGGGCGACCGCCTCGACATCGAACTGGCCACCTACCAGCAAATCGAAAAATACATCGTCAGCCCCAAGGCCGACCAGGCCACGCCATCGCTCAAACGCATCTTGGCCGACCGCAAGGATGAAAACCGCGAACGCCGCCAGCGCCTGGTGCACCAGCTGTCTGAACTCATCACCGCTGGCGACTTCTACGCCCTGGGCCAGCCGGTGCAAATCAAGGCCAGCAGCCCGGCCACCGTGCTCGATGAGCTGCTCAACTACCTCATCACCAACACTTACAGCAAGCTGCCCTACCTGAAGGTGCGCCAGGCCGACCCCATTGCAGAAATCAAAGCCGTGCTCAGCGCAGGCGACTTGGCGCAGCACGCCCTGGCACTGAACGGCGAAGCGGGCAACCCCCTGGCGGTGCAAGAGCTGCGCGACTACCTGCAACTGGCCGCCAGCCAGTCCCGCGTGCTGCTGTCCGACGTGGTGGACCGCTTTGCTGGCATCCCCTGGGGCTGGAAGCCTGAGTGGGAAACGGTGCTGCTCGTCGCCCGCTTGTTCATGGCGGGCGAGATCAAGCTCATGCTCGAAGGCAGTGACCTCGACCCCGCCAGCGCCGCCGACCCGCTCACCAAATCCGCCCGCTTCAAGCAAGTCTCCATCTTGAAGCGCAAAACCGCCGACGCCACCACCCTGCGCCGCGCGCGCGAGCTATACAAAGACCTGTTCAGCCAACTGGGCCGTGAAGATGAAGACAGCCTGGTGGCCGAATACCGCACCCGTTTGGGCGACTGGCAGTCAGACCTCAAAAGCTACGCCCTCACCGCCGCCACCCCCCACCATCCGGGCAAGCCCACCATTGATGCAGCACTGGCCCGCATCGGCCAGCAGCTCGCCATCCGCGACAGCTTTGCCTTCATCGAGGCGCTGCTCTCCGCCAAGGACGACTGGCAAGACGCTGCCGACGACATCCACGACCTCGTCAACTTCTACAAAACCCAGATCACCGCCTGGCGCAAGCTGCTGGCCGCTCTCAGCCAGTTTGCAGACAACCGCGAAGCCCTGAACAAGGTGCCCCAGGCGGCAACGGCACTGGCAGAGCTGACTCAGATCCGCGACAACCCCCAGCCCTACGCCTTGGTCAACCGCATCGAGCCGTTGGTGGCTACGGTCGCCTCCGTCAACGAGCAACTGGCGCAGGAAAAGCGAGAAAAAGCCCTGCTTTCCATCGACGAAAAGCTGGCCGTCGTTCAAAAGCAGCTCAATGCCACTGCCGCCGCCACCCCAGAGCTGTCCAACAAGGCCCTCAAACCCTTGCAAGACCTCAAGGCACGCATTGCAGGCCTCACCGGCATTGCGCAAATCCTGTACCTGCAAAGCCAAGGCGGCGACGCCATGGACGAGGCCATCACCCTCATCGAAGCCGCCGTGGCCGCTGCTGCCGCCAAGCCCACCACCCCCAGGGTGGCCAGCCCCGGCGATACCACCCAGCCCCTGCAAACCGGCCAGCCCAACGCTTTGGTAAGTCCAGCACCGGCCCCCAAAACAACCCGCGTGGTGCGCGCTGCCGAGTTCTCCAATCAGCCATATTTGGAAACCGAGGCTGAGGTGGATGCCTACCTCACCCGGCTCAAGTCCGAACTCTTGGCCGTGGTGCGTGCCGGGCAAAAAGCGCGCGTGCAGTAAACGGCGACAACGCTGAGACAGGAATTTTTAACTGATGTGGAGAGCGTCGAATGTTCAAAATCACTGGCCTCGACGAGGCAATGAAAAAGCTCAACGACTTGCAGAGGAAGGCCGAGGCGATAAACAAACAGTCAGTACCCGTCGGTGAAGTCCTCACGCCTGCTTTCCTGCTGCGTCATACACCGTTTGGTTCCGCTGACGAGATGTACCAGGCAAGCGGTTTCAAGATCGAAACCCCAGAAGATTTTGCAGCCATCCCCGACGAAGAGTGGGACGCGTTCATTCGTTCCATATCCAGCTTTACGGACTGGAAGTCCATGCTGAACGAAGCCGGAAAAGAGTGGGCAGCTCAAAAGCTAGGCCTGAAATGACGCAAACCGAATTGGCCGCGAGCTCGGCTCTCACCGTCGCTTTTCAAGATATGGAAGACGCAAAGGCCGACTTCCAACAAGCAGAGTTCAAAGAGGCGGCGCACGTACTGAATCGGCTGGTGGCGGTTTTCGACCGCGAGCCATTGGCAAGCTTTTTGTCTGAGGCTCTCCCAACAGTCGATTTCGACGATTGGTTGCAGCGTGCTGAAGCCACAGCAGGTTCGCATGTTGGCTCAGCGCATCTGAACTGGCCCCACGACCGCGCAGAGCGGGTGTCGATGCAGATAGCACTCTGCCGATACATTGCAGCCAAGAAAGTCGATTTTCTGAATTTTGTGCACAGCCACTTCCATGTTGGAAGTTCTCTGTCAGCACACGTATTCGTTTTCCACGCCAAGATTCTGGAGCCGCTTCTCAGAGACATACGCAGGCTCAGTGAGCTTCGCCAAGTTCCATCCATCTTGACCCAGGCCATTGGTCGCATCCCCCAGAGCGGTGACGTCACCCTTGATAACTTGTTGCAACTGGCATGCGAACGCTTCCGAGATCCCGCACCATCCGCGCGTAACGATGCCATCGAAAAGCTGTGGGACGGGTGGGAACGCCTAAAAACCCTTGCGGGCGGCAACAAGGGAGAGTCCGCCCAAGCCATGCTGGATGCCGTCGCTTTGCCAGGCAGCAGGTTCAGAGAGCTTGTGGAAACAGAGGCCCGGGCGCTGACAAAAATCGGGAACGAGTTTCACATACGGCACTTCGAGACAGACAAAACCCCCCTGCAGCCTGCCGAGGTGGACTACCTGTTTCATCGCATGTTTGCGCTCATCAACCTGATCCTGAACGCCCGTGCGCGCGCTGCATCGGAGGAGTCCTTCAACATGCCTGCCGACTTCATGCAAACAGGCCGCGCCGATACGCCCCCTCAAGAGCGCGAGGCCTTCTGAACCCCGCCCACGCGCGTGCCGAAGGCTGGGTGCTGGTGACCAACAACGCGCGCGAGTTTTGCCGTGTGGAAGGGCTGGCGGTAGAAAACTGGGTTACCCCAAAGCAAAAACACTATCAAACCAATAGCTGCTTGCGCTTGCTGAATAAGCGCTAGAGCCACTTTTGACCATAACTTCAGGTTGCCCCTTTTTACGGCGCCCCCGCAATATGGCAACAGGCCGTTGCCAAATCTCTGGCACCCCATGGCAATTTAACGTATAAAGAAGAACAACTAACGTTAATAAAGCGCACGCCACGCCATGCAAACCCTCACTCAAACCCAATTTCAAGCAGCCTTTGCCCATGGCGCTGTGCAATCGGTGGCGCTGGAGCCCGTGGGCTCGCAGTTTGCCGTGAAGGTGACCACCCTCACCGGCGAGGCTTCACTGGTGCAGGCGCGGGGCACGCAGGCACGGCTGTTTGGCACCACCGACGCTGCCTTGAAGCTGCTGCACAAGCTGGGTGTGCGCCGCATCGTGCTCGAAGGTTTGGAAAATTGGCAGCCGGATCAGGCACCCGAGCACAAACGCAGCCGCCCCGACCGCGCCCAGGCACTCACCCACGCCGCCGAATACGACCGCTGGGTGCGGGCCAAGGTGCAGGCCAGCCGCGGCAGCACGCAGCACGCTATTCCGCCCGACGAATGGCAAAGCATCCGCGCTGAAAAACTAGCCCAACAAAAAGCATTGCAGGCCCGGCAGCCGCAATGACGTGCGCCGCCTACCGCGTGGACCGTCGGCCTGAATACCGCCAAGACCTCAACGCCATTGAAGCCTGGATTGCACAAGACAACGCCAGCGCAGCCATCGACATGTGGCTGTGGATCGACGGGCAGGTGGACCACCTGGCCGACCCCAACTTTCCCCGCCGTACCAGCACGCGGGTCAACGGGGCGCATGAACTCGTCGCGCACGAAAACTACATCGTCTACTTCGACCAGAACGAAGACCAGTGCGTCGTCACAGTGCATGCCGTCGTGCATGTGGCCCGCATCACCCCGCCTCCATTCCATCGGTGATGCACATCCCTGCCTCGAAAATATTAAAAAACAATAGCTGCCAGCGCTTGATAGATAAGCGCTAGAGCCACTTTTGACCGTAAAAACATGAACAAGTCCAACCTCAAGTCCTACGCCCCCCAGGCCCGCAAAGACTTCATCGCCGCCGTCACCGCCCGCGCCAACCTGCTGGGCCTGTCGGATAAGGCTGGCACGCTGGAAGTAGCCCCCGCCCAAACTCAGGGTGACGTCACCGTCATCGCCGGTCAAGCCTGGACCGCCAAGGTCAGCGGCCAGCGCGACAAGCTCATCGAGCGCATCCGCAAAGACGGCTTTGCCCACACCATGGAAGCCGTGGCCTACACCTGGTTCAACCGCTTTGCCGCGCTGCGCTACATGGAGCTGCACGACTACCTGGGCCACGGCCACCGGGCGCTGTCCAGCACCTCGGGTGGGCTGCCAGACATCCTCACCCACGCCACAGATCTGACCAGCGAACTCCCAGGCCTGAACGCCGCCAAGGTCACCGAACTCAAACTCGCAGGCAACCGCGATGGCGAGTTGTACCGCATGCTGCTGGTGGCCCAGTGCAACGCCTTGTCCCGCGCCATGCCCTTTTTGTTTGAGCGCATTGACGACGACTCCGAGCTGCTGCTGCCCGACAACCTATTGCGCAGCGACTCCGTCATTGCCAAGCTGGTGGCAGAGATCCCCGAAGAAGACTGGGAAGACGAGGTCGAAATCATCGGCTGGCTGTACCAGTTCTATATCAGTGAGAAGAAGGACCAGGTCATTGGCAAGGTGGTCAAAAGCGAGGACATCCCCGCCGCCACCCAGCTCTTCACGCCCAACTGGATCGTGCAATACCTGGTGCAAAACAGCGTGGGCCGCCTGTGGCTCATGGCCAACCCGCAAAGCACCTTGGCGAAGGAGTGGCCGTACTACATCACCCCCGCCGAGCAAACGCCCGAGGTGCAAGCCCAGCTCGATGCCCTTATTCAGACCCGCGTGCGGGAAGATGGCGACACCCTCAACCCCGAGTCCATCACCGTGCTGGACCCGGCTTGCGGCAGCGGCCACATTCTGGTGGTGGCCTATGACGTGCTCAAGGCCATTTACCTGGAGCGCGGCTACAGAGTCAGAGACATACCGCGCCTGATACTGGAAAAGAACCTGTTTGGCCTGGACATTGACGACCGCGCTGCCCAAATGGCCGGCTTTGCACTGCTGATGAAAGCCCGCGCGGACGACCGCCGCCTGTTCAGCGACGAAAGCAACCCGCCCCGCCTCAACGTGCTCAGCCTGCAGGAAAGCACGGGGCTGGACGCCGACGCCCTGTGCGCCGCGCTGACCCCCGTAGGTCGGGTTAGCCCGCAGGGCGTAACCCGACACCCCGAGGCCGCATGGGCCAACCCCGACCTGTTCCCCGCCACCCAGCCGCAAATGACCCTGGGCGAACCGGATTCACTCCCTCTCCCCCTGGGAGAGGGCGGGGGTGAGGGCTGCCTCCGCGCCACCATCGCCGAACTGATCGCCACCTTTGCCCACGCCAAAACCTTTGGTTCTTTGATACAAATCGGCCTCAAGCGCTTACCCAGCTTGCGCGAGCAGCTATCAATTTTGAAGAACGCCGAAGCCTCGGGCGACCTCTACGCCCAAGCCGCCGCCAAAGACCTGCTGCCGCTGGTGCGCCAGGCGCTGGTGTTGGGGATGCAGTTTGATGCGGTGGTGGCCAATCCGCCGTATATGGGCGGTAAGGGCATGACCCCGGCGCTGAAGGACTACGCCCGAGCCACCTTCCCCGACAGCAAAGCCGACTTGTTCGCCATGTTCATGGAGCGCGGCTTTGGCTGGTGCAAGCCCAGCGGCTTCAACAGCATGGTGACGATGCAGAGTTGGATGTTTTTGTCGTCGTATGAGGCCATGCGGGAGAAGTTGCTGACCCAGCGCACGATTCAGACCATGGCGCACTTGGGCGCGCGGGCGTTTGGCGAGATTTCGGGCGAAGTGGTGCAAACCACGGCCTTTGTGCTGCAAGGCCAGCATTTCTCGGGATTCAAGCCGGTGTTTTTCCGCTTGGTGGACGGGCAGGAGGCGGAGAAAGAAGCCGCATTGCGGAGCAATCAAAACCGCTTCGATGCCACGGTGCAGGATGATTTCAAGAAAATTCCGGGGAGTCCGGTGGCGTATTGGGTAAGTAAAAACACCATTGACGCATTCAGTAATCGGAAAATATCTGATATAGCTGAAACCAGACTCGGAATGGCTACGGCTGACAACAATAAATTTCTTAGACTTTGGCACGAGGTCAACATCGATAAGCTTGGCTTGAAAGTTTTATCCAGAGAAATTGCGGCTAAAACTAAGAAGAAATGGTTCCAATATCAGAAAGGGGGTGACTTCCGGAAATGGTATGGAAATTTAGAATATGTTGTTAATTGGGAGTCTGACGGTTACGAAATTCAGAATTTTTCTGATGAGGCAACAGGTCGAATAAGATCGCATAACTACAATCTGGATTACATTTTTAAGGAGGGAGTTACTTGGAATGCTCTCTCATCTTCAAATACTTCAGCAAGAATTTCGATAGGATCACTTTTTGATAATGCGGGCTCATCAATGTTTGCAGTCAAAACAGAAGATAGTTTAGCCTTGCTTTCTCTCATGAATAGCTATGTTGTTAGTAATTTGGTAAAAATCATATCCCCTACACTTAACTATCAGCCAGGCGATATATCAAAAATTCCTGTGGCTTACTCTGCCATTCAGGGGATTGAGCTTGCAATTAATGCAAAAAATGCAATTGAAATTGCAAAAACCGATTGGGACTCATTTGAGACATCGTTCGATTTTTTGGGTGTTGATTTAGTTGCAAAATTCAAAGATGAGTCACTGCTCGTCAATACTTGGAATAAATATTCGGTTGGCGTTGCAGATGCTCATGCAGCACTAAAAAACATCGAATTTGAAAACAACCGATTGCTGATTGATGCCTACGGCCTCCAAGACGAACTTTCTCCCGAAGTCCCCGAAGACCAAATCACCCTGACTCACGCCGACCGTGAAAAAGACTGCCAGCGCCTGATCTCCTACGCCATCGGCTGCATGATGGGCCGCTACAGCCTCGACGAACCCGGCCTGATCTATGCCCACGCGGGCAACGTCGGCTTCGAGCCTGGCCGCTATGCCACCTTCCCCGCAGATGCCGACGGAATCGTCCCCATTACCGACGAACTCTGGTTTTCCGACGATGCACCAAGCCGCATCCGCGAATTCCTGCGCGCCGTCTGGGGGCCAGACACCCTGGAAGAAAACATGGCCTGGTTGGCTGAGAGCCTGGGTACCAAAGCTTCTGAGACTCCAGACGAGACCATCCGCCGCTACATCGCCGACAAGTTCTTCAAAGACCACCTGCAAACCTACAAAAAGCGCCCCATCTACTGGCTCTTCAGCAGCGGCAAACAAGGCGCCTTCCAAGCTCTGGTCTATCTGCACCGCTACCACGAGGGCACACTCGCCCGCCTGCGCGCCGAATACGTCGTGCCCCTCACCGGCAAAATCCAGAACCGCATCGAGATGCTGCAAAAAGACGCTTCAGCCGCCAACAGTACCGCCGCCCGCAACAAGTTAGCCAAAGAAGTGGAAAAGCTCAAGAAGAAGCACGTAGAGCTTCTGGCCTACGACGAACAACTCCGCCACTACGCCGACATGCGCATCACCCTGGATCTGGATGATGGGGTGAAGGTGAACTATGGGAAGTTTGGGGATTTGCTGGAGGGGGTGAAACTGGTCACGGGTGGGGCGGGGGATGACTAAGATCGACGGTTACAGGAGCACACCACATGCTTGACTCTTTATTGATCAAAAATTTTCGTTCGCTGGAGCACTTGGAGGTGCCCGCGCTGGGGCGCGTCAACTTGATGGTGGGCAAGAACAACTCGGGCAAGAGCACGGTGCTGGAGGCGCTGCGCCTGTATGCGGGCAACGCACAGCGGCCATTGCTTGAAGCCATTGCGCAAGAGCACGACGAACGCTATCGAGTGCGAGAGTCGGAGGCCTTGGATGCTGAATCATTGCTGCCTTTTCAGGACTTCTTCCCGGGGCGGTCCTTTCCTATGGACGACACGGCCATCGAAATTGGCAGTGGCACGTCAGAGGATGATCGCTTGCAAATCTCTCATGCCATGATGGAAGAGAGCATCGGCGAGCCCGAGTTGCTTGAAGGCGAATTGATCAACAGGATTCGCCGTCGATACATCCAAAAGTTTGAAGCAGATTTGTTTCCTGGTGAATTGCAGCAGGTCATCCTGGTGCGCAAGGGGGAGCGGTTATTTCCTCCCGTCAAGTTGCTGAACGGTGCACGTCGATCATCTGCGTACGACGCGACTTCAGTGCCTTGTAGTTTTATCCCCACCCAATTCATTTCAATGGATGAATTGGCGGACGAGTGGGACCGGATCGTTTTCACCGAGCAGGAAGCAGTTGTCAAAAAGGCGCTTCTAGTCATCGAGCCCGACTTTGACAACCTCACTTTTGTGCGTGCTGATGGCTACTCGCCATCCGGCGTGAGGACAAGGCCTTCTCGTACTGCCATGGTGAAGCTGAAAGGGGTTGATCGACCTGTTCCGCTCAACAGCATGGGGGACGGCATGCTGCGTGTGCTGCAACTGGCATTGAAGCTCTTCGCTGCCAAGGGTGGTTTCTTGCTGATCGACGAGTTTGAAAACGGTTTGCACTACTCGGTGCAAGAGAAGGTGTGGGGTCTGTTGTTTGAAGTGGCAGAGCGGCACAACATTCAAATCTTCGCCACCACGCACAGTTGGGATTGCATTGAGAGCTTCACCAAAGTGGCCGTTGCGCGCACAGAGACCGATGGTGTGCTGTTCCGTTTGGGCCGCAGCGTGCGCACCAGTGATCAAGGCCGGGTGATTGCCACGGTGTTTGATGAGGCTGCATTGCAGAACATTACTCAGCAGGATGTGGAAGTGCGATGAGCGCCAAAAATGTTCTTTTGGTTGAGGGCGAGTCCGATCGTGGTTTTTTTGAAGATCTGTGCAAACTTTGGGGAGTGTCTGTCCAACCGATTGCAGTTCGCACGCCTCGCGACGCCGGGCACGCAAAGGACACGAAGCAAGCCGCGTTTGATGTTCTGGAAAAAACGTATTTGCCCCAATTGGCGGATGGCCAGATTGAGCGGCTGGCTATCGCTGTTGATGCAGACCAACACGCTAACGGCGGAGGCTTTGCACGCACGCGGGACCATCTGACTCAGCGCCTCACTCTTGCGGGTTATCACCTGCGGGCTGGCTCTGGAGCTGGGGGTTTTCTTTTTGGCCACAGCGATGGACTAAACGACCTTGGCGCTTGGTTGATGCCCAACAACGCCGACGATGGCATGCTGGAAGACTGGATTCAGTTGAACCTTCATCCTGGTGAAGCAGCGTTGATGCAGCACGCCAAGAGTTCGATTGATCAAATTCCGGGCGGCCCCAAGTTCAAACCGTTGCGGCGTTCAAAGGCCGAAGTGGCCACATGGCTGGCATGGCAGTCCGAACCTGACCATGGGCTGTGGCAAGCAGCCAAACCCGGCCTGCTGGATAACGCGGCGCCGCAGCTGCAAGCGTTGAAGACTTGGCTGATGAGAGTGTTTCCCGCAAATTGATCTGTCAAGTTGCTGCTATTCCAATTGGTTAACTGGCTGTTGACCAATTCGTGGGGTGAGCATGAGGTTGCCCAAATTAAAGCGGCAACGTCGTTTCTTTTCACCCTTCGGCAGCACTGCTCTGAAGACCTGCAGTAGCTCAATTTACCTTGCGTCCATCATTTAAAGGGGCTTTGAATGGCTTGGCTTGATTCGCTTTTTGCAGGTGCAAAGGCCTTTTTAAAAGGCGCCGTGGTCGCGGTCAGGGAGACCGTGAAGGCCGTGCTGGAGGAGATTGATAACTCGTCATTTGGTAAGGCTGCCACGCAACTGGTGCGCGGGGTTGCCGAACGCCATTTCAACGTAGCGAAGGATCTTGCCGATGAAGAGCAAGAGTTGGCTGAAAAGAGACGACGTGATGGGCGCCTCACGGAGAACGATCTCGATCGCTTGCGTGAGATTGAGGCTGAGCGTGACCGTTTGCGGCGCGAACTGGATGAAGCCAAAGCGGCGCGTTCTGCCCAGGAGCTGCGAGAGGCGCAGGGCGATGTCATTGCAGCGGCAGTGACAGGCGACGAGGCAGCGGCTTCAATTGGCATCCTGTCAACAAAGGTATGCCCTGAGTGTGGAGGCGCCATGCGTATCCAACTAGGTGGCTTCAATACCAAGACGGATCGGCAGACCTTTTATTGGCAATGCACTTCGCCCAACCCGCTTCCATGCCCAACGCTGAAGCTCGACCCTGAAGCTGAGCGCACATCTGTGTTGCGCCGACCCGATGCCGACTTGGATGGATCTCGCAAGCAGCGCGAGGAGATCTGGACTCGCCCGGATGTGCTGAACAAGGCGCATGGCCGATTGCGTGCGAGTCTTGATGAAGAAGACGAAGAGATCGTTTGCCCTGCCCACATGCTCCCCATGAAGCTCATGCCCAAGCCTTCTGCTGGGGGCCGCATGCTGGACAGCTACGAGTACATCTGCCTGGGCATTACGCCCGACGGCCGTGCTTGTGGCCATAAAGTGCCGGTCAAGAGCTTTCCACAAGTGTCAGCGGCGCTCAGGCGGCGTGAGGGGCGCGGCATTATTGATGGCTAAATTGCGCAAAGGGCTGTTGCACTATTGCCTCGGTTGATATCGGCTAATGCCCGCCGCTGCAGCCCCCTCGAAGAGCGCCAGTGCTCGCCAAGGCCACCGAGCGCGGCTGCCTGACCAAATAAGTGGGCCCGGATTGATCAGCATCCAGGAGCCAGACAACGGAAATTTATGAGCCAGCAACGCCTGATTGAAAGTTTAACCAGCCTGTTTAGCACACGTCCGGTGGTGTTCTGGCACGACGTGGAGGCGGAGTTCGCCTTGGTCGTGGACGGCCTGCAACTAGACGGCGTACGACTCGTACGCCTGGATGACACGCCCACGCTGCAGTTGAAGATTGACATCGAGCGCTCGCCCGGCCAGCGCTGGTTGATTTACAGCACCCAGCCCGAGCCGGAACCTGCACAAGACTGGCTGCTGGACGTGCGCCTGCGCAGCAAGTCGTTTCGGGCAGATACCACGTCCATCCTGCTGGAAGACCTGGGCCTGACCACGCAGGCACTGCGCCATCACCTGAAAGAGCGGGCCAAGTTTTTGCGCGCCAAGGATCGGGTAGAGCGCCTCAAGCGCCTGGTGCTGCCGGGCGACGGTGCGCCAGATCTGGACCGCAAAATGCTGGCCGTGCTTACTCGTGCCGACCAGCCAGAGCTGTTTGCCATGCTGCAGCGCTTGTTTGCCTCGCTGGTGGTGGATGGCGAGGCCGACCTGGCTGCACAGCCCAAGGCCTGGCAAGACATTGCGGCCAACGATTTGGCGCCTGAGTTCTGGGGTTTGGTGCGCTCGCAACTGGGCTATGCCGACGCAGAGCCCAACCTGCGTGACTTGCTAGTGCGTGTGTTGGTGACCGACCTGTGCCGGTGCCTGGACGGCGCACCGCCGCGCCAGTTGGCGCATTTTGTGTTGCCCGACCGCGCGCTGGCGGCCAATGCCTCGGTGTTTGCGGCGCGGTGGCGGTCAGACCTGGCCTTTTTCAGCAGTTACAACGTGCTGGCCCGTGCTGTGGCCCAGGAGCTGAACTTGGCGCAATTACTGGCCAGCTACACGGCAGAGCAACTGGCCGAATGCATGGCCTTTGAGGAATTGGAGCTGCGGGTGGTGCAGGACCTCAAGCAACGCATCGTGGCGGGGGCAGGGGCCAACATGGACGTGGTGCATGGTTTGATTGCGCGGCGGCGTGACGGGCATTGGGCCAACCCCTTGTTGGCCAGTGCCAGCGAGCGCACCCGCGCGCTGGCGGCTTGCTACGACGCGCTCAAGGCAGCGGCAGACTTTTTCAGCCTCAAGGCCAGCCATGCGGCGGGCTTTAGCTTTGCTGATGCAGCAACGGCCTTTGGCCAATACCGCGAGCACCTGTACCGCTTTGACCAGCTGTACCGGCACTTTCACACGGCAGCGGATGCCGTGGAGCCTTCAGGCTGGGCAGTGCTGCATGAGCTGCGCACATCCATCGAAAATCTGTATTCAGGCTGGTTTGTGCCGCAGCTGGGTGCCGCGTGGGCGAAAGTGGTGGAAGGCGACCAAGGCTTGCTGCAGCACTGGTCCCTGCCCGATGTAACGCCGCAGCAGGCGTTTTATGAGCGTGAGGTGCAGCCTTTGTACAGCGGCGGTGCCAAGCGGGTGTTTGTGGTGATTTCAGACGCTTTGCGCTATGAGGTGGCACAGGAACTGGTGCAGTTCACCAACGGTAAAAACCGTTTTAAAGCGTCCCTGGGCACTATGCTGGGAGTGCTGCCCAGCTACACGGCGTTGGGCATGGCAGCCTTGCTACCGCACCAAACACTCGCATACAAGGAAAGCGCCAACCTCGATGTGCTGGCTGATGGCCACCTTGTTGCTACTTTGGAGCAGCGCAATGAGCACCTGAAGGGCGTCGGCGGCATGGCCATCAAGGCCGAAGACCTGATAGCCCTGGGCAAGGAAAAAGGCCGCGAGCTGGTTCGTGATCGCCAGCTCATCTACATCTACCACGACCGCATCGACATGACGGGCGACAAGCAGGCGTCAGAGTCCAAGACCTTTGAGGCGGCGGCGCAGACGGTGCAGGAGTTGTCGCAGTTGCTGGGCTTCATCATCAACTCGCTCAACGGATCGACCGTGCTGGTGACGGCGGACCATGGTTTCATCTACCAGGAGTCGCCCCTGGATGGCGCTGATAAATCGACGCTGGAAGACAAACCCGCAGGGACGCTGAAAGCCAAGAAGCGCTATCTGATCGGCCGCAACCTGGGCACGACCGCCAAGGCCTGGGCGGGCAATACGGCGGTGACGGCGGGCACCACGCCTGAAGGTAGCCTGGATTTTTGGGTGCCCAAAGGGGCCAGTCGCTTTCACTTCGCCGGTGGCGCACGCTTTGTGCATGGCAGTGCCATGCCGCAAGAGGTGGTGATCCCGGTGATCACGGTGCGCGAGAGCGAGGCCGACCACGCCAAGACCCGGCCCGTGAATATCAGCGTGCTGGGCAATGTGGGCAAGATGGTGACCAGTTCGCAGCGTTTCGAGTTCATACAGACCGATGCGGTGTCCGAGCGGGTGCTGGCGCGTACGGTGGTGGTCTCGCTGCGCGAGGGCGACGCGCCGATCAGCGACGAGCAGACGCTGACGTTTGACAGCACTTCCCAGCTGCTGGATGAGCGCAAGCGTTCGGTATTTTTGACGGTGCTCGCCGGTGCGCATGACCCGCACCGCCGCTATGACCTGGTGATGCGTGATGCCATCACCAAGGTGGAAGTGCTGCGCCTGCCCATCAAGGTGGACTTGGCGTTTGGCAGTGACTTTTAATGCAATGCGGTTTTTTTTAGAACGCGAATGACACAAGAACTGAACACCCCCACCGCCGCGCCACCATCCGAAGCATTGGAGTCCGCTGCAGGCGCGAGCCTGGACGATCTGCTCAACACGCACTTCGCTGGAAAGGTAGTCCGCAAGGATCTGACCAAGCTCATCAAGGAAGGTGCCAATGTGCCGGTGTACGTGCTGGAGTACCTGCTGGGCATGTACTGCGCGAGCAACGACGAGGCCACCATTCAGAATGGTCTGCAGATGGTCAAGCGCGTGCTGGCTGAAAACTATGTGCGCGCGGACGAGGCAGAAAAGGTCAAATCGAAGGTGCGCGAGAGCGGCACGTACAAAGTGATCGACAAGATCACTGTCAAGCTCAATGAAAAGCGCGACCTGTACGAGGCGCTGCTATCCAACCTGGGTGTGAAGAACGCCGAGATCTCGGACTCGTATGTGCGCCAGTTCGAGAAGCTGCTGGTGGGCGGCATCTGGTGCATCGTCACGCTGAAGTACCACTTTGAGGAAGACCAGCGCGGATCGCCTTTCACCGTGACCGAACTCAAGCCCATTCAGATGCCCAACATGGACATGCAGGCACTGTTTGAGGCGCGCAAGGCGTTCACCGATGCGCAGTGGATCGACGCGTTGATCCGCTCCACGGGCATGGAGCCGACCTGCTTCAAGGAGCGCGAAAAATGGCACCTGCTGGCGCGCATGGTGCCGCTGGTGGAAAACAACTACAACTTCTGCGAGCTGGGCCCGCGTGGCACCGGCAAGAGCCACATCTACAAGGAAATCAGCCCTAACAGCATTCTGGTGTCGGGCGGGCAGACCACGGTGGCCAATCTGTTCTACAACATGAGCGCTCGCAAGGTGGGGCTGGTGGGCTTGTGGGACGTGGTGGCTTTTGATGAAGTTGCGGGGATTAACTTCAAGGACCACGATGGTGTGCAGATCATGAAGGACTACATGGCCTCGGGCTCGTTCAGCCGGGGCCGCGAGTCCATCAACGCCAGCGCTGCCATGGTGTTTGTGGGCAACATCAACCAGAGCGTGGAGTCTCTGGTCAAGACCTCGCACCTGCTGGCCCCGTTCCCGGAAGCCATGATCGACTCGGCCTTTTTTGACCGTTTTCATGCCTATGTGCCAGGCTGGGAAATTCCGAAAATGCGGCCCGAGTTCTTTACCAACCAGTACGGCCTGATCGTGGACTACTTGGCGGAGTACCTGCGTGAAATGCGCAAGTACAGCTTTGCCGATGCCATCGACAAGTGGTTCAAGCTGGGCAACAACCTGAACCAGCGCGACACCATTGCCGTGCGCCGCACCACGTCAGGCCTGCTCAAGCTGGTGTGTCCGAACGGCGAGTACACCAAGGATGCGGTGCGCAAGTGCCTGGAATATGCCCTGGAAACCCGGCGCCGCGTGAAGGAGCAGCTCAAGAAAATTGGCGGTATGGAGTTTTACGACGTGCATTTCAGCTACATCGACTTGGAAGACGGTGTGGAGCGCTTCGTAACCGTGCCGGAACAGTCGGGCGGCGCATTGGTGCCGGAGGGGCGCCTGCAACCAGGCACCTTGCACACCATCAGCATGGGTGCCTCAGAAATGCCGGGTATCTACCGGCTGGAGATCCAGTCGATTCCAGGCGGCGGCAAGGTCAACGTGTCCGGGGCAGCGCCACGAGAAGCCGTCAAGGTGGCCTTTGACTACTTCAAAGCCAACTCCTCGCGAGTGAGCGCGTCTATCAAACCAGGCGAGCGGGATTTTCATACCCACTTGGTGGAACTGCAAAACAGCGGTGCCCCCCAAGCACTGACACTGGCCAGCTTCATTGCGCTGTGCTCAGCAGCCCTGGCCAAGCCTGTGCAGTCGCAATTGGCTGTGTTGGGAGACATGAGCCTGGGCGGCACCATTGTTCAGGTGCGCAATCTGGCGGAGAGCATGCAGGTGGCCTTTGATGCAGGCGCCAAACGCATCTTGCTGCCGATGTCGAGCGTGACGGACATCCCCTCCGTGCCGGGCGAGTTGTTCGCCAAGTTTCAGACCAGCTTTTACTCAGATCCGGTGGATGCTGCGTTCAAGGCCTTGGGGGTTGAATAAGCGCTCTGTATCGCCTTGTCTTTCAGCCAGTTCGTCGTGACCGCTCCTGAAAGAAGCTGTTGCGCCCAGCCTCATTTTCAATTCCCTCGAATTCGAGGGAATTGATCCAGGGTTTACTTACCGCCGTATATCCAGCGATTCGGCTAGGCAACTATGGGCTATTGATGTGGAACGGGTGTCGCGTTTGGGCCGAGCTGCGTCGGTTCGGCGTGTACCGCCCAAGCCTCCATCATCGCACGCCGCTTTTCCAACATATCACCGCGTCGATACGCCGCCTCCACCTTGTTGCCAACGGTGTGTGCCAGTGCCATTTCGGCCATTTCCTGTGGGTAGTCCGTGGTTTCCGCCGTCCAATCCCGGAAGGTAGAACGGAAGCCATGAACGGTTAGATCGTCACGTTTCATGCGTCGCAGTACAGCAGTGAGCGTCATGTCGGAGAGGGGTTTGTGGTCACGCACGCCGGGGAATACGACATCTACGTCATCGAGCCTCAGTGCTTTCATTCCCTGCAGGATGGTCATCGCGGCGTCTGACAAAGGTACGCGGTGTTCGCGGTGCGCTTTCATGCGCTCGGCTGGGACGATCCAAAGGCGGTTGTCCAAGTCCAGTTCGTCCCATGTCATGCCGCGCACTTCGCCCGAACGAGCAGCCGTCAGGATGGTGAATTGCACGGCCAGTGCCCCGATACCAGCTTGAGCACGTAACTCGGCCATGAATGGCTTCATTTCCTGCCAGGGCAGTGCCGGGTGGTGTTTGACCTTGGCCACCTTGGAACGGGCAGGTAAGAGGGAGTCAAGGTGGCCTTTCCAGCGAGCGGGGTTCTCCCCATTGCGATACTTGTGCACAGTGGCCCAGTCGAGGATAGATTCGACGCGGCCCCGCAGGCGAGAAGCGGTTTCTGATTTGATGTGCCAAATAGGCTCAAGCAAGCGCATGACATGCGCCGTCTCAATCATGCCTACATCCATCTTTCCGATGACGGGACTGGCATAGGTATTCAGGGTGCTGGTCCACTGCTCTGCATGTTTGGCACTTTTCCACCCTGAGCGATGAGATTCGACGTACTGCGTGGCGCACCAGTCAAACGTGACCGCCTTAGCATCTGCCACACGTGCTGCCGCCACGGCTTCTTGCTTGACTTTCATTGGGTCAATGCCCTCGCGCACTTGCTTGCGCCATGCACTGGCTTTTTCACGGGCTTCGACTAGTGTCCTGAGTTAGAAATTCGCAGACAAAATCTTTCGATGCTTGCAAGGATGTCGTCGGCGGACTTGGCCCAGACGAATGGTTTTGGATCCGCGTTGTTGAGTTCGAGGTATTCGCGGATTGCTTGTTCGAGCTGTCTTGTTGATCTGTGCGTGCCGCGACGGATGCACTTCTCGGTCAGGGTGGCGAACCAGCGCTCGACCTGGTTCAGCCAGGATGCAGAGGTGGGCGTGAAGTGCACGTGAAACCTGGGATGTCTGCCGAACCATGCCCTGATTGAGGGGGTCTTGTGCGTGCCGTAGTTGTCCATCACCAGATGCACGTCCAAGCCAGCAGGCACGTTGGCTTCGATGGTTCGCAGAAATTGCAGGAACTCCGTGCTGCGATGGCGCCGATGCAACTCCCCGATCACTTCGCCCGTGGCAATGTCCAGCGCCGCAAACAGCGTCGTCGTGCCATGGCGCATGTAGTCGTGGGTTCGCCGCTCGGGGATGCCCGGTGCCAGCGGCAGGATCGGCTGTGTACGGTCCAGCGCCTGGATCTGGCTCTTCTCATCCACGCACAACACCATCGCCTTGAGCGGCGGATCCATGTACAGGCCGACAATGTCGCGCACCTTCTCGACGAACAGCGGATCACTGGAGAGTTTGAAGGTTTCATGGCGGTGCGGCTGCAAGCCGAAAGCCCGCCAGATTCGACTCACAGCCGTCTGTGACACATCCATGGCGCGCGCCATACTGCGCGTGCTCCAGTGCGTGGCACCAGCGGGCACGGACTCCAGCGTCTTGGCGATGACGGCATCGACTCGGGCATCGTCGATCGTACGCGGTGCACCCGGGCGCGGTGCGTCAAGCAGACCGTCCAGCCGCAGCTGGACAAACCGACCGCGCCACTTCGATACCGTCTGCTGCGTGACCCGCTGGCGCGCTGCCACCACTTTGTTATCCGAACCTTCGGCACAGGCCAGCACGATGCGCGCTCGCAACGCCAGAGCCTGCGCCGTCTTGCGACGCTTGGTCAGCGCGATCAGCTGTTCGCGCTCCGTCACGCTCAACACCAATGGAGTCTTTGGTCTTCCGCTCATGGCCACCTCATCGTGCAATGACACCACACGACTGATTGCATTGGCAGAAAATAATTCAATGAATTTTTAACTCAGGACACTAGGGAGACATCGGGGTATGGCCCCAGCCCAGTCCAGCGCTCACGGCCATTGAATGCATAGCGCAGAATCCACGACTTGGAACCCCCTTCGGTGACCTTGAGCCACAGGCCTGCACCGTCGCCATGCATACCGGCTTCCTTGAGCTTGGTAGCTTGCAGTTGAGTGAGTTTGTTGGCTTTGACCATGGGCAGAGTTCGACGGAGGTGAGACCCGAATTTTGGTCTCGTTATACGGAAAAGTATACGGAAAAAACGCGAGATTGAGGGAAGTCATTGGAAACAACGTGAGACGATAAAACATCATAAGTTATTGTTTTTATTGGTTTTTTCGTTGATTAATGCGATTTCATGATGTGATGTGAAACGCAGATTCGACTTCCTCCGTTTCCGCCAAACAACAAAGCCCCGCATGTCGGGGCTTTTTTGTTTTTGGCGATTGGCGCGGTGGTGTCCGTCGGCCAATAAGCACCTTCAGAGACACAACAGTGCCAGCGCGTTACTCATCGATAGATGCGCTCCAGCGGTCGCCCCAGTTCTGGGCGCGGTCGATGTTGCGCCGGTCCCGTTTTGTGGGGCGTCCTTCCTGCAAGGCGGCGGCGGGTTCGGGGGCCAGTCGGCGCTGTTCGGCGGCTTTTTCACGGGCGGCGATGCTGTCGGGTGTTTCTTCGTACAGCCGTTGTGCCACCGGGGCCGGGCCGCGTGCGCCGCTCAATCCCCGCACGATCACTGTGCGTGCGATGACGCCCTGGCGCAAGGCCACGGTGTCGCCACAGCGCAGGTCGCGGGCCGGTTTGGCTTGCTGGCCATTGACGGTGACACGGCCCTTGCCGATTTCTTCGGTGGCCAGGCTGCGGGTTTTGTAGAACCGCGCGCACCACAGCCATTTGTCCAGTCGCATCGTTTCGGGGGAATTCATGGGGAGGATTGTGCCGTGGCGGCGGTGTTGAGGGAGCCGTCTGTGGGCGGGGGCAGTGGCAGGTGAACGACGGCGTCCAGCCCCGCCACACGGCCTGATTCCACGCGGTTGGTCAGCGCAATGCGGCCACCGAGC
The DNA here is from genome assembly GCF_002157145.1 of Acidovorax carolinensis. Lineage (NCBI taxonomy): Bacteria > Pseudomonadati > Pseudomonadota > Betaproteobacteria > Burkholderiales > Comamonadaceae > Acidovorax > Acidovorax carolinensis. The sequence goes on from NZ_CP021361.1 coordinate 1,400,443, forward strand.
GCCTGAACGATCTCGTGGCAGATGGCCAGGCCCAGGCCGCTGCCGGTGCGTACGTCACCTGCAGAGAAGGGCTGGAAGAGGCGTGCGGCCAGTTCATCGTCGACGCCGCTGCCATGGTCGCTTATGCAAAGCACTGCCTGGTGATCGGCGCAGCGCAGGTCGACCGCCAGATCGCTGCCTTGCGGGGCATGGCGGATTGCGTTGTGCAGAAGATTGCGGGCCAGCTCGCGCAGCATCCATTCGTGGGCCGCTACCGTTGTCGGTTCGGTGTGGATGCCAAAGTCGAGGTCGCGCTGCGCGATCAGGGGTGACAGGTCCAGTGCCACGGTGCGCAGAATGTCATCGAACCGGTTTGGCGGCGGCGCGCTTTGCTGGCGCAGCTGCTCGACCTTGGCCAGCGCCAGCATCTGGTTGGCCAGTTGTGTGGCGCGGTCGACCGTGTCGCTGATCTCCTGCAGTGCTTGCAGAGCCGGCACATCGCCGCGGAGGGCCGACTGCACCTGCGTCTTGAGCACGGCCAGCGGCGTGCGCAACTGGTGCGATGTGTCGCGCACAAACCGCTTTTGGTGGCGCAGCAGGTGCTGCAGCCGTTGCATGACCTGGTTGGTGCTGTCGATCAGGGGTTGCAGCTCACGGGGGGCAGAGTTGGCGGCGATCGGGCTCAGGTCGCCATCGGGCCGTGCCTGCAGCTGTTGACTGAGCTGGCGCACCGGGCGCGTGGCCCGTTGCACCACGATGACCACGGTGAGCGCAATCACGCCGATCAGCAGCGCCTGCCGGGCCAGTGTGTTCCACAGGATTTGCAGCGCCAGGGTTTCGCGCACTTCCAGGGTTTCCGCCACCTGGATGACCGCCATGCCGCGGCCATTGGCACTGGCCACGGGTTGCAGCAACACGGCCACGCGCACGTGCTCGCCGCGGAACTGGTCGTCATAGAAATCCACCAGCGCGGCATAGGGGGGGCGATCCGGAATGCGCCCGCGCCATGCCGCAAGTTCGGCAAATCCCGAGACCATTTCGCCCTGCAGGGTGGAGACGCGATAGAACATGTGGCTCTGGTTGTCGGCCTCGAAGGCCTCGAGCGCGGCGTAGGGCACGATGGCCCGCAGTTGCGCCGCGTCGTCGTACCCCGACACATCCAGCTGTTCGCTGATGGTTTTGGCCGATGCCAGCAAGGTGCGGTCGTAGGCGGTGTTCAGCGATGCCAGGGCCTGGCGGTACAGGCTGAACGTGTTGAAGGCGATGAACGCCACCACCGGCAGCAAGATGCCCATCAGCAGCCGCCGCCGCAGTGACGGGGCGCGCAACGCAGCGGGCCTTGTCACGTATCGGCCCTGAGCAGATAGCCCAGCCCGCGCAGCGTCATGAGGGTCAGGCCCGTGCCGGCCAGCTTTTTGCGCAGGCGGTACACCACCACCTCGATGGCTTCGTACTGCACGTCCAGCTGGCCGGGGAACACCAGTTCATAGAGGCGCTCTTTGGTGACCGCATGGCCCGGCTGCACCAGCAGGGCATGCATCAGCGCCAGTTCGCGGGGCGTGAGTTCCATCACCTCGCTGTTGCGGTACAGCGCGCCACTGTCCTTGTCGTAGCGGATGGCCCCGATCTGAACCGAGTGGCCTGCCGCTGGCGTGGGGTCTGCGCTGCGCCGGAGCAGGGCGCGCAGCCGTGCTTCCAGTTCGTCCAGATCGAACGGCTTGGGCAGGTAGTCATCGGCACCGGCATTGAGGCCTAGCACCCGGTCGCCCACGGTGCCGCGTGCGGTGAGGATCAGCACCGGCGTGCGCAGTCCGCGGGTGCGGGCCTGTTGCAGCACTTGCAGGCCATCGAGGCCGGGCAGGGTGAGGTCGAGCACCACGGCATCGGGCAGACGTGCGGCCCACTGGCGGAGCGCCGCCGCGCCGTCGCCCACGGCGGTGACCTCCATGCCCCGGCGCGCCAATGCGCGCTGCAGCGTGAGCTGCATGGTGGGGTCGTCTTCGACGAGAAGCAATTGCATGCGCGGCACCATAGCACCGACCTCGCCAGGCCGCGGCATCAGTGTTTTCCCTGAGCGTGCGGACAGCCGTTTGACAGGCTGTGCGCGCATCATCGGGCGGTTCGCCAACCTTATAAGGAGACATCGATGCGTCGCGATACCTTTCTCAAATCCCTGGCCGCGCTGGCTGCGGCCGGGGCCTTGCCCCTGTCGGCCCATGCCGCCAGCGCCGTCAAGATGATGCTGCCCGCCAACCCGGGCGGCGGGTGGGACTCCACGGGCCGTGCGCTGGGCAAGGCCTTGCTTGAATCGGGGGCCGCATCGTCGGTCACCTACGACAACAAGGGTGGCGCCGCCGGTGCGATCGGCCTGGCGCAGTTCGTCAACTCCAGCAAGGGCGACCCGAACGCCCTGATGGTGATGGGCGCAGTAATGCTGGGCGGCATCATCACGGGCAAGCCGCCGGTGAGCCTGTCGCAGGCGACGCCGATTGCGCGACTGACCAGCGAATACAACGTGTTCGTGCTGCCCGCCAATTCGCCCTTCAAGAGCATGGCCGAAGTCATTGCCCAGCTCAAGAAAGACCCCGGCAGCGTGAAGTGGGGTGGCGGCTCGCGCGGCTCTACCGAGCACATTGCCGCTGCGATGATCGCCCGCGAAGTGGGCGTGGACCCGGCCAGGATCAACTACGTGGCGTTCCGGGGAGGTGGCGAGGCGATTGCAGCCATCCTGGGCGGCAACGTGACGATTGGCGGTGGCGGCTATAGCGAGATGGCCGAGTACATCGCCACCAAGAAGATGACGCCCATTGCCGTGACCTCAGGCCAGCGTCTCAAAAACTCCACGGTGCCGACGCTTAAGGAGCAGGGCATCAACGTGGAGATTGGCAACTGGCGCGGCGTGTATGCCGGCCCCGGCATCACGGCCGAGCAGCGCAAGGCGCTGACGGAGATGGTCGCCAAGGCCGTCAAAAGCAAGAGCTGGGCCGAATCGCTGCAGAAGAACGACTGGACCCCGGCCTGGATGGCGGGCGACGAGTTTGCGAATTTTGTGGACAGCGAATTTGCCAGCCTGCGCGCCACCATGGTCAAGGCGGGCATGGTCTGAACCGTGCCCCTGCGCCGTGCGACAGCCCCGGCGAGCGCACGGCGGTTCTGTGCGCCGCCACTGTGGTGCGCGCCGTATTACGCACACCGTATTGCACACCTTTTGCCCTGTGCCCAAGGGCTTGAGAAAGACCCCCGCATGTCTGATCCCACAACCCCTCCTTCATCGTCCGATCCGGCCACGGTGCCCGGCGTTGCCGGCAACCGGCCAGCCCTGCGCATGCAGACCGTGGTGGGCGCCGGCGTGCTGCTGACCGCAGCGGCGCTGGCGCTGGGCGCCCTGGATATTCCATCGAACGCGGGTTATGGCGGCGTGGGCCCCAATTTTCTGCCCTGGCTGGTGGCGGGCGTGCTGGCGCTGTGCGGCGGCGTGCTGCTGTGGGAGGCCCGATCGGGCGGATTTCGCGCCATGGAAGAGCCCAATGGCTCCGCGCGTGCGCACAAGCCGGCCTTTGTGTGGGTGTCGGCCGGCCTGTTGCTCAACGCGGCCCTCATCACCACGGTGGGCTTCATCCTGAGCTGCACGCTGTGCTATGTGCTGGCCGTGCAGGGGCTGCGCCGGGCTGCAGGGCAGGACGCAGGCACCGCGAGCACCTGGGCGGTGGATGGGTTGACGGGCGTGCTGATCTCGGCGCCCGTCTATTGGACTTTCACGCAGTTCCTGGCGATCAACCTGCCAGGGCTTACGCAAACCGGGTGGTTGTGATGGAAATTTTTGATGCACTGATGGCGGGCTTTGCGACCGCCGCCACGCCCGCCAACCTGCTGTGGGCCCTGGTGGGCTGCGCGCTGGGCACGGCCGTGGGCGTGCTGCCGGGCATTGGCCCTGCGGTGGCAGTGGCCATGCTGCTGCCCATTACGGCCAAGGTCGAGGTCACGGCCTCGATGATCTTTTTTGCCGGCATCTACTACGGTGCCATGTATGGCGGCTCCACCACCTCCATCCTGCTCAACACGCCGGGCGAAACCGCCAGCATGGTCACGGCCATGGAGGGCAACAAGATGGCCAAGAGCGGCCGGGCCGGAGCGGCGCTGGCCACATCGGCTATCGGTTCGTTCGTGGCGGGCACCGTTGCCACCGTGGTCGTGACCCTGTTTGCCCCCTATGTGGCCGACTTTGCCGTGAAGCTGGGCCCACCCGAATATTTCATGCTGATGGTGTTGGCTTTCACCACCGTGAGCGCGGTGCTGGGCAAGAGCACGGTGCGCGGCATCACGGCGCTGTTCGTGGGGCTGGCGGCCGGTTGCATCGGCATGGACCAGATTTCGGGCGCGGCGCGCTACACCGGCGGCAAGCCTGAGTTGCTCGATGGCATCGACATCGTGCTGGTCGCCGTGGGTCTGTTTGCCGTGGCCGAGGTGCTGTATGCGGCAATGTACGAGGGCCGCGTGGTCGAGTCGCGCAACAGCATGAGCCGCGTGCACATGACCGCGCGCGACTGGAAACGCTCCATTCCCGCGTGGCTGCGCGGCACGCTGATCGGCACGCCGTTCGGCTGCATTCCGGCGGGCGGCACCGAGATTCCGACCTTTCTGAGCTACGCCACCGAAAAGAAGCTGGCCAAGGACACCGACAAGGCCGAGTTCGGCACCATGGGTGCGATCGAAGGCGTGGCCGGCCCCGAGGCCGCCAACAATGCTACCGTGACCGCAGCCATGATTCCGCTGCTCACGCTGGGCATTCCCACCTCCAACACCACGGCGGTGCTGCTGGGCGCGTTCCAGAACTACGGCATCAACCCCGGGCCACAGCTGTTCACCACCTCGGCTACGCTGGTGTGGGCGCTGATTGCGTCGCTGTACATCGGCAACGTAATGCTGCTGGTGCTGAACCTGCCCATGGTGGGCCTGTGGGTGAAGCTGCTGAAAATTCCCAAGCCGCAGCTGTATGCGGGCATCCTGATTTTTGCCACGGTGGGGGCCTACGGCATGCGCCAGAGCACCTTCGATCTGTTCCTGTTGTATGGCATTGGCATGCTCGGCGTGCTGATGCGGCGCTTTGACTTTCCTACGGCACCCGTGGTGGTGGGCATGATCCTGGGGCCGCTGGCCGAGGCGCAGATGCGCAATGCGGTGTCGATTGGCGAGGGCAGCTGGCTCATCTTTGTGCAGCGCCCGATGTCGCTCACGCTGCTCATCATCGTGCTGGCCGTGCTGATCCTGCCGCGTCTCTTCCAGCACATCGCGCAGCGCAAGCTGGCGCGCCTGCAGCAGCTCGATGCATGAGCCGCGTGGGTGCTTGAGCGGCCACGTTACATCATTTTTCAAGCCAAATAGGCTTTAAGCCCTTGATTTATAAGCGCGAATAGCTATTAATATAGTAGCTAATCTGCGTGCAGGCGCAGGAGTGTCGTCTGGCCAGAGCGCGCTACCATCGCGGCCATGCCTTTGCTCAATGAAGACGCCCCCGCACTGCCGATGGATGCCCAGGGCATTCTGGAGCTGGCGGCGCGCTCCATGTTCCAGCTGTTTTCCAGCGTCAGCCAGGGCATGTTCCTGGTGGACCGCAGCGGGCGCATCGTCTGGGTGAACGAGGGTTACCAGCGCTTTTTGCCCGCCCTGGGGTTCTCGTCGGTGGACCAGTTTGTCGGCCGCACCGTGGAGGAGGTGATCCCCAACACGCAGATGCGCCGGGTGCTCGAAACCGGTCAGCCCGTGCTGATCGACCTGCTCACCAACAAGGCGGGCACCTTTGTGGTCAGCCGCATTCCCTTGCGCGACGAGGCCGAGCGCGTCATCGGTGCCATCGGCATCGTGCTGTTTGACCACCCCGAAACCACGCTGCAGCCCCTGATCGGCAAATTTGCCCTGCTGCAGCGCGACCTTGACGACGCGCGGCGCGAGCTGGCCAGCCAGCGCAGCCGCTCGCTGGCCGTGTCGGGCGATGGCCAGCGGCGCGCCAAATACACCTTTGCCAGCTTTGTCGGGTCGAGCCCTGCGGCGTCCGAGGTCAAGCGCCAGGCGCGCCGTGCCGCGCAGTCATCCAGCCCGGTGCTGCTGCTGGGCGAAACCGGCACCGGCAAGGAGCTGCTGGCCCATGCCATCCATGCCGCATCCAGCCGCGCCAGCGGCCCGTTTGTCAGCGTGAACATCGCCGCCGTGCCCGACACGCTGCTCGAAGCCGAGTTCTTTGGCGTGGCGCCCGGCGCCTACACCGGCGCCGACCGCAAGGGGCGCGACGGCAAGTTCAAGCTGGCCGACGGCGGCACGCTGTTTCTCGACGAAATCGGCGACATGCCGCAAAGCCTGCAGGCCAAGCTGCTGCGTGCGCTGCAAGAGGGCGAGATCGAACCCCTGGGCTCGAACAAGCTGGTGCCGTTCAATGTGCGCGTGGTGGCCGCCACCTCGCGCGACCTGGCGGCGCTGGTGCGCGACAGCCGGTTTCGCGAAGACCTTTTTTATCGCCTGCATGTGCTGCCGGTGCGCGTGCCGCCGCTGCGCGAGCGGCGCAGTGACATCCCCGCGCTGGTGGAAGTGCTGGGCGAAGACCTGGCGCTGCGCAACGGCACAGCGCCGCCCGAACTGCGGCCCGATGCCATGGCGCTGCTGGCCGGACAGCCCTGGCGCGGCAACATCCGCGAGCTGCGCAATGTGCTGGAACAGGCCGCCATGCGCAGCGATTCGCAGTCCATTGATGCCTACCAGCTCGAACGCATCCTGCGCGAAGCAGGGGTGGAACCTGCGGCCCCCGTGCGCGATGCCCTGACTGAGCCCGGGCCGCTGGGCGACGAGCAGCGCTACCTGCGCCCCCTGGCCGAGCAGGTGGCCGAGCTGGAACAGCGCGCCATTGCGGCGGCGCTCAAGGCCCACGGGGGCAACAAGCAGGCCACGGCGCGACAGCTGGGCATCTCGCGGGCCACACTCTATGGACGTCTGGAAAACCCTGAATAAAAAACAGTCAAATGTCTGAATTTCAGACGCTTTGCATGTCTGAAATTCAGGCATTGTCATTCGATTTGAATAATTTAGCCATATAAATCAATGGTTTGAAGACTGGCACGAACTGTGCGATGTTCAGTCAAAACAACAGGAGACAACCCCATGCAACGCCGCACCCTGGTCGCACTGGCCACCCTGGCCGCCACACTGTCTGCCCCCGTATTCAGTCAGTCGGGTGAAATCCGCATCGCCCATGTCTACAGCAAGACCGGCCCGCTCGAAGCCTATGGCAAGCAGACGCAGACTGGCCTGATGATGGGGCTCGAATACGCCACGGGCGGCACCATGGCCGTCAACGGCAAGAAGATCGTGGTGATCGAGAAGGACGACCAGGGCAAGCCCGACCTGGGCAAGAGCCTGCTGGCCTCGGCCTATTCGGACGACAAGGCCGACATCGCCGTGGGGCCCACCTCGTCGGGCGTGGCGCTGGCGCTGCTGCCCGTGGCCGAGGAATACAAAAAAATCCTGCTGGTCGAGCCCGCCGTGGCGGATGCCATCACGGGCGACAAGTGGAACAAATACATCTTTCGCACCGGCCGCAACAGCAGCCAGGACGCCATCGGCAACGCCGTGGCCATCGACAAGCCGGGTGTGACCATCGCCACGCTGGCGCAGGACTATGCCTTCGGCCGCGATGGTGTGAAAGCCTTCAAGGACGCCATCAAGAGCGCCAAGCTGGTGCACGAGGAATACCTGCCCACCACCACCACCGACTTCACCGCCGGTGCGCAGCGGCTGATCGACAAGCTCAAGGACCAGCCGGGCCGCAAGATCATCTGGATCTTGTGGGCCGGTGCGGGCAACCCGTTCAAGATTGCCGACATGGACTTGAAACGCTACGGCATCGAGATCGCCACCGGCGGCAACATCCTGCCCGCCATGGCCAGCTTCAAGAACTTCCCGGGCATGGAAGGCGCCACCTACTACTACTTTGGCATCCCCAAGAACCCGGTGAATGAAGCCCTGGTGTCAGCCCACTACAAGCAGTTCAAGGCACCGCCCGATTTCTTTACGGCCGGCGGCTTCAGCTCGGCGATGGCGCTGGTCACCGCGCTCAAGGCCACGGGCGGCGATGTCAATACCAACAAGCTCATCAAGACCATGGAAGGCATGAGCTTTGACACCCCCAAGGGCAAGATGACTTTCCGCAAGGAAGACCACCAGGCCCTGCAGAGCATGTACCACTTCAAGATCAAGGTGGACCCGGCCTTTGCCTGGGGCGTGCCCGAGCTGGTGCGCGAGATCAAGCCCGAAGAAATGAACGTGCCGGTCCGCAACAAGCGCTGACCGGGTCCGGGTGGCCCTGCGGGGCTGCTTAATGCTCACTTTTCAATAGCTGCATGCGCTTGAAGGACAAGCGCTCAGGGGTTGTTTTGTCAAAAAAACAGGGGAGTGGGCTGCCGATGGCTTTTGGCGGCGCACTCACCACACATGCTTGAAACCAGAGACCTGACCATCCGTTTTGGCGGCCATGTGGCGGTGAACGCCGTGAGCTGCGCGTTCGCGCCGGGCACGCTGACTGCCATCGTGGGTCCCAATGGCGCGGGCAAGACCACGTATTTCAATCTGATCTCGGGGCAGCTGCGGGCCAGTGCCGGCACAGTCACGCTGGGCGGACGGGACCTGACGGGCCAGGCGCCATCGGCGCGCACGCGGGCCGGGCTGGGGCGGGCGTTTCAGCTCACCAACCTGTTCCCGGGCCTCACGGTGCTGGAGAACGTGCGCCTGGCCGTGCAGGCCACGCGCGCCGGCGCACACCGCCGCGGGCTGAACCTGTGGAGCATCTGGAGCGACCACCGCGCACTCACCGAGCGGGCCGAAGCCATCCTGCACACCGTGTCGATGCTGGAGCGCCGCGACACCCCCGTGGCCCGCCTGCCGCACGGCGACCAGCGCAAGCTCGAAGTGGCGCTGCTGATGGCGCTGGAGCCGCAGGTCTACATGTTCGACGAGCCCACCGCCGGCATGGGCCACGACGAGGCCCCCGTGATCCTGAACCTGATCCGCGAACTCAAGCAAGACAAGACCAAGATCATCCTGCTGGTCGAGCACAAGATGGACGTGGTGCGCGAGCTGGCCGACCGCATCATCGTGCTGACCAACGGTACGCTGGTGGCCGATGGCGCACCCGCCGAGGTGATTGCCTCGCCCGTGGTGCAAGAGGCCTACCTGGGCGTGGCAAAAGACGCAGACAGGGAGGCCGCATGAGCGACAACCTGCTGGAATTGAAGGGCGTGCACACGCACATCGGCGCGTACCACATCCTGCATGGCGTCGATCTGGTCGTGCCCAGGGGCCAGCTCACCATGCTGCTGGGCCGCAACGGCGCGGGCAAGACGACCACGCTGCGCACCATCATGGGCCTGTGGCACGCCTCCAGAGGCACGGTGCGCTTTGCCGGCAACGACATCACGGCGCTGCACACGCCGCAGATCGCCGGCATGAACATCGCCTACGTGCCCGAAAACATGGGCATATTTGCCGACCTCACGGTGAAGGAAAACATGCTGCTGGCCGCCCGCAAGGCGCGCAACGCGGCGCAGATGGATACCACACGCCTCGAATGGATCTTTCGGCTTTTTCCGGCGGTCGAGAAGTTCTGGAACCACCCCGCAGGCAAGCTCAGCGGCGGGCAAAAGCAGATGGTGGCCGTGGCGCGCGCCATCATCGAGCCGCGTGATCTGCTCATCGTGGACGAGCCCAGCAAGGGCTTGGCCCCGGCCATCATCAACAACATGATCGAGGCGTTCGACCAGCTCAAGAAGAGCGGCGTAACCATTCTGTTGGTCGAGCAGAACATCCACTTCGCCAAGCGCCTGGGCGACACCGTGGCCGTGATGGACAACGGCCAGGTGGTGCACGCCGGCAGCATGGCCGCGCTGGCCGAGGACGAGGCGCTGCAGCGCTCGCTGCTGGGGTTGGCGTTATGAATTTCAAATCGTTTTGGCCTCTGGCGCTTATTCTTAAAGCGCCATCAGCTATAAAATTAATAGCGTTATGGGCGCAAGCCGGGAGACCCGCATGAGCGCCGCCCGCGACCTCGACTGGAAGCCCCTGGCCCTGGTGCCCGCACTGGCGCTGCTGGTGCTGCCGTTCATCGGCTCGCCCAGCACCTGGCTCACGCTCACGGTGGCGGGGCTGGCCATGGGCATGATCATCTTCATCATTGCTTCGGGCCTGACGCTGGTGTTCGGTCTGATGGACGTGCTCAACTTCGGCCACGGCGTGTTCATCGCGCTCGGTGCCTTCGTCGCCACCAGCGTGCTGGGCGCCATGGGCGACTGGACGGGGTCTGACCAGCTGTGGCGCAACCTGGTGGCTGTGTTGCCCGCCATGCTGGTGGCCATGGCGGTAGCTGGCGCCGTGGGCCTGGCGTTCGAGCGCTTCATCGTGCGGCCCGTGTATGGCCAGCATTTGAAGCAGATCCTCATCACCATGGGCGGCATGATCATTGGTGAAGAGCTCATCAAGGTCATCTGGGGCCCGGCGCAGATTCCGCTGCCGCTGCCCGAGGCCATGCGCGGCTCGCTGCTGATTGGCGATGCGGCCATCGAGAAATACCGCCTGGTGGCGGTGGCCGTGGGCCTGGTGGTTTTCGGCGTGCTGGCCTGGACACTGTCGCGCACCAAGGTCGGCCTGCTGATCCGTGCCGGTGTGCAAGACCGCGAGATGGTGGAGAGCCTGGGCTACCGCATCCGCCGCCTGTTTGTGGGCGTGTTCGTGGTGGGCTCGGCCCTGGCGGGGCTGGGCGGCGTGATGTGGGGCCTGTACCAGCAGAACGTGGTGCCGCAGATGGGCGCGCAGGTCAATGTGCTGATCTTCATCGTGATCATCATTGGCGGCTTGGGCAGCACGGGCGGGGCGCTCATCGGCGCGCTGCTGGTGGGGCTGATGGCCAACTACACCGGCTTTCTGGCCCCCAAGGTGGCGCTGTTCTCGAACATCGCGTTGATGGTCGCCATCCTGCTGTGGCGGCCGCAGGGCGTCTATCCCGTGGCCAACCGCTGATGGGGAGCCGACTGACATGCTGAATCGACTTCTCTCCGACGACTACCCGCGCAGCAAGGTGCTGGCGGCCATTCTTCTGGCCGTGCTTCTGGGCCTGGCGTTTGCACCCTTTTTGTTCCCCGGCGTCAAGGCACTGTCGGTGGCGGCCAAGGTGCTGATCTTTGTGGTGCTGGTGGCCAGCTTCGATTTGCTGCTCGGCTACACCGGCATCGTGAGCTTTGCGCACACCATGTTCTTTGGCATCGGGGCCTATGGCGTTGCCGTGGCTACCACGCGCATGGGGCCGACTTGGACCGCGCTGGCCGTGGGCATTGGCGGCGCTCTGGTGCTCTCGCTGCTGCTGTCGCTGGCCGTGGGGCTGTTCTCGCTGCGCGTGCGGGCCATCTTCTTCGCCATGATCACGCTGGCCGTGGCGGCCGCGTTCCAGACGCTGGCCTCACAGCTGTCGGACATCACGGGCGGCGAGGACGGGCTGACCTTCAAGGTGCCCGAGATGCTGTCGCCCAGCTTCGAGCCGTTCGAAGAGCCGTTCCTGGGCGTCACACTGGACGGTCGGCTGATCTGCTACTACCTGCTGTTCGTCACCGCCTTGGTGCTGGTGCTGGCGCTGCTGCGCATCGTCAACTCGCCGTTCGGTCGCGTGCTGCAGGCCATTCGCGAAAACGAGTTTCGTGCCGAGGCCATTGGCTACCGGGTGGTGGTGTACCGCACCACATCCAGCGTGCTGTCGGCCCTGTTCGCCACCATGGCGGGCGCGATGCTCGCGCTCTGGCTGCGCTACAACGGGCCGGACACATCGCTCAGCTTCGAAATCATGATGGACTGCCTGCTCATCGTGGTGATCGGTGGCATGGGCACCATCTACGGCTCGGCCATCGGGGCCGTGCTTTTCCTGGTGGCGCAAAGCTACCTGCAAGACCTGCTGCGCCTGGGCCACGAGGCCACCGCGGGCGTGCCGTGGCTATCGGCGCTGCTTTCACCCGACCGCTGGCTGTTGTGGCTGGGCGTGTTGTTTGTTCTTTCTGTCTATTACTTTCCCGCTGGCGTTGTTGGACGCCTGCGATCGCGGCGCGCCCAAGCCTGAGTGCGCATTTTTGTGTCAGTAAAAAAGGAGACAACATGAAAGTGAATCTGAAGGAAAAACGCGCCCTCAAAGTGGCCATGACCGCGTTGGCGGGGGCTGTACTGGCTGCCTGTGGTGGAGGCTCATCCACCCCGACCAACAACCTTCCCACGGGCGTAACGCAGGTGAGTGCCACCGTTTATCCCGCCACCACAGTGGGCAAGGGGGACAGTGCCGCTACGCAGGATTTGTTGACGGGTGGTATCGGCAAGACTGGGCTAGGCGGCGCCACGCCGGCTTATGCGGATCCCGCCAACCCCACGGCGGCAGAGCTGCGCCGCAATGCCTTGTATTCCAACTACCGCGGCATTCTGGATTACTCGGCCAACGGCGGCTACGGCAGCCTGTATGGCCCCAATGTCACGGCGGCAGGCGCAGTGACTGCCAGCGAGGGGCTGATTCCCGGCCGCGAATATGTGGCGGTGCTGGACGACGGATCGGGCCGCAAGCGGACAGTGATTGCCGTGCAGGTGCCCGACAGCTTCAACCAGGCCAACCCCTGCGTGGTGCTGGGTGCGTCGTCGGGTTCGCGCGGCGTCTACGGCGCCATCGGCACGGCCGGCGAGTGGGGCCTGAAAAAGGGCTGCGCCGTAGCGCTGACCGATGCCGGCAAGGGCGTGGGTCTGTACAACATGATGGACGATACCGTGCACAAAGTGGATGGCACGCGCGCCACCCGCTCGGCGGCAGGGCCCCTGAATTTCTTTGCTGCCAACATCACCGATGCGGCCCGGGCTGCCTACAACGCACTGTTTCCGAACCGCCTGGCCCTCAAGCAGGTGCACTCGCAGCAAAACCCTGAAAAGGACTGGGGCAACGACACGCTGGCGGCCGGCCGCTATGCGCTGTTTGTGCTGAACGACCGCTATGGCACAGCCGCCAATCCGGTGCCTTTCACACCCGAGAACACGATTGTGATTGCCGGCTCGGCATCCAACGGCGGTGCGGCCTCGCTGGGCGCGGCCGAGAAAGACAGCGGGGGGCTGATCGACGGCGTGGTGGCTTCCGAGCCCGTAACCGAGATGCCCACATCCAGCGGCTATGGCATCCAGTTCGGCGGTGCGGCCGTCACCGGTTATGGCAAGACGCTGGCCGATTACACGACCTACGGCAACCTCTACCAGCCCTGCGCGGCGCTGGCGGCGGGTGCGGCGTTCGTTGAACCGTCAACGTATAACGTAATGAGTTCAGCATTCATGACAGCCCGAGCCACGGCGCGCTGCGATGGCCTGGCGGCCAAGGGGCTGGTGAGCGGTGTCGATACGGCGGCCCGCTCGCTCGATGCACTGAACAAGCTGCGCGCCTATGGCTGGACAACCGACAACGACACCATGCACAACGCCCACTACGGTCTGGGCAACGGCCCCATCCTGTCGGCCATGTACCCGGTGAGCTACGGGCGTTTCCCGGTTGAAGCCAATGTCTGCAACACCAGTTTCGCGGCGGTGAATGGCGCTGGCGACCCGGTGGCCGTAGGTCCCGCAGCGCTGGCGCAGAGTTTTGCCACGGCCAATGGCACGGCCAACGGCACTCCTGCCACGGTGGTTTACAACGACTCGGTGGGCGGTGCCAAGGCCTGGCAATTCGCCATTTCGCCCTCGACCGGCGTGGCCGATTTTGGCCTCGATAACGCCCTGTGCCAGCGCGCGCTGGTCACCGGCACCGACCCGGTCAGCGGCGCGGCGCTCACGGCCACCACTACGCCAAGCAAGGCGCAGAGCGATGCGGTGCGTGCAGGCATCGCCGAGGTGGTGCTGAATGGCAACCTGCGTGGCAAGCCCACCATCATCGTCAGCGGCCGCAGCGACGCCTTGATCCCGGTGAACAACAACTCGCGCGCCTATGCCGCCTACAACAAAGTGGTGGAAGGGGCCGCCAGCAAGCTGCGCTATATCGAGGTGACGAACGGCCAGCATTTCGACGCCTTCCTGCCGCTCAGCGGGTTTGACACGCGCTTCGTGCCGCTGCATCCGTACTTCAACCAGGCCATGGACGCGATGTATGCGCACCTGAAGTCGGGCGCCGCCTTGCCCGCCAGCCAGGTGGTGCGCACCACGCCGCGCGGCGGGTTGTACGGCGCTGCGCCGGCCATCACGGCTGCCAATGTGCCGCCGTTTGTGGCGGCGCCTGCCGCTGCGGACCAGATCGGCTTTGCCGGCACGTCACTGAGCGTTCCCAACTGAGCGCTTAACCAAGCGCACACCTGAGCGCCCATTGATCCGGCCCTTTGTCGTTTCCAGCGCCGTTCGGTTTGAGCGGGTTGATGTACTTCGACCCGCTCAGGGCGGATGGCTCACGCTTCATCGGGCCGGAGCATGAGGCCTTGTATTTCGCACCGGAGTTTCGATTCATGAAAAAGTTATGGAAATCATGCGCGGCAAGCTGGCTGGCCGCCATGGCCCTTTGTGCTGGTGCAGGGCTTGCGCCGCCCGCCGGGGCGAACGAGATCGTCATCGGCCAGGTGGCCCCGCTGTCGGGCGTGCTGGCCAGCACCGGCGCACAGATGGTGCTGGGCGGCAAGATCTACTTTGACTGGGTCAACGCACAGGGTGGCGTGCATGGCGCCACCATCCGTCAGGCGGTGGTGGACGACGGCTACAAGGTGGCCGATACCGTGCGCCTCACGCGCGAGCTTCTGGCCAAACCCGAGGTGGTGGCACTGTATGGCTTTGCCGGCACGGCCAACATCACGCAGTTGCTGGCCGACGGCGTGCTGGCGCAGGGCGGGGCGGCACTGGTGGCGCCCTATACCGGAGGGGAATCGCTGCGCAACCCGTTCAACCCATGGATCTTTCACGTGCGTGCTGGCTACGTGGATGAGACGGAGCACATGGTGCAGCAGCTCACCACGCTGGGCATGAGTCGCGTGGCCGTGATGTACCAGGATGACGGCTTTGGCAAGGCGGGCCTGGCCGGTGTGGAGGCTGCCCTGTCCAAGCGCCAACTCAAGCTGGCGGCTTCTGCCGGTTATGAGCGCAACACCGACAAGGTGGACGATGCCGTGAAAGCGATCAAGGCATCCGATGCCCAGGCCGTGATCATGATTGCAGTGAACAAGCCGGCTGCGGCCTTCATCCAGCGCTACCGCGAGCAGGGGGGCGGAGCGCAGCTGTACAACATCTCGGTGGTGGACCCGAACGAGCTGGTCAAACTGGCGGGCCTGAAGAACGCGCACGGACTGGGCATCAGCCAGGTGGTGCCTTATCCCTATCGCCCCTCGTTGTCGGTGGTGCGTGAATACCAGGCATTGCTCAAGAAATTCGCGCCGGACGCAGAGGTCAACTACACCAGCTTCGAGCAGTTCCTGGGCGCCAAGGTGCTGGTCGAGGCCCTGCGCCGTGCCGGGCCTGCGCCCACACGCGCCAAGGTGGTGAAGGCGCTGGAGTCGTTGCAAAACTACGATCTGGGCGGCATCACGCTGGGCTACTCGCCTACCAACCGCGTGGGCTCGCGCTATGTCGAGGTCACGGTGATTGGCGCCAACGGCCGCCTGATGAAATAAGCGCACGTTGACGCCCCTGTACCTGTTTCTCAAGGCTGACCACCATGCTGCCGTCTTCGCGTTACATCCGCTGTGCTGGTTACGAGATTCACGCCACCGAATGGGGTGCGCCCGATGCGCCCGTGGTGATCGCGTGGCATGGCCTGGCGCGCACCGGGCGTGACATGGACGAGCTGGCGCGGCACCTGGCCCCGCGCTACCGGGTGATCTGCCCCGACACCATCGGCCGGGGATTGAGCCAGTGGGCGCGGGCGCCGCAGGACGAATACCGCCTGTCGTTTTATGCGCGCATTGCTGCGGATCTGTTCGACCAGTTGGGAATAGCCCAGGCGCACTGGATAGGCACCTCCATGGGCGGCGCCATCGGTACGGTGTGCGCGTCGGGTCTGTTCGAGCCGCAACTCAAGGGCCGCATCGCCAGCCTGCTGCTCAACGACAACGCGCCGCGTCTGGCCGATGCGGCGCTGGAGCGCATCAGGGCCTACGCGGGCCAACCGCCCGCTTTTGACACGGTGATGGAGCTGGAGGCATTTTTTCGGCAGGTGTACCAGCCTTACGGCTGGCTCAGCGATGCCCAATGGCGCCACCTCACCGAAACCTCCACCCGGCGCCTGCCCGATGGTCGCGTGACGCCGCATTACGACCCGGCCATGGTGCAGCAGTTCACGCACCATGCTAACGACTACCTGATTTGGGCGCACTACGACGCGCTCGACATCCCGGTGCTTTGCCTGCGTGGTGCACATTCCGATCTGGTGTTGCCCGAAACCACCGCCGAGATGCTCACCCGCGGCCCTGGCGCGCGGGCCTGGCGCAGGTGATCGAGGTGCCGGAGTGCGGCCATGCGCCTGCGCTCAATGTGCCCGCGCACTATGCGCTGGTGGATGGTTTTCTGGCAGGTGTTTGAGCCCGGTCGCTGTCTGATCCGTAAGGCCAGAGGCCGGCCCTGTAGCGACGGACTGCACTAGTGCATGGGAGAGCCTGCACAGGCGCCTTGCTTGCCATCCCTGGACGCAGCGTGGCCCTGCACAGCGCTCCATCCAGGGTTGGTATACCATTCGGTTTTGTTTGTGACCGATTGGTAATCAATGTCTACGCTGACTTCCTGGCTGCGCGGGTTCGCGCTGCTTGTCATTGCGGCCGTCGTGCTGGCCGTCTCCGGCTGCGGCTCCATGCGTCCGCCGGAGGGCATCTCCCCCGTCACTCCGTTTGACCTGGCCCGCTACGAGGGGCGCTGGTACGAGTTGGCACGGCTCGACCATTCGTTCGAGCGCGGCATGACGGACGTAAGCGCCACCTACCAGCGCCAGGCTGACGGCAGCGTGCGGGTGGTCAACAGGGTTTTGTCACGGACAAGAACGAGTGGCGCCAGGCCGTGGGCAAGGCACTGTTCACTGGCGATGCGCAAACTGCCTCGCTCAAGGTGTCGTTTTTCGGGCCGTTTTACGGCGGCTACCATGTCGCCGCGCTCGATGCGGATTACCAATGGGCCCTGGTGGTGGGGCCAGACCGCAGCTACTGCTGGATCCTGTCGCGCAGCAAGCAACTGGCACCCGCCGTGCGTGGGCAACTCATCGCCCGCGCCAGCGCGTTGGGTATCGGTACCCAGGCGCTGATCTGGGTGACCCACGAGCGAACCGATCCGCAGTCATGAACTTCGCGGCCCCCCAGGCTGTTGCTGGCATCGGCCCGGGCCCGTCGGGTGTGCCGGTGCTGCTTTCCGCTTGCGACGCCGATTCATCCTCACCCTGGCCAAATTTCTGATCCATGCGCATGCGCAAAAAGCACGACCTGCCGCACAAAACCTGCCTGCATTGCGGTCTGCCGTTCACATGGCGCAAGAAATGGGAGAAGGTGTGGGACGAGGTGAAATACTGCTCTTACCGTTGCCGCAGCGAGCGCAAGCGCAGGGGTAATGCAACGGATGCCACAACCTCAGAGGGTGCTGCATGAGCACCGTGCTCATGTGGTTTCGCAACGACCTGCGCCTGCACGATCAGCCGGCGCTGCACGCGGCTCTGACCAGTGGCGCCACCCACCTGATGCCCTTGGTGTGCCAGCCACCGGTGGATCAGGTCACGCGCTGGGGCTTTGCCCGCGTGGGCCCGCACCGCCGCGCCTTTGTGGCCGCCGCGCTGCGCGACCTGGGCGCACGCATGGCCGCGCAAGGCAACCCGCTGCAGGTGTGCCACGCCGCGCCCGCTACCGCTTTGCCCGCGCTGGCACGCGCCGTGGGCGCCACCACTGTGGTGTGCGAAGACATTGCTGCCCCCTACGAACAGGCCGAGGTGGCCGCCCTGCGCGCTGCGGGGCTGCAGGTGCGCACTGTGTGGCACAGCAGCCTGCTGCAGCCTGCCGACATGCCGTGGCCTGCATCCGACTTGCCCGGCGTGTTCACCACCTTCCGCCAGATGGTGGAGCGCGCAGGCATCACCCCACCCGCGCCGCTGCCCGCGCCGGGGGCGCTACTCCCGCCGCCGGCTGTATCTGCCGATGTAGTGCAAACCCTGGGCGCAGGGCAGGGCGCCGTCACCGCTGGGGCCGATGTCGACAATGCCGCCGGGCAAGACCCGCGCTCCTCTTTCCCCTACGGCACCCCGGCCTGCGATGGTGGTGAAACCGCTGCCCTGGCCCATCTGGCGCAGTACCTGGCCCGCAAGCTGCCCCACAGCTACAAGGCCACGCGCAATGGGCTCAAGGGGTTTCAATACTCCAGCAAGTTCTCGCCCTGGCTGGCAACGGGCGCTCTCTCGGCCCGGCAGGTGTTTGCCGATCTGACAACCTTTGAGCGCGAGCACGGTGCCAACGATGGCACCTATTGGCTGTGGTTTGAACTGCTGTGGCGCGACTACTTTCGCCTGCTGCATCGGCAGCACGGCGCGGCGCTGTACCGTGCGCAGGGCCTGTCGGCACTGCCCCTGGCCCCGCACAACACGCCGGGGTTCGAACGCTGGTGCCAGGGCCGCACGGGCGAGCCGCTCGTTGATGCCGCGATGCGCGAGCTGGCCGCCACCGGGTACCTGAGCAACCGCCTGCGTCAGGTGGCGGCCAGCTACCTCATCCATGTGCTGCACGGCGACTGGCGCGCGGGTGCCGCATGGTTCGAATCACAACTGGTGGACTACGACCTGTACGGTAACCAGGGCAACTGGCTCTACATTGCCGGGCGCGGCACTGACCCGCGCGGTGGCCGCCGCTTCAACCCGGTGAAGCAAGCGCAAGATCACGACGCCGACGGCAGTTACCGCCGCCTGTGGGGCACGTTGTGAGCACAACGCCGCCTCGTGCCCACACCCTGCGCCTGCTGCTGGGCGATCAGCTCAACCCCGGGCACAGCTGGTTTGCCACGCGCGACGAAGGCGTGGTCTACGTGCTGATGGAAGTGCGGCAAGAGACCGACTACGTGCTGCACCATGCGCAAAAAATCCTGGCCATTTTTGCCGCCATGCGCGACCTGGCCCGCCACCTGCGCGAGGCCGGGCACCGCGTGCGCTATGTGGCCATTGACGACGCGAGCAACCGCCAGTCCATCCCCGACAACCTGGCCGCCCTCATGGCCCACTACGGCGCGCAGCAGCTGCACTACCAGGACCCCGACGAATGGCGGCTGGATGCGCAACTGCGCGAGTGGGGTGCTACCCAACCCTTTGCGGTGCAGGCCTTCAGCAGCGAACACTTCTACACCACCCGCACCGAAATGACCGAGGTGTTCCAGGGCCGCAAACAGTGGCTCATGGAGCACTTCTACCGCCGAATGCGCCAGCGTCACCAGGTGCTGATTGACGCAGCCGGCGAGCCCGAGGGCGGCCAGTGGAACTACGACCACGACAACCGCAAGCCCTGGCCGGATACCACGGACGCGCCAGCACTGCCGCCCGATGCCCGCCCCACGCACGACCACCGTGCCCTGTGGGTCGCCATCGAGGCCGCAGGCGTGCAAAGCTTTGGCAACCCCCAGGCGGCTGCATTGCGCTGGCCGCTCAACCGGGCCGAGGCCTTGGCGTGGCTCGAGCACTTCATCTCCACCACGCTGCCGCACTTTGGTGCATACGAAGACGCCATGAGCACGCAGAGCAACCGGCTGTTCCACTCGCTGCTGTCCTTCGCTCTCAACACCAAGATGCTGCACCCGCACGAGGTGGTGCAACGCGCCGAGGCCGCGTACCACGCAGGCGCCGCGCCCCTGCCGGCGGTGGAAGGCTTCGTTCGCCAGATATTGGGCTGGCGCGAATACGTGCGCGGCATTTACTGGGCCCACATGCCCGGCTACGACGAGCGCAATGCCCTGGGCCACCGCACGCCGCTGCCGCAGTGGTTCTGGTCCGGCAACACCCGTATGCGCTGCCTGGAACATGCCGTGGGCCAGTCGCTGCAGGATGCCTACGCCCACCACATCCAGCGCCTTATGGTCATCGGCAACTTTGCGTTGCTGGCGGGGCTCGACCCGGCCGCCGTGCACCGCTGGTACCTGGGCGTGTATATCGACGCCTTTGAATGGGTGGAATTGCCCAACACCGTGGGCATGAGCCAGTTTGCCGACGGCGGCCTGCTGGCCACCAAACCTTATGTGAGCAGCGCCGCCTACATCGATCGCATGAGTGACTACTGCAATGGCTGCCACTACGACAAGAAGCTCAAGGTCGGCGACCGCGCCTGCCCGTACAACGCGCTGTACTGGGACTTTTTCGCCCGTAATGAGTCCACGCTCGGGCAGAACTTCCGGCTGGGCATGGTGTACCGCCAGTTGCAAAAGATGCAGGGCCCGCAGCTGGAGGCGCTGCGCGGGCACGCCGCCCACCTGCGCACGCGGCTGGACATCCTGTAGTCACCTGGCACTCTGTGCCCCCCACCTCCATACCGGAGCCCACCCATGACCATGCCAACCCTCCCATCCCTGCCGCAGGGCTACCGCGCCATCGTCATCGGCGCCACCGGCGCCATCGGAAGCGCCTTGCTGGCCCAACTGCAGGCCGACCCACGCTGCGCCCAAGCCGTGGGCCTGGGCCGCCACACCACGCCCGCGGTGGACCTGGACGACGAAGCCACCATTGCTCAAGCCGCCGAGCAACTCAAAGCCCATGGGCCATGGCACTGCATCATCCACGCCGCAGGCATGCTGCACGGCCCCCGTGGCCTGCCCGAAAAACGCCTGAGCCAACTGAATTACGCACAGATGGAAGCCACCTTTCGCACCAACACCTTCGGCCCCGCCCTGGTGCTGGCCCACTTTGCCCCGCTGCTGGCCAAGCGGGAGCGCAGCCTGCTGGCCGTGCTCTCCGCCAAGGTGGGCAGCATTGGCGATAACCAGTTGGGCGGTTGGTACAGCTATCGGGCATCGAAAGCGGCCCTCAACATGTTGCTCAAAACCGCGTCGATCGAAATGGCCCGCACCCACCCGCAGGCGGTGCTGGTGGCGCTGCACCCGGGCACGGTGAACTCGGCGCTGTCGGCGCCGTTCAATGGGGCAGAGATTGGGCGGCCGGCTGCAGAGGCTGCCGCCGATTTGCTGCGGGTGCTCGATAGGCTGGGGCCGGAGAAGACGGGCGGCTTTCACGCCTACAGCGGGCAGGAACTGCCGTGGTGAGTTCAGCTTGATGGGTGGCCTCAGGTGACTTGTCAGCAGCGATTGCGTGTGCAGTCAAATACTGCGGGTACGAAGTGGTTTCAAGCGCGCGAAACACCTTCCAACAAAGAAGGGACACAACCCACCGCGCAGCCGTGCGTGAAAAGGGCACGCGCTGCGCGGTTGCAGGTGAAGGGTGTGTTTCCCTTTACCGTGTCGTGGCCGCGGTGGAGGTGCTTGCGCCGACCGCCAGGTTGGCCTGCACGTTCACGCTTTGCTGCACCAGCGAAGCAATGCCGCTGTTCTGGCTGGCGATCATGATGCCCGCAGCCGACTGACCCACGCTGCTCATGGTGTTGGACATGTCGAACGTACCGGCGCTCACGGTATTCGTTCCGCCCGCGCCGCCGATACCGCCCTGGCCGGCTCCGCCCGTGCCCGCGCCCGCAGTGTTTACGCCACCGTTGCCTGTGCCGCCGTTACCCCCGGTGCCGTTACCTCCAGCGGCGCCGTTGCCGGCGGTATTGGAGCCGTTGCCGGCGTCGCCGTTGGTGGCGCTGCCATTGGTACTTGCGCCACCAGCGCCACCGGTGCCCACACCTCCAGTGCGGGCGCCGCCGCCGCTGGTATTGCTTGCTGTACCGCCTGTACCTGTGCTGTTGGAGGCGCCGCCGGCACCGGTGTTGCCGCCGTTTCCACCTGAGCCGCCCAAGGCGCTCGCTGCAATGGCGGGGGTTTCGCCGTCAGTAGGTATGCCTTGGTTGCCGCCGCCGTTGGCCGAGCCACTGCCGCCGCCATTGCCACTACCTTTGCCATTGGCAGAGGCCATGCTGCTGCTGTCGCCGCCGTTGGCGCGCCCGCCATAACCCTTGCCGCCGTTACCGGCGTTGGCGTCGCCGTTGCGGGCGTCGCCGTTGCTGACGTTGCCATTGGAAGCGTAGCCACCCGAACCGCCCATGCCACCGTCGCCGTAGCCGCCCGATCCACCCTGGCCCGAACCCTTGGCATCGCCACCATAGCCCTTGCCCCCATCGGCGCCATACGCTTTGCCACCGTTGGCATTGCCGTAGTTGGTGACGTTGTTGCCAATGTCACGCACCTTGTTGCCTGTGACCATGCCATGGAGGCTGCTGGTGGCTGTGGCCTTGGACACGTTGAAAGCGTCGGTGAAGCTGCCCGTTGAGCCATTGCTTATCACAGCAGAACGTTCCGCGCCGGCTGTGGCAGCGCCCGACCGCTTGTTGACGCTGTTGTCCGTACGGTCCGCGTTGCGCGTAAGGGTGATGTTGTCGTTGCTGTTTCGCGTGCTGGTTTTGGAGCTGTTGTCGGTATACGAGCGACTGTTGTTGTCGTTGCTGTTGATGGTGCTTTCGCTGGTGTTGCTGTTGTCCCCAGTTACGGTGACCTGGTCGGTGGTCTGGTTCGTAGTGCTGGCGAAAGCCACGCCACTGATGCCAAATGCAACTGCCATGGCCGAAGCCACAAGTGTCTTCTTCATAACGCCTCCTGAGTGGATTGAAACAAGGTCAAGGGTTGAGTTGCGCGCACGCAATTCGGGGGGCTTTTAGCAACTTCAGTGCCAATCACATGAGTGCCGATTGCAACGGTGCGGTCCTTGCATGGGACACAGCGATTCGAGGGAGCAGAAGAGACATGTCCAACGTGAAGCAGTTGCAATGCTTGCGCGCGAACTGTCACAACAGCTTGACGGCAATACAGCCGTGCAAAGCGGTTTCGGCGGATTTGGTTCGGCCCTTGCAGTCCTGCCTGTTGGTCCATGCCGAATGCACTACGCAACTGCAGTAGCACTGATGTCGCAGCAGTGTGACGATGTGGGTGCAGGGCGCGCATTGCCGCATGATCAATCGCACGCAACAAGGGCCGAGCGACACATTGCAGTGGCTTTGCCCAGTGCACGCAAAGGCAGCCAGGGGTGGCTTCAGAAGATGCTGACAGGACGTACATGATGCTATTAGATGTATAGCTGTATGCGCTTTTCTATCAATCGGTTGAGCTTGATTTTTCGCATGGTCAACGCTGTCCAATGCTCTGCTGAACCGCCTCGGTCAGCGTGTTGTGCAGGTTCATGGACCGCACCATGCCCAATCCGTTGCTGCTGGCATTGATGATGGTTTGGTAGCGGATCTGCTGGTTGTTCAGGGAGTTCTGTATCAGCGTGCCTGTGCTGCTGCCGGCGATGGCGGTGACTGTGGGTCCAGCTGCATCGGGGTTGCTGATGGTGGTGGTCGAGGGGCTCGATGCAAAGGTGTTTCCCGGGCCGTTTTGCACCAAGCTGAGGGTTGCCAGCTTCTGGCTCAGCTGGGTTGCCTGCGCCGGCGTGATGTCTGCCATGCGGCCGACGTTGATCGTGGTTTCGGTGATCAGTGCGCCGTTGATGTACACCGCGCGGGAGATACCGAACGACACCATCAGCCCATCACCCAGGCTGAAGCCGCCACGCAGCGAGTCCAACTTCTGGTCGCCCACGGCCATCCAGAACCGGTCTTGCACCGGTGGCGCAGCATGGGCACTGTTCGCCAGTGTCCCCAGCAGGCTCAGTTGCGCTGCAGTCCGGATGATGGCTAAGGCCGTTTTCACACGGAAATGCAGGTTGCGCATCAGAAGTCTCCCGGCCCCTGCTTTTGCAGGGTAAAGCCGCTAATCCCGGCCCGCGCTACGTCACTGCCGATGGGTGCGCGAGGCGCCACACGCCATTCGGCGGCAAGGTTGAAGCGTGCGGAATCCATGCGGTTATGGATGACAAACAGCAGTTTGCTTTGCCAGTGGGATTCGAAGTCCTCGCGCGAAAGAGCGCGCGTGCCTTGCGCCGGATCGCCCACCAGAACGCGGTCGCCTTGCAGGCCCTTGACCACGACGAAATGCTGGTAACCGTTTTCGTTGATCAGCACGATGGCAGGAATACGCGCCTCCAGTAACTTGTCCAGTGGTTGCTCGAACCCGTCTGCCAGGAAGCCGAGGCTGCCCAAAAAGCGCTTCATGTCGAGCAACGAGAAGCCTTCGCGCTGGATCTTTGCCTGGTCGCCATGGATATACATCTGGGCAAACACGGTCTGTTCGTCGATCGGTGTGCCGTAGTGGTGGGTAAGCAACGTGGCGATGGCCGCCGAACCGCAGCTGAAATCGAATTTCTGGAGCAATGTGCCAGCCAGGCGCGCCTGTTTGATGCTGGTCACGGGCAAGGTCACGTCGCCGACACCCGTGGACGGGAAATAGGCCGTTTGTGCACACACACCAGTTGCCAAGCCAAGCAGCGCGATAGAAAAGAGAGCGAGTCGCATGGTGGCCACCGGGGTCAGTTCATCTGCACGTGCACGATGACGGCGTTTTGGATCAGCACGTTCGCGCCCGAGTTCTGAATCACGACGGGCATTCCGTTCATGTTGGCGAAAGCACCAGCGCTGATAGCGTTGTTGCCGGTGTTGACGTTGTGCGCCGTGTTGTCGGCAGTGGTCCCTGCCAGTGTCAAATCGTTGCTTACCTGGGAGCTACCGCCACGGTATGTGTCGAGGGAGGCGTTGTCCACGGCCGAAGCTACAAAGGCGGATGGTGCGGGCGCAAAGGGCACGCGTGCGCTGTCTGTTTCCGTGATTACATGGTGCACTTGCGCTGTCGCATGGACTGTCAGCAATGATGCAGCGATCAGGCTCAGAACTGCGTGGATGGTGCGGGTCGAGGTCATGGGTGAGCCCTCTATGAACAAGGTGGACGGCAGAAAATGCCGCGCAGCCGTGCATGAAAAAGCACGCGCCGCGCGGTTTTCTGTTGGCTGCGCTTACTTGCCGACGGCCAAGTTGGCCTGTACGTTCACGCTTTGCTGCACCAGCGAAGCAATGCCGCTGTTCTGACTGGCAACCATGATGCCCGCAGCCGACTGACCAACGCTGGTCATGGTGTTGGACATATTGAAGGTGCCAGCGCTCACGCTGTTCGTGCCACCCGCGCCGCCAGTGCCGCCCTGGCCTGAGCCGCCCGTGCCAGCGCCGGCGGTATTCACACCACCGTCGCCGTTGCCGCCGTTGCCACCGGTGCCATTGCCACCAGCGCCGCCATTGCCGGCGGTGTTGGTGCCGTTGGTGGCACTGCCGTTGGTGGCGCTGCCGTTGGTGCTTGCGCCGCCGGCGCCGCCGGTACCCGCACCTGCAGTGCGAGTGCCGCCGCCGCTGGTGTTGGTAGCCGTACCGCCAGAGCCGCTGGCGGTGGAGTTGCCACCGGCACCGGGGTTTCCACCGTTGCCACCGATGCCAGCCCCACCGTCGTTGTTGCCGCCATTGGCCGAGCCGCTGCTGCCGCCGTCTCCACGACCTTTGCCGTTGGCGGAGGCCGTGCTACTGCTGTCGCCGCCATTGGCGCGGCCACCGTATCCCTTGCCGCCGTCACCGGCGGTGGAGTTTCCGTTGCTGGCGCTGCCGTTGGTGACGTCGCCGTTGGAAGCGGAGCCACCCTTGCCGCCCTTGCCACCGTCGCCCGCGCCGCCATCGCCGCCCTGGCCATAGCCTTTGGCATTGCCGCCATAGCCCTTGCCGCCATCGGCGCCATAGGCTTTGCCGCCGTTGGCATTGCCTTCGTTGGTGGCGTTGTTGCCAATGTCACGCACCTTGTTGCCTGTGACCATGCCATGGAGGCTGCTGGTGGCTGTGGCTTTGGACACGTTGAACGCATTAGTGAACGTGCCGGTGGAGCCATTGCTCACCGCAGCCGAGCGCGCACCGCTGGCTGTGGCGTCGCCAGAGTCCTTGTTGACGCTGTTGTCGGTCTTGTTGGCGTTACTGGTTTTGTTGATCGTGTCGTTGTCGTTCTTTGTGTAGTTGCGCACACTGTTGTTGGTCTTGACGACGCTGTTGTTGTCTGTGCTGGTGGTGTTGCTGGTGACGTTATTGGTGTTGCTTCCTTCTTCGGTCGCCTGGGTTGTGGTTTGGTTGGTGTCGCTGGCAAATGCCGCGCCGCTGATACCGAACGCAATTGCCATGGCCGAAGCCACAAGTGTCTTCTTCATAAAGCCTCCTACGGTGGAATGAACCAAGATCAAGGGTTGAGTTGCGCGGACGCAATTCGGAGGACGTTCAGCAACTTCAGTGCCAGTCACCTGCCAGTGGGTTGTGGTTGTGCGGCCCTACAGGAGAAAAGGCAAGTCAATGTGGCGAATGGGCATTTGCAGAGTGAAGTGGACGGGATGGTTCCGCGCAAAGTGTCACAGGAGGTTGACGCCGGGACCACATGTCGCAGCGCTTTCGGTGTTTTCGCTTCTGCTGTGGCAGTTGATTCTCATGAAGAATCGCCCTGTATTTGTCCTTCCACTGGTGTCTCAGTGCTGTGACGCTGGCTGTGTCGGGGCGCGTGCGAGGGGGGTGATGCACGGATATAGCCGTCGAATCGAGCATTGCGAATCACATGCGCGGACGCTGCAGATTCCGCACCAATCTTTGGGCCTGTCACTTGATACCAGTGTGAAGTCTTGCACCCAAAATTACTTCCTCTTGCAGAGTGTTGCTTGCCCGATGAGAGCCTCGCTCCTATTCTTGCCCGGCGTTCACCGCCACTGTTGGCAAAACAAAAACGCCGTTGCAGCGCCATGGGGAGTAGTCGCATGAAAACGCACAGTTCACCCAGATCGTGGGTTCTGGTTACCGGTTCGGTCATGGCCCTTTCAAGCGCCATGGTGCAGGCACAAAGCTTGCCTGCCCGCCAGGGCATTGGCCAGCGCCTTGAGGCACTGGAGGAGCAGGTCAGCGCACAACGTCGCCAGATCGAGGCAATGCAGCGGCAGGTACTTGACCAGGAGGCCCGCTACCGGGACTTGGAGCGCTCGGTTGCCGAAGCAGCGCGCAACGCGCCGCAGCCGGTCACGGCAGAGGCGGCGCCTGCAGGCAAGGCGCCTGCGGACACCGGGGAACGCCCCGTGCAGGTGGGGGTGGCACCGGCAGTGGACAACCAGCCTCCGGCGGTGGCGCCCTTGTTCGACCAGCCCGGCATCCTCACGCAGCCGGGCCACTATGTGCTCGAACCGTCTCTGCAATACGGCTATTCGTCCAGCAACCGCGTGGCCCTTGTTGGCTACACCGTCATTCCGGCGTTGTTGATCGGGCTGATTGACGTACGGGAAGTGAAGCGCAACACACTGACTGCGGCGCTCACAGGCCGGTGGGGACTGACCCGCCGCCTTGAAGTCGAGATGAAGGTGCCCTATGTGTACCGCTCGGAC
Source organism: Acidovorax carolinensis (assembly GCF_002157145.1). Lineage (NCBI taxonomy): Bacteria > Pseudomonadati > Pseudomonadota > Betaproteobacteria > Burkholderiales > Comamonadaceae > Acidovorax > Acidovorax carolinensis. The sequence continues at coordinate 1,427,882 of NZ_CP021361.1, forward strand.
AATTCGATCAGCCGTGAGATCTTTACGGGGTCGGCATCCGAGCAGGCGTTCAACTCCAGCGGCCGAGACATTGGCGATATCGAGTTTGCGGCGCGCTACCAGCTCAACGAGCCCAAGGGCAACGACCCCTATCTGATTGGTTCGCTGCGCTTCAAGACCCGCACTGGCAAGGACCCGTTCGAGGTGGTTACCGACTGCGTGACGCGCTGCCTGGGCAACACCACCGGAACGGGGTTGCCGCTGGACCTGCCCACGGGGTCGGGCTTTTATTCGCTGCAGCCTTCGCTGACCTGGCTGCTGCCTTCAGACCCCGCGGTGTTTTTTGGCGGCATCAGCTACACGCACAATTTCGGCCGCAGCAACGTGAGCCGCCGGGTACTGGCAGGTGAACAGGAGTTCATCGGCAGCGTCAAGCCTGGTGATGTGTGGGGCATCAACTTCGGCATGGGCCTGGCGCTCAATGACCGCTCGTCGTTCAGCGTGGGCATTGACCTCAATTCCGTGGGCCGCACCAAACAGAACGGCGTGAACGTACCGAGCTCTGTGCGCACGCAGCTGTCGTCGCTGCTGCTCGGGTATTCGTACCGGTACAGCAATCGGACCACCCTGAACGTCACGGTGGGTGCAGGCCTCACGCGCGACACGCCCGACCTCACGCTGAGCGTGCGCCTTCCGATGTCCTTTTGACCGTGCAACGTGAACCAACGAGAACAAGATCCTATGCCTGCGCGCAAGATCCTATGCCTGAGTCTGGGAGCAGAGGGCAAGACAGTGGAAGGCCACCTGCGGCGCGCCGGGTGGGACGTTGCATGCTGCAGCGATGTGTCGGCAGCCCACAGCCTTCTGGCACAACGTAAATTTTCCGTGGCTCTGGTCGTGGCAGATGCCGCGCAGCGGCTGGACGAAGCCGGCGTGGCCGCCTTGGAGGCCTGTGTGCATGCCTCGCTGAAAACGGAATGGGTGGCTTTGTGTGAACAGGCGGTGCTGGAGTCGCATGTTTTCCGTGCGCTGATCCTGAACTGCTTTTTTGACTACCAGGTGCTGCCGCTGGAATGGCCCGATCTGGACCGGATGATCGAACATGCCGCGCAGCGCGCCATGCTGCGCCACGGCGTCGCCGACACATCACCGGAGGCCGACACCTTGGGCATGGTGGGGCAGGCCGGGTCGATGGTGCAGTTGCGCAAGGACATCCGCAAGGTCGCCGGGGCTTTTGCACCGGTGCTGATCCACGGTGAAAGCGGCAGCGGCAAGGAGCTGGCGGCCCATGCCATCCATGCATGCTCGCCACGCAAAAGCGGGCCCTGGGTGGAGGTCAACTGCGGCGCCATTGCGCCGTCCCTGATCCATTCGGAGCTTTTTGGTTACGTGAAGGGGGCGTTCACGGGAGCGTCTGCCGATCGGCGCGGGCTGATCGAAGCCGCCGATGGCGGCACCATCTTTCTAGACGAGATCGGGGACCTACCGCTGGAATTGCAGGCGAATCTGCTGCGCTTCCTGCAAGAAAAAACCATCCAGCGCGTGGGCGCCGTGCGCAGCACCGCGGTGGATGTGCGTGTGGTGGCTGCCTCGCATGTGAACCTGGCCGAGGCGGTGGCGCGGGGGCGCTTTCGGGAGGATTTGTTCTACCGGCTCAATGTGCTGACCATCGAGGTTCCCCCGCTGCGCCAGCGCATGGACGATGTGCCACTGTTGGCCAAGCATTTCCTCAAGGTCTGCGCTGCCGACCGGCCCCGGCGCGTGGAAGGCTTCGACCGGCAGGCCCTGGCGGCCATGGCCGCCTATTCGTGGCCAGGCAATGTGCGCGAGCTTTACAACTGTGTGCAGCGTGCGGTGGTCATGACCGACCAGCGCTATATCAGTGCCCGCGACCTTGGTCTTGCGCCCGCCGATGTGGTGGCCAGTACCGACCTGGATGCTGCCCGCACGCTGGCCGAGCGCGAAGCGATCGCGCGGGCGCTGACGCTGATGGGCAACAACGTTACGCGCGCCGCGCGCGAGCTGGGTGTTTCGCGCATGACGCTGTATCGGCTGATGGACAAGCACCGCATCAGCGCGGAGGCATCGTAAGCCCCGCTTGAGGGGCTCAGCCAGCCTGCCGGGCCGCCCCGTTGCGCCTGACACTGCCACGCCGGGTTTGCCCTGCGCTCTGGCAGGCACGCCGGAAGGCGCGCAGGGTCTGCTCGGCCCGGCTGAGCACGGTGCCCTCCACATCGGCGGCCAGGTCGGGCAGGGCGCCGGGCACCATGCCCGAGGCCTCGCCCGTCAGCAGCGCAATGCCTTCGCTCACATGGCACACGGTATACACATGAAACAGCCCGCGTTCCACGGCATCCACGATGGCGCGGCTGAGCATCAGGTGGCGCAGGTTGCGGGCGGGGATGAGCACGCCCTGCGTGCCATCGAGCCCCGCGGCAGCGCAGGCGTGGAACCAGCCCTCGATCTTTTCGTTGATGCCGCCCACGGGCAGCACCTCGCCGTGCTGGTTGAGCGCGCCCGTCACGGCAATGCCCTGGCGCAGCGGCAGGCCCGACAGGCTGGATAGCAGCGCATAGAGCTCGGCACACGAGGCCGAGTCACCCTCCACGCCGCTGTATTCCTGCTCGAACACGATCGAGGCATTGAGGGCCAGCGGGGCCACATGGCTGAACAGCGCGGTCAGGTAGCTGTGCAATATCAGCACGCCCTTGTCGTGGATGGGGCCCGACATATCGACCTCGCGCTCGATGTTGAGCAGGCCCTCGTGCCCGGCAAAAGTGCGCGCCGTGATGCGCACGGGGAACCCAAAGCGGTAGTCGCCCAAATCGACCTGCGTCATGGCGTTGATCTGGCCGGCCACCGTGCCGTGCAGTGTGATGAGGCGCTCGCCCTCGGTGATGGATTCGTGCAACTGCTCCTCGGGATAGTTGTGGCGCAAGGTGTGGGCCAGCAGTGCGGCATCCACATCGGGGGCCTCGACCAGCGTGCCGCCGCGCGCGCGGCACAGGGCGGCGCTTTCGATCACCAGCGCGTCGGTGTTGGCAAACAGCGCGCTCTGGCGGCACTGGTCGTCGGCTTCGCGGTGGGTTTGCTCCAGCAGGCGTGCCACGGCGCTGGGTGCGAAGTGGGGCAGGCCTCGTTTTTTGCAGCTGTGGGCAACAAAGATGGCGGTGGCGTGGCGGGTGGCAGGGCTGGCAGCAAAACGCTCGGCAAAGTCCACCTTCACGCGAAAGCGGCGCGCGGTGTCGGGGTCGGCCTCCTGCAGGGCGTAATACTCCTCGACCGAGCCAATCAGCACGATCTTCACGTCCACATCCACCGCTTCGGGCTGCAGCGCGATGGGCGTGGTGGGGCCATGCGCCGCTGCGCTGGCCTCGTCGATCTGCAGGCGGCTGCTGCGCAGAAACCGGCGCAGCCTGGGCCACAGGCCCTCGTCTTCCACCAGGTCGCGCAGGTGCAGCACGATGAAGCCGCCATGGGCCTTGAGCAGGCTGCCCGCGCGGATGCAGGAGAAGTCGGCGTGCGGCGGGTCGGTATCGGTCTGGATGTCGATGGCGCCGAACAGGCCACGCATCTGGGGGTTTTCTTCCACCACCACCGGCGCGCCGTTGCGTTCGCTGTTGTCGACGGCCAGGTTCACCTGGCAGCGGGCCAGCAATTCGGCCAGCTGGTGCTTGCGCTCGTCTTCGGCGTCCTCGTCGTCCGCGTTGCCCGCTTCGAACAGCGCCAGGCGCGCCAGCACTTCACGTTCCACCTGGTCGAGCCACTGCCCCAGCTTGGCCGCGTCCTTGATCTGCTTCTTGAGGCCCTGGCGGATGTCCTGCACCGCATGTTCGATCAGCGGCTTGATGGTCTGGCGGCGCAGGTTGGCCAGGGCCTCGTCGCGTGCCCGCTCCAGCGGGCGCATGGCGTCCAGGAACCGCGCAATCTCGCTGCGCAGGGCCTGCTCGGCGGCATCGATTTCGGCGCGGCGTTCGCGCGGCAGGGCCAGGGCCTCGTTTTCGGTCAGCGGGTGGCCTTTGTCGCCCGTAAGGGTGAACACCATCTGCCCGCCTTCGCGCGAGAGGCGAAAGTGGCGGGCCTCGGCAAACGCATCCAGCGTGGCAAAGGCGCTGGCCTCCTCTTTTTGCCAGGCTTTCTGGATTGTCTCGGTTTCGGCCTTGCAGTCGGGGCTGGCCAGGCGCTTGGGGATGTCGGTCTGCAGCATCTTGGCCATCTCCAGCATGGCCACGCGCAGCTGGCGCCCCTGGCCGGCGGGCAGGCGCAGGGCGCGGGGCCGCTCGGGGGCGTCAAAGTTGTGCAGGTAGCACAGGTCGGGCGGCACGGCGCGCTGCGCGGCCGCCGCCTGGGTGGCCTGGCGCAGCAGCGAGGTGCGCCCGCTGCCCACTTCGCCCAGCACGAACAGGTGGTAGTCGGGCTGGTCCATGGACAGCCCAAACTGGGTGGCGGCCTGGGCGCGCTCCTGGCCGATCCAGGGCAGGGGCAGGTCTTGCAGTTCGGCGGTGCTGGCAAAGCCCAGGGATTCGGGTGCGATGGTCAGCCGCAGCTGATGGGGTTCAAGGGCGATGGCGGGCATGGGCGAGGGCGTTGCTGCAAGCGGCATGGGCCTGCGCACGGCGCAAGGCGGGTGGCAGGTTGTTGCATTCAAAATATGGATAAAAATGGCCTCTGGCGCTTGTTGGATAAGCGCTAGAAGCTATAAAAATAATAGTTAATGCGCTACGGGGCAGGCCCCCGCAGGCGCTCCACCCGCCAGCGCCAGGGCCCGCGCATCGGCCAGCGCGGCCGCATCGGGCACCGCAGTGGGCCAGCCGGCCAGGTGCTGCTGGGCCACCTGGCTCAGCGCAGTGATCCAGGCGGGGTTGTCATTCAGGCAGGGGATGTAGTGAAACTCCTTGCCACCGTTGTGCAAGAAAGCCTCGCGCACTTCCATGTTGATCTCTTCGAGCGTCTCCAGGCAGTCACTGGTGAAGCCGGGGCACACCACGTCCACGCGCCGCGTGCCGGCCTTGCCCAGGGCCTCGATGGTGGGCTGGGTATAGGGCTCCAGCCACTTGGCCTTGCCAAAGCGCGATTGGAAGGTGATCTGGTAGTGATCCTTGCGCATGCCCAGGCGTTCGGCCAGCAGGCGGCCGGTCTTGAGGCTTTCGCAGTGGTAAGGGTCGCCCAGTTGCAGCGTGCGTTCGGGCACGCCGTGAAAGCTCATCACCAGCTTGTCGGGCTGGCCGTGGTGCTTCCAGTGGGTTTCGATGGTGCGGGCCAAGGCGTCGATGTAGCCGGGATGGTCGTGGTAGCGGTTCACAAACCGCAGTTCGGGCACATTGCGTGTGCGGGCGGCCCAGCTATACACGGCGTCCAGCACGCTGGCCGTGGTGGTGCCAGAGTACTGCGGGTACAGCGGCAAAATCAGGATGCGGGTGGCACCCTCGGCCTTGAGGGCGTCGAGCTGGCTGGCGATGGAGGGGTTGCCGTAGCGCATGGCATGGCGCACCAGCACGTTGTGCCCGGCCTGGCCCAGCCAGCCGCGCAGCAGCGTGGCCTGTTTGGCGGTCCACACCGCCAGGGGCGAGCCCTCGGGGGTCCACACGCTGGCGTATTTCGCGGCGGATTTGGCAGGCCGGGTGCGCAAAATGATGCCGTGCAGGATGGGCCACCACACCAGCCGTGGAATCTCGACCACCCGGTGGTCGCCCAGAAAGTCTGCAAGATAACGCCGCACGGCAGGGGCCGTGGGCTCGTCGGGTGTTCCCAGGTTGCACAGCAGCACGGCGGTGCGCTCGGCCTGGCCGTGGGTATAGGGCGGTTCGGTTTGAAAAGGCATGCCGCATTCTCACGCAAGGCAGGGCCGGTGCACCGGCATGGGCCTTTTGCCGTGCTCGCGGCCTGTGTGTCAGCCCGTAAAGCGCAGGACTACGCCCGGGCGTGGCTCTTGCCTTGTTCCCAGCGCGACTTGCAGGCCACGCAGTGCTGCGTCTGCGGCTCGATCTTGAGGCGCTCAAACGGAATGGAGCAGCCGCATTCGGCGCACAGGCCGTAGCTGCCGTCTTCCAGGGCATCCAGTGCGTGGTCGATGCGCGCCAGGTCGGCTGCGTCGATGTTGGTGAGCGCCTGGTCCACTTCGCGCCCCACATTGCCCTGCACGGTGCCGTCCTGGTCGGCAGCGGGGGGCGCGAGGTTTTCTCGGTTTTGCTGCATCTGGGCCTGCACGTCCTTGCGCGCCGCCAGCAGCAGGGCCTTGAGTTCTTCGCGTTGTGTGGCGGTCAGTGTTTCGCTCATTTTTCTCTCCTAGAGGGGTTTATCGGTGCGTGGCCGGAACCCGGCCCATGCGGCGGTCTGGCGGAGATGGCCCCGCCGGGAACCTGCCGTGCACCATGGTCTGCATGGTACGGGGGTTTGCGGCGGTGTCTGGCCCCCGCTGCCTACAACGACATATTGTCGTGCGACAGCACGGTCTTTTTCACATGCACCGAGATGATGGCCACCACTTCGTCGGGCTTGGCCGGGCGCAGCAGCTGCTCGGACTCGACCGACACCTTGGTGACCAGCGAGTCGTCTTCGAGCAGGCAAAAGAAGGGCAGGGGGGCTGGCTCCTGGGGCAGCTCGGCGCGGCCCTCCATGGCGCCGCGCGGCACGCGCAGGCCGTCGAGCAATGTTTTGAGTCGGTTGTCGATGTCTCCGCCATCGGTGATGAGTGTGCCGCGCGGCTGCTGGCGAAACAGCAGCACCGAAAGCTCGGCATACAGGTCCAGCCGCTGGGTGACCAGGGGCGCAAAAAGCAAGCCGCCTTTTTCCACGATGACGGAGACACGGTCCGGTGGAGCCGGATGGGCCAGCAGCCGGCTGGCGGCTTCTTTGAGCGGGCGCTCCTGCCACAGGCGTTGCAGTTGGGGATGCAGGGCGCGGCGGATTTCCCACTTGTGCGAGGACTTGGCGCCCTGCCCGTGCAGGGGGCCTTCGTAGATCAGGCGAAATTCCATGGTGGTCCGGGTTGTCTGTGCAAGCGTGGCGACGGCGCCTGTTGCCATTATGGGCAGAGCACCAGGGCTGAAAATGTCTGCGGCTGGCGCATAAAGCTGCTCCTGTGGGCTGTGTGGAGTATTCTCTGACTGGTCTTTTCCAGGCTCTGCCTGCCACCCGCCTCTCACTCATCCACTGTGCCTGCTGCCGCCTTCGACATCTCCCGTATCCGTGCCGTCACCCTGGATCTGGACGACACCCTGTGGCCCATCTGGCCCACCATCACTCGGGCCGAGGCGGTCTTGCTGCACTGGCTGACCGAGCAGGCCCCGCCACCGCGGCCTTGTTTTCCGACACCACGGCGCTGCGCGCCATCCGCAACCAGATGGTGAGCCTGCGCCCCGACCTGCAGCACGACCTGAGTGCGTTGCGCCGCGAGTCCATTCGCCTGGCCCTTACCCAAGCCGGGGATGACGCGGCACTGGCCGAGCCCGCGTTTGACGCGTTCTTTGCCGAGCGCCAGCGGGTGGAGCTGTTTGACGACGCCCACGCCACCCTGGCCTTCCTGGCGCAGCGCTACCCTGTGGTGGCAGTGTCCAATGGCAATGCCGATGTGCACCGCGTGGGCATTGGGCACTATTTCAAGGCCAGTATCAGCGCCCAGGAGTTTGGTGTGGCCAAGCCCGACCCGCGCATCTTTCACGCCGCCGCCAGTGCCATGGGGGTCGCGCCCCATGAAGTGCTGCATGTGGGGGATGACGCGACGCTCGATGCGCTGGCGGCCATCACGGCCGGCATGCAGGCAGTGTGGCTGAACACCGCGCAAAAGGCCTGGCCCCACGACACACCGCCCCATGCCACCGTCTCCAGCCTCACCGAGCTGTGCCGTTTGCTGGATGGCCCGGTGGCGCTCCCTTAACCCGCTTTGCCCGATAAACCGATGCGTTTTACCCCGCCCCCATTGCCCGTCGTCCGAACCATCGGGCTGATGCAACCGCTGGTATGGCTGGCCCTGGGCTGGCGCGACATGGCGCGCGCCGGCTGGATCAGTTTTGCCCACGGCCTGGCCATGACGCTGCTGGGTGCCGTCATCATGGCCGTGGCATACAACCGCTTCTGGCTGCTGGCCGGTGCGCTTTCGGGCTTTCTGGTGGTGGCGCCCGTGCTGGCCACCAGCCTGTATGCGCTGAGCCGGGCGCTGGAGCGGCGCGAGCCGGCCAACACCGCCATGGTGCTGAAAACCTGGCTCAACTGGCAAAACAGCCACGTCAACAAGTGGGGCAACGACTATTGGTGCATGGTGCAGTTCGGTGCCTTGCTGGCGCTGGCCGCCACCGGCTGGGTGTTGACCTCGGCGGCCCTGATCACCCTGCTGGCCCCGGTGCCCATCGAGACGCCGCGTGATTTTCTGCAGCATGTGGTGCTGGCCAGCGAGGGCTGGCTGTTTGAGCTGTGGCTGGCGCTGGGCAGCCTGATGGCCGCGCCCATATTCATGTCCAGCGTGGTGGCCATGCCCTTGCTGCTGGACCGCCGCGCCAGCCTGCGCCAGGCCATCCTCACGAGCTGGCTTACGGTGCTGGCCAACCCGGTGCCGATGGCACTGTGGGCCGCGCTGATTCTGGGCTTTACCCTGCTGGGTCTGGGTTCGTTGTTGCTGGGAATGATCGCCGTCATGCCCATGCTGGGCCATGCCAGCTGGCACGCCTACCGCGACCTGGTGGATGCATCCAGTCTGCCGCTGCGCGAATCGTACCGGGGCCCCGCCCAAGGGGGGAAGCTGTGATTTTTGGTTTCACCGAAGCGCAGATTTCGGGCTTCTTCCTCACCTACGGGGTGGGAGCTTTCATTCTGTACATGATTTTCATCATCGGGCAGCTGGCCTGGTCATCGAAGGCCGGGCGGTTTGGCACCTTTGTGCTGTTCCTGGGGCTGGGCGTGGGCTTTCTGGGCTTTCTGGCCAAGGTGGTGATCCAGTGGTGGCTGGAGAAATAGCGGCGCCGCCCGCCGGACCACGGTCTTGGGCCCGGCGCCGATAGCCATGCAGGCTGCGCAGCTCAGTCGGGCTTGACCTTGGCGCGCAGCAGCACCTTCTTCCAGCGCGCCTGTTCGGCTGCGATGAACTGCGCAAACTGTGCGGGCGTGCCGCCAATGGCTTCCGCCGCGTCGCCATTGAGGCGCTTGAGCGATTCCGGTGCCTTGACGGCCTTCATGGTTTCGGCGGCGAGCTTGTCCAGGTGTTCCTGCCGCAGGCTGGCGGGGGCCAGCATGCCATACCACTGCGTCATCTCGAAACCGGGGAAGCCCTGTTCGGCCACGGTGGGCACGTCGGGCAGTTGCGGCAGGCGCTGGGCCGAGCCCGTGGCGATGCAGCGCACCTTGCCAGCCCGGATGAACGGCAACATGGCGGCGGCGCCCACCGCGGCGGCGTCAAGCCGGCCCGAGAGCAGGTCGGTCACCATGGGGCCGGTGCCGCGGTAGGGCACATGCAGCATGAAGATCTCGGCCGTCATCTTGAGGTATTCGAACGCCAGGTGCCCCGCGCTGCCATTGCCCGCCGAGCCGTAGCTGAGCTTGGCCGGGTTCTTTTTGGCGTAGGCAATGAACTCCTTGAGGTTATTGGCCGGCACATCGGGGTGCACCACATACAGGCTGGGCACCTTGGCCAGCAGGCTCACGGGCTTGAAATCCTTGTTGGCGTCGTAGGGCAGCTTGTCGAAGATGAAGGGGTTCACCGCCAGCGTGCCGATGTGGCCCAGGATCAGCGTGTGCTGGTCGTCTGCGCGGGCCACTTCCGACATGGCGATGTTGCCTGCAGCGCCCGGTTTGTTGTCCACAAAAACGCTCTGGCCCAGCGTCTTGGAGAGCTCGGCGGCGGTGGAGCGGGCCACGATTTCCGAACTGCCGCCCGGTGCAAAGGGCACCACAAAACGCACCGATTTGCTCGGCCACGCGGCCTGGGCCCATGAGGCCGCGGGCAGCAGGCCGCCCAGGGCCATGGCGCCGCTGGCGCTCAGCAACCGACGGCGATTGGGTGCAAGGTACTTGGGGTTATCTGAATGCATGGACTGTTTTCCGTTCAATGGCACATACGGTATGCGGGTGGTGCGATGGTGCCCGGTGTGGCTGTCGAAATGCTGTCAGTAATATGGGTAGTTTCCCGGGGTGGGCACGCTACGGCCTCTACCGGTCGCAACGCAGCTCAGGTGGCTGACAGGCAAGCCGCCACGGCCGTACCGCTGAGCACGGCGCCTTCAAGCGTGGCAGGGTAGGGGCCTTGCACATAGTCACCGCAGGCAGTCAGCCCCGGCAGCACCTGCATGCCGGGCCGCTCCAAGCCGGGGGTGCAGGCAAAGGTGGCGCGCTTTTCCACCACGGTCTGCACGGGCTGCAAGGCGGGCAGCGCGAGCTGCGCGGCGGCCTGCTGCAGCACTTGTTGTTCGACGCGAGCGCGATCGCCATGGCTGGCGCTGACCACAAAGGCCAGCAGCCCGTGCTGGCCGTCGAGCTGGCCCCGGTCGAACACAAACTGCGCGGGGTGCTGCGCCGTGTTGCGCAGCGCCAGCATGGGCCGGTGCAGGCTGGCGCCGAGGGCATGCGCGTAGACGGTGGTGATGGCTTCAAAGCGCAGCGCGTTGGCCGCCTTGCTCCAGCGGCTGGCGTGTGTTGTTCCGTCCAGTCCGCACAGTCGGTCCAGCCCGGGCAGGTCTGCCAGGCCCTGCACCAGGCGGCTGGCCTCCCAGGAAGGGCAGGCCAGGGTGATTTGGTCAAACACCTCGCGCGTTGCGGGGTCGTCGGCGCTGTCGCCGGTGCACACCGCCTGCCAGCGTCCGCCCGGCACGGGCTGCAGGCGTTGCACGCGTTGCCCGGTGACAACCTGGCCGCCGGGGCGCTGCAGCCAATGGGCCGCAGCCTGGGGGAATAGCGCCCCCAGATCGACGCGCGGCAGCAGCAGGTTGGAGCCGCCCCGGCCGCTGAACAGGCTGTCCTGCAGCACGCGCAAAAAAACCTGGCCGCTGGCTTCACGCGCCGGTGTGTTCAGGGCCGATACGCACAGTGGGTCGATGAACTCGGCCATCAGGCGCGGAGTGAGCGGCGCGCACAGCTCGGCCACCGAAGTCTGCGGCGCGCAGCGAAAACCGCGCAGCTGCCAGGCGGTAGCCGTGCGCAGCAGCGCCAGCTTGTCCCGCCAGTGCCACCCCTGGGCGCGGGCAATGCCCAGCAAGGCATCCAGCGGCGGCGGCAGGTCGGGCAGTTGCAGCCCCTGGCCATCGGGAAACTGCAGCGTGAGCGGCAGGCGCAGCAGGGCCGAATGCGTATCGACCCCCACCAGCCGCATCAGGCGCAGGCTCTCGGCATAGGCGCCAATCAGGATGTGCTGGCCGTTGTCGAGGCTGACGGGTGTGCCGTCAGGCAATGTGGCTGGCACGGCCCGCGCACGGCCGCCCACGGTGCGCGCCGCCTCGAACACCGTGACCTGGCGGCCTGCCTGCTGGTGCCCAATGGCAGCCGCCATGCCCGCCCAGCCCGCACCGATGACGGCCACTTTCATACCTGAATATCCACGAAATCAACGAAAGAACTGGGCGCGCACCACTGGCGCGGCCCAAGGCCAGGGCCACTGTGGAACCGGCTTTGCCGGGCCACTGGTGGCGTCCCCCTTCCCGCGCGCAGCGCGAGAGAAGGGGGAAGCGGCGCAGCCGCACAGGGGGTTGTACTCACATTCTGCCCAGCGCCTGCACCTTCCACGCCAGCCAGAACTTGCGCAGCGGCGTGAGGCGGATGCGCTGGTGCAGCACCTGAAAGTTCTCGTGCTCCACCTCGCGCAGCAGCGTGCGGTAGATGCTGGCCATCATCAGGCCGGGCTTTTGCGCGCGGCGGTCGGCATCGGGCAGCAGGGCAAAGGCCTCGTCATAAAGGCGGTGCGCACGCTCGGCCTGAAAGCGCATCAGCGCGGTGAAGCGGTCGGAATACTGGCGTTTCAAAATCTCGTGCGCCTTCACGTCAAACTGCTGCAGCTCGCTGACCGGCAGGTAGATGCGGCCCAGCATGGCGTCTTCGCCCACGTCGCGGATGATGTTGGTGAGCTGAAACGCCAGGCCCAGCCGGTGGGCGTATTCGGTGGTGCGCGCATCGGTCTGGCCAAAAATGCGCGCCGCCACTTCACCCACGATGCCCGCCACCAGGTGGCAATAGCCCTTCAGGCCCGCAAAGTCGAGGTAGCGGGTCTGCTCCAGGTCCATGTGGCAGCCGTCAATCACCGCCTGCAGGTGGCGTTGCTCAATGCCGTAGTCAAAGGTGTGCGGCATCAGCGCCTGCATCACCGGGTGCGTGGGCTGGCCGGCAAAAGCCTTGGCCACCTCTGCTTGCCACCAGGCCAGCTTGGTGCGGGCCACGCCGGGGTCGCTCACCTCATCGACCACATCATCCACCTCGCGGCAAAACGCATAAAACGCCGTGATGGCCGCGCGGCGCGGCGCGGGCAGAAAAAGAAAGGCGTAATAAAAGCTGCTGCCCGAGGCCACGGCCTTTTGCTGTACGTACTGCTGCGGTGTCATGGGGCGAGATTGTCCCATGGCGCACAGCGCCGGCTGGGGTGTCGGGGTTTGGGATGTTTTTGGCTTCTAGCGCTTGCTGAGTAAGCGTAACAAGCTACTATTTTTATAGTGTCATCGGAGCGGGCGTCGTGGTGCCAACGCCGCTCCTTCTTCTGTGGCCTCTTTGCGCGCAACCCGGCGTGGTGGTTGTCGCTGTCTTCCGGGTGTGCAGCGTCGTAGCCGTTCGGGTGCCGGTGCCTGCGCTGACCAGGTGGGTGCTTTGTCTCGGTGCGTCATGCTGGGCTGCAGGCCTTGGGGCAGCGTGCCCCCGGGGCACTCCTCAGTGGCGGAATTTTCCTTCGCGGGTCACGATGGCCAGGTCTACCAGCGACAGGCCCGTGTGGTTGCCGTTGCGGTAGCTCACCTTCAGGCCGTCGATCTGGAGGTCGGCGTCCTTAAGCCCCGCGACGAAGCTGTCACGGGTGGGGTTGGGCCCCGCGCGGCGCAGGGCTCCCACCAGCGCGCGGGCGGTCATGTAGCCCTCCAGGCTGCCGTATGAAAAGTCTTCCTTGGGCTTGTAGGCCTTGAAGGCTTCCTGGTAGGCGCGGGTGATCGCGGTCTTGCGCTCCCAGGGGCTGGGCATCACCTGGGCAAAGATCATGTTGTGCGCCAGAGGCCCCAGGTGCCTGGCCAGCTGGGCAGAGCCCGAGTTGACGCCATAGAACTGGGTGGAAAGCTGCTGTTCGCGCGCTTTGCGGATGATCTTTTCATACGTGCCGGTGCTGCCATGGTTGAACACCATCTGCGCGCCACTGCTGGCGATCTGTTTCACCACGGCGTCGATGCCCGCGTCATTGATGTCAGATTTGAACGGCAGGTCGGCCGCCAGCTCCAGTCCGAGGGGCTGGATGATCTTGCGCACGTTGGCCAGGTGCTCCTGCCCCACCGCCGAATCCGAGCGAAGGAAGGCCACGCGAGTCATGCCCAGGTTTTTTGCGTGTTCTAGCAGTGCGCGGAATTCCTCCTTGTGCTCGGCGCGCACGGGAAAGACCAGCGGCTGGTGCGGCGCGCGGAATGTGGGGGAACCTGCCATGGGGCCAAAAAAAGGCACTTTGAGCTCGTTGGTGACCTGCATCACCGCATTGGACGGCCCACCTTCAATGGAGCCGAACACCATGAAGACCTTGTCTTTTGTAATCAGCTCGCGGGCGTTGGCCTCTGCCTGCGCGGGCTTGTTGTCGTCATCCAGCACCTTGACGACGACTTTGCGCTCGAAAACGCCACCCTGGCGGTTGACCTGCGCGAGATAGGCCTGGACACCATCGAGCACGGCGACGCCGTAGTCGTTTTTGCCGCCCTGCAGCGTGATGGTCTGGCCAATCAGGAGTTGTTGGGCCGTGACGCCGTCTGCGGCGTGAGCGCTGGGAAATGCCAGCACAGTGGCCATGACAGCCGAAAGGAATCCGTGACGAATCGATGTATTGATGTTCATAGTGAATTTCTATTGCATCGCGATTTTACGAAGCTCCAGTATCCCCCGCCGGTGTCTGGCATAGACAAGGACGGGCAACGCGAAACAGCCGACAGGTCCCATCCATCCATCCATCACGATGGTCAAAGCGAAGAAATCCATGAACCCTGTGAAGCCACTGTCAGCATGGGTGCCGCCATCGGCCGGGGCTGCATCCGCCGCACCCTGCTGAAAGGGGCAGGACATTGACCAGATAGGCAGCCTGCTTAACTGCCTCAGCACTCGACCACGTTCACTGCCAGGCCGCCGCGCGAGGTTTCCTTGTATTTGGCTTTCATGTCGGCGCCGGTCTGCATCATGGTCTTGATGACCTTGTCGAGCGAAACCACATGCTGGCCGTCGCCGCGCAGGGCCATGCGGGCGGCGTTGATGGCCTTGATGGCGCCCATGGCGTTGCGCTCGATGCAGGGGATTTGCACCAGGCCGCCCACGGGGTCGCAGGTCATGCCCAGGTTGTGCTCCATGCCGATCTCGGCAGCGTTTTCGATCTGCTCGGGCGTCCCGCCCATCACGGCGGCCAGGGCGCCGGCGGCCATGGAGCAGGCCACGCCGACCTCGCCCTGGCAACCCACCTCGGCACCCGAGAGCGAGGCGTTTTCCTTGTAGATGATGCCGATGGCGCCCGCAGTGAGCAAAAAGGTGGCGATGCCGTCGTCGTTGGGCTTGCCAGCGCCCTGCAGAAAGTTGACGTAATAGTGCAGCACGGCCGGGATGACGCCCGCCGCGCCGTTGGTGGGGCCGTCACCACGCGGCCACCGGCGGCGTTTTCTTCGTTGACGGCCATGGCGTACAGGTTCACCCAGTCCAGCATGGCGAGCGGGTCGCGCAGCGCGGCCTCGGGGTGGCTGCTGAGGCTTTTGTGCAGCTCGGCGGCCCGGCGGCGCACCTGCAGGGGCCGGGCAATGTGCCGGTGGCGGCACAGCCGCGCTGCACGGCACCCGCCATGGTCTGCCAGATGGCCATGAGCTGGCGGCGCACTTCAGCGGCGCTGCGCCAGTGCTGCTCGTTGGCGGCCATGAGCTGGGCCATGGACAGGCCTGTGGCGTGGCATTGCGCCAGCAGTTCGGCACCGGTGCGAAATCGGTAGGGCAGGCCCTGGCCGTGGCCTGCGGCGTCAGGTTGCGCGGTGGCGGCGGCGTTGAGCACGCGCTGGCCTGCCGCGTCGATCACAAAGCCGCCGCCGACCGAGTAGTACTCGCGGACCGCGATTTCTTCGCCCTGCGCGTTGAAGGCGTGAAAGCACAGGCCGTTGGGGTGCAGCGGCAGGCTTTTGCGGCGAAACAGCAGGTGGTCTTTTTCGATGAACGGCACGCGGTGCTCGCCCAATAGGGCCAGCGCCCCGCTGCTGCGGATCTGCGCGATGGTGGGCGCGATCTGCTCGGGGTCGATATGGTCGGGCTCGTGCCCGGCCAGGCCCAGCAGCACGGCGCGGTCGGTGCCATGGCCCACGCCGGTGGCAGAAAGCGAGCCAAACAGTTCCACGGTGACGCCGTGCACCGCCGCCAGCCCCACGGTGGCCTGCAGGTGGCAGGCAAACTGGCGCGCGGCAATCATCGGCCCCACGGTGTGCGAGCTGGAAGGGCCGATGCCGATCTTGAAAAGATCGAAAACGCTGACGGGCAGGGTAGGTGTGGACATGGTTGCGAGGCTAACCGGGCTACAGGGCCGCAGCATGCTCGCAATCCCTGCTGGTGGGGTGTGGCCGGGGGTGCAACCCTGGCGGCAGGCAGGTCGATTGCTTCAACTTTTATAGCTGCTATCGCTTGCTGGTTAAGCGCTAGCGACTGTTCTTGCTTGAAACCATGCGGGCTGGGCGCAGGGGTCTGTCAGACCGTCTTGCCGCCCATGAATCTTTCTTACATGACCAGCGCACGGCCCAGCATCACGCCCCAGTCCCACGCATGCAGGCGCGGGCGGGTTTGCAGGCTGGCGCCGTGCAAGACATCGACCTTGTCGAGGATGCGCAGGCCGCCTTGCACGACCAGGCGCAGCTCCCAGCCCGCGCGGCCGGGCAGGCGGTGCACCAGGGGGGCGCCTTGTTCCATGAGGGCGCGGGCCCATTGGGCGCAGTCGGTAATCAGCAGCACGTTTTCGGGCGTGCTGTGCAGCGCCTGCAAGTCTGCCGGACCCGCGCCGTGGCGGGCGCAGTCGGCGTGGGGCAGGTAGTGGCGGCCACGGGGGATGTCCACACTCAGGTCTTGCCAGAAGTTGATGAGTTGCAGGGCGGTGCAGATGGCGTCGCTTTCTTGCAGGGCCTGCTCGCCCGTCACGCCATACAGGTGCAGCAGCAGGCGGCCGACGGGGTTGGCAGAGCGGCGGCAATAGCCCAGCAGCTCGGCGCGGTCGGCGTAGCCTTGGGCATCGCGGGTTTTTTCCACGTCCTGGATGAAGGCGCTGAGCAGGTCGTCGAGCAGCGGCACCGGCAGCGCGTGCTGGTGCAGCGTGGCCTGCAGCGGGCCGAACACGGCGGCCCAGCGCGCTGCGGGCGGCTGGCCGGCGGCCACGCGGGACAGTTCGGCGCGGTAGGCCACCAGGTCAGCGAGGCGCTGCGCGGGCGTTGCGTCGCCCTCGTCGGCAATGTCGTCCGCCGTGCGGGCAAAGGCGTAGATGGCTGCAATGGGCTGGCGCAGGTGCGGCGGGCACAGCAGCGAGGCGACGGGGAAGTTTTCGTAATGCGTGACGGGCGCGGCCACCAGCGGCGCAGGTGGGGGGGTGCCGTTGGGGCTCCGTGGGGCGTGGCGGGGGCGGGTGGCGAGGAGGGCGGGCGTGGGTTCACGGCCGGGATTGTCGCTTGACATTGTTGGGGTGACCCTCTAGATTACTAACCGGCCAGTCAGTAAAAGTTCACGGTTTGGTTGCTTTGTCCCGACAAAAGCGGGCGCGCGCAGTGGGTCGGCGCTTGAGGGAGTCACATTTTGTGCAAGGCAGCCCCCGTTCCTACCCCCGGATTTCTCATGCGCACACCCTTCACCCGGCGGCCTTCGCTGCGGTATCTGTTTCTTGTGGCCTCTGTCGCGTTGCTGGCTGCGTGTTCCCGGCCGGCGCCGCCCGAAGAGCCCGTGCGCTCGGTCAAGCTGCTCACGGTGGGCTTGGGGGCGCTGCAGTCCAGCCTGGAATATTCGGGCGAGGTGCGGGCGCGTGTCGAGTCGCGCCTGGGCTTTCGGGTGGCGGGCAAGATCGTGCAGCGCCAGGCCGAGCTGGGCCAGCGGGTGAAAGCCGGTCAGGTGCTGGCGCAACTTGACCCCCGCGACTACCAGCTGGCCACCGATGCCGCGCGTGCGCAGCTGGCATCGGCCACCACGCAGCGCGACCTGGCGGCGGCTGATTACAAGCGCTATCAGACGCTCAAGGACCAGAACTTCATCAGCGGCGCCGAGCTGGAGCGCCGCGAATCCACCCTCAAGGCCGCGCAGGCCGCGCTCGACCAGGCGCGGGCGCAGCTGTCGTCGCAGGGCAACCAGGCGGCCTACACCACGCTGGTGGCCGATGTGTCGGGCGTGGTGACGGGCATCGAGGCCGAGCCGGGCCAGGTGGTGGCGGCGGGCACGCCCGTGGTGCGCATTGCGCAAGACGGCGCGCGCGACGTGGTGTTTGCCGTGCCCGAAGACAAGGTGGCGCAGATCCGGCCTGGCCAGGAAGTGGTGGCGCGGGTGTGGTCGGGGGGCGCGCAGCTGGCGGGCCAGGTGCGCGAGGTGGCGGCCAGCGCCGATGCGGCCACGCGGACCTACCAGGTCAAGGTGGCGCTCGAAGGCGCCGAGGTGCCGCCCCTGGGCTCCACGGTGTATGTCACGCCCAAGGCATTGAGCCATGCGGGGGCTGTGGCCATCAAGCTTCCGACCAGCGCGCTGCGCCAGGAAGGGCAGACCACGGCGGTGTGGGTGTATGACCCGGCCACCAGCACGGTGAAGTCGCAGGTGGTGCAGATTGCCACCGCCGATGGCAACGATGCCGTGGTGGCTTCGGGCCTGACGCCCGGCATGCAGGTGGTGGCTACCGGCGTGCATGTGCTTTCGCCGGGGCAGAAAGTCATGGTTTATCAGCCAAAAACGGCTGTAGCGCCCGTGCCTAAAGCGCAAACAGCTATCAATTCAGTAGCTCTTCCGGCAGCGCCTGCCGCATCTGCTGCGGCTGCGGCCTCTTCCGCAAAGTAAGGCTGGCCATGACCCAACGACAACCCAAAGAGGGGTTCAACCTCTCCAAGTGGGCACTCGACCACCCCGCGCTCACCCGCTATCTCATGGTGGTGTTGATGCTGCTGGGCTTTGCGGCCTATTTTCAGCTGGGACAGGACGAAGACCCGCCGTTCACCTTTCGGGCCATGGTGGTGCGCACCTACTGGCCCGGTGCCACGGCCCAGCAGGTGGCCGAGCAGGTGACCGACAAGATCGAGCGCACCCTGCAGGAGGTGCCCTACGCCGACAAGATCCGCAGCTATTCCAAGCCCGGCGAGTCGCAGATCATTTTCCAGATCAAGGATTCGTCCAGGGCCAGCGAGGTGCCCAATGTCTGGTACACGGTGCGCAAGAAGGTGGGCGACATGCGCTACACCTTGCCGCAGGGCATTCAGGGCCCGTTCTTCAATGACGACTTTGGCGACGTGTATGGCGTGATCTACGCGCTGGAGTCGGAAGGCTTCAGCTACGCCGAACTAAAAGCATTTGCCGACGACGCGCGCCAGCAACTGCTGCGCGTTCCCGATGTGGCCAAGGTGGAGCTGTTTGGCGCGCAGGACGAAAAGCTGTTCATCGAGATTTCGCAAAAGCGCCTGGCGCAACTGGGCCTGGACATGAACCAGGTGCTGGCCCAACTGGGGCAGCAAAACGCGGTGGAGGGCGCTGGCGCCTTCGAGACCCCGCAAGACCAGGTGCAGGTGCGGGTGGGCGGGCAGTTCAACGCCGTGGAAGACCTGCGCGCCATGCCTATTCGGGGCCCTTCAGGAGCGCAGCTGCGATTGGCGGACATTGCCGAGGTAAAGCGCGGCTATGTGGACCCGGCCGCGGTGAAGGTGCGCCACCAGGGGCGCGAGGTGATTGCGCTGGGCGTCTCGATGGCCAAGGGTGGCGACATCATTGCCCTGGGCAAGGCATTGCATGGCGTGACCGGGCGCATCAACGGCGCGCTGCCGGCGGGCGTGAAGCTGGTGAATGTGCAGGACCAGCCCAAGTCGGTGGCCAGCTCGGTGAACGAGTTCGTCATGGTGCTGATCGAGGCGGTGGTGATTGTGCTGGCGGTGAGTTTCATCAGCCTGGGGCTGCACAAGCGCCCCGGCAATCAACCGCTCTGGAAGCGCTGGTACATCGACCCGCGCCCGGGGCTGGTGGTGGGCATCACCATCCCCATGGTGCTGGCCGTGACGTTTTTGGCCATGTGGTACTGGAATATCGGCCTGCACAAGATCTCGCTGGGCTCGCTCATCATTGCGCTGGGCCTGCTGGTGGATGACGCCATCATTGCGGTCGAGATGATGGTGCTCAAGCTCGAAGAAGGCTACGACAAGGTGCGCGCCGCCACCTTTGCCTATGAGCTCACGGCCATGCCCATGCTGACCGGAACGCTCATCACCGCCGCCGGCTTTTTGCCCATCGGCATTGCCAAGTCGGTGACCGGCGAATACACCTTTGCCATCTTTGCCGTGACGGTGATTGCGCTGGTGCTGAGCTGGATCGTGTCGGTGTATTTCGTGCCATACCTGGGCACGCTGCTGCTGAAGGTGCCGCCGCATGTGCTGGCGGCGCAGGCCAGCCAGGGCATCACCGACGACCCGCACGAGGTATTTGACAGCCCGTTCTACACCGCCTTTCGCCGGCTGGTGAACTGGTGCGTGGAGCACCGCTGGCTGACCATCGGAGCCACGGTGCTGACCTTTGCGCTGGGCATCGTGGGCATGGGCAAGGTGCAGCAGCAGTTCTTTCCCGATTCGAGCCGCCCCGAGATCATGGTGGACATCTGGTTCCCCGAGGGCACTTCGTTCGCGGGCAATGAAGAGGTCACCAAGCGGGTGGAGCAGCGCCTCCTTGCCGAGCCCGGCGTGAGCACCGTCAGCACCTGGGTGGGCTCAGGGGTTCCGCGGTTTTACCTGCCACTCGACCAGGTGTTTCCACAGACCAATGTGTCGCAGTTCATCGTGGTGCCGCAAGACCTGAAGATCCGCGAGTCGCTGCGCAAGAAGCTGCCGGCACTGCTGGCGCAGGAGTTTCCGGAGGTGCGGGGCCGTATCAAGCTGCTGCCCAGTGGGCCGCCCGTGCCTTATCCGGTGCAGTTCCGCGTGGTGGGGCCCGATCCGCTGGTGCTGCGCGAGCGCGCCGACGAGGTGAAGGCGCAGATGCGCCAGAACCCCGACATGCGCGGTGTGAACGACAACTGGAACGAATCGGTGAAAGTGCTGCGCCTGGAGGTGGACCAGGCCAAGGCGCGCGCGCTGGGCGTGACGAGCCAGTCGATTGCGCAGGCGTCCAAGACCATTTTGTCGGGCACGCAGGTGGGGCAGTTCCGCGAGGGCGACAAGCTGATCGACATCGTGCTGCGCCAGCCGCTCGATGAACGCAATGCCATCACCGACATCGCCAATGCCTATCTGCCCACGGCCTCGGGCAAGGCGATTCCGCTCACGCAGATCGCCAAGCCCGTGTTCACCTGGGAGCCGGGCGTGATGTGGCGTGAGAACCGCGACTACGCCATCACGGTGCAGGGCGACGTGACCGAGGGGCTGCAAGGCGCCACGGTGACTGCGGCGCTGCTTCCGGCACTCAAGGAGATCGAGGCCCAATGGCGTACTGCGGGGCAGGGGGGTATCGCATTGAAGTGGCGGGGGCCGTGGAAGAAAGCTCCAAGGGCTCGGCGTCGATCGCGGCGGGCATTCCGATCATGCTGTTCATCACCTTCACGCTGCTCATGCTGCAACTGCACAGCTTCAGCCGCGCGATGCTGGTGTTCCTGACCGGGCCGCTGGGCCTGGCGGGCGTGGCGGCGGCCCTGCTGCTGCTCAACCGGCCGTTTGGCTTTGTGGCCTTGCTCGGCGTGATTGCGCTCATGGGGATGATCCAGCGCAACTCGGTGATCCTGATCGACCAGATCGAGCAGGACCGCGCGCGGGGCGTGCCGGCATGGGATGCGATTGTCGAGTCGGCAGTGCGCCGCCTGCGCCCCATTGTGCTCACGGCTGCGGCGGCGGTGCTGGCCATGATTCCGCTGTCGCGCAGCGTGTTCTGGGGCCCGATGGCCGTGGCCATCATGGGCGGGCTGGTGGTGGCCACGGTGCTGACGCTGCTGGCGCTGCCGGCCATGTATGCCGCCTGGTTCCGTGTGCGGCGGCCCGTGCCCGAGGTGGCATGACCGCCCGGATTCAAACCGTCTCCCACATCAGGGTAAAATCGAAGGTTGACTGATTTCACACGGGCGGCTGGCCTTGGCTTGCCGCCTGTTTGTTTGTAGAACCGCGCGGGTGGCGAAATTGGTAGACGCACCAGGTTTAGGTCCTGACGCCAGCAATGGTGTGGGGGTTCGAGTCCCCCCCCGCGCACCACCCATGTGAGACTTTGCGGAACACGGCGCCGCTGCGCTGCAGCCAGCACGATCCACATTCATACGAGGAAGAGCGATGTCCGTTACTGTTGAAACCCTTGAAAAGCTCGAGCGCAAGATCACGCTGAGCGTGCCCCTGACCACCATCCAGACGGAAGTGGATTCGCGGCTGAAGCGCCTGGCCCGCACCGTGAAGATGGACGGTTTCCGTCCAGGCAAGGTGCCCATGAACGTTGTCACCCAGCGCTACGGCTACTCGGTGCAATACGAAGTGCTCAACGACAAGGTGGGTGAGGCTTTTGCCGTGGCGGCCAACGAAGCCAAGCTGCGCGTGGCCGGCCAGCCCCGCATCACCGAAAAGGAAGGCGCACCCGAAGGCCAGGTCACCTTTGATGCCATCTTCGAAGTGTTCCCTGAAGTCAAGATCGGCGATCTGGCGGGTGCCGAAGTGGAAAAAATCTCGGCCGAAGTGACCGATGCCGCCATCGACAAGACCATCGACATCCTGCGCAAGCAGCGTCGCAGCTTCGCCCAGCGCGCGCTGGACGCGGCGGCACAGGACGGTGACCGCGTGACGGTGGACTTCGAAGGCAAGATCGACGGCGAGCCCTTTGAGGGCGGCAAGGCCGAAGACTTCCAGTTCCTGGTCGGCGAAGGCCAGATGCTCAAGGAATTCGAAGACGCAGTGCGCGGCATGAAGCTGGGCGAAAGCAAGACTTTCCCCCTGGCATTCCCCGCCGACTACCATGGCAAGGACGTTGCCGGCAAGACGGCCGACTTCCTGGTCACCATCAAGAAGATCGAAGCCGCCCATCTGCCCGAAGTGAACGATGCCCTGGCCAAGTCGCTGGGTATTGCCGACGGCTCGGTGGAAGGCCTGCGCGCCGACATCAAGAAGAACCTGGAGCGCGAAGTCAAGTTCCGCCTGCTGGCCCGCAACAAGGCCGCCGTCATGGATGCCCTGGTCGCCAAGGCCGAACTCGACCTGCCCAACGCCAGCGTGCAGGCTGAAATTGCCCGCCTGCTCGAAGGCGCGCGCGCCGAACTCAAGCAGCGCGGCATCAAGGATGCTGACAAGGCAGAGATCCCCGAAGACGTGTTCCGTCCCCAGGCAGAGCGCCGCGTGCGTCTGGGTCTGGTGGTTGCCGAACTGGTGCGCGCCAATGAGCTGCACGCCAAGCCCGAGCAGCTCAAGGCCCACATCGACGAGCTGGCAGCCAGCTACGAGAAGCCCGAAGACGTGGTGCGCTGGTACTTTGGCGACCGCCAGCGTCTGGCCGAAGTCGAAGCGGTTGTCATCGAAAACAACGTGACTGATTTCGTGTTGGGTAAGGCCAAGGTGATCGACAAGGCCGTGTCGTTTGACGAACTGATGGGTCAAGGCTGACGCCGGCGGCGAGCGCGTCCCATGCGGATGATCTCGCGGTAGTCGTCCGTCAGGGGCTTGTGCTTTCGTGCACAAGCCCCAATTCATTTCTGGGTACAGTATCTGCTTGACTGGAGAAATAATGAGCGCATTGGAAACACAAGGCCTGGGCATGGTCCCCATGGTCATCGAGCAGTCGGGCCGTGGTGAGCGGTCCTATGACATCTATTCGCGCCTGCTCAAGGAGCGCGTCATTTTCCTGGTGGGCGAGGTCAATGACCAGACGGCTAACCTGGTGGTGGCACAGCTGCTGTTCCTGGAAAGCGAAAATCCTGACAAGGACATTTCGTTTTACATCAACTCCCCGGGCGGAAGCGTGACGGCGGGCATGTCGATCTACGACACCATGCAGTTCATCAAGCCGGATGTCTCCACGCTGTGCGTGGGTTTTGCGGCCAGCATGGGCGCATTCCTGCTGGCTGCAGGCGCCAAGGGCAAGCGGTTTTCGCTGCCCAATTCCAAGGTCATGATTCACCAGGTGCTCGGCGGCGCGCGCGGTCAGGCCACCGATATCGAAATCCATGCACGCGACATCCTGCGCACCAAGGACCAGATGAACCGCATCCTGGCCGAGCGTACGGGGCAGCCGCTGGAAAAGGTCAAGGCAGACACCGAGCGCGACTACTTTCTGACGGCCGACGAAGCCAAGGATTACGGCATCATCGATCAGGTGATTCACAAGCGTTCCTGAGACGGCCCCCTGCGGCCGCGCGGCGTTTTCCCACAGGGAAGACGCCGTTTTTTATTTGGGTATCATCCCGACAACTTTCCCAAACAAGGCATTGCCCCCATGGCCGAGAAAAAAGGCTCTTCCAGCGAAAAAACCCTTTACTGCTCTTTTTGCGGCAAGAGCCAGCATGAAGTGAAGAAGCTGATCGCCGGTCCGTCGGTCTTTATCTGCGACGAGTGCATTGACCTGTGCAACGAGATCATTCGCGATGAGCTTCCGGCTGGTGACCTGGCGCGCGAAGGGCGCAGCGACCTGCCCACGCCAGTGGACATCAAGACGAACCTGGACAACTACGTCATTGGCCAGGAGCAGGCCAAGCGTACGCTGGCTGTGGCCGTTTACAACCATTACAAGCGCCTGCGACACAAAGACAAAGCCCAAAAGGATGACGTGGAACTGGCCAAGAGCAATATCCTGCTGATCGGCCCCACGGGCTCGGGCAAGACGCTGCTGGCGCAGACCCTGGCGCGCATGCTGGATGTGCCCTTCGTGATGGCCGATGCCACCACGTTGACCGAGGCGGGCTATGTGGGTGAGGATGTCGAGAACATCGTCCAGAAGCTGCTGCAGAGCTGCAATTACGACGTGGAGCGCGCCCAGCGTGGCATCGTCTACATCGACGAAATCGACAAGATCTCGCGCAAGTCGGACAACCCCAGCATCACCCGCGACGTATCGGGGGAGGGGGTGCAGCAGGCGCTGCTCAAGCTCATTGAAGGCACCATGGCCAGCGTTCCACCGCAAGGTGGGCGCAAGCATCCGAACCAGGATTTCCTGCAGATTGACACCACCAACATCCTGTTCATTTGCGGTGGCGCCTTTGCGGGGCTGGAAAAGGTCATCGAAAACCGCACGGAGGCGTCGGGCATCGGATTCGGCGCATCGGTCAAGAGCAAGAAGCAGCGCTCGCTGTCCGAGGTTTTTACCGAGATCGAACCGGAAGATCTGATCAAGTTTGGCCTGATTCCGGAGCTGGTGGGGCGCATGCCCGTGGTGACGGCACTGGCCGAGCTGAGCGAAGACGCGCTGGTGCAGATTCTGACCGAGCCCAAGAACGCGCTGGTCAAGCAGTACAGCAAGCTGCTGGCCATGGAAGGTGTCGATCTGGAGATCCGCCCCGCCGCCCTGAAGGCCATTGCCCGCAAGGCACTGGCCCGCAAGACGGGAGCCCGTGGCCTTCGCTCCATTCTGGAGCAATCGCTGATCGGAACCATGTTCGACCTGCCCAATACCAGCAATGTCGAAAAGGTGGTGGTTGACGAGTCCACCATCGAAGAAAACAAGCCGCCACTGCTCGTTTACCGCGAGGCGGCCAAGAAGGCTTGAAATGCCCGGAGCGGGCGCCTTGTCGCTGCCCTCTGAACCTATCAACCCTTGCCGCAACGCGGCTGCGTACAAGGGTTGAAAATCCCCGCATGTGGACCCACTTCCACAGAGTACTTTGAGGATTTCCATGTCCGGACATACCCCCCTGCCAGCCACCCCCATCGATCTGCCACTGTTGCCCCTGCGCGATGTGGTGGTGTTTCCCCATATGGTCATCCCGCTTTTCGTGGGACGACCCAAGAGCATCAAGGCGCTGGAGTTGGCGATGGAGTCCGACCGCCGCATCATGCTTGTGGCCCAGAAGGCTGCCGCCAAGGACGAACCCTCGGTTGAAGACATGTTCGATGTAGGCTGCGTCTCCACCATCCTGCAGATGCTCAAGTTGCCCGATGGCACCGTCAAGGTGCTTGTGGAAGGGCAGCAGCGTGCGCTGGTGACGTCCATAGCGGATACCGAAACGCACTTCACTGCCACCGTGACGCCCGTCGAGCCCGACCAGGAAAAGCATAAATCCAGTGAAATCGAGGCGCTTCGCCGTGCCGTGATGCAGCAGTTTGACCAGTACGTCAAGCTCAACAAGAAGATCCCGCCCGAGATTCTTACCTCCATCTCCAGCATTGATGATCCGGGACGTCTGGTGGACACCATTGCCGCGCATCTGCCGCTGAAGCTGGAAAACAAGCAGGTGGTTCTGGATCTCTCCGATGTCAAGGCACGTCTGGAAAATCTGTTCGAGCAGCTTGATCGCGAAGTCGACATCCTGAATGTCGACAAGAAGATTCGTGGCCGTGTGAAGCGCCAGATGGAAAAAAACCAGCGCGACTTCTACCTCAACGAACAGGTCAAGGCGATCCAGAAGGAACTCGGCGAGGGGGAGGAGGGCGCCGACATTGAAGAGATCGAAAAGAAGATCAAGCTGGCCAAGATGCCGGCAGAGGCCCGAAAGAAGGCGGAAGCCGAGTTCAAGAAGCTCAAGCTGATGTCGCCCATGTCGGCCGAAGCCACGGTGGTGCGCAGCTACATCGATGTGCTTACCGGCTTGCCGTGGAGCAAGAAGAGCAAGATCAAGCACGACCTTGGCAATGCCGAAACGGTGCTGAACGAAGACCATTTCGGTCTCGACAAGGTCAAGGATCGCATCCTTGAATACCTTGCAGTGCAGCAGCGCGTGGACAAGGTCAAGGCTCCCATTCTTTGCCTGGTAGGGCCACCCGGCGTTGGCAAGACCTCCCTGGGGCAGTCGATTGCCAAAGCGACCGGACGAAAGTATGTGCGCATGGCGCTTGGTGGCATGCGCGATGAAGCGGAAATTCGGGGGCATCGCCGTACCTACATCGGTGCCATGCCAGGTAAGGTGTTGCAGAGCCTTGGCAAGGTGGGTGTTCGCAACCCGCTGTTCCTGTTGGATGAAATCGACAAGCTGGGCACCGACTTCCGGGGCGATCCGTCGAGCGCGTTGCTTGAGGTGCTGGATCCGGAGCAGAACCACACTTTTGGTGACCACTATGTGGAGGTCGATTTCGATCTGAGTGATGTCATGTTCGTGGCCACGTCCAACTCCATGAACATTCCGCCCGCCTTGCTCGATCGCATGGAGGTGATTCGTCTGTCGGGCTACACCGAAGACGAGAAAACCAGCATTGCCATGAAATACCTGCTGCCCAAGCAGCTTAAGAACAATGGCGTGAAGAATGAGGAGCTCCTCATCACCGAGGGAGCTGTGCGCGACATGGTGCGCTACTACACCCGCGAGGCGGGGGTGCGATCCCTGGAGCGCGAACTCTCCAAGATCTGCCGCAAGGTGGTGAAGGGGCTGCAGCTCAAGAAGCTGCAACCGCAGGTCGTAGTGAATGAAGACAATCTGCCCGACTTTCTGGGTGTGCGCAAGTACACCTATGGCCGCGCCGAGCAACAGAACCAGGTCGGCCAGGTGGTCGGTCTTGCATGGACCGAGGTCGGTGGTGATTTGCTCACCATCGAGGCGGCTACCATGCCTGGCAAGGGTGTCATTACCCGTACCGGCTCGCTGGGCGATGTGATGAAAGAGTCCGTCGAGGCTGCCCGCACCGTGGTGCGCAGTCGGGCACGCATGCTGGGCATCAAGGATGAAGCCTTTGAAAAGCGCGATATCCATATTCACGTGCCCGATGGCGCCACTCCCAAGGACGGCCCCAGCGCGGGTGCGGCGATGACCACTGCGTTTGTGTCTGCTCTCACGGGCATTCCGGTGCGCGGCGATGTGGCCATGACAGGGGAAATTACCCTGCGTGGTGAGGTCACTGCGATTGGCGGTCTCAAGGAAAAACTGCTTGCGGCATTGCGCGGCGGTATCAAGACGGTGCTGATTCCTGAAGAGAACATGAAGGACCTGCAGGAGATTCCGGACAACGTGAAAAGCGGGCTTGAGATCGTGCCGGTCAAGTGGATCGACAAGGTGCTTGAAGTTGCACTGGAGCGCAAGCCGGTTCCCTTGACGGATGAAGAGGTTGCGGTGGTGGTTGCGTCTGCCGCCGAAAAATCAGCCGTGGGTGCACCCAGCGCGGATCCGTTGAAACATTGATGCAAAAAGTGCTGGCGCACCCTCAAAATTGCGCTACAATTGATCCCATCGCAGCCAACGTTGTACAATGTGAGGCTTCGGTAAAATGCGGGAATAGCTCAGTTGGTAGAGCGCAACCTTGCCAAGGTTGAGGTCGAGAGTTCGAGACTCTTTTCCCGCTCCAATTTCCAAAAAGGGAAGCATCAGCTTCCCTTTTTTGTCAGAGGAAAGTGATTTTTCTGGCGCGGTAGCAAAGCGGTTATGCCCCGGATTGCAAATCCGGTTAGTCCGGTTCGACTCCGGACCGCGCCTCCAAAACACCATCGGTTGAATCCGGTGCAACAAGGTCCTTCGGGGCCTTTTTTGTTGGGTTGACTCAATGGCCGGTGAGCGAAGTTTTTTCAAAATTTCTTCAAAATTGCCAGTTAGACAAAAAATAACGCTATAATTTGAGACTTGCTGATGCACGCTGAAGGCGACGACAGAGTGCAATAGTAAATGCGGGAATAGCTCAGTTGGTAGAGCGCAACCTTGCCAAGGTTGAGGTCGAGAGTTCGAGACTCTTTTCCCGCTCCAGATATGCAAGGGAAGCTTCGGCTTCCCTTTTTTCTTGGTGATGGCCTTTGGCTGGCTGTTGTGCTGGCATTGCCTTCATCGGATAAGACAGGGGCATTGCGCGTCCGCGCGGCCCGGGTTACGCTGTGACGCAGGTGTGCGTTGCGCAGCCGGCGCCCCGATGGTGAAATTGGTAGACACTGCGGACTTAAAACCTCCTTTGTCAAGTCTTTTCCATCACGAGAGAATAGGCCGAAAAGCTAGCAATGGCGCGGGTTTCAAGCCTCCAGGCATTGCTTCCGAGTTGGTCCCTTGGACGGCTAGGAGCCAGCCAGGGGCCAAGCGAGCGGTACAGTTAGAGCAAGCTCGGCAGTAGCCGTGCGAAAATGGCCTCGGTAACGAGGCAAGCCAGCCCGAGTGGTGAAATTGGTAGACACAAGGGACTTGAAAAATTTGAGCCCTCCGGAGGAAACTCCGAAGGTGAAGCCCGTCAAATTCGGTGAACGCCCTGGATGCGCAAACGTCCGAGCCAACGCCGAGCCAAGCCCTGAATCTAAAGGTTCGTGGGAAGGTGTAGAGAGCAGACGGCGGGCACCTACGGCCGCAAGGCTATGGTGAAGGCGTGCTCCAGACCACGAACAGCGTTCACGCTGGCGGCGAAAGTCGAAGTGGTAAGAAAATCCCTCGACCTCACGGTCATGCCGGTTCGATTCCGGCCCCGGGCACCAACTCAAAAACCGTTCCTGCGAAAGCGGGAACGGGTTTTTAGCTGGATGGTTGACCTGTATTCGATCCTCTTTGATTCACTCCAGAAGGCTTGCGTCCGATTAACTCGATTGCATTGGCTTTCCTGAACCCCCGATCCCCAGCCATGAATGCTTCGAGCATGTGCGGGATCAACGTCGCCACATCGACCGCTTTGCCATAGGTTTGCGCGTGCATCGAGGCGTAGCGGTCGAGGTCTGCTTTCAAGCTGGCCGGGCATGTGAAGGTCACCTTCGTGGACTCCAGTTTCGGGAGCGGCCCAAGCCGCAATTTTCTGCTCGTGTTCATCGGGCACCTCCGCGCTGAAGAAAGAGTGGTTGGTAGGGCCGAAGGGCGACATCCTTATTGACGATGATGCGCACCGGCAACCCCGGTCGCGCCGTCAGCGTCGGCTGGATGTTCATGTTGCGTCGGGTCATCTCCTGGCCCACCTGGTTCACGCTGTCCTGCAAGCCGTCGCGCCCGGCGATGATGATGCGGTTGCCGTCCTGCCGGTTCTCCGGCGCGGCCAGCTCGGCCCCCACGCCCAGCAGCGTGGTCAGCGCCGCGCCGGCCAGGATGCGGCCCCAGTGCCGGTCAACCTCGTCCTCCACGCCGGCATAGCCCGCCGGATCAGTGCCGACAAGGTTGTCCAGCGTCAGCGAGGACGTATCCGGCAGGATGATTCGGTTCCACACCATCTGCACACGACTCTGGCCGTAGCTGACCTGGCTGTTATATCGGCCCAGGATGCGCGATCCCTGCGGGATCAGCAGGAACTTGCCGGTGGCCGTGTCGTAGACCGGCTCCGTCACCGTGGCGATCACGTCGCCCGGCAGATCGGACTTGATGCCCGTTACCAACGCCGCAGCGATCACCGTCCCTGCCATGACCTGGTACGGTGAGGCCGGCATCTGGAGATTCCCTGAATTGCGCGTTTCCGTAGAACCGGCTTTCAGGAACGCCTCCTTCTGATCTTGCCGGTTCTGCGTGGCAGTCGGGTCGGCCGGCTGTGCCGCCGTCGAGGCCGGGCCAGCGGCCAGCGGGTCAAAGGCCGCCAAGGCGTTGCCCATGCCGGGCGCACCGGGCGTTGCCTGCACGGCCGCGCCAGCGGTCTGCCCTGGCTTGCCCGAGCGGAAGAACACCGACGAAGCCGCCGCCGCATCGGCTTCCTTGCGCAAGGCATCTTCGGGATCATGGCCCGGCGGCGCATAGGTGGGCGTCACCGGCTGCTGCGACTTCACGATAGCAGGGCCAAGATCGCCCGGCAACGGCGGCCCCAGCTCGGGCACCTTTGGCGGCAGCTTCGAGTAGTCGGCCGGCAACCCATCCAGCCCTTCGGACTTCGAGACCCGATCCACGTTGTACAGCTCGGTCTGCTCGCCCGCGCCGCGCCGGTGCGGCTGCAGTGACCAGATCGTGGCCCCGAGCACGGCGACCGAAAGGCCGCCGGTGAGGATGGCCAGCGTGCGCCGGTTCAGGCGCGTGACCGGGCGCGGCTGGGCGCGCAGCGCCACAGGATCGGGCGCCACCTTGCCCGCTTGCGGGGCAAGATCAGGAGAGTCGTCCTGGTTCATGGTCAATTCCTCCGCGCGCCATCCGTGCGCTCGATCCGCACCACGTCGCCTCCACCACTTCCTTTTCCGCCGCCCAAGCGCAGTTCTGCCGCGCCAAACAGGCGATCCACGATGTAGTACGGTGTGCGAAAGCGGTAGTTCACCAATTGCCCATCGCCCTGCGCGCCGATGACGAACAACGGCGGCAGCTCGCCCTGGGCGATGCCTTGCGGAAACTGGATATAGACCTTTTCACCGTCGTCAAAGGCGCGTAGCGGCTTCCACGGCGGATTACTGCCGCTGACTGCGTAGCGGAAGCGGATCTTGTCCAGCGACAGGCCGGTATCGACCGGCGTGGCGGCGCTGGCCGCCTGTGCCTGGCGCTGCAAGGCCAGCATCTTGTCCTTCGGATACTCCCAGGACACCGAAGCCATCCACGTTTTGTCGGTCGATGTCAACTCCAGCAGATAGGTGCGCCGGCTGGTGGTGATGACCAGATTGGTCTTCAACCCTGAGCGGATCGGTTTGACCATCACATTGACGCGCAGCGCATCGCCGCTGCCGCTCGACGTGTCTCCGACGATCCAGCGCACCGTATCGCCGGCGGCCACCGTCACCAGCTCCTCGCCCGGCTGGAGCGCGATCACGGTCACGCGGCCCACAGCCGCATAGACCTGGTACAGCGCGCCATCGGTGAAGGGCCAGACCTGGATCGCATTGACGTAGCCCTCACGCGTGGGCGCGATGCGGGCTTCGGCGTTCGCACGCGATACCCGGACTTTCTCGTCAGTGGGCTCCGGCGCTGGCTTGGCGCCCTCGCCCTCGGGCAGCGGCTTCAACTGCGCTGGAAGCGCCAGCGGCTCGGGAACCGTGACCACATCCACCGGATTGGGCGGCTCCGGCAGCGGCTGTGCCTGCACCGGCTCATCGAGCGAAATGGTCGGCGGTGGCTTGCCCTGCGTGGCGCAGCCCGAGAACAACAAGGCCGAAGCCAACAAAATCACCGGCAAAGCGGATTTACGGAAAACATCATTCATGGTTTGGCTCCTTCGTTCGCTTCCAGTTCTCGGCTCCACGACAGGCCGTTGACGTAGATGCCCAAGGGGTTCTTGCGCAGGCGCTGCTCGGTGCGCGGGGCTTGCAGCACGGTGGAAATCACCGCGTTCCAGCGCTCGGTGCGATCCAGTGCACCGTTGACAAAGCGCTGCTCCGTCCAGCGCACGTTGAACGACGTGTCGCTGGCGCGGGTCACGCTGCTGATCTGCACCGTCACCGACTCCTTGCCGATGCGCGCGAACGGGTCATTGGTGCGGGCGTACTCGTTGAGCACAGCCGCCCCCTTGTCGGTGGTGTAGTCGTAGGCATCCAGCCAGTTCTGGCGCACGACGATGGGGTCGATGGACAGCGAGCGCACCAGGCCGATGAAGCGGCCCAGGTGGTACGCGATCTGCGCATCGTTGGGTCGGTACGGCGTGGCGGCTTCGCCGACGGTCCGCACTTGGCCCGCGTTGTCCACCTCGATGACGTAAGGCGTCACGATGGACTGCGCCGAGCGCCAGACCAGGCCGCCCGTCATCAGCAACGCGAGCGCAAGACAGCCAAAAGCCATCAGCCGCCAGTTCTTGGCCTGCACGCGGGCTGAGCCAATGCGCTCATCCCAGACCTGGGCCGCGAATTGGTAGGGAGTGGCAGGCTGCGGCGTATCGGCGTAGCGCACCTGAGG
Organism: Acidovorax carolinensis; assembly: GCF_002157145.1. Lineage (NCBI taxonomy): Bacteria > Pseudomonadati > Pseudomonadota > Betaproteobacteria > Burkholderiales > Comamonadaceae > Acidovorax > Acidovorax carolinensis. Next base: position 1,460,003 of record NZ_CP021361.1, read on the forward strand.
TCGTTTGAATCGCATGGGAAGTTCTCCTTTCAATCGTCAGGACTACGCAGACTCGGGCCTTGACTGGAGCTACCGGCGTCGCCGCCGCGTAGCGTGTGGGCGGCGGTCGTGGCGGCATGGGTGATTTGTTGCCTGCGATGCAGGCGTTTGGCCCAAGCGGGTTGTTCGGTGGATGTGGGTGACGCTGCGGCATCGCTTGTGCCCTGGGCTGCAGCACCGGCCCCGGATGCCGTCATAGCGTCATCGGGCCGCAAGGCAGAGGCAGCACGCTCCTTGAGCGAGCGCGCTCCATCGGCCACCTTCTGCCCTGCTGCCTGCGCCCCGGTCTTGGCGACATTGCCCAGGCCAGCGGCAGCGCCCTTGAGGCCGCCACCGGCCGAAGCTGAACCAGCCTGGTATGCGGACTTGGCACTGCTGGCGTTCGATGCCATCGAACGCGCACCACTGGCTGCTGCTCTCGCGGCTGCCGGGGCCATGCGTGCCCCGGCGGCCACGGCACTACCAACGCCAGAAGCTGCGGCACCGACTGCGACAGCGGCTCCGGCCGCGCCGATGGCAGCACCGGCCATCGCGCCCGCGCCGAGCTGCGGTCCACCGGATACCAATCCGGTCGCGATGCCCGGCCCGAAGATGCCCAGGGCCAGCATGGACAGCGAGGCCAGCATGATGACCAGCGCCTGGTCGATGGAGGGCTCGGAGCCGGCCGGTATATTGAACTCGGCGAACAGTCCCGAGCCGATGCCCACGATAACGGCGAGCACCAGCACCTTGATGCCCGAAGACACCACATTACCCAAGACCTTCTCGGCAAGGAACGCCGTCTTGTTCCACAGCGCGAATGGCACCAGTACGAAGCCCGCCAGCGTAGTCAGCTTGAACTCGATCAGCGTGACGAAGAGCTGCACCGCCAACACGAAGAAACTGACGATGACCACGATCCAGGCGAGGAACAGCACAACGATGGGCGCGATGTGGATGAACACCTCCGGGAATCCCGCAAGCTCCCTAATCTGGTCGAGGATCGGCGCCCCGGCGTCGATACCGACCTTGGCCAGCCGCCCCGGTTGCAGGAAGTTGCCCATGCTCAAGGTTGAGCCGCTGGCCGTCAGGCCCAGGCCGGTGAACGAACGAAACAGGACGCCCGCCAGCGTGTTGAAATTGCCGATGATGTAGGCGAAGGCGCCGACGTAAAGCACCTTGCGGATCAGCTTCGCGATCACGTCCTCGCCCTGCCCGGTGGCATGGCCCATCGCCCAGAACAGCCCGGCGAGCGTCATGTCGATGACGATCAGCGTGGCGGTCAGGAACGCCACTTCGCCTTGCAGCAGCCCAAAGCCCGAGTCGATGTAGCGCGAGAAGACATCGAGGAAGCGGTCGATCACGGAAACGTCGTTCATGGCCCGCACCTGTCAGCGACTGTAGAAGTTCACGGGCTGCGGCGTGTACGGCGTGCCCTCGCCCAGAAAACGCTGCGTCACCTCGCGGCCACGCTCGACGGCAGCGGCCTGCCGCGCCAGCTCAAGCGAAGCCGCGCGACCCTGCGTGATCTGCAACCGCTGCGTCTGGATGGACTGCTTGGCCTGCAGGGCCAGCAACTGGTTCATGGCCTGCATCGCCTGCAGAGCACCTTCCGCTGACTGGCTCTTACTCACCAGGTCGGCCAACACGCTTTCGTCATCGCTCAAGTTCTGCGATGCCTGGGCCTGCATCTTCATCGTGGTCTGCAAGCCGTTGAGCGTGTTCTTCCAACGCTCCTGGGCGTCGCGGTACATCTGGTCGCCGCTGACGGTGGCGGCGTACTGCTCGGGGTACAGGCGCGCGAACTCGCGGTCGATGCTCGTCACGTCGTAGGCCAGGCCCTTGGCCTGCGCGATCAGCCGCTGGGTGGTCGCCAGGTTTGCGCGCAACTGACCGACCACGCTGGACGGCAGGCTGGCCAGGTTGCGCGCCTGGTTCATCAGCATCTGCGCTTCGTTCTGGAGCTGCTGGATCTGGTTGTTGATCTGCTCCAACGTACGGATGGCCGTGAGCGTGTTCTGCACGAGGTTCGTAGGATCAATCACGACCCTTTGCGCATGGACAGTGGTCGCGGTGCAAAGCATGGCCGCGACGGCGGCGGCGAGAAGACGCTTTTTCATGATGGGTTCTCCTGTGGGTGGGGGGACGGAAACGAAGGCAACAGGTCAGCAGCCCAATGCAGGCCGCGATGGCGCAGCCAGGCGGTTGCGAATGCGGCGGACTTGGAAGAAGTCGCAGCGAGCACCGCGTCCATGTCGCGCTGGTCCTGCGGCATGGAAGCGCCCGCGAAGGCCAGGGTGGCCGGCCCCAGGTCGAGGTCGAACAGCCGATTACCGAGACGCGATTGGTAGTAGTAGTCGCGCTTGGGCTGCGCGGTGGCGACGATCTCGATCTGGCGGCTGTTGAGGCCGAAGCCCTCGTAGATCGTCCTGATCTGCGGCTCGGTGGCCTGCGGGTTTGGCAGGAAGATGCGGCTCGCGCAGCTTTCGATGATCGCGGGCGCGATGCTCGAATCCTTGATGTCCGCCAGGCTCTGCGTGGCGAAGATGACGCTGACGTTCTTTTTGCGCAGTGTCTTGAGCCATTGGCGGATGCGCGCGGCAAACACCGGGTCATCGAGGAACAGCCACGCCTCATCGAGCATCAGCAGTGTCGGCGCACCATCGAAGCGTTCATCGAAGCGCGCGAACAGATAGCCCAGCACAGCCATGACGGCGGCCTTGCTGTGCATCAGCTCCTCCATCTCGAAGCACTGCACGTCGGCCATGCCCAGCCGGTCGTGGTCGGCATCCAGCAGCTTGCCGTGGGCACCGCCAAGCACATAGGGCGCGAGCGCTTGGCGAAGCGCATTCGATTGCAGCAATACCGACAAGCCAGTCATCGTGCGCTGCTCCAGCGGCGCGCCGGCGAGACTCCCCAGCGCCGACCAGATCGCGGCTTTCTCGTCCGGACCGACGGCCACGCCCTCGTGCCGTAGCCGTCCTTCGATCCACTCGGCGGCCCAGGTGCGGTAGCCCTCACGGTCGATGCGGGCGAGCGGCTGGAAGGCGATTTCGCCATCGGCCCCCAGGTCGTAGTGCTCGCCGCCCAGGCCCAGGATGGTGGCGCGCATCGAGCGCCCCATGTCGAACGCAAAGATGCGCGAGCCACGATAGCGGCGGAACTGCATCGCCAGCGTGGCGAGTAGCACCGACTTGCCCATGCCGGTCGGGCCAGCCACCAGCGTGTGCCCCACGTCGCCGATGTGCGTAACCAACCGGAACGGCGTCGCTCCCTCGGTGCGCGTGACGATCAACGGTGGGCCGTCGAGGTGGGCATTGCGCTCGGGACCCGCCCAGACAGCCGACACCGGCATCATGTGCGCCAGGTTCAGCGTCGAGACGATGGGCTGACGCACGTTCGCGTAGGCATTGCCAGGGATCGAAGACAGCCAGGCATCGACCGCGTTCAATGTCTCGGGGATCGTCACGAACCCGCGTCCTTGAATGACGCGCTCCACCATGCGCAGCTTCTCGTCGGCCACGGCCGGATCGGCATCGAGCACCGTCACCGTGGCCGTGACGTAGCCGAAGGCCACCTGATCACTGCCCAGCTCCTGCAAGGCAGCATCGGCGTCGGTGGCCTTGTTGCTGGCGTCGGTATCGACCAGCGGCGATTCCTGCTGGAAGATGGTTTCACGCAACAGCGCCACCACGTTCTTACGCTTGGCGAACCACTGGCGGCGAAGACGGGACAGCTCCTTTTCCGCATCGGCTTTGTCCAGGCAGAGAAAGCGCGTACTCCAGCGGTAGGCAAAGCCGAGGCGGTTGAGGTCGTCCAGAATCCCCGGCCAGGTCGAGGTCGGAAAGCCGCGCACCGTCGCCACGCGCAGGTGCTGGTCGCCGAGCATCGGAGCCAAGCCGCCAACCAGCGAGGAATCAGCCAGCAGCGCGTCAAGGTGAAATGGCACCTCGGGCACGCCCACGCGGTAGCGCCGAGCGGAGATGGTCGAATGCAGATAGGTCAGCGTCTGGCTGTCGTCCAGCCAGGCGATCTCCGGCATCACGCCATCGAGCAGATCGAAAATGCGATCCGTTTCCGAGAGGAAAGATTGCAGCCGCTCGCGCCAGTCCACACCTTCGGTGGGACGGTTCTCATACAGCAGGCCCGCCGCACGGGCACGGGATTCCTCAGGCGGCAGATACACCAGTGTCAGGTGATAGGCACTCTCGAAGTGGTTTCCCGAGTCCTCGAAGGCTGCGCGACGCTCCTCATCCACCAGCCAGGACAGCGGTTCCGGGAAATCCGAGTGCGGGTAATCCGCCGCCGATCGGCGCTCAGCCTCGATGAACAACGCCCAGCCAGGCCCTAGCCGGCGCAGCGCGTTGTTCAGCCGCGCCGACGTAGCGATCAGCTCGCTCTGTGTGGCGCTGTCGAGGTCGGGGCCGCGAAAGCGCGCCGTGCGCAGAAAACTGCCATCCTTGTTCAAGACGACGCCCGGTGCGACCAGCCCGGCCCAAGGCAGCCAATCGGCAAGCAAGGCTGGGCGCTGTCTGTATTCGGCAAGGTTCAGCATGGCATTCCCCTCACACGTCCAGCAGCGGCCGGTGTTCGATGTGCCGCGCAAAGACCTGCATGAACTGCGGATCGACGCGGGCACCCCAGACCGCCAACGCATGTCCGACGATCCAGAGCACCAGCCCCGGAATCCACAGTTGCAGGCCCAGCCCGACGGCAGCGGCCAGCGTACCGTTGGCAATCGCCACAGTGCGCGGCGCGCCGCCCAGCAGAATCGGCTCGGTCAGCGAACGATGCAGCGGCACTTCAAAGCCTGCGGCGAATTCCTCGGGCGCGCTCATACGACGGCCCCGCCGGAGAAGCTGAAGAACGACAGGAAGAACGAGGACGCCGCGAACGCAATGGACAGGCCGAAGACGATCTGGATCAGCTTGCGGAAACCACCGCTGGTATCGCCAAAGGCCAGCGCCAGGCCCGTGGAGATGATGATGATGATTGCCACAATCCGGGCGACCGGCCCCTGGATGGATTCGAGAATGGATTGCAGCGGGCCTTCCCACGGCATCGAGGAGCCGGCGGCCTGCGCGGTGCCGGCGAGTAACAGCGTCAGTGCAGCCAGCACCAATCCCTGCATGGCCGGGCGAGCAAGACCATCCAGCCGCGCGAGGCGGGAAAGGGGATTTGCGGAAATATGGAAAGCATCAGCGTGCGTCATGGCAGTTCTCCGGGGTGGTTGAGGGACAGGAAAGAAGCATCGGATTGCGATGGCAGCTCGGGAAACGGCACTTCCAGCGCATCCGCCAGGTGGTAGCCCACGCCGTCGAAGCCAACGACGCGGGCGATGCTCTCGATGCGGCGCTTGCGTCCGCGCCCGGCGATGTGGATCACCACGTTGACTGCCTCGGCGATCAGCGCACGGGGCGGATTCACCGCCACTTCGAGAATCAGTTGCTCCAGGCGCAGCAGCGCGCCCAGCGCGGAGCCAGCGTGGATGGTGGCGATGCCACCCGGATGGCCGGTGCCCCAGACCTTGATGAGATCCAGTGCCTCGGCGCCGCGCACTTCGCCCACGACGACACGATCTGGGCGCAGCCGCATCGTGGCGCGCACGAGTTCCTGCATGGACACGATCCCGGCGCGGGTGCGCAGCGGTACGTGGTCGCGCGCTGTGCATTGCAGCTCGATGGTGTCTTCAAGCACCAACACGCGATCGCCCGTGGCGGCGATCTCGGCCAACAAAGCATTGGCGAGCGTGGTCTTGCCGGTACTCGTTCCGCCCGCGATCAGGATGTTGTGGCGCTCGCGCACGACGCGCACAAGGAGGTCCGCCTGTGCGGCAGTCATCATCCCGTCTTCGACGTAGCGCGCCAGCGGGATGACACCGACGGCGCGCTTGCGCAAGGCGAAGGCCGGACCAGGAGCGGCCGGTGGCAAGATGCCCTCGAAACGTTCACCTGTCTCAGGCAGCTCAGCGGTCAAGAGCGGCTGACCGCGATGAACTTCAGCGCCAACGTGAGCCGCCACCAGACGGATGATCCGTTCGCCATCGGCTTCTGGTAGCTCCACGCCCATCGGCGCGCGGCCCGAGGAAAGCCGGTCGATCCACAAGGTTCGATCCGGGTTGAGCATGATTTCCACCACGTCCGGGTCTTCAAGCGCGGCGGCGATCAGCGGCCCCATTGCGGTGCGCAGCATCTGGATACGGCGATCCAGAGACGTGGCGGCCGATGAACGAGGTTCTGGCGGGAATTGAGGAACAGCGCTCATGAGGCACGCTCCTGCGCTTCGGCCAACGTCGCTGCTTCATCCATGTGCATGCCGAACTCGTGCCCCTGGGGATGCAGTTCTTCCACCACGTCGCGCACCAGGCTGCGCCCGCGCAGCAGGTGGCGACCCAACTGTTCGACGAACTGCTCGAAACGCGCCTTGCCCTGGGCGCGTGCCGCGTCCTGATGCGCTTCGGGAACCGGCGTGCTGACCGTGAGGTAGTAGCGGATGAACAGAGCCAGCGTCTCAATCTGGATGTTCTGGTCGCGCTCCAGGCGCTCGGCCTGGCGCGACAGGCGATCCAGCCGCTTGGAAATCGCTGCCTCGCGCTGGTTGGCCGCGTCCGGTGACAGCCATGATGCGAGCGCCGCCGCGACGATGCTGGACTTGGACACACCTTTCTTGGCGGCCAGCTCATCGAGCCGCTTGGCGTGTTCAGGTTGGATGAAAAGATTCAGGCGGTAGGTGGAGTGGCTGGGACTCATAGATCGATTCCGTCGTTGGGGTCGAGGGATGCCAGCCGGGCCGTGCGCTGCATGGCCGGATCGAGCTGACGCGGAAGGGGAAGCGGGACGTCGTCGTCATCAAGCAGCGACAGGTCGCTGGCCGGGTGTTCCTGTTCGGGGTTGTAGGTGACGACTTCGGACAGTTCGGGTTGCTGGCGTGGGCCGCCGTCATCGGCCGTGCCCAGGTGCTCCAAGCCATCAGCGGTTGTGGAAGCGGGCGGCGTGGGGACAAGAGGAATCGCCAGCCCGCTCCAGTCGTCAGGACGCGCGCGCGGCACGTCGGCGTAGCAATCCGCCGCGAGCGCGGGCGGCGACAGCACGCGCCGCTTGAAGTTGGCGTCCGCGTAGTAGCGCAGCTTCTTGGCCTTGATCGGCGCATGGCCGGACACCATCACCACCGATTCATCGGTGGGCAGTTGCATGACCTCGCCAGGGGTGAGCAGCGGCCGGGCCGTCTCCTGACGCGACACCATCAGATGGCCCAGCCACGGGGCGAGCCTGTGGCCCGCGTAGTTGCGCTGCGCGCGCAGCTCGGTCGCTGTGCCCAGCGTTTCAGAAATTCGCTTGGCGGTACGTTCGTCGTTGGTGGCGAACGTCACGCGCACATGGCAGTTGTCCAGGATTGAATGGTTCTGCCCATACGCCTTGTCGATCTGGTTGAGCGACTGTGCAATCAGGAAGCTCCGGATGCCATAGCCCGCCATGAAGGCCAGGGCCGTCTCGAAGAAGTCCAAGCGGCCCAGCGCGGGGAACTCATCGAGCATCAGCAGCAGCTTGTGACGGCGGGCGATGCCGTCGCTGCCGTCGAGTGATTCCGTGAGCCGCCGACCGATCTGGTTGAGGATCAACCGGATCAGCGGCTTCGTGCGGCTGATGTCCGAGGGTGGCACCACGAGGTACAGCGATACTGGATGTTCGGCGGAAATCAGGTCCGCAATGCGCCAGTCGCAGCGCGAGGTGACTTCGGCCACCGTGGGATCACGGTACAGGCCGAGGAACGACATGGCCGTGGAGAGAACGCCGGAGCGTTCGTTGTCGCTCTTGTTGAGCACTTCGCGGGCAGCGGAGGCAACGACCGGATGCGGGTCGTTGCCCAGATGCCGCGTGCTCATCATCCGGTGCAGCGTCAGCTCGAACGGACACGCCGGATCACTGAGGAAGTTCGCCACACCCCGCAGCGTCTTGTCTTCGTCGGCATAGAGCACATGCAAGATGGCACCGACCAACAGCGCGTGCGAAGTCTTCTCCCAGTGGTTTCGCTTCTCCAGCGCGCCTTCGGGATCGACCAGGATGTCTGCAATGTTCTGCACGTCGCGCACTTCATGTGCGCCGCGCCGAACTTCCAGCAGTGGGTTGTAGGCGGCCGACTTCGCATCGGTCGGGTTGAACAGCAGACAGTGCGAAAAGCGCGCGCGCCAGCCGGCGGTGATGGTCCAGTTCTCGCCCTTGATGTCATGGATGACGGCGGATGCGGGCCAGGACAGCAGTGTGGGCACCACCAGGCCAACGCCCTTGCCCGAGCGTGTGGGCGCGAAGGTCAGGACGTGTTCCGGACCTTCGTGGCGCAGGTACTCATCACCATGCCGACCGAGGAACACACCAGCGGGCTGGGTCAGCCCTGCCTTGCTAATGTCGCTGGCGTCGGCCCAGCGTGCCGAACCGTAGGTCGTGACCAGGCGCGACTGGCGCGAGCGCCAGATAGACATGCCGATGGCGACCACCACGGCAAGCAAACCGCTGCCGGCGGCAATGGCGCCGCCCACGTCGAAGATGTGGGACGCATAGGCATCGAAGAAGAACCACCACTCGAACAGCTTCCACGGGTGGTAGATCGGTGTGCCCAACAGATCGAACCAGGGCGAACCCAGGCGTAGTTGATAGCCCAGGGCCGCTGCTGTCCATTGTGTGGCGCTCCACACTCCGGCGATCACGATGCCGAATACCACGGCGATCTGACCGAACAGCACGTTCGTTCCTTGCATCTCCCGGCCTCCGATTTTTCCTGCGCGCACTCCGCTCAACGGCTGCACAACAACGTGCCGCTGGCGTCAGGATCGGTGCCGGGTCAGTGCCGGTCAAAGACTGTTATCAGAACGAAGATGATGCAAAAAACATCGATTCAAGCAAGGACGAAGACAGTAAAAGCGCCGCAAGCAAAGGCGCGTTGCGGCGTAGCGAGCAGAAAATCGAGCGATGTGTGGCTTACCGGCCACGGTTAAAAATTCGACGATTCCTTAGGCAGTGTATAAGGCACCTTGCCATTGCCGAAGAAGCGGCGGTTCGTCGCTTCGGCCACGCGGTTGCAAAGTTCGTCGCCCAACTTGGCGCGGTTCAGCTTGCACTGCTGGCGCAATTCTTTCAGCCGCTCGGGATCGGCTGCCAAGGATTCCACCGTCTCGCCTGGAGCAGAAGACTGACCGCAAGAGGCCAATAGCGTGGCTAACGACAATGAGGCGAAGATGTTGAACGGGCTCATGACCTGATTCCTCGAAGGCGTGACACTTGAGAAGCGGGTTTGGGCGTTAGGCGTCATCCGACCCCTGGGAGGCCAACCGCTCAATAAAGCGAGCCAGCGCCTGAGACGGTTCGGTATCCCGGCGCAGCAGATAGGTGGTCAGCATAGGGGAGCGCCCTGCGAGCGGGCGGCCCACTACCCCTGGTTCGCGGCTGGCAGCAATATGCGCTGTGCCCGCAAGCCCTAACGCCAAACCGGCCGACACAAGCGCCATCATCACATCAAATGTAGCGACGTGCTGAACCACCAAGGGTTCCTTTTCCTGCTTGCGCAGGATTCGGTCGATTTGGCGGGCATGGCCTTCGCAGACGGCGGGATCGCCCAGCACAAGGGGGTAACGTAGCACTTCCTCCAGCGGGATTCGCTTATAGGCCAGAGCCGGATGGCGTGCGGGCACGGCCACCATCAACTCGTCTTCCCAGGCCGACTCGACGATGATGCCGTCGCCCACTTCGTCGGCCATCGAGAAACCCGCGTCATACAGGTCATCATGCAAGCCCTTGAGTTGTTGGGCCAACGGAACCTCGAACAGTCGTATTTCTATTTCCGGGTCTTCCTCGCGGCAGTGCGCCAGCAGAGCAGGCAGGCGCGACGGCGTAATGCCATCGGATAAAGCAATGCGCAACTGCCCATGGAAGCCATTGGCGGCCGATTTCACGCTTTCGCGGGCTTGCTCCAACGCGGTAAAGACACGCGGTACATGCTTCAGGAATAGCCTACCCGCAAGTGTCAGCCGCGTGCTGCGACTGGTGCGGATGAACAACTGCACCCCCAACTCTTCCTCCAGTTCCTTGACGGTACGTGAAAGAGGCGACTGTTCTATATGAAGTTTTTCAGCCGCGCGTGCAAAATGAAGCTCTTCCGCGACCGCCAAAAAGCAGCGGAGATGACGCAATTCCATGGGGCGATGCCTCCGTGAAAGTAGGTTGCATGAATTGCGTATTCATTGTTCCGTTCATTCGTGACGAAGTGATGAGTAATCGGTTACATTTTGTTGGAAACCCTTCTTAAGGAAGTCTCTACAGAAAAATTGATCCCGATCAGTAAGTAGATAAGGTGCTGTTACGCTGGTGGAAGTTCTGTTGGCGTTAGTTATTTCTATTACGCCAGCCTGCTAGGAAATTCTAGACTGAACTTTGTTCTCCCCGCACCGGATTCAACCGTGACGCGTCCTCCGTGCGCTTGTGCGATGGCACGGGTAATTGATAGTCCGAGGCCCGCACCATCGGATTGTGGGTGGGACCGAGACGGGTCGGCACGGTAGAAGCGGTCAAAAAGGCGAGGAATGATTTGAGGGTCAATGTCCTCCCCCGTGTTCTCGACCGTCACGACAACGGCCTTTGCTGTCTCGCTGATGTCAATCGTTACATCGCTATGGTCATTGGTATGGCGCAATGCGTTCGACAACAGATTGCTCAGCGCTCTTCGAAACATCAATCGGTCACCCAGGATGTCTCCATCACCGAACTGGCGTAGTGTGACGTTCTTTTCTTCAGCGACGGCTTCATAAAATTCTAATAAGGCCTGGGCTTCCTTGGCTGCAGAAAACCGCTCCTTGTTCGGCAAGTCAACCCCACGATCCGTCTTGGCCAGGAACAACATATCCGACACCATGCGCGCCAGGCGTTGGAATTCCTCCGCGTTCGACGCCAGTATGTCTCGATAGGTGTCAGCGTCTCGCCGGGTGGCGAGTGCCACCTGGGTTTGCGTCAGCAGGTTGCTGATGGGCGTGCGAATTTCATGCGCCAAGTCCGAGGAGAACTCGGACAGTCGTTGAAAGTCATTTTGCAGCCTGTCCAACATTTTGTTGAGTTCCTGTGCCAAGTCAGCCATTTCCACAGGAACTGCTTCGATGGGCATTCGCTCATCGAGACGATGGGAACTGACCGTTGTGGCTTGGGTCTTCATGGCGCGCAACGGTGCCATCCCTTTGTAGGCTGCGAACCATCCCAGCATCCCGCTGACAAAGATGGCACAAATAGCATAGAGCACAAGCGTACGCTGTAATTGCGCCATGAATTGCATGTGATCTTCCATGTCAATGGCGATCAGGACATCCAGTGGTGGCGCCGCACTATTGGCAGGGTTGAAACGCAAGTTCAACGCGCGAAATTCACGGCCTTGATTTTTCCAACTCTGAATCTCGGAAATCCGATGCTCTGGTTTTGGCGCGTCCAAAGTGGCTGGAGGTTGAAACCCTTCAGTCCTGAAAAGAACATCCCCATTAGCGTTTTTGACAATGACAGACAAGCCGTGGTGATTGTTCAAAGATTCGCGTAAGCGCGATGGGATGTCATCGGTGGAGTTGGCATTGACTACTATGTTCTCGATCAGGTGCTGCTTGTCTTGCAGCGTGATTCGATCCAGTTCCAGGAAGTGGCGTTCGGTCGCAACCAGGAACAACATTCCAAGCCCCAGCACGACGGCTGCGGCCACCGTCGTGAAAAAGATGGCCAAACGATGGGTGAGCGAGAAGAACCGAAACATTCAAGCGTTCTCCGGTGCTTCCAGCACGTAGCCCATGCCCCGCACGGTCTGGATCAACTTGACGTCCTGGCCTTCGTCAATCTTCAGGCGCAAGCGGCGCATCGCCACTTCGATCACGTTGGTGTCGCTGTCGAAGTTCATGTCCCACACCTGGGAGGCAATCAGCGAGCGAGGAAGCACTTCTCCATGCCTGCGCAACAGCAACTCCAGCAAACCAAATTCTTTGGCTGTCAGGTCAATGCGACGGCCACCCCGCGAGACCCGTCGGCGCAGCAGATCAAGTTCCAGGTCAGCCACGCGCAATGTGTTGGTTTCGGTGCCTCCTCGGCCCCGGCGCAAGATTGTCCGTACACGGGCCAGCAACTCGGCGAATGAAAAGGGCTTGACAAGATAGTCGTCAGCGCCCAATTCCAACCCTTTGACCCGATCTTCCACCTGGTCCCGCGCCGTGAGGAACAACACAGGCATCTGCAATCCGCGATTGCGCAGCGACTGCAGCACCTGCCAGCCATCCAGTCCGGGCAGCATGACATCCAGGATCACGAGGTCGTATTCACCTTGGAGTGCCAGGTGCAGGCCATCACTACCGTTTTGCGCCAGGTCGGCCACAAATCCGGCCTCGCTCAATCCCTGGCGAAGGTATTCGCCGGTTTTAGGTTCATCTTCGACGATCAATATCTTCATGGTCACTCTCCGCTATCTGGCGTAGACGTGAGTTTGACGAGTTTCTGCGTGCCTGACACGTAGATAACAAATTTGTAATCCGGCGCACAGCTTTCTGACATGACCGCGCTTCAGAATCACCTCCATGAGATCGGTCATTTTTTGTGATGTGCCCAGCAAGGTCACGCGGGCCCTTGGCAAGCAAGGTGAGATCGTCTGGCAATTCGCCAAGAAGGCGGGCACTGCCGAGTTCGCGTGCCTGATGTCTGGTCATTCGAGGCCGGTATGAAAGGCGCTGTCAAAGTGGCTATGAAATAACCCACTTTTTTTACTCTCAATCGTGAGGAAATCATGAAAACCATCAAGAACATTCTGGCCATCTCCGCTCTTGCCATGGGCACATTCACGCCCATGGGCAGTTTCGCCCAGACCATGATGGATCACGGCAAGATGGATATGTCCCAAGCATCGGCATCCCTGACGGACGGCGAAATCAAGAAGGTCGATCAGGAAACTGGCAAGATCACCATCAAGCACGCAGAAATCAAGCACATGGACATGCCCGGCATGACCATGGTGTTCACCGCAAAAGACAAGAGTCTGCTGGGCAAAGTGAAGCCCGGCGACAAGGTCAAGTTCATGGTCATCAACGAGGGCGGGAAGATGGTTGTCACTGACATTCAGCCCGCTCAGTAAGAACACGCTGCGCGGGCGTGCTGTGTCGTCGCGGTCAGAGGGTTTGAATGCTGAATGCGACGGTTTTTCACCGGAAGAAGGAGAGCACTATGTCAAAAATTCGCCATACCCTGGTTGGTATCTGTGTCGCTTCGCTCTCACTGAGCGTGATGGCGCAAACCGCCGATGAGCACAAGGCCCATCACCCTGCAGGAAGCACATCGCCTGCGTCCACCCAAATGAAGGCGGCCGCGACGCCAACGGGTGCGGGGCAGATGGCCGGAATGGCCAAGATGGACGAACAGATGAAAGCCATGCAAGCGATGCACGAAAAGATGATGGCGGCCAAAACACCAGAAGAGCGGCAGGCGCTCATGGATGAGCACATGAAGCTGATGCAGGACGGTATGGGAATGATGCAGCAGATGGGCGCAGGCATGCAGGGCATGGGTGGCATGCAAGGTGGCAAGGGCATGCCCACCAACATGGCCGAGCGCCATCAGATGATGGAAAAGCGCCTGCAAATGATGGAGTCCATGATGCAGATGATGATGGACCGTCTGCCAGCTACGCCAGCCAAGTAACGCATTCACCGAATTGGGGGTCACCATGAACCATCAACACGGCGGGCACGAGTCGCCCCCCAGCTTTTGGAGTTCTCGCTATGCCATCGGCCTCGTGGTGATAGGCGGCGTGGCGGCATATTTCCTGTTGACCGAACACCTCGCGCATGTCGTCGGGGCGCTGCCTTTTCTCCTGCTCCTCGCCTGCCCGCTGATGCATGTCTTCATGCATGGCGGACATGGGGGGCATGGCGGACATGGCCAGAGCAAGCCTGATGCAACGAAATCTACCGAATCACGCAATGAAGGGGATTCACGATGAACCATACCGAATCCGCTTATGGTCTGTGGTCGCTGGTCATCATCAATTCAGCGATCTTCATCATGTTTGCGTTCAGCTTTTTCAAGCCTGCGACGGCCCGTGACTGGAGAACGTTTGGCGCATTCGCAGCCTTCGTCGTTGCCTTGTTCGTAGAGATGTATGGCTTCCCGTTGACGATTTATCTGATGTCGGGCTGGCTGCAAACCAAGTTCCCTAACCTGGATCTGCTCTCCCACAGCTCGGGTCACCTGTGGTCTACCCTCTTGGGCGAAAAGGGCGACCCGCATTTTGGCGCGCTGCACATCGCCAGCTACGTTTTTCTGGGCTATGGTTTCTACCTGTTGTCCACCGCGTGGAATGTGCTGTACCACGCTCAGCGTCGCCAGTCGCTCGCCACAGCCGGCCCCTATGCACGCACTCGCCATCCGCAGTACGTGGCTTTCGTGATGATTTTGCTGGGCTTCCTGCTGCAGTGGCCCACGTTGCTGACCTTGGTCATGTTCCCAGTCTTGCTCCTGATGTACGGGCGTCTCGCCATCACCGAAGAGAACGAAATGCGCAAACAGTTTGGTGCTGAGTACGACAGCTACGCCCAGCGAACACCCCGGTTTATTCCTCGCATTGGCAAATCCCAGTCGACCACTGACTCTGTGTCAAAAAGATGATCTGGATTTTTTCCCGGCGGTACACGTTTCATTTTTTAGGAGTTTGAAATATGAGCACGATTGATCTGCAAGTCGATGGTATGAGCTGTGGCTCTTGTGTGAAGCACGTCACGCAGGCATTGCAGCCGCTGCCCGGGGTCCGCGGGGTGGAGGTCGATCTCCCGTCTGGCCGCGTCCGGGTGAGCGGGGAACTGGCGCAGGGCAGCGCTCCTTTGCTGAGGGCCTTGACGGATGCGGGCTACCCAGCACAGCTGGCTACAGAAACATCCATTCCCGCTGCGACTTCGCAGCCTAAAGCATCGGGCTGCCACAGTGGCGGCACGGGGGGCTGTGGTTGCCGATAACGGCCACGGCATTTGATTACGGATTGATCGGCCGGGCGATTGCGCTCCCCCGTACTTTTTTGGCAACTCTGAAGGAGCTACGCCATGGATCATCCTGACAACGACTCCCATGCGCCTACGTTCTGGCAGCGCCCATCCGGCTTGGCTCTGGCAACGGCTGCCTTGATCGCCGGTTTTTACCTGCTGCGAGAGCACTGGGGTCATGTTTTGGGCTATTGGCCCTACCTGTTGCTCCTCGCCTGTCCGCTGATGCACCTGATGCACGGCCACGGCGGCCATGGTGGGCATGGCAACCATGCGCAGACACCCCGGCGCACCAATAACGACAAGGAATAAGCAATGGACATGCATGCACACCATCATCACGGCAGTCACCCTCCAGCCGAGCCAGCCCCGCCATCGGAGCTGAAGGATCCGGTGTGCGGCATGACCGTCACAGAGCAGTCAGATCACCAATTGACGCACGAAGGTCGGCCCTATTACTTTTGCAGCGCCAAGTGCCAGGGCAAGTTCGCGGCAAACCCGTTGCAGTACCTTGCACCTTCAGCGCCTGAGGAACCCGCACCTGCTGCGGCCGGCACGATCTACACCTGCCCCATGCACCCCGAGGTGCGGCAGGATCATCCTGGAATCTGTCCCAAGTGCGGCATGACATTGGAGCCCATCATTCCGCTGGACGAGGAAGACAACCATGAATTGAAGGATTTTCAGCGTCGCTTCTGGTGGACGCTGCCATTCACAGTCATCGTTACCGTTCTTGCCATGTTCGGCCACCGTCTCGGGTGGTTTGACATGAACGTTCAAACCTGGGTTGAACTGGCGCTGTCCTTGCCTGTCGTGTTGTGGACGGGTTGGCCCTTCTTCGTACGCGGCTGGCAGTCTCTCGTCCTCCGCAGCCCCAACATGTGGACCTTGATCGGTTTGGGTACGGGCGCGGCCTTTCTCTACAGCCTCGTGGCTACCGTGGCGCCGGGCTTGTTCCCGGATTCATTCATTTCCATGGGGCGCGTGGCGGTCTACTACGAGGCGGCAGTGGTCATCATCTCGCTGACCATGTTGGGCCAGATTATCGAGTTGAAGGCCCGTTCGCAAACTTCTGCGGCGATCAAGGCGCTGCTCGGTTTGGCACCCAAGACCGCTCGCCGCATCAATGTGGATGGCAGCGAAGAGGACGTACCGCTGAACCATGTTCACGTCGGGGATCTGCTGCGTATTCGTCCCGGCGAGAAAGTGCCGGTCGACGGCGTTGTGACCGAAGGCAGCAGTGCGGTCGATGAATCCATGCTGACCGGTGAGCCTGTGCCGGTGACCAAACGCCTTGGTGACAAGGTGATTGGGGCCACGATGAACACCAGTGGTGCCTTGGTGATGCGCTCCGAGAAAGTCGGTGCGGCCACCATGCTGTCGCAGATTGTTCAGATGGTGGCCAATGCCCAGCGCTCGAAGGCTCCCATGCAGCGCATGGCGGATGTGGTCGCCGGCAAATTTGTGGTCGTGGTGGTGCTCATCGCCATTGCCACCTTCTTTGTCTGGGGGCTGTTCGGTCCGGAACCCAGCTGGGTGTTTGGCTTGATCAACGCAGTGGCCGTGCTGATCATCGCGTGCCCCTGTGCGCTGGGACTGGCCACGCCGATGTCGGTGATGGTGGCCACAGGGCGTGCCGCGACACAGGGAGTACTGTTCCGCGATGCTGGCGCCATCGAAAAAATGCGCGAGGTGAACACGCTGATTGTGGACAAGACAGGAACGCTGACCGAAGGTAAACCCGCCTTCGACACCGCAGTTGCCGCCCCCGGCTATACCGCGGACGAAGTGTTGCGCTTGGCCGCCAGCCTGGACCAAGGCAGCGAACATCCCCTGGCCGAGGCCATCGTTAGTGCAGCACGTGCCAAGGGCCTGGAACTGATCAAGCCGCTTGATTTCGAGTCCGGCAGCGGCATAGGCGTGCGCGGCATGATCGATGGCAAGCATCTGGTGTTGGGCAACACCGCATTGATGCAGCAGGAGGGCGTGGCCACTGATGCGCTCAAGATCGATGGCGAGCGTCTGCGCAGTGAAGGCGCCAGCGTGATGCATCTGGCCGTGGACAGACAACTGGCTGGAATCTTGGCCGTGACCGATCCCATCAAAGCCACCACGCGGGAAGCTATTCAAAATTTGCACGCCAGCGGCTTGCGCATCGTGATGGCAACTGGCGATGGTCTGACCACCGCCAAGGCCGTGGGTGCCAAACTGGGAATCGATGAGGTGCATGGCGAAGTCAAGCCCGCCGACAAGCTGGCGCTTGTGGAGCGGCTCCAGAAAGAGGGCCACATTGTCGCGATGGCCGGCGATGGTATCAACGATGCGCCTGCGTTGGCCAAGGCCGATGTCGGCGTGGCCATGGGCACGGGAACCGATGTGGCTATGAACAGTGGGCAGGTCACGCTAGTCAAAGGCGACTTGCGCGGAATCACTGCGGCGCGTGATATCTCCACTGACACTGTCCGAAACATGCGCCAGAACCTCCTGTTCGCATTCGTTTACAACGGCATTGGGGTGCCGATTGCGGCAGGCGTGCTGTACCCGTTCACTGGGTGGTTGTTGTCCCCGCTGATCGCGGCACTGGCCATGAGCCTGAGCTCGGCCTCGGTGATATTCAATGCGCTGCGTTTGCGGCGCGGAAAAAGATGACCCCGTAGTTCGGAGGAATGATGAAAACCCCCACGTCACCACAAAAACCTCGGACCTCTCAACGCACCACGGCGGGGGGTAAGGAAGCAGCGGTGCAAGGGACGCACCGCCAGGCAGAGGATCTACCACCGACCGTCTTGGATCATTCCGAGGAGTTGTTGAAGCCTGCGCCACAGGATGCGTCCAGTGGCATGAAAAGAGCAGCTAAAGCACCTTCGGCGCAGGACTATTTCGATTACCAGCGTGATTTCTTCGAACGCACCATTCTGTTCTGGGACACGCTTCGCCAGCGCGCGAACAACATGCTGGAGCACGAGCGAGCCGGATTGCCGCCGCTTCTGGACTTCAAGTATGAAACGCTGTTGGACGCGCGCAGCTTCGAACGGTCCGTCAACTATGCACTGCTACGCATCACGGAAATCGACGGGCATTGCTGGGACGACTGCGTCGACTCTGACAAACCGCCGGTCATCATCGTCGATCCACGCGCCGGCCACGGCCCCGGCATTGGCGGCTTCAAGCGCGACTCCGAAGTCGGGATGGCCATGCGCGAAGGCCATCCGGTTTATTTCGTGATTTTCTTTCCAGAGCCGGCTCTGGGGCAAACCCTGGCAGACGTTTTGCATGTGCTGCGGCGTTTCGTCGAAGAGGTTGCAGTACGCCATCCTGGCAATGCTCCTGTGCTTTATGGCAACTGCCAGGCCGGGTGGGCGGTGGCGCTGCTGTCCGCAGACTGCGCCGGTCTGGTCGGACCGGTGGTGCTCAATGGCTCTCCTTTGTCGTATTGGGCGGGCGAGTCCGGTGTCAATCCGATGCGTCTTTCCGGAGGACTCCTTGGCGGCAGCTGGTTGGCGCATCTGACGGCCGACCTGGGCAATGGCCGGTTTGACGGGGCCTGGCTAGCGCAGAATTTCGAGAACCTCAAGCCCGAAAAGGCCGTTTGGGAGAAGTACGCCCAACTCTTCACCAACGTTGACAGTGAGCAGGCGCGCTTTCTGGAGTTCGAACGATGGTGGAACGGTTTCTATTTCCTGAGCCGAGAAGAGATCCTCGCGATCGTTGAGAATTTGTTCATCGGCAACCAGCTTGAGCAGGGTGTTTTCCAGATTTGCCAGGGTTGTACTGCTGACCTGAGGCGGATCAAGAATCCAATCGTCATCTTTGCATCTTACGGCGACAACATCACGCCACCGCACCAGGCGCTTGGGTGGATCCCCGCTGTCTATAGTGACACCGAGGATCTCAAGCGGGCAGGGCAGCGAATCGTTTACCTCACGAACCGGCATGTCGGCCATCTAGGCATTTTTGTCTCTGCTGGGGTGGCTCGTCTGGAGCACCGGGCGATCCTGGAGAGCCTGGCTGAGATTGAGGCGCTGGCACCGGGCCTCTATGAGATGAAGATCGACAACCCGTCCGGGAACCCGGACTGCCATAAGCCCACTTACAGCATTCGCTTTGAATCCCGTCAGGTTGAAGACCTGAAAACGGATTACCCGGAAGAAGCTTTTGAGCGCGTGAAACAGGTCTCGACATTCAACGAGGTGCTTTACAGGGCATTCGTCAGTCCCTGGGCGCAAGCGCTGTCCACGCCCTGGACAGCCGAAGTGCTCAAGTGGCTCCATCCAATGCGCAGCAGCAGGTATTTGTTTTCAGAAGCATTTAGTCCGTGGATGAAAGGGGTCAGTCTGTTGGCCGAACCCCTCGCTAGGAGCCGACAGCCGCTTGCGCCGCATCACCCGTTGATCGAGCGTGAGCGTGAAGCTGCAGGACAAGTTACTCATGCGCTGGGACGACTTCGCGAAGGCCGCGACGCTGCGATCGAGCAAGCGTTTCGTTTGATGTTTCAACGTCCTGGCTAGTTTTTATGCGTCCTGGACATGATGGACAAAAACGGTGACGGTAATACAGGACCCACAAAGTGGACATAGCCCTGATCTAAGGGCCGTTTCTCAACAAGGATTGATCATGATGAGAAGAAAAATCAACTGGCTTTTGACAGCGGTCCAGATCGGCCTGCTGACTTGGTCCGGAACCACTTTGGCCGCCGATCAAGTGTATGTGGCCAATGAAGGCGCTGACACGGTCAGCGTCCTCGATGCGGCATCGTTGAAAACGCTGACGAACGTGCACGTCGGCAAGATGCCCCACAACGTGCAAGTGTCGCCCGACGGCAAGCTCGTATGGGTGACCAACAACGGCGAGCCTGACCATGCAGCCGACGTTTCTGCGCACAAGGGCATGGCCCAAGGCGACCACGATGCGATGGGAAAAGCGGGCGCGATCTGGGCCATCGACACCGCGACCAACGTAGTCGTCGCCAAGGTGCCGGTGGGTATGCACCCAGCCCATGTGGTGGTGTCACCAGACGGCCGCTTTGCCTATGTCACCAATGGCGGCGACAACACGGTCACTGTGATCGACACAGCGGCGCGGAGCCACGTGGCGACGATTCCGGTCGGTCAGTTTCCCCATGGTCTTCGGTTCAGCCCGGATGGCAAGGAGGTCTACGTCGCCAATCTCAAGGGTGGCACGGTATCGGTCATCGACACCGCCAGCCAGAAGGAGATTGCGCAGGTGCCGACCGGCAAAGGTCCGGCCCAGACTGGCTTCACGCCAGACGGCCGTTTGGCCTTTGCCTCGTTGTCGGGCGAAAACGCCATAGCCGTGATCGACCCAGCAACGCGCAAGGTAATTCGCAAGGTTGAGGTAGGAACGGTGCCGATTCAGTTGTATGCCACGCCTGACTCGCGCACGCTCCTGGTGGCCAACCAGGGTACGCGCAAGATGCCGGGCAAGACCGTCAGCATGATTGACCTGGAGACTTTCAAGGTCGTCAAGACAGTCGTAACTGGCGCTGGTGCTCATGGAGTGGTTGTTGATCGTGACGGGCGGTACGCCTATGTGACGAACATTTACGCCAATTCGGTTTCCGTGCTTGACGTGAAAGATCGCAAGGTAACGAAGACCGTTCCTGTCGGTAAGGCACCCAACGGCATCAGCGTAACGCCTTGAGTGGGGCCCGTCGCCTACACCGGTACGTACGGTACACAAAAAAGTAGAACCAGCCAGCGTCAACCCTGGCGTATGTCCAAATGACGGTCATCGATATTCGAATTCAACGAATCACGCAGCTTTACGATTCTCTGGACCCTTCACCGCTCCATGAGAAAACACTGAGCCATGCTGTTGAAACCTATATCGTTGACTGTGCTGGTGAAGATGGTCGAGAAGAACCGCTTCGGCTTATGGTGCACGTCCCGACTCCGATCAGAGAGTACGAAGTCGAAATCACACGAGCGATTCACGCGCACTTTCAGGCGCAGCATGCACAGTGCAGGCGCCGATATCGCCGAAGGATGCGACAGGGCATGCGCTTTCTGTTCATAGGACTCGCCGTTCTGACGACGACACTGCTTGCACGAGCCTTATTGGTTGATCCGGGCAACAGCAAAGTGCATGTTGGGATTAGCGAAGGCTTGTTGATTATTGGCTGGGTGGCAATGTGGCGCCCGATAGAGGTCCTCTTATTCGAGCGTGCAGAGAACCACCAAAACATGGCGCTTCTTGAGCGTCTTTCCCAAATCGACGTGGAGTTCGCCCTTGAAGAGACTGCGGTGGACCCAGGGGAGAAAAGTGGTGAGACAAACGACCTGCGGGCACCGGCTTTGTTGCCTTGACGGCGAGAATACTTGGAGAACCCAACAAAAGGTGGCGTTGTTAGACAAGCCAGCACCGTAAGTCCTCTTTTCCATTGAGAGTTTCGACTCTAGGCGGCCGGAGCCGCGGAAATTCGGATCCTCTGTTTGTCTCTTGACCGTGCGAGGTCCGAGGTCTGCTGTTTTCGCGAGTTTGAGGGCAGACGGTTGCGTTTTTCATCTGGATTAGCGGAGACGACCGAGAACGGAGAGCTCCGGGAACGTCAAGTATCCGTCGCAGGTTGCAGGGCGATCACCGACATGCCGGCCAGCGCGATGGCCGCTCCCACGAAGTCCCAACGGGTCAAGGCAACACCGTCGACGACGTGCAACCAGACCAGCGCCACGGCGATGTACATCCCGCCGTAAGCCGCATAGGTTCGCCCGGCAGCTGTCGGGTGCAAGGTCAGCAGCCAAGCGAACAACGACAAGGAAACGGCAGCCGGCAAGAGCAGCCATGCCGACTTGCCCTGCTTTACGACCAGCCAGGGCAAGTAGCAGCCAACGATTTCAGCTACTGCCGTCACCGCAAACAGAATGGCAACTTTCAAGAGTTCCATCGTCACGCTTCCTGCAGCGCCTGGATCATCGGGCAACGCACCTGTCCCCTTGCGGCGCAGCAGCGCTGCACCAGTGCTTCCAGGACTGCCTCAATGCGGTGGAGATCGGCGAGCTTGGCGCGCACATCCCTGAGCTTGCGTTCGGCTTGTTCGCGGGCCTCGGGGCAATGCGACCCGTCCTCGAGCTTCAGCAAGTCCCCGACTTCGTCAAGGCTGAAACCCAGCCGTTGCGCCGATTTAATAAAGCGTACCCGGGCCAGATTTGCCTCGCCGTAGCGGCGGATGCCGCCCAGGGGGCGGTCGGGCTCTTGCACTAAGCCCTTGCGCTGGTAGAAGCGGATCGTCTCAACATTGACCCCAGCGGCCTCGGCTAAGCCACCGATGGTCAGGGTTTCGGTTGGTTCATTCATGGCACTTGACTCCGTACTTAACTACGGAAGTAAGCTTAAACGATGAAACCCGATTCCCCAACTGAAACTCGAAGCGGCGGCGGGCGTGGTGCGCTGTTAACCGGCGGTCTGGCGGCCATCCTCGCCTCCACTTGCTGCCTCGGGCCTTTGGTGTTGATTACGCTTGGCGTCTCCGGGGCATGGATTAGCAATTTGACCCTGCTCGAACCCTATCGGCCCATGTTCATCGGTGCCGCGCTTGTGGCACTGTTTTTTGCGTACAGGCGGATATGGCGAGCGCCAGCAGCCTGTGAGGCCGGGCAGGCTTGCGCGCTACCGCAAGTCAACCGAAGCCACAAGTCGTTGTTCTGGACCGTGGTGGCGCTAGTCATCGTCGCGCTCGGATTCCCGCTGATCGCTCCCTGGTTTTACTGAATGGAGATTGCTATGAAAAAACTCGTTGCTCTGGCCATGCTGGCCGCTTCTGCTTCGCCCCTCTGGGCTACCACGCAGAGTGTCACGCTGTCCGTGCCCGACATGAACTGCGCCACCTGCCCGATCACAGTCAAGAAGGCGCTTACCAAGGTATCCGGCGTCAGCAAGATCGACGTGAATCTGGATCGGCGCGAGGCCAAGGTGACGTTCGACGATACGAAGGCGAATGTCGAGGTCCTCACACGCGCCACCAGGAACGCAGGGTATCCCGCGACCGTGTTGGGAGACGCCAAGTGACTGCGGTGATACTGGAATCGACGCTGACCTGCCCCGAGTGCGGCCACGCCAAGACAGAGACGATGCCCACGGACGCCTGCCAGTGGTTCTACGAGTGCGAGCAATGTCACACCGTGCTAAAGCCCAAGTCGGGTGACTGCTGTGTGTACTGTTCTTACGGCTCAGTGCCTTGTCCTCCAATCCAGGAACGGGGGCACGCAGCCAATCTTGGGTTCGCGCCGGCCGGATCGCCCGATCGGAAATGAGTCAAGCGTCACGAGATCAATTCGGGCGCCAGGGACGCCATCACCACATCCGAGTTGAACTTCCGCAACACCGTTGTGCGGGCCCATGTGGCCATCAAACGCGCCAACGTTCATCGGTGGCTGATATGCCAAGCCCCAAGAAGCACATGACAAAGATGTAATCTTTGAAACATATTCCGGTCAGCCTTGGTCTCGCAAAATGCATAACGTGCATTCACACAAGGTAGGTGGATACCAATGCGAAGTTCAACAACCTGAAATTCAGTGACCGAGGGTCTGATGCAACGTGAGGAATTTATGCTGAACGTGGATTGGACCGAAGTGGTGGCGCTGTTCAATGTCGACTCGCGTTATGCCTGCAGTGTGGTCGTTGCGCCTGTCATACGCAAGATCGTGCCTGCGACTATGCAGGGTATCAACGGAGCGCATCGATGAACGGCTACGAACTCCCCCCGGGTGCCGCGGGCTTGGTTGCCGCGCTTGCTGTCGGTCTGGTGATTGGCCTGGAGCGCGGCTGGCACGATCGCGAATTACCGGAGGGTGGACGTGTTGCAGGCCTGCGCACCTTTGCGCTGACCGGACTGCTCGGTGGCGTGCTTGGGCATCTGCAGCCAGATTTCGGCGCTTGGCCTTTGCTGGGTGCGCTGCTCGGACTCGCCCTGCTGCTGACGGTGTCCTACGCCCGTAACGCCAAACTGTCGGGTAACCTGAGTGCCACTACCCCGGTGGCGATGCTTCTCACTCTGGTCCTGGGTGCCTTTGCGGCACACGGCAACATCACCTTGGCGTTGTCGGCAGCAGTGGTTGGCGCTGTGTTGCTGGATCTCAAGCCGACCTTGCACGGTTGGTTGCGTTTGATCGATCACCGCGAATTGACTGCATCGCTGCAACTGCTGGTGTTGTCCATGGTCATCCTGCCTTACCTGCCCAATACGGGCCTCGGGCCCTATGCCGCGCTCAATCCGTACCAGCTGTGGTGGGCAGTCATCCTGATTGCGGGCCTGTCGCTGACGGGTCACTTTGCCATGCGGATCACCGGCGCGCAAAGGGGTGTGCTGTGGACCGGGATCCTGGGAGGACTGGCATCTTCCACCGCAACCACGTTGGCTTTGGCTCGCTACGCACGCGAGCAGCCTTCGCTGACAGGCGCGGCGGTAGCCGGCACGTTGGCATCCTGTGGCGTCATGTTTTTTCGCATGGTCGTTCTGCTGGGTGTCATCCAGCCGGCGCTGCTGTCCACCTTCGGCAGCGCCCTGGTGGTCACTGGCGTGGCACTGCTGTGTATTGCGCTATGGGGGTGGCGCAAGTTGGACCGCACTGTAGTGGGGGAGGGCGCTGTCGGCGCGATGGCGCCATTCGACCTTGGCACCGCGCTCGGTTTTGGTGTGCTGCTCGCTGTCATGAGCGTCCTGGTGCCCGCGGCAAAGCAGTGGCTGGACACCAGCGGCCTCTATGTGCTGTCGGCGGTTTCAGGCCTTGCCGACGTGGATGCGATCTTGATCTCGGTCGCTCGGCTGCATGGTGCCGGTGGATTGTCCACGGGCGCCACCGTCACGGCGCTCGGTCTCGCGACATTGGCAAACATGGTGGCAAAGGTCGGCATCGCCTGGACGACAGGCGGCGCGCAGGTCGGTAAATCGGTTGTTTTCGGCTACCTGGGTGCGATGGCGTCCGGAGCTGCCGTATTGGCGCTGAGCGTGACGTTTTCGTGAGCGTCCACTGGCCACGTCTTCAGAATTTTTTGTGTTTGAACAATAGGGATCACCGCTATGGAAAAGTCATTTCATCGATTCTCTGAACTGTTTGCCCAGCTCGGCCTGCGCATGGATGCAGCAGGCATTGGGGAGTTCTTGGAGGCCCACTCTCCACTGCCGGCCGATGTGCTGCTGGCCGATGCCCCATTCTGGACGCCAGCTCAGGCGACTCTGTTGCGCGAAGAGCTTCTGGAAGATGCGGACTGGGCCGAAGTAATTGACCGGTTGAATGCCGCCTTGCGTGCACCCAAGGGGAGGTCATGATGCCTATGAGGAATCGTCTGTCGTTGGGGGTAGTCGTGGTGTCTCTGGCGCTGAGCTCGATGGTTCACGCGCAGGAGGCCAAGCTGGGATCGAGTGTTGAAGGGTTGCTGCAAGCGGCCAGGGATAGAAACCCAGAAATCGCCAGCATGCGTTTTGATGCGGATGCGGCAGCAGAGCGCGTCGCGCCTGCGGGCGCCTTGCCGGATCCTAAATTCCGAACCGAATTGCGTGACATCACGCGCATGGGAGAACAAAACCCCACGCTATTGCCAGGGCGCGTCGGAAGCACCCGCTACGTGCTGATGCAGGATTTTCCCTGGATGGGCAAACGCGGTCTGAAGCGTGAGGTGGCTGAGTCACAAGCACAAGCTGCGAGAAGCCGTGCAGCAGGCGCCTGGGTTGAACTGGCTGGCAAGATCAAGACGACTTATGCCGAGCTCTATTACCTGGACCAGAACGAACGCTTGTCGCGGGAAATTCTCGACCTGATGGCGCGATTGGAAAAAGTCGCGCAGGTCCGCTATGCGGGCGGGCTTGCTGCGCAACAGGATGTGATCCGTGCGCAGGTGGAGCAGTCCACCATGCGCAACGAACTGATTGCACTGGACGCTGAGCGTCGCCAACTCCAGTCCAAGTTGAATGCGCTCGTGGGGCGTCCGACCTCGGAGATTTTGGCTGCACCCGAGCAGATCCGCGCCTTGCCGTCGCCGGAGCAAGTCAGCTTCGCAGCGCTGGAAGGGCGCGCCCGGATGAACAATCCGCTGCTGCGCACGGAAGAGTCCCAGATCAGGGCGGCCGAGAAGAACCGCGAGCTGACCTACAAGAACCGCTATCCCGACTTCAACGTCGGTATCTCTCCGATTCAGTACCGAGGCTCGATCAAAGAGTGGGAGCTGATGGTCGAGTTGAATATTCCCCTGCAGCAAGATTCGCGGCGCGCCCAGGAGCGGGAGTCCGAGGCCATGTTGGCCGCTGCACGCTCACGCCAGGAAGTCGTCACGAATCAAGTCCTGGCAGACCTTTACGCCAACGTGGCAGGTTTTGAGTCCGCCCGGCGCTCTTTGGCGTTAACGACCGAAAGTCTCTTGCCGCAGTCGGAGTTGACCTTCCGCTCTGCGCTGGCTGGGTACCAGACGGGCAAGGTGGATTTTGCGACCTTGCTGGACGCGCAGCGCCAGATTCGTCAGTCCAAACTGAATCAGATCAAAGCCGGCGTGGAAGCGCAGAAGCGGCTTACCGAAATTGAACGCATCGTGGGAGAAGAACAATGACAACAGGTTTCAAGGCCGGCGTATTCCTGGCTATCGTCGCCGCAGGGTTGGCGGCGGGTGGTGGCTATTGGATGGGACAGCGCCAATCAGAAGCCCGCAGTGGTGACCAGACTGAGTCGCAGGGCGCCTCTGCCGGTCCTACCAAGAAGGAGCGCAAGGTACTTTTTTACCGTAACCCGATGGGGCTGCCCGACACATCTCCCACACCGAAAAAAGATCCAATGGGGATGGACTACATCGCGGTCTACGAGGGAGAGCAGGAAGAAGCAGAAACCAACTCCAATCAAATTCGCATCAGCACCGAAAAGATTCAGAAACTTGGCGTTCGCACCGAGGCGGTGAGTCTTCGCTCTCTGGACAAGGTAGTGCGTGCCGCCGGACGCATTGAACCAGACGAGCGCCAGACCTTCACCATTGCTGCCAAATTTGAGGGCTATGTGGAGCGTCTGCATGCCAACGTTACCGGGCAGACGGTGAACAAGGGGCAGCCACTCTTCGAGGTATATAGCCCCGAACTGGTGTCTGCTCAGCGCGAGTACGCCATCGCGGCACAGGGTGTCGACGCGTTGAAGGATGCCTCTGGTGAGGCACAGCGTGGCATGCGTGAGCTGGCCGACTCCAGCCTGGCGCGGCTTCGCAATTGGGACATATCGGACGAGCAGATCAAGACCTTGGCAAAATCCGGCGACGCACGCCGCACGCTGACATTTCGCTCACCAGTGGCAGGAATCATCACGGACAAGAAGGCCATCCAAGGTATGCGATTCATGCCGGGCGAAATGCTCTACCAAGTTGCCAACCTGTCCTCGGTCTGGGTCATCGCGGATGTCTTCGAGCAAGACATCGGCTTGGTCAAGTCGGGGGGCAAGGCCAAGGTGCAAATCAATGCCTACCCAGACAAGGTGTTCCAGGGGACAGTCAGCTATGTGTATCCCACCCTGAAGCCTGAAACCCGAACGGTGCAGGTGCGCGTGGACTTGTCGAACACGGGTGGCTTGCTCAAGCCTGGCATGTTTGCCCAGGTGGAACTTCCGACCGCCAGCAAGGGGGCGGTTTTGACGGTGCCGACTTCGGCCGTGATTGACAGCGGCACGCGCCAGATCGTCCTGGTGCAGCTCAAGGAGGGACGATTCGAACCCCGCGATGTCAAAGTGGGCGCACGCAGCGACGACCGCATTGAAGTCACCGAGGGCGTTCGCGAGGGTGAGCAGGTGGTCATCGCTGCCAATTTCCTGATCGATGCAGAAGCCAACCTCAAGGCGGCCGTGGGCGGCTTTGGGCACTCCTCACATGGAGCTAAGTCGGAAGCACAAGGCACCCCTGATGCGAGCAAGCCCGCTGCCTCCGTCGGGCACCAAGGTGAGGGCAGGGTGGAGGAGTCTGATGCGAAGGCCGGCACGGTGACCATTGCCCATGGTCCCATACCCTCCCTCAAATGGCCTGCAATGTCCATGGAGTTCAAGGTCTCCAACAATGGGCTGATGGCGGGCTTGCAACCTGGCGCAGCGGTGGTCTTCGAGTTCGTTGAGCGTGGACAGGGTGAATGGGTGGTCACCTCCGTGAAACCCATGGGCAAAGCGGCGGCCACTCCGCACGCCGGCCATAACTGATCTTCAGGGAACAACATGCTCGCGAAGATCATTGACTGGTCAGGAAGAAACAGCTTCCTGGTGCTCCTGGCCACGCTGTTTGTCATTGTCGCAGGGGTATTCGCGGTGTTGCGAACGCCTTTGGACGCCCTGCCGGACTTGTCCGACGTGCAGGTCATCGTCTACACCGAATACCCTGGACAAGCGCCCCAGGTGGTTGAGGATCAGGTCACCTATCCCTTGACCACCGCCATGCTGTCGGTACCCAAGTCCAAGGTGGTGCGCGGCTTTTCGTTCTTTGGAGCGTCCTTCGTCTACATCATCTTTGAGGATGACACAGACATCTATTGGGCGCGTTCGCGCGTGCTGGAATACCTCAATTTCGCATCCAGTCGAATGCCCAAGGGGGTCACGCCCCAAATTGGCCCTGATGCCACCGGTGTGGGTTGGGTCTACCAGTACGCTTTGATCGCCAAAGACCGGACGCTGGCCGAGTTGAGAACTTTGCAGGATTGGTACCTGCGCTACCAGCTGACCAAGGCGCATGGCGTCGCTGAGGTGGCATCCGTCGGTGGCTTTGTCCAGACCTACCAGATCACCGTCGACCCGGTGAAGCTGCGGGCCTACGGCATTCCTTTGGCCAAAGTGTCACAGGTCGTGCGCGACTCCAATCGTGACGTCGGCGGCCGTGTGGTGGAGATGGCCGAGACAGAGTACATGGTGCGCGGAAAGGGCTATCTGCGCGGCGCGGCGGACATTGAGAACCTGGTCGTCAAGGCCGAAAAAGGCACACCAGTATTGATTCGAGACATCGCTCGCGTTGAACTCGCTCCCGATGAACGGCGCGGCCTGACCGAACTCAACGGGGAGGGGGAGGTGGTCTCGGGCATCGCCATGGCCCGCTATGGCCAAAACGCCCTGGAAGTCATCCATAACCTGAAGGAGAAAATTACCGAAGTTTCGGCAGGGCTGCCGCAGGGCGTCAGCATCCAGGCTGTTTACGACCGATCTGACCTGATTCATCGGGCCATCGATACGCTCAAGCGAACGCTGATTGAGGAGAGCCTGATCGTTGCCTTGGTCTGCATGGTCTTTCTCATGCACATCCGTTCAGCCCTCGTGGCTATCTTGATGTTGCCCGTAGGGGTGCTGATCTCATTCATCGCGATGCGCTTGCTGGGTATGAATTCCAACCTGATGAGTCTAGGCGGTATCGCCATTGCGATCGGTGCCATGGTGGATGCGGCCATCGTCATGATCGAGAACGCCCATAAACACCTGGAGCGGCTCCCACCCGAGCACAACAGCAAGCAGCGGGTCGAGGCCATGATCGCCGCCTGCAAAGAGGTTGGCCCGGCACTGTTCTTCTCGCTGCTGATCATCACCGTGTCGTTTCTGCCCGTGTTCACGCTCGAATCACAGGAGGGGCGCATGTTCTCACCGCTGGCGTTCACCAAGACGTTTTCTATGGCAGGAGCGGCGCTGTTGTCGGTGACGCTGGTGCCGGTGCTCATGATGATTTTCATTCGCGGACGCATCATGCCGGAGTCCCGTAACCCGGTGAACCGGTTCCTGATCTGGGTCTACCGACCCATCATCGCTGGCGTGATGCGCTGGAAGAAGGTGACCATTGCCATTGCCCTGGTCGTGCTTGGGGTGTCGTTCTATCCGGCCAGCAAGCTGGGGTCCGAATTCATGCCGACACTCAATGAAGGCACTTTGCTCTACATGCCTGCTTCGCTGCCGGGCATGTCGATCACCAAGGCCGCCGAGTTGCTTCAGACGCAAAACAAGATCATCAAGAGTTTTCCTGAGGTTGAATCGGTCTACGGTAAGGCAGGACGGGCCAACACGGCCACCGACCCGGCACCGACCGAGATGTTCGAGACGGTCATCAACCTCAAGCCGGAGTCAGCGTGGCGATCTGGCATGACCACCGACAAATTGATCGCCGAGATGGACAAGGCACTGCAATTTCCTGGCGTCTCCAATGCCTGGACCATGCCCATCAAGGCGCGCATCGACATGCTGTCCACCGGTATCCGCACACCCATTGGTATCAAGGTCTTTGGCAAGGACTTGAACGAAATGGAACGCCTGGCGCGGGAGATCGAGACCGTAGTGAAATCCGTGCCCGGCACCACCTCGGCATTCGCGGAGCGGATCACAGGCGGCTTCTACCTGAACATCGAGCCCGACCGCGCCCAACTGGCACGCTACGGTCTGGCGGTGGGTGATCTGCAGGAGGTCATTGGTACGGCGCTCGGCGGTGACATGGTGACCACCACGGTGGAAGGGCGAGAGCGTTTTGGCGTTACGGTTCGCTACCCACGCGAATTGCGGTCTGACCCGCAGCAGATCGCCCGCGAAGTGCTGGTGCCGACCATGGATGGAGCCATGATTCCGCTGGGCCAGGTTGCCCGCGTGGAGGTGGCCAAGGGCGCCCCTGGCATCCGTACCGAAAATGCGTTGCTATCTGCCTACATTTTTGTGGACATCCGTGAGCGTGACATCGGTGGCTACGTCGCCGAGGCGCGCAAAGCAGTGAATGACCAGGTCAAGTTCCCGCCCGGCTACTACGCCACATGGAGCGGTCAGTTTGAGTCTATGGAGCGTGCCATCGAGAAAATGAAACTCGTTGTGCCAGTAACGCTGTTGCTCATTTTCCTGCTGCTGTACCTGAACTTCAGGCGACTGACGGAGACTTTGATCGTCATGCTGTCGGTGCCGTTCGCGTTGGTTGGCGGCGTCTGGCTGATGTGGTGGCTTGGCTACAACCTCTCTGTCGCAGTTGCTGTGGGCTTCATTGCCCTGGCTGGTGTGGCCGCTGAAACCGGGGTCGTCATGCTGATCTACCTGGACCACGCCTGGGAAGAGATCAAGGAAAAACGCCGCTCTGAAGGGAAAGAGCCAGGAGTTGGTGACCTTTACGAGGCAGTCATGGAGGGCGCTGTCGAACGGGTTCGTCCTAAAATGATGACGGTCGTTGCCATCATGGCGGGCCTGCTGCCCATCATGTGGGGGACCGGCACCGGCTCGGAAGTGATGAGTCGCATTGCCGCACCGATGGTCGGTGGCATGATTTCTTCGACCGTGCTCACGCTGGCTGTGATTCCGGCGCTTTACGCGCTGGTCAAACAGTTTGAACTTCGAAGGCAGCGTGCTTCGGGAACGGATTCGCATCCATCCGACCCAGTCTGGAGCCGTGAAGTTTGAGCCATGGACGCTGGCCCTTGGCGTCGACGCGGAGCGTGGGACAGGGTCTAAAAGGAGGCGCTTTACTTGTTTCACCAACTGCTCTGACCCCTCTCTCAATGCACAACACATCAAACTGCGAGTTGACCTCCTTTGAGCGGCTCAACCGCGACTGCTTCTGTCTGAGCCTGGATCCTGCGGCGCTGGCGGCTGCGCTCGATGCCGAGTTGGGCTCTCCGAGCTTGTCGCAGCTAGTGCGCGACCGATGCCCCTACCTGTTTGCTGCGCAGCCGGTCTTCGTGGCGCGGCCTCCTCTCGAACGAATGGCCCGCGTCGTGCAAGCCATCGAGGCAGTGGTGGCACTCCCGGCCTACCGGGAGCAGGTCTTGGCGGATGCCCCCGCCATTGCGCGGGACGGCACCGGTGGCTCCCAGGGCGTGTTCTTCGGCTATGACTTCCATCTGGACCAAGACCGTCTCGGTTTGATCGAAATCAACACGAACGCTGGTGGTGCGATGCTGAATGCGGTGCTGGCCCGTGCTCAGCGCAGCTGCTGTCAGGCTGTGCATGCAATGGTGCCCGGCCGAGCAGGCGTCACAACGTTCGAGCAGCGGCTGGTGGACATGTTCCGCCGTGAGTGGCGGCTGGCCGGTCACTCACGGCCGTTGGTCTCGATCGCTATCGTGGACGAAGCGCCGCAGCAGCAATACCTGTATCCAGAGTTCCTGCTGTTCCGGCAGCTGTTTGAGCGCCATGGACTGCAGGCCATCATTGTCGATCCCTCCGAGCTGGCGTGCCGTCACGGCAGGCTCTGGCACGGCGAACTCGCCATCGACGTGGTTTACAACCGTGTCACAGATTTTTATCTGGATCTGCCTGCCAACGCCGTGCTGCGACAGGCTTGGCTGGAACAGGCAGCGGTTCTCACGCCCCATCCGACGGCGCACGCGCTATACGCCGACAAGCGGCGACTGGCCTTGTTCAGTGACGATGGTGCGCTGCGGGAGCTGGGCGTTGCTGACGACGACAGGAAGGTGCTGCTGGCGAACGTGCCGCGCACCGAAGTGGTCGATGAGGCACATGGTGACCGGCTGTGGGCGGCTCGTCGTAGCCTGTTCTTCAAACCCGCGGCGGGCTTCGGTAGCCGCGCCGCGTACCGAGGTGACAAACTCACGCGCCGGGTCTGGCAGGAGATCATGACGGGAGCCTATGTAGCACAGGCCCTCGTGCCTCCGGGCGAACGCGTCATTGCGAATACGGAGGGACTGCAGTCCATGAAATTCGATTTGCGCGCCTACGCCTATGCCGGCGACGTTCAGTGGGTTGCTGCACGCGTGTATCAGGGACAAACCACGAACTTCCGCCAGCCGGGCAGTGGCTTTGCCCCCGTCTACACCACCGTGGATGGCTCCGGCCGCGGAATGTGCGACTCGGATGGTGAACACGCGTCCTATGTGTTCCTGCTCGACGAGGCGGGCGAGGTGCACGCGTTGCCGCATGTGCTGTATGTGGCGCTTGCCAGGGGCCAGGCCTTGGCACCGATATTTGCGGACCAAACTCTGCGCCTAGCGGACTGGTATGTACGGCTTCGGGCCGATGGGGTGCCGGGTGCTGTGGTCAACGAGACCTATGGGTTTGTTCGCTTCGACCGAGAGGGGCGGTTCAAATTGGAGGCTGCGCCAGGAGATGCAGCATGGCCTACTCCTGAGGAGCGCCGACGGATGCAGGAGCTGCTATTCTCCATAGACTTGGAGCCCAACGGCGCCTGATCATAGGAGCCGGTAGGAGGGTGGGCCGCCCAACGAAGTGAATCATTTGGGTTGCTGCAAGAATGGTCAGACGATGATGCGTGGCTTCTGGCCTGGCAAAATGCAGATGGTCACGTCGCATGGGCGAGGACCAACTCCCACCAGATGCACGCAGCGACCAATCCCATCTCAAAAGTTACGGGGCACAGGTTTCTTTGGCGGCTTTTGCGCCATCTTTGCAGGCCTTGACTTCGGCCTCATAACGCGCCTTGCGCAATTGGTTCAGGTATGGCGTCGTCTGTGCGCGCGGGCCATGGTCGAGCTGCAATACGAGTTTCTTGGGAGGGCAGACCTTTTCTTGGTCTGGAGCGGCACTGGCCGAGAGACTGAAGCCAAGGGTCGTGGCGCCAACGAGAGCGATGAGCAAGTATTTCATGATGAACTCCTTGGATAGGAAAACCGAACATATGAATCAGCGAGGCACAGGGCTGCCGGCTGACTGCGCCAACAGCGGTACGCGAAGCGCAAGGGCACGCTTTTTTCTGTTTTTGACAGATCCCGGGGTTTCTGTGCCAACGTCGAAGGTTTTTTCCGCAGTTGCCACGCCGCCTGTTTAGATTCCTCGGCCTCCCCGGAAACCCGCTGCAACCCCAACTGGCAATCAACCCCGGTAGTAGAGACGCAGACGCGCGTCGCGTTCGGCAGGTGACTCGTTCCGCAACTCGTTGACTACTTGCTCACGCGTCTTGCCTGGACCTGCCGCATCAGGTGTGCGGATAGGGTAGTTGCTTTCGCCGTAAGAAAGGAGGCCTTGCCGCATGGCAGCCTCGGCTTCTGTTTTGACTTGAGCACGGGTTTTATCGCTCTTGAAGTGTTCCGGGTGAACGATGACGCCCATTTCGTTGTTGGCGGGATGCTCGTACGCTGCCGAAGCCATCCCTGGAAGGCCCAGGGTAACCACTGCGGCCGCGGCGGCAATCATGGAAGAAAGGGAGAGGCGTTTTTGGATCATGGTTGAAGCTCCTAGCGATAGTGAATAAAACTTGCATCTCTCATGCCTTGCTTGGGCGTTGAGGAGATGTGTTCATCGTAGGGAGCGCACCCCAACAGAATCTAGACAGCCCGATGATATTTTTGTCAGGGAGCGGCGCGAACTGGAGCGCAAGTTGGTGGACCTGCGCGGGGGGTAAACACGGAGGACGGAGAATCTACCTCAAGGATACGCGCCTATCACGGCAGCAGTCCGGGTGCCATTGGGCAGCCCCTGGCTTACGCGCACCCTCCAGCGATGTGGCTCCAGCGAGCTATCGCAAGCGATTGATAGGTGGTTGTGGGTCCGCAGGCGTGCCAACAAGTGCAGCGATGATGGGGCAGGGAAACGCCTGCCCCGTCTCCTCGCACCGCGCGAGCATGTCACGCAGTGCACCTCGCATGCGCTCCAGATCCCCGACCTTCTCATCGATTTGCTCAAGGCGTCGCTGCGTCACCGTCTGGATGGCCCGGCGATTCCGTCCGTCCTCCAGGTCTAGCAGCGATCCCACCTCATCCAACGAGAAGCCCAGGCTCTGCGCCCGCTTGATAAAGCCGATCCGCTGAACCATTGAAGCGGGGTAACGCCGGAAACTGCCTGCGGCCTTCGGGACCGGCAAAAGCCCGCGACCCTGGTAGTAGCGAATCGTCTCTACGCCGACGCCAGCGACTTTGGCCAGTCTGCCGACCGTCATCCAATCGCCCGGGCCTTCGTTCATCGAGGGATCTACCGTTTTCTTCATAGCCATGGCAGGATAACGCTGTACCGCGTAGTTGACCCCTGTCTCCATTTGATTAAGATCAAGATCTCGCAGCTTGCCTAAGCATAGGATTGGTGTCATTGGGTATATAGGCCGCACATGCGCACACATCTCAACCCTCGTAGGATTCGTGCCATCGCGTGGATGGTGCTGGGGTATGGTTTTTTGCGCTTGCGGCCGGGATGGCGAATGCCTGCCTGTTGGAGTCCCCGGAGCCGCACCACTATGCGTCAGGGTATGAGCACGGCAATGGCCACTCCCATGGGGGTCATGAGGGCGCCCACGAAAAGCATGAAGAGGGGAGCCAGGACCCGTCGAAGGCACCTTGCCTGAAACTTTGCGGAGAGGTCAACCAGTCGGCAATGCAGAAGACGCCGACCTTTGCGTTCGACCTTATTGGGCTTCCGCCCCCTTCCTATACTGCCTGGGAACCGGCCCC
This sequence comes from Acidovorax carolinensis, assembly GCF_002157145.1. Taxonomy (NCBI): domain Bacteria; kingdom Pseudomonadati; phylum Pseudomonadota; class Betaproteobacteria; order Burkholderiales; family Comamonadaceae; genus Acidovorax; species Acidovorax carolinensis. Next base: position 1,495,369 of record NZ_CP021361.1, read on the forward strand.
GGCGCTGGCTCTGCGAGCCATCCTATTGAGGAGCCCCCAGCGGGCTCACCCACAGCCGCCTGCTTGGCTGCTGTTTGCACGTCTCGCGTTATAGCCCCTCCTGTGAGCGCTGTGCCGGCTATGTCCCGCACGCGTCTCGTACGCCTTGACTCTGTACCCGGCTACGGAGTTCTCATATGGGATTTGTCTTCTGGAAGCGCCACTTGGCTCGACCAGACGACAAAAACCAGCGGCTAAAGGAGAAAGAAATGACATTCGTGCGCTCCATCGCGGTCGTCTTCGGCGCCGCCCTCGTCAGTTTGTTTTCATTCGGGCAAGACGACCATCAGGCCCATCATCCTGCGGGTTCGAGCGCCCCTGGGACTTCGGCTCTAGTGGCGCCGAGCTTCGAGGGCATCCCGGAGCACTCGCGGATCAATGCTGCCTGGAACGAGCAGGCGTAACGGAGAACCCCATGGCAAAGAACAAGAAGGCCGCGACAGGCGCGAAGAACAAGGCTCATGCGGACGTGACCGATGTCGCGCACAACCCGTCGCGCGACGAGGCAACGGAACGCTCGATCGGCCGCGAGGACTATGAGGCGCAGTTGCACATGCTGCAGATAGAACTCGTGAAGCTGCAGCGTCACTTCATCAAATGTAGCGACCGCATCCTCATCCTCTTGGAGGGACGGGACAGTGCGGGCAAGGATGGCAGCATCAAGCGACTCGTCGAACACCTGAGTCCGCGGGAAACCCGGGTCGTCGCGCTCAGCAAACCCTCCGATCGGGACCGCACCAGTTGGTACTTCCAGCGCTACGTGCCGCACCTACCGGTCGGCGAAGAACTCGTTGTGTTCAACCGCAGCTGGTACAACCGCGCCGGCGTGGAGCCGGTGATGGGTTTCTGCACGGCTGAGCAGCACGAGGAGTTCATGAACTCCGTGCCGAAGTTCGAGGAGATGCTGGTCAACTCCGGCATCAAGCTGCTGAAGTATTACCTCGACATCGGGAAGAAAGAGCAGACCCGCCGGCTCAGTGAACGCCGCCGTGACCCGCTCAAGCAATGGAAATCAAGTCCGGTCGACGCCGTGGCGCTGAAGCACTGGGACGGCTACACGCGTGCGCGCGACGAGATGTTCATACGCACGCACACCGCTGCCGCTCCCTGGTCCGTCGTGCTCGCCGACAACAAGCGAGTCGCCAGGCTCAACCTGATCAGGGACGTCCTCTCGCGGCTCCACTACGCGGGCAAGAAGCACAAGCTCATCGCACCCGACCGGGAGATCGTCTTCGAGTTCTCGCAGGACTGCCTGGATTCCGGCCGACTCGCACGTTGATACATCGAACAGAACCAACAGGATGAACCATCTATGAAGTCAATCAACGTTGAAGTCGGAGGGCTCATATCGAGCCTGAGCGCGGAGGGAGTACGTCGCAAGTTGCTGCAGCTTCCCGGCGTCCATCACGCGGATGTCAACTACGTTGCGGGAAGCGCAACGGTCCATCTCGACGAACGGCAGCTCAGTGTCGAGGATCTGCGCCGCCGGATCGTGGAGTGCGGCTATCACTGCAGTGGCGAGCAGACGCCTAAGCATGTGTGCGATCCCGCCACGGGCAGTACGGCGGGCCAGCGCCATGACGGACACGCCGATCACGCCGTGTCTGCGAAGCAGGAGGATCACGCGGTGCATTCGGGGCATGCCCATGCAGTCGGAGCGACTGCGACGATGGCCGCCTCGCCGGCCTCCCATGCCGGGCACCAGGGCCACGCAGGCGAGCCCGTCATGGACGACATGATGCACGACATGGGGCACGGGTCTGGGTCGATGCAGGACATGGCCCGGGACATGCGCAATCGGTTCTTCGTGTCCCTGATCTTTTCGATTCCGGTGTTTCTCTATTCGCCGATGGGGAAGATGTTCGGCGACTTCCAGACACCGTTCGGGCTGGACAACAAGCTCTTTCTTTTCATCTTCGCGAGCGCGGCGATCCTCTATCCCGGCTGGCCTTTCTGCATCGCTGCGTGGCGCGCTTTGCGCAACGGTGTCGCCAACATGGCCACGCTGGTCGTGCTGTCGGTGGGCGTGGGATACCTGTTCAGCGTCGGAGCGACCTTCTTCTACGAGGGTGAGGTGTTCTATGAAGCGGCGTCAGTGCTGCTGGTTTTCATCCTGCTGGGCCACTGGTTAGAGATGCGCGCCCGCGCGGGTGCGTCCGACGCGATTCGCGCGCTGATGGATCTCGCGCCACCGATGGCCACCGTCGTGCGCAACGGTGTCGAGACCAAGGTGCCAACCGCCGAGGTCGTGGCCGGTGAACTGGTGGTGATCAAGCCCGGCGACAAGATCCCGGTGGATGGCGAGATCGTCGAAGGAGCCTCGCAGGTCGACGAGTCGATGCTGACCGGCGAGTCGATGCCGGTCAAGAAGGTGGTAGGCAGCACCGTCGTTGGCGCCAGCATCAACAAGAGCGGGAGCTTCCGCTACAAGGCCACGAAGGTCGGTGCGGACACGGCATTGGCCCAGATCGTCAAGCTGGTCCAGGAGGCCCAGAACTCGAAGGCACCCGGCCAGCTGCTGGCCGACCAGGCGTCGCAGTGGCTGGTGCTGGCGGCGATCGTGATTGGCTTGTTGACCTTCAGCGTCTGGTACTGGGTGATGGGCCAGACGCTGCTATTCGCACTCACCTTGACCATCACGGTATTCGTGATCGCATGCCCTGATGCGCTGGGCCTGGCCACGCCGATGGCCATCATGGTCGGGACCGGCCTGGGTGCGATGAACGGCATCCTCTTCAAGAACGCGGCCGCGCTGGAGAACGCTACCAAGCTGACAGTGGTGGTGTTCGACAAAACCGGCACCTTGACACTCGGGCAGCCCGATGTCGTCGAGATCGTGGCCGCGCCCGGTTTCGAAGAGGCGCGGCTTCTGGCGACGGCCGCCGCGGTGGAGAAGTTCTCCGAGCACCCCCTTGCACTCGCAGTGCTCAAGCGTGCGGGGGACATGCCGACGGAGGTCACCGAGAACTTCACCAACATCGATGGGCAAGGTGCACGGGCCACCATCGGGGGCGAGAGGGTGCTGCTCGGGAACCGGCTGCTGATGCAGTCGGAGCAGGTAGACCTGACCGTCCTCGCCAGCGAGGCAACGCGGCTGCAAGGCGGCGGGCGCACGGTGGTCTATGTCGCGCGCGGCGGCCGGCTGATCGGCCTCATCGCAATCGCGGACGCCGTCCGGCCGACCTCGCGCGAGACGATCTCCAAGCTGCAGGCGCGGGGCGTGAAGGTCGCGATGCTGACCGGCGACAACCAGGCGACCGCCGAGCGCATCGGCAAGGAACTGGGCATCGACATCGTCCTTGCGGACGTGCTGCCCGGCCAGAAGGCATCCAAGATCAAGGAGTTGCAGCAGCAGGGCCACAAGGTGGGCATGGTCGGCGACGGCATCAACGACGCTCCAGCGCTGACCCAGGCCGACGTCGGTTTTGCGATCGGCGCCGGGACGGATGTCGCCATGGAAAGCGCCCAGGTGGTGTTGATGAAAAGCGACCCGTACGACGTCGTCGGGGCCATCGAGCTCTCTCGCGCAACGCTGCGCAAGATGCACCAGAACCTATGGTGGGCCGTGGGCTACAACGTGGTCGCCTTCCCGCTTGCGGCTGGGGTGTTGTACCCCTTCACGCTGTCGCCGGAGGTTGCCGCGTTGTCGATGTCCGGCAGTTCTGCGATAGTGGCCATCAATGCACTAATGCTCAAACGCACGCGCTTACCGGGCATCAAGCGCGTCACGTCGCGCACCTCCGCTCAAGCGGTCGCGTGAGCCCGTGCTGCGAGCCACCATGGTCGAGAGCCGCCCGATGAGATCGCCGCCGTCCAAAGCCAGGCTGGCCCGTCAGGACGATCTGGGCGTCGTTCAGCTGGGCTGGCTGGCGGCGGCCGTGTTCGTTGTCTCGGCCGGGTACGGCGCGTTGATGCCCTTGATTCCCGACTGGCTGCGCCCTCTGATGGGTGACGCCGACCCAGCGGTGCTCGCGCGCCATGTCGGCTACCTCAGCGGCATCTACACGGCCGGGATCCTTGTGGGGGCGCCACTGTGGGGCGTGCTGGCGGACAGGCTGGGACGCGCCCGCGTGTTGCTGGTCGGGCTGGTCGGCTATGTGGCGAGCCTGCTTCCGCTGCTGCGCCCCGAATCTGTGGGCGTGGTCGGCATCTATGCGCTGCGCGGCGCTGCGGGCTTCTTTGTCGCCGCAGTCGTGCCCGTGGTGCCGGCGCTCGTCGCGCAGTACACGCCGCAGGCGATACGCGCCAAGCGCTTCGCATGGTTGGGCGCGATGTCGCTGCTCGGGTTCCTGTTCGGACCCGGCCTCAACGCCGTCGCGGATCGCCTTGCCGGCTTGGGCGTCTTCGCCGCCCTCGTGCAGGGGTCATCGACCAAGCTCGTGATCGGACTCTCGGCCGCGCTGGGTGCGTTGATGATGCTGGGCCTGGCCGCCACGCTTCCCGCGCCGTCCAGCACTCTGGATGCGGGCCCGAGCGATGACGACGGCCCGCCCGAGAGCCGGTCCTTCACGCTCTGGCTGCTCAATGGCGTGGTCATGTTCGTGCTCGCTGGCTTTGAACTCGGCATCGTGCTGCAGGGCCAGCGTCATCCCGAACTCACGTCGCGCGAGGTGTCGTGGATGTTCGCCGCATGCAGCCTGGTGATGTTGGGCGTCAACGCGGTCCTGTTTTTCACCGGCTTGCTTGAGCGCGCTGATCCCCGTCGCATGTTGGCTGCCGGCATGGTCCTGGGTATCGCGGGACTCGCGGTGCTTGCTCGCCATGGCAGCGAGACCTGGATGTACGTTGGCGTCAGTTTCACAGCGGCGGGCACCGGTATCGTGCTGCCGACCGTTGCCTACCTCGCCGCAGGCTCCGCACGTCGGCGGCTCGGAACCGCGATGGGCGGCCTAGCGGCAGCAGCCGGCTTCGGGCAGACGCTTGGATCGGCAGTCGCCGGCTGGCTGTTCGGCACCGTCATGCAGAGCAGCTTCGCATGGCTCTCCATCCCGCTCGTGGCCACCCTCGCATTCTTGCTGATTCCCCGGCAGTGGTGGCCAGCGAACCCGGCCCTGCTGACAGCTTCACCTTCCTCCACTTCACCCACCTCCACGGAGACCGAACCATGAGACTTATCCTGACGACCCTGCTCGCAGCGCTTGCCCTGTCGCTGAGCGGATGCGGCTACAACGACTTCCAGCGGTTGGACGAACAGACCAAGTCTGCCTGGTCCGAGGTGCTGAACCAGTACCAGCGACGCGCAGATCTGATACCGAACATCGTCGCGACGGTGAAAGGAGAGACCAACTTCGAACAAGAGACGCTGACCCGGGTCGTCGAAGCGCGCGCCAAGGCCACCTCGATCCAGGCTACTCCGGAACTCGTCAACAACCCCGAGGCGTTCCAGAAGTTCCAGGCGGTGCAGGGCGAGCTGTCCGGCGCGCTGAGCAGGCTGCTGGTCGTGAGCGAGAACTACCCGCAGCTCAAAGCCAACCAGGGCTTCCAGGAACTGCGCGCGCAGCTTGAAGGCACCGAGAACCGCATCACCGTGGCCCGCGGGCGCTATGTGAAGGTGGTGCAGGACTACAACGTCCTCACGCGCAGCTTCCCGACCAACATCACGGCCAAGGTGTTCAGCTACGACGTCAAGCCGAACTTCTCCGTCGCCGACGAGAAGGCGATGGCCACGCCGCCCCAGGTCAACTTCGGCGCCTCGGCACCGGCGGCGCGCCCCTGATATGAGCACGCTGAGAACAGCGGTGCCGTACCCGGCCGCCCACCTGCGCCTGGCCCGCATGTTGGTCTGGCTGTTGCTGAGCCTGTTCCTGGTGGTCGCGTCCGCGCAGGAGCTGGTCGCTATTCCGCCGCTGCAGGCGCGTGTCACCGACCTCACGGGGACGCTCGCCGCCGATCGGGTCGCCTCGCTGGATGCGCAGCTTCGTGCCTTCGAGGAACGCAAGGGCGTGCAGATCGCGGTGCTGATGGTCGGCTCCACGCGGCCTGAACCGGTCGAGCAGTACGCCATGCGGGTGGTCGAGCAGTGGAAGCTCGGCCGCCGCAAGGTGGACGATGGCGCACTGCTGCTGGTTGCCAAGGAAGATCGCGCCGTGCGCATCGAGGTTGGCTACGGCATCGAGGGCGCGCTGAGCGACCTGGTGGCGCGGCGCATCATCGACGAAGTAATCACGCCGCGCTTTCGCCAGGGCGATTTCGACGGTGGCATCGCGGCAGGCGCCGAACAGATCATGCGCGTCGTCGACGGCGAAGCCCTGCCTGCGGCGGATCCACGGCGGCAAGGCCGGACCAACGACATCGGCCAGGCCTGGCCCTTCCTGTTCATCGTGGCTTTGATGCTGGGCGGATTGCTGCGCAACGCGCTCGGTCGGGTCCCTGGCGCCGTGGTCACAGCCGGGGTATTGGGTGCTGCGGCGTGGCTGGTGGTGGGCACCCTCGCGGTAGCCGCGCTGGCCGGATTGGCGGGATTCTTCGTCACGCTGCTAGGCATCGGCATGGGCGGCCACGGCGGCATGCATGGGCACCATCGGGGTGGTGGGTGGCCTGGTGGCGGATTCGGCGGCGGCGGAGGAGGATTCCGCGGCGGTGGCGGTGGCTTTGGTGGCGGTGGCGCCTCAGGACGGTGGTGAGATGAACATTCAACGACTTCTTCGCCACCTCGCCACCACCGGCGGCGCGGTACGCCGCGCCTTCCCGCCGCGCACTCTGGACGCCATCGAGCAAGCCATCCGTGCGGGAGAGTCCCAGCATGGCGGCCAGTTGCGCTTTGTGGTCGAGGGCGCGCTGGATGGATCGCCGCTGTGGCGAGACCAGTCGCCGCGCGAGCGAGCGCTGGATCTGTTTGCCCGTATGGGCGTATGGGACACGGCGCATAACAGCGGCGTGCTCATCTACGTGCTGCTGGCCGATCGGGCGGTGGAGGTCGTGGCCGATCGCGGCATCCATGCCTGTTGCGGTGCCGACATGTGGTCAGGTGTGTGCCAGCGCATGGAAGCCCAGTTCGCGCAGGGGCACTTCGAGGCCGGTTCCATGGAAGGCATCGCCGCCGTCAGCCATCTGTTGATGCAGCACTTTCCGCGCGACGCGGGCGACGGAAACGAGTTGCCCGATCGGCCAGTTCTTTTTTGAACGACAACATCCTTGGAGACTTTCCATGCAACTTCAGTTTTTGGGTGCCACGGGCACCGTGACCGGTTCGAAATTCCTCCTGCGCCATGGCGACTCGACAATCCTGGTGGACAGCGGCCTGTTCCAGGGCTTTAAGCAGCTGCGGCTGCGCAATTGGGAGCCGCTGCCGGTCGCGCCCAAGACGATCGATGCTGTCGTGCTCACCCACGCCCACATCGATCACAGCGGCTACCTGCCGCTGCTGGCGCGGCAGGGTTTTCGCGGGCGGGTCTATTGCACGTCCGCGACGCATGAGCTATGCAAGATCCTGCTCACCGACAGTGGTCATTTGCAAGAAGAAGATGCGAAGTTCGCCAACCGCTACGGCTTCTCCAAGCACAAGCCCGCGTTGCCGCTGTACACGCGGGAGGATGCCGAGCGCTGCCTGAAGCTTTTCTCACCGCGTCCGTTTGCCGAGGCCTTCGAGGCTCTGCCCGGACTCACAGCCCGGCTGGAGCCCTCGGGGCACATGCTCGGCTCCGCCTTCGTGCACCTCAGCGATGGGCAGCGGTCGGTGCTCTTCTCCGGCGACATCGGCCGCCCGAACGACCCGGTGCTGCGCCCGCCGGTGCAGGTTCCGGGCGCAGACTACCTGCTGGTGGAGTCTACCTACGGCAACCGCAAGCATGAAGAGACTGACGCGCTGGAAAAACTGGAGACCGTGATCAATCAGACCGCCGCCCGCGGCGGTGTCGTGGTCATCCCAGCGTTCGCGGTCGGCCGCGCCCAAAGCCTGATGTATGGCATCTACCAACTCAAGAAGCAGGGCCGCATCCACCACCTGCCGGTGTACCTCGACAGCCCGATGGCCATCGATGCGACGCAGCTGTATCACGCCCATCGTGACGAGCATCGGCTCTCGCCCGAGGAGTGCGAGGGCATGTGCCACGCCGCGAAGATCGTCAACAAGGTCGAGGAGTCCAAGGCGCTCAGTGCCAGCCGCGGGCCGATGGTGATCATCTCCGCCAGCGGCATGGCCACGGGTGGCCGGGTGGTTCACCACCTGAAGTCCTTCGCACCCGATCGGCGCAACACGATCCTGTTCGCCGGTTACCAGGCGGGTGGAACCCGCGGCGCGGCGATCCTGCATGGTGCGTCCACCGTTCGCATCCATGGCGAAGACGTGCCGATTCGCGCCGAGGTGGCCTCGCTCGACAACCTCTCCGCCCATGCCGATGCCGACGAGATCATCGCGTGGCTGCGCGGCTTCACGCAAACGCCGCGCCGCACGTTCGTGACGCACGGCGAGCCCGAAGCGGCCGATGCGATGCGCTCGCGGATCGACCATGAACTCGGCTGGGCGGTCTCGGTGCCCGACTACCTGCAGACCGTGGAGCTTGCATGACAGCGCAAATGCATGAAGCCGGCCGCACCAAGGAGGCCGGGAACAGGCTGCAGGCGTGGCGCACGGGCATCGACACCTATCAGGAGCCGGTGGTCTACATGCGGCGCGATTGCCCGGTCTGTCGATCGGAGGGTTTCACGACCCAGGCGCGCGTGCAATTGACGGCCGGCGGCCGAAGCATCGTGGCGACGCTCAGTGTCGTCGACGGTGATTGGCTGGCCGAGAACGTCGCCGGTCTGTCCGAGTCCGCGTGGGCATCGCTGGGTGCGCAGCCGGGTGAGCCGGTCGCGGTCACCCATGCGCCACCGCTGGATTCGCTCAGCCATGTCCGGGCCAAGGTCTACGGCAACTCCCTTGGCGACGCCCAGTTCGGCGCGATCATCTCCGACGTCGCGGCGGGCCGTTACTCGGACCTGCACCTCGCCACCTTCATCACCGCCTGCGCGGGTGATCGCCTTGACCTGGCGGAGACGGTCTCGCTCACGAAAGCCATGATCGCCGTCGGCGACCGCATCGATTGGGGTCGTCCGCTGGTCGTGGACAAGCACTGCGTCGGCGGCCTGCCGGGGAATCGCACGACCCTGCTCGTGGTGCCCATCGTGACCGCCTGCGGCCTCATGATGCCCAAGACCTCCTCGCGCGCCATCACCTCACCGGCCGGGACGGCCGACACGATGGAGGTGCTGGCACCGGTCAACCTGGATGTGCCGAGCATGCGACGCGTGGTCGAGCGCACGGGCGGCTGCATCGTGTGGGGCGGCTCGGTCCGGCTCAGCCCCGCCGACGACATCCTTATCCGCGTCGAGCGGCCACTCGATCTCGACAGCGAAGGGCAGCTCGTGGCCTCGGTCCTGTCCAAGAAGGCCGCTGCGGGTTCGACCCATGTGCTGATCGATCTGCCCGTGGGCGCCACCGCGAAAGTGCGCAGCGCACACGCCGCGGCGTCGCTCGGCCGGCGCCTGCAGGAGGTGGGTGGCGCCATAGGCCTGCAGGTGTTCTTGCGCGTCACCGACGGCGAACAGCCGGTTGGCCGCGGGATCGGTCCCGCACTGGAAGCCCGCGACGTGCTGGCCGTCCTGCAAGGGACGCGCGAGGCCCCGGCCGACCTGCGAGAGCGGGCGCTGCGGCTGGCGGCGGACATCCTCGAAATGGGCGGCGCGGCGCCGGCCGGCGGCGGCCTGAAGCTCGCCACCGAGGTGCTGGCCGATGGCCGGGCCTGGGCCAAGTTCCAGGCAATCTGCTCTGAGCAGGGCGGCCTTCGCAGCCTCCCGATGGCGGCGCATCTGCACACCGTCGAATCGCCGGGCACGGGCCGTGTCACCCGCATCGACAACCGCCTGCTCGCGCGGGCGGCCAAGCTCGCCGGTGCGCCGACCGCCCCGGCCGCCGGCATCGATGTGCACGCGCGCCTTGGCGATCGCGTCGAAGCCGGACAGCCGCTGTTCACGCTGCATGCCCAGGCACCAGGCGAACTGGCCTATGCCCTGGAGTTCGTCCGCGCGCGCCCACCGATCTTCCAGATTTCAGAGAACGTATGAAACCACTCATTTTTCACCTGCCGGGCGACGAAGACTTCGCCGATGGACTGATCCGGGCGTTGGGCGCGCAGCGGGCTGCCCTGCAGCTGCACCGGTTCCCGGACGGCGAGTCGCTGGTGCGGCTGGACGCCGACGTCACCGGCCGCACCGTCGTGATCGTGGCCAGCCTGGCACAGCCGGACGCCAAGGCGCTGCCCTTGTTGTTCGCCGCGGACGCAGCGCGCGACCTCGGCGCCACCCGCGTGTTGCTGGCTGCCCCGTACCTGGCGTACCTGCGTCAGGACCGGCGCTTCAACACGGGCGAAGCCATCACGTCCCGCACGTTCGCTGCGCTGGTGTCGACGGTGTTCGACGGTATCGTCACCGTCGATCCCCATCTGCACCGCTACCGCTCGCTCGGCGAGGTCTACCGGGTGCCGACCCGTGTGGTCCAGTCCGCGCCCGCCATCGCGGCCTGGGTCGCAGCCCATGTGGACCGTCCCGTGTTGATCGGACCCGATGCGGAAAGCGAGCAATGGGTCCAGGAAGTCGCGCGCTTGGCTGGCGCGCCGTTCACGGTGTTGCAGAAGATCCGCCGGGGCGACAAGGACGTGGAGGTCAGCCTTCCCGACACCGCGGCCCTGGCAGACCGCCAGCCCGTGCTCATCGATGACATCGTGTCCAGCGCGCGCACGATGATCCAGGCAATCGTCAGTGTGCGCAGCGTGGGATTGCCGCCACCGGTGTGCATCGGGGTGCACGCCCTGTTCGCCGCCGACGCGTACCACGCACTTCTTGCGGCAGGGCCCCAGCGGGTGGTGACCTGCGACACCGTGCCGCATGTCTCCAACGGCATCAGCGTGGTGGCACCGCTGGCGACAGCGGTGCAGGAACTGATGGAAGTCGGCGCGCCATGAGCCGCTGCGCCACGCTCGTCATGACGCTCACGATCGAGGGGAGATGACTGCCCATGTGCTTTTCCGCACCCGCCAGTTTCACGGCCGCAGCGGTTCTGCTGGGCCTGGGGACCGTCACCATGCGCCGGGCCCGCTCACGGCGCGAACTGCCGTATGCCGCCATCCCGCTGCTGTTCGGGGTCCAGCAACTGCTCGAAGGCATGCTGTGGCTGACGTTCCCCGACCGCGCGCCCTTGCTGAACGTGGCGCTAACGCATCTCTACTCGTTCTTCTCGCACGTCCTGTGGCCGATCTACGTCCCGCTGGCTGCGCTGGCGCTGGAGAGCGTCCGTTGGCGCCGTCGGGTTCTGGTGGCCATTGCAGTCGCGGGCGCGCTCGTCGGTCTGTACCTGCTGGCGATGCTGGTGAAGCTGCCCATCACGGCCCGCGTGGTCGGCCAGCACATCCTCTACGACTCTCCGCACTTCTACGTGATGACCACGATGGCCCTGTATCTGATCGGCACCTGCGCAAGCCTGATGGTTTCTAGCCACCGGCGCGTGGCGGCTTTTGGGGTGGCCGCCTTTGTCTCCGCAATCGCCGCCTACATGTTCTATGCAACCTGGTTCATCTCGGTGTGGTGCTTCTTTGCCGCTGTGCTCAGCTTCATCGTGCTGTGGCAGTTCCGTGAGCCCCGAGCGAGGCTGGCCGTGCCATGACGAATCCTCCGGCCAGATTCAAGCCCGCACTGGCCTACGCGGACTGCGGCCGCACGCAGGGCCCGATGCGCCGCGCGGCGTTCTTCACGGTTCAGTTGCTCGACGGATTCGAGACCATGCGCGATGCGGTCGCCGGCCGGCTGCCGACGGTATTCGCGCAAGCGGAACTCGCGCAAGGCACCAAGACCGGGCACTTCATCGCCGCGTTCTGCATCCTGTCCCTGCACCGGGTAATCGAGGAGGGCTCATGACCGCACAAAACCGTCTGTCCGTTCTGTTCTCCGACATCGCACCGGCGGACCAGGCCGCGCTGCAGCAAAGGCTTCCGACCCACTGGCACGCGCACTTCGTCCAGAACGAACGCCTGGTGGTATCCGATGTCGGCGATGAAGACACCGAGGTGCTGTGCGTCTTCGTGCGCACGCGCGTTGACGAATCGGTGCTCCGGTTGCTGCCGCGCGTGCGGCTCGTGGCAACGCGCTCCGCGGGCTTCGATCACATCGACCTGCAGGCTTGCCGCCGACGCGGCATTGCCGTGTGCCACGTGCCGGACTATGGGTCTGCCAGCGTCGCCGAACATGCCTTCGCGCTGCTGCTGGGCGTGGCTCGCCATCTGACACAAGCCCACGAGCGGGCGCGCCAAGGTTCGTTCGCTTACCGCGGCCTCACCGGCTTCGAGCTGGAAGGCAAGACGCTGGGCATCGTCGGGCTGGGCCGGATCGGGCGCCACGTGGCCCGTATCGCCCTGGGCTTCGGCATGGAAGTTCTCGCGTACGACCCGGCCCTCGCCCCATCGCTCGACATCACGGCAGCACCCATCGCCGGCGTCCGCGTGGTGACGTGGGAGCAGATCCTGCAAAGCAGCGATGTTCTGAGCCTTCATGTTCCGGCCACGCAGGCCACGCACCACCTTCTCGATGGCCAGGCCTTCGCGCGCATGAAACCGGGCATGGTACTGATCAACACGGCACGGGGTGCGCTCATCGACGAGGCCGCCCTGCTGCACGCACTGGAGGCAGGTACCGTCGCCGCAGCAGGACTGGACGTGCTGGAACAGGAAGGGGATCTGTCTCCCGAAGTGCCCACGGGCTGCGGCGGACTGGGTTGCGATACCGGCTGGTCGGCATCCAGCCCACTGCTGACGCATCCGCGTGTGCTCGTGACACCGCATGTCGGGTTCAATACGTCGGAGGCGATCGCGCGCATCCTCGACGAGACCATCTCGAACATCGCAGCCTGGCATGCGGGCCGCCTGCGCAACAGGTTGGATGAGCCATGACGCGACCGAACCGCCCCGTTTCCACCGTGCGTCTTGCGGGCCGCCCAACGCAACGCTCGGCGCTGCGCCGGGCCACGCAGATCGCTATGGCCCTGAGCGGGTTCCTGCTCTGGGTGGCCTGGCACCGGGGCCTGATGCGCTGCGATACCCACCGGGCGGCCGACCGCTTCGCCGAAGTGCTGCAGCGATTGGGCACGACCTTCGTGAAGCTGGGCCAGCATCTCAGCCTGCGGGCCGACATTCTGGCGCCCGATGCGCAAGAGGCTCTGGCCAGCCTGCAGGCCAATGTGGCGCCGTTTCCTCCCGAGCAGGCGGTCCAGGAGGTCGAGGCGGCGCTCGGCCGCCCATGGCAGCAGGTCTTCGCACGCTTCGACATGCACGCGCTCGCCGCGGCCTCGATCGCCCAGATTCATCGTGCAGCCCTGCCGGACGGAACGGAAGTGGTGGTGAAGATCCGCCGCCCTGGCGCGGCCGAGCAGGCCGAGATCGACATGCGCATCCTGCGCCGCATCGTCCTGGTCATGCAGGGGCTCGTGCCCTCGCTGCGTCGCTGGGGGCTGGCAGCCATCGTGGACGAGGTTGCGGCCAACTTCCGCTACGAGATGGATTTGTCGCGCGAGGCAGCTTCCGTGCGACGTTTCGCCGACGCCTGGCGCGGCTCTGCCGACATCGTGATCCCCGACGTGGTGGACGGCCTGTGCACGCCGACCGTCATGGTCCAGCAGTTCAGCCACGGAGCTCACCTGCACGGTCTGCCTTCGCCCACCGCGGTGGCGGCCGCGGGCAAACTCGTGGACAGCTACGTCGCCCAGATCTTCCGCGATGGCTTCTTCCACGGCGACCCCCATCCCGGCAACGTCTTCGTGATGGACGATGGCCGCATCTGCCTGCACGACTTCGGCATCGTGGGCCGGGTCGACGGCAACATGCGGCGGGCGCTGGTGGCGTTCGCCCTGGCCTTCGTCGAGCAGGATGCCGAATGGGTGGTCGACGCCTGGCTGGACCTGGGCCTGCTCGGCGACGGCACCGATCGGGCCGTGTTCGTGCCTGTCGTGCGTGCCCTGGTCGCAGACTGCGCACAGAGGCCGCTGAAGGACTGGTCGCTCTCAGGTGCTCTCGCGCAGCTCGTGGCGGCGGGCCGGACCCAGGAAGTCCGGCTGCCCAGGGACCTCCTCGTGCTCACGCGTACCCTGTTGTTGCTCGAAGGGACGGTGCGCCTGCTGGCACCCGAGTTTTCCATCATCGAAGCCATCTCTCGCCACACGACCACGGGCGTCTTCGACGAGCCCAAGTCTGCGGCATCGCAGCGTCTGCCCTATGAACTGGGGAACGCGGCCCACGCCCTGCCCACGCTGCTGGCGCGGCGCCTGCACAGCGTACTGCGGCAGCGTGAGTTGCTGCAACTGTCGATCAAGCCCGACGCCCGGATGCTGAGCGGTATCGACCGCCTCGGCCGCCGCATCGCCCTCGCGCTCGTGACGCTGGGCCTGTACATCGCGTCAAGCTTGCTGATGCAGCACGCCGTAGGCCCTCGCTGGGGCGACATGCCGGTGCTCGCGCTGCTGGGCTATGCGCTGGCGATCCGGTTCACGTTTTTCATTGCGCGCAGCCGTGGCTGACGCGTCTCATCAAGTCAGGAGCAAGGAATGAACAAGGTCAGAGTGGCGGTGAACGGGTACGGTGTGATCGGCAAGCGGGTGGCAGACGCGGTCGCGCTCCAGGAGGACATGGCACTTGCCGGCGTCGCAGACGTGGTGCACGACTATCGACTACAGGTCGCCGCGCAGCGCGGCTTCGCCATCCACGCGGCAACCTTTGAAGCTGAAGGAGCGATGCGCGCCGCAGGTCTTGCTTTGGCGGGCAATCTGGCAGAACTGCTCGCGAAGGCCGATGTCGTGGTCGACTGCACGCCCAAGAAAGTCGCTGCGGTCAACAAAGAGGTGTACGCCGCGGCCGGCGTGAAGTCGATCTTCCACGGTGGTGAGTCTCATGCGCTGACGGGGCACTCATTCGTCGCGCAAGCGAACTATGCGTCGGCCATCGGCCGCGAGTCCACTCGCGTGGTCTCCTGCAACACCACGTCCATCGTGCGAACGCTGGGGGCGCTGCGGACGGCCGGCCTGCTCAAGCGTGCACGCGGCACGCTCATCCGCCGCGCATCCGACCCCTGGGAAGCGCATGCTGAGGGCATCATTAACACGCTCGTGCCGGAGAAGACGATCCCCAGCCATCAGGGACCGGACGCGCGCACTGTGATCCCGGACCTGGACGTCGTCACGATCGCGGTCAAGGCGCCGCACAACAGCAGCCACCTGCACACCTGGTGGGTCGAACTGACGAGGCCGGCCACGCGCGACGAGGTGCTGGCGGCCTTCCGTGCGGCACCACGGATCGCGTTCGTGCGTTCCTCGGATGGCCTCGTGGCACTCAACAGTACGGTGGAGCTGATGTCCGATCTTGGCCGCCCGCGCGGCGACATGTGGGAGGTCGCCCTGTGGGAGGACGTCCTCGCGGTAGATGGCGACCAAGCGTACTACACCTACCAGGTCTTCAACCAGGCGATCGTGATTCCCGAAACCATCGATGCGATCCGCGCGCTGAGCGGCATCGAGTCCGATCCGTCAGCGTCAATCGCTCGGACGGATGCCGCACTCGGCTTGCGGCACGACTTCATCCACGACCGCGACTAGGCGTCGATTCACGCTTGGGCGGTACATTCTGCCGCTGGTGCCGATCGTGCCTCGACGACCGTGCATCACAGCAGGTGCGATATCTCGTTCAACGGCTTTAGGCCTGAGCCGAATCTGCCGATCGCATCGCGATGCGCGCCAAGCTCGCTGTAGGGGAGGTAGCGAATTCCCAGCTCCGCCACCCGCGTGAATGCCGGCCGACGCAACTGGCTGCGGACATCCTCGCGGCGAGCGTCCGGCGCCACCAGGAACATCGATACGCCCGCTCCCAGTTCCGTTCCCAAGGCCAGGTCGAGCATGCGCACGATGCCGGAATAGATCGAGGTCGAGTGCTCGACCTCGAAGGCAGCGGCGACCTTCGAGCCGTCGGCCTCCACCCAAATGACGTCGATCAGGCGAACAGAGTCCAGACCGGCCCGGGCCTGCGCGGGGAGCTGCGTCAGACAGCCGTCTCCAAGGCGACCTCCCTGATAACTGCGCCCCTGATCGTTGGACGCAATCCAGACACCGTAGCCGAGCGACTTGCCCAGGTCGCGCAGCCATCCCTGAATTTCGGTGTGGGTCGCGTCGCTCTCGCGCTCCGCGGCCCAGCGTTTGTGGGCCGCGGCCGATTCCTCGCGCACCTTTTCGAGATCGGCCTCCCAGCCCTGGAGGGCGGCCGCATCGTCATCGCGCGGTGGCGCCGCGTACCGGCCCGAGCCGATGTCGAACAGCAGCCCAGCCAGTGCCCCCATGTCGTTCGACAACGCGTTGCGGTGCTGGGCATTGAGGCGAAGGCCGCCTTCGCGCATCGAGAGGTAGTGCTCCCACTTGCCGAGCTTGACGCTGCTGCCCGTGACCGCGTTGTAGCCCTTCACGATCGCGGTGTTGAACGGCATCACGATCGTGGGGTGAACGAAGTACAGGAGATTCGCCACGGCGGGGCCCAGACCCTTGATCTGACGAGCGTCGATCCGCCGTATTGCTTCGATCACTTCCTCTGCGCTGTTGCAGCAGTCGCAGGTGTGCAACAACCGGGCAAAGGCCTGTTGGTTGGTCGCGTTCTCGTAGATGTCGGGAATGCGCAGCTTGGGCTTCCACAGGAATGCATGGTCTGCCCCCTTGAAGATCTGGCGCTGCTCTGCCACCGAGCCGACCACCGTTTCGAGCGAGGAACCGCGGAATGCGCTACCGAAGGTGCCCGCATCGATGTCCTTGACCACCTGCGCCAGGCCGCGGCGAATCGAGCGGAAGTTCTTCAGCCGTTCTTCCCAAAGGAACCAGGTGTTGTAGGTGCTCAGCGGATCGGCTTTCCAGTGACCGATGAGAGTTTCAAGCGCGTGGGACATGGTCTCGATAAATGGGCGGGCACAGGGTTCCAATTGGACCACGGCCTCGTACCGATCGGCGCCGGAAACGACGTTATTCTTGTCCCTATGGGGAGAACAGGGGAATCATGCCGAGACCATCACCGCCCGCGGGTCGCCGTGGCCTCCCACCGCGGCCAACTCCTCGGCGGTCAATATGCTCGCGGGATCGACGCCGAGCGCCTGCGCTGCCTCGGTCGCGACGTGCGCCCACGTGCAGCGGTTCGCGAACAGCATGCCGGCAACGTCGAGCGTCCCACCGCGCGCCTGGTAGCCCAGTGCACGGGTCTGCCGAGGCCCTGTATCGATGCGGCGCAACAGGCCCAGCGTCGGCTCCGGCCGCATGTGCGAGACGATGACGCGCACCGCAGCGGTGTCCGGGAACAGCGAGCGCAATGCCGCGTCGCCCGCCACGAAAGCCCGCTCGCGCTCGTCGCGTGGCAGCCGGAAGCGGCCCGGCTCGATGACGCAGGTGACTGCCGTCCGATGCCCGGCGTCGTCCAGCCGCCGCGCCGCGAGCAGCGCCTGCTGTAGCTGGTACGCACCGATGGCGACCAGCAAGACATCGGGTGCGTCGCAGGGCTTCACCACGCAGGCACCCTCATCGGCCAGACGCTGGGCCTGTTCGCCGCTCAGTTGGCTGGCCATGGCCCGCTTTGGAACGACCAGTGTCCAGAACTGGCCATGCGAGGTGTAGGCGGCTCGCAGCGCCGCGACGGCACTGTTGGCATCCACCGGGAACAACACACGTGCGGTGTCGGACATCTCGCCCAGCAGCGCTTCGGCCAGTGTCGGGTCCTGATGGGACTGCTCGTTTTTGCCGTTCTCCCAGGTGTGGGATGTCGCCACCGTCACTACCGACAGCCAGCCCGGAGGCATGCCGGCCTCCGCCTGGTGGCGCGCGAACAGGATTTCCTGCCGCAGTGCACCCAGCATCTTCACGGCAAAGGCCTCGTAAGAAACAACGAGGTTGATGCCGCCCTTGTTACCCAGCGCCGCACTGACCACAGCCTCTTCGTTGAGGGCCGTGATCACGGCACCATCCACGGCTTCAGCCAAGCCCGGTTCGGGCGTGAAGACGCGGTGTTTGAGCAGGTCCAAGGTCTGGCCCATGCGGTTGCTGCGCAGCTCGTCGGGATTGCCGACGCGCGGGCGCAGTTGAGTATTGGCCTTGATGATTGCGGCGAAGGCCCCGTCGAGCGCGCCCATCGGCGAGACATCGTTGTCGTGCCACTGCGGCTCCGGAAGCCTCGGCGCTGCGACCTGGCGATGCGCTAGGGCATGCTCCCGCTCAAGGGGACGGCGCTGCACCTCATGCCTGCAGAGCAGGGCCACCGCTTGGTCGATTTCACCCGGCGGTACAAACAACGCGCGCGCGCCCTCGTTGAACTGCTGCCGTGCTGACGGGTCGAGACGGGGATTGCCCGCCAGCGGCAGGTTGTGCGCGGCGTTGGTTCCGGCACCGGGAAAACCGAATCCTTTGGGCGCTTCGGCGATGGTGTAGTGAAGTGGCACCGGGTACTGAACGGTTCCACGCGAAACCCCCGTAGCGCAGGCCGCCAGCCGTTCCTCCATCGCGTGGATGGCCCAGGCGAATGCGGCGGGGTCGGTGCCGTCGATCTCCATAGGGTCGAAGCCGTTCAGGCGCAGATGCTGCTGGAACCATTCGAGGCCGCCCTGCTGCTGCATGGTGCTGCGCTGCTCAATGCGACGGCCGTTGAGGATCATGAACGGAGCCACGAATCCACTGTCCTCGGCGCGCCACCAGCGCGGCGCCCAGTCGCTGCCGCGCTGCTCCTCGAATGCACCGTCGCTGAGGAACACCACCAGCCGTTCGCCGGGCAGGGGCATGTGCACGTACTGCAGTTCGGCAAAGCCGAGATAGCCCCCCTCGGACAGGCCGCCTGCCGTGTTCGGGCCGACGTGGCTGCCCAGCGGCGAGGCCGGGCGCCCCTGCGCGTCGATCGCGTAGCTGTAGAAGTCCCGAGCGAAGCGCGTAAGGCCGTTCTCGCTTCGGTCGTACCGCTCGGCGTGGCGCGGCGTCATGTTGCCAACAAGCAGGTTGCAGGCGTCGATGCCCGCCACGCAATGGCCTTGACCCATCAGCCAGCCGCGTGTCAGGCCGCTGAGCGCGTTCGCGGCAAGGTAGCCGACATAGGCCGGCACGATGTTCAGTGATCCGCCGGTGTGGCCTTCAGGCGTCTCCTTGAAGTCCTCGGCCGCCATTTCCCGGCCGTCGGTATAGACCCGATCGGCATAGGTCATGTGAACCGTTAGCCACATCCCGGCCACGGCCAATCGGTCTGCGGCCCACAGCGTGCGGTAGATCGCGGATGTGTCGCTCGCCTTGCCTTCGGCGACCAGCACCTGTGCGAGGTCGTGGATTCGCAGCTGCGTGAGGTCGTTGTGGGCGATGGGGCCATGCCCGCGCGCCCAGCGCGCGAACTCGGGATCGAATTCGCGGAACAGTCGCACCCGCTCGGCGACCCAGGGGAGGTTGTGATTCATTTTGAAGGTCCTTGGAACCGACCCGCAATGACGAGCGTCGGTGGGGTTGGGAACGCCGGCGTCTCGGATCGCCGGCGCAGAAACGAATGGCATGGCGCTGGGCACGTCAGACCTGCCTCGCATATAGCACCGCGGCCACGGCCCACAGCAAGGCAGGCAGCAATAGCACCCAGCGGAAGTCCGAGTGGAGGACGAAGTCCATCGCACTCATCAGCCCGACCGTCACAAGCCCGGAGAACGCGACGGCCCCGCCGGTACCGCCTTGCCGCTCGCGCATGGCCATGCGCGCCAGGTGGACGATCAGTACGCACGCGCCCGTCATGAAGCCGCCCATCACCGTGAACACGATTCGCCGCCATGCCTCCAGACCGGGTGCCAATCCACGAAGCCGATCCAGCGGCACGCTGATGAAGCGCGGATCCTCGGGCAGCAGCGCCGGCCGCAGGAACACGAAGTAGGCGCCCAGCCTGACGAGCCAGACGCCGCAGGCCATGAACAGCGACATGGAGGTGCGCGGCGCCTGCGTGCGCAGAGGTGCCACCGCGCTGTGTCGGCGGGCGTCTCGGCGTGCTTGTCGGCGGCTCACGGCGTACCATCGCTGCGGCGACCGCGTCACTGCGACCACGCGAAGCCGAACTGCGGATAGGGCGAACGCAGGTCTGCTGACCGTCCACCTCCACGCCCTCACATTGACCTGCATCGGGCAGAAGAATACAACTCGCGCAAACCGGTCAGCGGGTCTGCTCATCGTTCGCGCACCGTCATTGGCGTTCATGGGGTAGTACCCGAGTAAAGATCGCGGCGCGTCAAAGGAACGGGCCATCTTCCGTCGTCTCGTTTGGACGCTACGATCTGGTAGATCCCTGTGCCGCCCGCCTCGAATTCCAGCGCGCATGCCGCCATGTACAGGCGCCAGACGCGGAAGGTCACCTCATCGACTTCCTGCAGGGCCTCCTCTCGGCGCGCTTCGAGTCGCTGAACCCAATGACGCAACGTCAGCGCGTAGTGGGATCGAAGACCTTCGACATCATGGATTTCGAAGCCGGACCGCTCCATCCCGAGCTGGATGTTGCTCACGCAGTCCAATTCGCCGTCAGGGAAGACATAGCGGTTGATGAACTCGGTCGCGACAGTTCGGTTCCAGCCCTCTTCGTCATGGGTGATCCCATGGTTGAGGAAGAGCCCGCCCGGCCGCAAAACACGCTGCACTACGGCGTAGTAGGCCGGCAGATTAGCGAGGCCCACATGCTCGAACATGCCGATGCTGGACACCTTGTCGAATACGGCAGTGCCCTCGAGGTCACGGTAGTCGTGCAGCTCAACCGTGACGAGGTCCTGCAAGCCTTCTGATCGGATGCGCTCGCGCGCGTATTCGAGCTGCTGCTGGCTGAGAGTGATGCCGTGCGCGCGGACGCCATGTTCTCGTGCCGCCCAGCACACGAGCGCGCCCCAGCCGCAGCCGATGTCGAGCAGACGTTCGCCGGGCTGCAGCCGCAGCTTGCGGCAGATGTGCTCCAGCTTGTTGCACTGCGCCTGGTCCAGCGTGTCGTCCGGCGTCTCGAAGTAGGCGCAGGAATAGACTCTCTCGGCATCGAGCCAGAGACCATAGAACACGTTTGAAACGTCGTAGTGGAACGAAATTGCTGCTCGGTCGGTTTGGCGCGAATGTCGATGGGAGTAGCGGCGGGCAACGCGCGAGGCCAGACTCCGCGATGGTTTCAAACCATCCTGGTCAGACACGCGCAGTATCAGAGCGTCGCGCAACAGGGCCAGCTTGTCGCGCCAGGAGAGCGAGAACTTCTCGAAGTGCGCCTTGAGCCCAAGCGCGGTGTACAGGTCTCCTTCGATGTCGATGGTGCCGCGGAAGTAGGCCTCCGCCAGCAGCAGCGGATCCGGCCGCAGGACAAGGCGTCGAAGAAGACCCGGGTCGCGGATGATCAGGGTGTACTCTGGATGCGACTCGAACTCGTGCAGGAGCACATCGCCCAGACGCAACGCCGGCTGGCGCTCGATGCCGGCCAGCAACCGGCGCAGGATGCGCAGCGCGGCGGCATTCATGTCTGGTGACGGGGGTTGCGCAAGTGTCTTGGATTGGTTCATCTGGGGCACCTCAGTTGCTCGTGTGCAGCGCAAGCTGCGATGTAGGCAGACGACTCTTTTTCGCGCCGGCACGATCGACATGACCAACGCCACTTTTTTGCATGTCCGTAGAGCCTCATGATGTCTGGGAATATCAAAATCGATCAAAGTCGGTCATGCGCGTACACGACTAGACTTCGCTCGCACAGATTTGCGCTGAACGTCCGCTGCCGCTCCTTCGATCAGACTGCAGACGGAATGGCCATCCGGTACTCCGTCAGGGAGTCGCGTCCAGTCGCGGTCTGCCTGCTGCATGCGCAGATGCAGCTCCGTCGCTTCCTTCAGTCGTCGAGCCTGTTCGTCAAGCCGCTCGCTCAGCAGCGCCCGAGCGCGCGGACAAGGAGATGTTCCGCGTTGACTCATCTCAACGAACTCCGCGGCGTCCTTGAGCGTGAAGCCGAGCGCCAATGCGTTGCGGATGAACCGCACCCGCGCCACGCTGCGCTCGGAGAACGCGCGATAGCCGTTCGCGCCGCGACCATCCGGCACCAGGAGGCCAACCCGCAGGTAATGGCGCAGCGTGTCTGGGGTCACACCTGCCTCCCGGGCGCATTCAATGAGTTGCATCACCGTTCTCCAGCGGGGTAGTCTCGCGTCGAAACGCATGGCAGGAGTTTGAACCCAGGTGCCGCACATAGGTCAAGAGCGTGGGTGTTTGATCGGCTGTGATCCCATTGTCCGTGCGCTTTCGGAAGTACAACCGGCAGAACACGGTGACAGGGGTGGACCGGCTTGTGGGCGACGCCGAAAGCGGGGCTGTTGCTGACCACGGTGCTCTCCCTATTCATCGATTTCGTGTTCGGCACTTACCGAACCATTCAACAACCTGGCAGTCTCGTGCGCGATCACCCACTGTTCGCGCGCACGCACGGCCAGCACCGCGACCGAGGACCTTGACGCCTGAAGCTGGGCGACTTCGGATGCCGGACTGAAGGCGAGATTGCGCTCCTCGTCCAGATGCAGGCCAAGGAATTCCAAGCCGTCCAGAATGCGGCAACGCAGCGTCGGGGAGTTTTCCCCTGCTCCGCCAGTGAAAGCCACCGCATCGCAGCCGCCCATCGCCGCGGCGTAGGCACCGATGTACTTGCGCACGCGGTAGGCATGGACCTGCAACGCCATTTGGGCAGCAGCATGACCATCCCGCGCGCGACTCTCGATCTCGCGCAGGTCCGAGCCCACACCCGACAACGCCTTCAGTCCACTGTCGCTGTAAAGCGCCGCTTCGATTTGCACCAGTGACAAGCCCAGGGTACGCGCGACATAGCCTGGCACGCCGGGGTCGAGGTCCCCGCTGCGTGTGCCCATCACCAGACCTTCCAGGGCCGTCATCCCCATCGAGGTGTCGACAGAGCGGCCACGGTCGATCGCGCAGACACTTGCCCCATTGCCGATGTGGCAGCTCACGATGCGCAGTTCGGATGGAGGCCGCATCAACGCGGAACTGACAGCCGCCAGTACGCTCTGGTGCGACAGGCCATGAAACCCGAATCGCCGCACCCCAACTGCGCGCCATGACTGCGGAACGGCATAGCATGAGGCGTGTTCTGGCATGCCGGCATGAAAAGCGGTGTCGAAGACCGCCACGTGGCGCACGCCTGGCCAACGCTCGCGCGCGATGCGGATGCCGGCCAGTGCAACGGGGTTGTGCTGCGGCGCCAGCGCAGCAGCCTGGTCGATCTCGTGCTCGACTTTCGCGTCCACGAAAGCCGCCTCGCGCAAGAAGGGGCCACCGTGTGCGACACGGTGGCCGATGGCATCGAGCGACGTCACGCCGGACCTTCGTACTCGCTGCTCGATCTCGTCAAACGCCGCGACATCAACTGCGGGATGGTCGATCGTCGACTCGATCACAGTCGTGGCCGATGCCGGGTCGAAAACCCCGAACTTGAGGGTCGCACTGCCGGCGTTGATGGCTAGGATGTGCATGTCTTGGTCGCCGTCAGTGCAGATCGACGTCGCGACTGCCGGCCTCGGCAGTATGAGCCAGCCAGTACAACAGGACAACACACAGTGCGAGCAGCGCATGGAGCCACCAGCCCAGTTCATGGGCTCGGTGCTCCAACACCCCGGTACTAAAACGGCTCTTCAGGCGATCAGCAGTCAAAGCTGGAGGGGCCTTTGTCAAAAAGGCTCCAACTCCAGCTTGTTCGCCACGTGAGCCGGCGATTTCAGCAACGAGTGCGCTCATTACCTGCATTTGTACTGCTTCGCCTTCCGAGCATCAGACCTGCATGTTCATTACATCGGTGTAAGCCTGAACAATTCGGTTTCGGCTCTGCAGCGTGGCCTGAAATGCAATGTTCGACTTGACTCCTGCAAGCATCGTTTCTTCAAGACTGACAGTGGGGTTGTCTAAGGTGACCTCGCGGCTCAGGCGCCCAGATTCACTTTGCAATTGGCTCGTGGTCGCTAACGCTTGCTTCATCGCGTCCAAAAATCCACCGTCTTGAACTGTGGATGCTTTGGACACCAACTTGCCCACCGGATTGAATGGCAGTAGTGCGTCAAGCGAGTTTGTGGTGACGTTCATGGTGTGTCCATTGTCGAACTGACGGAGGTTATGAGGGGCCTTTTTTGCTGGAGATCGAGACCAGCGATCGATACGAAATAGTAAGTGTCGCCAGCCGATCAAGAAGCCCTGCAACTGGTGCGTCAGTCGTTCAATTGCACAGCTATGGATAACAGAAACGTCATCTTGCCGACATCGCCGTGAGTTGCCGGTACGCGTAGTGGTGCGCACCGCAAAGCATGAAGGTTGGCAGGTGCCACGCAAAGGGAGCGTGGTCTACGGCCGTTGCGCAATCTCCAGCAACGGTTTGATGCTGGAGCCAAAGCGGCTCCTGGACGCGTGGTTCTGCTCCAGTTGGCTGTCGGGCAGATAACGGATCTTCAGCTCCGACACCCGGGAGCGCAGTGGAAGCGGCCACTGACGCGAGAAGCGCAGATGCGACGCTACGGGCTTGATGCCCTGCGCGCACGGCGCTCCAGCGTCAACTGGCGCGGCCCCTGGTGGAACCCCGGGCCAGGCACATGGTCGCCGCACTGCCGCCCAAATACTTCACAGGCGTGGGGCTTGTATCGGTAGTTGACCATCCACCAACACCTCCAGCGTTTCACTTGAACCGCCGTAGGCGGAACCGCACGTACGGTGGTGTAAGAGGGGTGAGGGGTTACCCCTCACCCCTCTCGATCATGACAAAGATGTAATGAAGCCGTTATGCTTTTGACAGCTAGTCGTTTGCACAATGACAAAAGTCAAAAATGCATCACAAATCCATGAACAATCTCTGGCTTTCACGACCTACCTCAAGCCTCTGGCTGGGCGCCGCACTAATGGTGCCGTCCCTGGCATTTGCACAGATGTCAGAGGGCGAAACCGCGAAGGTGGGCTACCTGCTCTCGTACCGATCAGCCCTCTCGGGTTACGAGGCCTACAAGGAGCAGTCCGTCCAGCCCTGGAAGGCGGCGAACGACAAGGTGGGTGAAATCGGCGGCTGGCGCGCCTATGCGAAGGAAATCAAGTCGGGCCAGCCCGGGTCCGCCAAGGACGCTGCTCCCGTCACCGACCCGCATTCTGGCCATCACGGGGGAGAAAAACCATGATGCGTTTGCGTGCCACTCACGCCAAACTCGCTCTATCTGCACTCGGACTGGCGGTGCTGACCGGCTGTGCCAGCGTCAGCCTGGATCAGAACATCAATCGTGTCAACGTCGAAGCGGGCAGCTTTACCGAAGGCAAACTCGCCTTGGCTCGTACCCAGGAGGAAAGCGACCAGCGGGCGCAGGCCGCTCAAGCCTTGCTTGCGCAGCCTCTGGGTCAGAAAGAAACCGTTCAGTTGGCTTTGGTTAACAGCCCGTCTTTGCAGGCCCTGCTGGCGCAAGGCTGGGCGGAGTCTGCCGATGCCGCGCAGGTGGGGCGGATTGCCAACCCCATCTTCAGTTTTGAGCGCATGACGGCCGGCACTGAGCTGGACTTGGGGCGTGCGCTGTCCTTTGGCCTGTTGGATCTGCTGACCCTGCCGACCCGGTACGGTGTCGCCACCCGGCGTATCGAGCAATCTCAATTGCGCCTGACCGGCAGCGTGGTGGACCAGGTCACCGGGGTGCGCCAGGCTTGGGTACGGGCCGTGGCCGCGCAGCAGGCGCTCCAGTATGCCAAGCAGGTCTATGACAGCGCCGAAGCGGGCGCCGAATTGGCCCGGCGCATGCAGGGCGTGGGCAACTTCAACCGCATTACCCGCGCACGCGAGCAGGCTTTTTATGCCGATGCCGCCACCCGACTGAGCACGGCCCAGCACCAGGTCACGGCCAGCCGGGAAGAACTGGTACGTTTGCTGGGGCTCGATGAAAGCCAAGCGCAAGCGCTGAAGCTTCCCGAACGTCTACCCGATCTCCCCAAGCAAGCACTGGATCCGCAGGCGGTTGGCTCGCTGGCGACCAAGGCGCGGCTGGACATCCGTCTGGCGCAGGCTGCGCTGGATGGCGCTGCCAAGGCCCAGGGCTTGAACATGGTGACCAGCTTCACCGATATCGAACTCACTGGGCGCCGCAATACCACCTTCGACAATGCCGAGGGCACCCGCTCTACCGCGCGCGGCTGGGAAGTCGCGGTACGCCTGCCCATCTTTGACTGGGGCGGAATGCAACGCGATGCGATGAACGCTCGAACGCTGGCGGCCGCCAACCAGCTTGAAGGCACGGTGCGTTCCGCGGGCTCCAGCCTGCGCGAAAGCTATTCGGCCTATCGAACGGCCTACGACGTGGCGCGGCACTACCGCGACGAAGTGGTTCCGGTGCGTAAGGTGATCGCGGAGGAGAACCAGCTTCGCTACAACGGCATGCTGATCAGCGCGTTCGAACTGCTGGCCGATGCGCGCGACCAGGTCGGTGCCGTCACGGCGGCCCTGGACTCGCAGCAGCAATTCTGGCTGGCCGATGCCGCATTGCAGGCAGCCGTAATCGGACGCCCCACCAACACCACCTTGTCGGTCACCACCAGCGCCCCCAGCGACGCGGGTGCCGGTCACTGATGCAGAGACGATTGCCATGACATCCAGAAGAGATTTTTTCAAGGTCGCCGGTATTGCTGGCGGCGCCGTTGCGGCCGGCGCGGTCAGCCGTGTCGCCATGGCGGCCCTGCCTGAGCCCGTCATTCAGACCAGCCCGAACACCATGGCCCCGCTGATGCCCAATTCGGGACGGCCGTACAACCCAGTGGTGACGCTCAACGGCTGGACGCTGCCCTGGCGCATGAATCAGGGCATCAAGGAGTTCCACCTGGTCGCCGAACCGGTGGTGCGCGAAGTGGCACCAGGGATGAAGGCCCACCTGTGGGGCTACAACGGACAGAGCCCCGGCCCGACCATCGAGGTCGTCGAGGGCGACCGTGTGCGCATCTTCGTGACCAATAGGCTGCCCGAGCACACCAGTGTTCACTGGCACGGCCAGCGCCTGCCCAGCGGCATGGATGGCGTGACCGGTCTGACGCAGCCGGCGATTCCGTCGGGCAAAACCTTTGTCTACGAGTTCGTGGCGCGCCGCCCGGGCACCTTCATGTACCACCCGCACGGCGACGAGATGGTGCAAATGGCCATGGGCATGATGGGTTTCTGGGTCACGCACCCGAAAGCTAGGCACCCGCTGATCGACGAGGTGCAACGGGACTTTTGCTTCCTGCTCAGTGCCTATGACATTGAGCCCGGCGCGGCTACACCCAAGGTCGCGGAGATGACGAACTTCAACCTGTGGACCTGGAATAGCCGTGTCTTTCCTGGCATCGACTCTCTGAACGTGCGTCTCAACGACAAGGTGCGCATCCGCATGGGCAACCTCACCATGACCAATCACCCGATGCACGTGCATGGCCACGAATTCGTGGTCACGGGCACCGATGGCGGCCCCACGCCCAAAAGCACGCGCTGGCATGAAGTAACCACCGACGTGGCCGTGGGGCAGATGCGCCAAATCGAGTTCGTCGCCGACGAGGAGGGCGACTGGGCTTTCCACTGCCACAAGAGCCACCACACCATGAACGCCATGGGGCACGACATTCCCACCATGATTGGCGTGGATCACAGCGGCCTTGCCAAGAAAGTCAACAAGCTCATCCCCGACTACATGGTCATGGGCGAGCGCGGCATGGCCGACATGACGGAGATGGAAATGCCGATTCCCGACAACACCATCCCGATGATGACCGGCCAGGGGCCGTTCGGCTCGGTGGAGATGGGTGGCATGTTCAGCGTGCTCAAGGTACGCCGCGACCAGAAGCCGGGCGACTACAAGGATCCGGGCTGGTACAAGCATCCCGCAGGCACGGTGGCGCATGAGTACACCGGCCCCATGGCCGAGCCCGCGCGCTTCAGCGCCGAGGGCGGCCAGTCCATGCCGCGCGCTCGCAAGCCAGCAACGCCGACCGAAGTCAAGGTGCGCAAGCCCACTTCGCATGGCGAGCATTGAGTTTTCCCTGCAATCTTCAATATTCAACTGGAAACTACCCATGAAATTCACGCGATCCACTGTTTCTCAACTCTTCGCCATGATCGCGTTGGCCGCATCGGGGGCAGCCTTCGCCAGCGGCAACCATGCGGGCGGCCACGGCCATGATGAGGGTGGCGAGACGGCCGTTGGCAAGCCCGGCGTCGCCGCCAAAGCCAGTCGCACCATCACCATCGAAATGAGCGACAACATGCGGTACACGCCGTCGAACATTCAGGTCAAACAAGGCGAGACCGTGCGCTTCATCGTCAAGAACACAGGACAGGTCAAGCACGAACTCAGCCTGGGCACCGAGAAGGAATTGCTGGAGCACCTGGAGCAGATGAAGAAATTCCCCGACATGGAGCACGACGAGCCCAGCAAGATCACCTTGGGGCCGGGCAAGCAAGGCGACATCGTCTGGCAGTTCACCAAGGCGGGAGCCGTGAACTTCGCCTGCCTGATGCCTGGCCACTATGAGGCCGGCATGAAGGGCGCCATCAAGGTGGGCCGCAAATGATGGCCTGAAACGCACACCACAGCTGGCCCGGCCATGGCCGGGCCAGCCCATAGATCCATCCATTTACCCAGAGGTCACCATGAACACCATCCAACGTCTGCTCACCATTTCCGCCCTGGCCATGGGCGTTGCCCTGCCGATGGCGGGCCATGCCCAGGTCAGTCCCAATTCAGGCCAGACTGCGGCGCCCGCACCCGCATCCATGACCGACGGCGAGGTCAAGAAGGTCGATCCGGACAACGGCAAGATCACCCTCAAGCATGGGGACATCAAGAACCTGGACATGCCCGGAATGACCATGGTCTTCACCGTCCGCGACAAGGGGCAGCTCACCAACCTCAAGCCCGGCGACAAGGTGCAATTCATGGTCGTCCAGGAAGGCGGGAAGATGATCGTCACCGATATCCAGTCCGTGCGCTGAGCAAATTCACAACCGCGCCATCTCGTGGGGCGCGGCAGACCTAGTCAGCCCCTCCACCACAAGGAGGAGGCATCATGGTTCACATTCGCCATACCCTGATCGGCCTCTGTGTCGCCGCCGCCTCCATGGGCGTGCTGGCGCACGGCTCCGACGAGCACAAGGACCAACCTTGGCGACGTGCGGTTTGAGCGCTGTCACGATCGAGGTGGTGTTTCCTGCGGCTTCGAGCACTACTTCGTCGTAGGCTTGCAAGCCTTGAGCAGACTTTTGCAGCGCGTCGTGCTGAAGCATGACTCGGCCGCCGGCTCGCAAGTGGTCGTCCTTCAGATAGGCAATCTCGCCAAAGGTTCGCGAGACATTCAGTCCGATCACTCTCATTGTCAAAGCTCCTTTCTGTGGGTTGAACACGTCACCGTGGGAGCTTGTGGGCAACACGACAACTACGGAATCGCGCGCGCAGCGAAACCCGGCGGCCCGCAGGGGCGGCCAGCTACTATTGATCCGGCCCTTTTGTGTATGAACGCTCACACTGAGCTTGTCGAGGGCGCAGCCTTATTGCTTCGGCCCCATGAAGTCTCAACCTGCGGCATATTTGACCCTGGGGTCCTGAAAGTAGCTCATCACCCGCTCGGGTGACTTCTCCAACATCGCCATATGCTCGTTGGCTGCATCGCGCAACTTGGCCTTGGTTCTGACGGGCACCCGCTTGCCTATGGCCTGCTTGAGGTCGGCGTTGAGCCGTTCTTCCGGGTTGAGCTCGGGGCTGTAGCTGGGCAGGTAGAACACTTCGATTTGTTGGGTTCTCTGTGCCAACCAGGCCTTCACTGGTTTACTGTGGTGGACGCGCAGGTTGTCCATAATCAGAAACACCTTCTTGCCCGCGTCCTTGATCAGCGCTTGCAGGAACTCGATCAGCCGCTCGCTGTTGAAGGCCTCGTCAATGATCATCCAGCGCGCCTTGCCCCGGTTGGTCACGGTGGCGATCATGGACAACTTCTGACGTGTGCTGCCCACGGTGTAAGCCACGGGTTTTTCACCCGCTGGTGCATAGCTCCAGCCGCGCACATCGGTGTTGACCAGTGCGGTTTCATCGCCCCAGTGAATTTCGCCACCCTCTGCGCTGGCCTTTGCCTCGATGGCCGGGTAGTGCTCATCCAGCCAGGCCTTGACCGCCTCGGGTCGCTGCTCGTATGCCTTCTTGATGGGCTTTTGTGGGGTAAAGCCCCAGCGCGCCAGGTATTTTCCCACAGTGCGCACGCCCAGCTTCAAGCCGCATTCCTGCTCGATGAGTTGCATGACAGCAGCGCGACTCCACAGGAAGAAATCTATCTTCAACTGCTCGGGACGCTTGTCAGAGATGGTCTTTTGAATGTGGGCTTCCTGCTGCGGTGTGAGCAATCGGGCATCCCCTTTGGCTCGCCCACGGCCTGCGGGTTTGATGCCAGCCCAGCCGCCTTGCTCAAACAGGTCCAGCACCCGGCGCACTGCCGGGTAGCTCAAGCCCGTCATCTGCACCAACTGCATGACTTTGATGCCTCGTTTGTGCAGCCGCACGACTTGCTTTCGCCGCTCGTGCAACTGCTCCAGTGTCTGGTAACGCGCGTCTTCTTTGTCCATGGAGGTTGGAGAAAACAAACACCCAGAAATTCAATCTTTATGAGGCCGGATCAATAGCACTGGCGAAAGTGCAAACATCATGAGGCCGGAGCAATAACTCGAGCTATCGGCTCATTGAATAAATCGGCCTGCCCACGCTACGTGCTGCCAGGTGCTCCCGTCCCGGATGGGCTCATCCATACGCGGAGGTCGGCCGGGACTGTGGGGCTCCGCCCAGTTCGCGCCGCTCCCTGATAAAAATGTCATCGGGCTGTCTAGATTCTGTTGGGGTGCGCTCTCTACGATCAACACATCTCCTCAACGCCCAAGCAAGGCATGAGAGATGCAAGTTTTATTCACCATCGCTAGGAGCTTCAACCATGATCCAACAACGCCTCTCCCTTTCTTCCATGATTGCCGCCGCGGCCGCAGTGGTTACCTTGGGCCTTCCAGGGATTGCTTCGGCAGCGTACGAGCATCCCGCCAACAACGAAAAGGGCTTCATCGTTCACCCGGAACATTTCAAGAGCGAGAAGACGCGAGAGCAAGTCATCGCAGAAACCAAGGCAGCTATGCAGCAAGGACGCCTTTCTTACGGCCAAAGCAACTTCCCGCTTCGCACACCTGATGCGGCAGGTCCAGGCAAGACGCGTGAGCAAGTAATCAACGAATTGCGGAGCGAGTCCCCTGAAGAGCGCGACGCGCGTCTGCGTCTCTACTCCC
The DNA here is from genome assembly GCF_002157145.1 of Acidovorax carolinensis. Taxonomy (NCBI): domain Bacteria; kingdom Pseudomonadati; phylum Pseudomonadota; class Betaproteobacteria; order Burkholderiales; family Comamonadaceae; genus Acidovorax; species Acidovorax carolinensis. Next base: position 1,526,745 of record NZ_CP021361.1, read on the forward strand.
CGGGTTGATTGCCCACGTTTGGGATGCGGAAAATTGCTTGGAATACATTCTGTGGGATTGTTGGCGTCGGGCTGACTGATAGAAATCTAGTCTAAACAGTTCATTCCAAAATGATCGCAGGCCAATGCTCCTCGGCTTTCGGTAAAATTGTCGGCGCCGCGCGTGTCTATCTGGTCGGTTAGATTGCCTCGATTGTCCTGGCAAGACGTTAGCGATCCAACCGGCCGCGCATCCGGACTCCGAGCCGAAGAAACGTGATTTTTAGTACGTTGATTTTTAAAGATATTTTTTAAGTTTCTTAACAGGCTGCTGAAATACTCCCCTGCGGTCGAACCTGCTCATCGGCTGCAGCCACATTTTTCGCAGAAGCTTTCCGTATGCTGGAAGTCAGCCCGCAAACACGCGTGTTTTCAGCCGCAAAGCACGGTTTTCTGATCCTTTTCCCTTCACATCTGCCCCTGCAGACGGATTTGCCCCAAGCTGCGCAGTCGCGTGAGGTTGTAGCCAGCCATCGTCAGCACAAACATCTGGTCAACTTTCTTGATCCCGCGCACCAGCACTTGGCGCATATGCCCCACCGTCTTGGCCCAGCCAAAGCCCTGTTCGATCAGCTTTCTCTTTTGCTGCGAGATGGCATAGCCTTCGCTGCCTGCGATCCTGTCAGATACCGCAGATTGGCGCCCCGTTTTGTTCTGCGCTACGTGGGGCAGTACGTTCATCTCTTGCAGGGCTTCAATGAATTCCTTGGCGTCGTAGCCCTTGTCCGCGCCCAGCGTGATCGTGATGGACTCATCGCCCGGTAGTGCTTGGCGCGCATCGTTGATCATGACCTTGGCCGCTTCGCGCTCTGCATAGCCATCGGCCTGGGTGACCACAGCACTGACCACCAGCCCGTGGCGGTTGTCGGTGAGCGTGTGGCCCATGAAGCGCAGTTCGCTGGCGGTCTTGCCCTTGCGGTACGGCCGCGCATCCCCATCCGTAGTGGATTCATGGGTGTCATTGCTGCGCTTTTGGTCTTTGAAGTTGCCCGCGTCGGTGCCGTCATCGTCCTTGCGGTCTTTGCGCACAAAGCTCTTGTGGCCCGCCCAGGCCTGGATCAGGGTGCCGTCCACGCTGAAGTGCTCGCCCGAGAGCAGTTCCTGCTCCTGGGCTTGTTGCACGATCTGATTGAAGAACTCGATGACCGCATCGTGCTCGATCAGGCGTTCGCGGTTCTTGCTGAAGACGGTGGGCACCCAAACGGCATCGTCCATGGCCAGGCCAATGAACCAGCGAAACAGAAGGTTTTATTGGGTCTGCTCCATGAGCTGGCGCTCCGAGCGCACGCTGTAGAGCACCTGAATGAGCATGGCGCGCAGCAGCTTCTCGGGGGCAATGCTGGGGCGCCCGCCTTTGATGTCGGCCGCATACATCTGAGCAAACAGCTCGTCCATGTTCGCCAGGGCCTTGTTGACCATGATGCGGATCACCCGCAGGGGGTGATCAGAGGGCACGAAGTCATCGAGGTGGCGCATCGTGAACAGGCTCTCGGTGAAGGTGTCGGCTCCGCGCATGTCTGGCTTGTCTGTATGGTCGGTTGGTTTGCCTCGATTGTCCTGGCAAGGCGTCAACCGGGAGGTGACGGCGGGGAGTATTTCAGCAGCCTGTTAAGAGCTGGGCGCGGCGGGGAGTATTTCTGTTAAGCATTTACCAAGGGTGATGCGTCATTTATAGATCACCTCGATTGCATCAATTCAGACAGACACATGCGTGCCGCGATCCCTTTTTTCGCCGATACAACCATTTCCGCCGAAAAATCCAACTCTCATTGATGTCCAGAGTCTGACGCAACAGCCTTGCCTTGATGCATCGCAGCAGCAAGTAAGCAGGCCGCGCCAAATGCGATCGCAACGTCAGCCAAATTGAAAGCCGGCCAATGCGCTCCCTGCCAATGGAAATCCAGGAAGTCGACTACAGCCCCTCGCAACAGTCGGTCCACTGCATTACCCAGCGCCCCACCTAAGATTAGGCAATAACCAACGCCTTCCCATTTCGACACGCCCTGACGCAACAGGCGGATCAGCCAGAGCGAGACTCCCAGCGCTAGCGCGGCAAATCCGAAGCGCGCCCAGTCGCCTGCACCAGCCAGCAGGCTGAAAGCGGCACCGTTATTCCTGAAATGGACGAGATTGAAGAAGGAGGTTACAGCGACTTGGTCGCCATAACCGTAAAGGAGCGAGACGACGGCCTTTGCGAATTGATCGCCGAGTAGCACTGCGGCAGCCAAGCCATACCAGATGCCGGCCGCTCGAAGAACCGTCAACCTCCCTGCAACCGGCAGCATCGTCAGCAGCGAGCCAGCAAACACCAGGCTACCGGAGGCAATCCCCCAGCCGGCCAACACATCAGCCGGAAAGTGCATGCCCGCTGCAATGCGCGACCAGCCGACCAGAACGACATAAGCAACTAATACCATTCGCTGGCGAACACCGGCCAGCGGCCACAACGCCCCGACAACAAGTGCGGCGTAGGTGGAGTGACCGCTCGGTAGGCTATAGTGCGCCTCCACCGTGCCAAGCACGTGATCCAACTGACCAAATACCGCCGCCGGTCGCGGAAAATCGAGCCAGAGCTTCAAGATGGAGGTGATCGCAAATGCGATGCCGAAGCTGATCACGAATTGAAGAAGCTGCCGCCGAATCGCCAAGGCGCGCCCCGTCACCACCGTTGATCTTGACCATGCCCACAGTGTGAGCAGGACCAAAGGCGCAGTCCAGTAGTTGCCCAGGACGTTGCTGAAGAGCCAGGCCAGTGGCATCAAAATCGGCGGCGTGGCCTCGTTGATGAACTGAAACAAGGCGCCATTCAAGCCACCCCAATCATAGAGAACGGACTTCCAGCTCATCGGCGCAGGAGCCTCAAGCCGTTGCCGACCACCAGTAGACTGGCCCCCATGTCGGCAAACACCGCCATCCACATCGTCGCGCTGCCGAATACGGCCAACACCAGGAACACTGCCTTGATGCCCAAGGCCAGCGCAATGTTCTGCCACAGCACCGCATGGGTCTTGCGCGAGAGACGGATGGTGCTCGCCAGACGCCGCAGATCGTCATTCATGATGATGACATCGGCCGCCTCCATGGCGATGTCGGTGCCAGCGCCGCCCATCGCAAATCCGATGTCGGCCTGCGCCAATGACGGCGCGTCGTTGATGCCGTCGCCCACCATGGCGGTCATGCCATGCGCGCGCTGCAATTCGCCGATGGCGGCTTGTTTGTCCTGTGGCAGCAGGTCGCCTCGGGCGTCGGCAATACCGGCCTGAGCTGCGATGGCACGCGCCGTGGCAGGGTTGTCGCCGGTCAACATGACGGTTTTGACGCCCATCGCGTTGAGTTCAGCAACCGCTTGGGTTGAAGAGTCCTTCAAGGTATCCGCCACGGCGAACAATGCCAGCACCCGGTCTTCGGCGGCGAGCAGCGTGATCGTGCGACCGAGAGCCTCATGCTCTGCCAACTTGGCTTCGAGTTCGGCGCTGCACAGGCCCTGGTCATGAATCAGGCGGTGGTTGCCCAGCACGAAGCGCTGGCCTTGCAGGCTGCCTTGCACGCCTTTGCCGACCAAGGCCTCGAAGGCTTCCACATCCAGCCGCTCGCCAGCCAGCGATTCCGCTATGGCTTTCGATACCGGATGGTCGGAGCGTGCTGCCAAGCTTGCGCCGACTACCGCAGGGTCGAGATCCCCGGCGGACCAAGGCAGGGCTTCCCAGTGCACCAGACGCGGCTTGCCTTGCGTGATCGTGCCGGTCTTGTCCAGCGCCACGGCCTTGATCTGCCGGGCTTGCTCCAGATAGATGCCGCCCTTGATCAAGATGCCTTTGCGCACGGCGGCGGCAAGCCCACTGACCACCGTGACCGGCGTCGAAATCACCAAGGCGCACGGGCAGGCAATGACCAGCAGCACCAGGGCCTTGTAAGCCGCCTGCATCCAGGTCAGATCGGCCAGCAAAGGCATCAGCACCGCCACGGCCAACGCAATCCCGAACACGGCCGGCGTATAGATTGCCGCGAAACGGTCGACAAAGCGCTGCGTTGGGGCACGGATCCCTTGAGCCTGCTCCACCGCGTGGATGATGCGAGCCAGCGTCGAGTCGTTCGCTGCGGCGGTCACGCGGATCTCCAACGCACCAGTCTGGTTGATGGTGCCAGCGAACACCGGGTCACCCACGGCCTTGTCAACGGGAATGCTCTCGCCAGTGACGCTGGCTTGGTCCACGGCACTGTTGCCTGATGTCACCAAGCCATCCAGGGGCACCCGCTCGCCCGGTTTGATGCGTACGGTGGCGTCGATCGCAATCGACTTCGAGGCCTGGGCCTGCCAACTGCCGTCGGGCTGCTTCACCTCGGCTTCAGTCGGTGCAAGCGCCATCAGGCCCTTGATGGCGTTACGTGCCCGATCCACCGCACGCGCTTCAATCAGCTCCGCGATGGCGTATAGCGCCATCACCATTGCCGCTTCCGGCCATTGCCCGATCACGAAAGCACCGGTGACAGCCACGGTCATCAGCGCGTTGATGTTGAGCCGGCCCTGGCGCAACGCCTTGAGACCCTTGGTGTAAGTATCCAGCCCAGCCAACCAAATCGCGATAGCTGCGACGGCCATGCCGGCCAGTTTCCAGATCAGTAGATCCGGCGCGAAGAAAGACACAGCTTCCGCTGCGATGGCCATCCCCAGCGCAGCGCCCATCCGCCCAATGCCCACTTCGAAACCATGATCGTGGTCATGAGCGCCTTCGCCTGCATCCCCGTGCTCAGCCGTCGGGGTCAAAGGCTTGGGATCGAAACCGGCCTTGCGGATCGCTTCCAGCGCTTGAGGCAAGTCTTTCGGATTGGCGTCGATAGTCAGGGTGCGGGCGCCAAGTTGGAAGCTCAGGCGGCGGATGCCCGCCAAGGGCTCAAGGGCCCGGCGGATCTCACCCTCCTCGGAGGCGCAGTCCATGGTCGCGATCCGAAAAGTCGTAATCCCAGCCGCTTGCGCCGCAGGTGGAACCGGTGCAGCCATGGTCACATCGCTAGCGCAATGTGAACAGACAGATCCGCCGCACGATGCGATTTCAGATGTGGGCTTGGCAATAGTGTTCATGGAGGGCATTTGAAACCCTGTACCTGCTTCAGAGTCAAGTGCCTACAATGAAATTCTTGTTCTCGGCCCACCCACGGAAGTTGTCATGAAGATTGGTCAGTTGTCGGAAGTCGCGCGTACGCAGGTCGAGACGATCCGCTTCTACGAGCGCGAAGGGCTCTTGGCGGAGCCGAAGCGCACGGCGGGGAACTACCGCATCTACGATCAGACGCATCTGGATCGTCTCTTGTTCATTCGCCATTGCCGTGCCTTGGACATGACGCTGGACGAGATCCGGGTGCTGCTGCGTTTCCTGGACGCCCCCACCGAGAACTGCTCTGCGGTGAATGCTCTGATTGACGCACATCTTGGCCATGTGGCCGCGCGCGTCAAGGAGTTGCACCTGCTGGAAATCCAACTCAGATCGCTTCAGCAACGCTGCCAAGCGGGGCACGTTGTCAGTGAATGTGGAATTCTCAACGAGTTGACGCAGCAATCTCGAATTGGCCAGTCGGGGGCGCCTGAGTTGCTCGGACGGGGGCGTGGACTCTAAAAACGAGGTGAGGGGCGTGTCCGGAATTTTGTGTAAACGGTTCGGACTTCAATTAACGGAGAAGCGGTCTCCAAACTGAATGGTAAAGCGCGTCAGCGCAGCCTTCCAATCGCGGATGGGCATGGTCCACTTCTGACTGATGTTGCGCAGGGCCAGGTAGAACAGCTTGGTCAGCGCCTCATCGCTGGGGAATGAGCCTCGGTTTTTGGTCAGCTTCCTCAGCCCCATGTTCACCGACTCGATGGCATTGGTAACCGGCATGATGCGCTTTGGCGCCCCAGCGTCCCCGCCGATTCCAGCATATGGTGAGCCCATCCGGGACAGGGGCACCGGGAAGCATGAAACGTGGGCAGGCCGTTTTATACGATGAGCCGAGAGCTCGAGTTAGTAGCTGGCCGCCCCTGCGACCCGCCCGGTTGCGCTGCGCGCGCGAATCCGTAGTTGTCGTGCTGCCCACAGCTTCCATGGTGAGGTGTTCCAACCCACGCAAGGAGGTTGACCATGAGAGTGATTGGACTGGACGTCTCGCGCACCTTTGGCGAGATTGCCTACCTGGAGAATGGCCTGCTGCGCCCTGGCGGGCGAGTGGTGCTGCAACACGCCGAGCTCGAGCGCTTCGCACAGAGCTTGCGGGCCAGCGACGAAGTGGTTCTTGAAGCCACCGGCAATACGGCTGCCATCGTGACGGCTCTGAAGCCGCACGTGGCCAAAGTGGTGATCGCCAATCCGCTGCAGGTCCGGCTGATCGCAGAAGCCCGGGTCAAGACGGACAAGATCGACGCGGCGATCCTGGCGCAGTTGTACGCCAGCGGCTTTTTGCCGCAGGTGTGGATGCCCGACGAGCGAACGCTGACGCTGCGCCGTCAGGTGGCGCGCCGCTCGCAAATCGTCAGGCACCGGACACGGCTGAAGAATGAGATTCATGGCGTGCTGGCTTCTCACCTGATTCCCCATTGTCCCGCAACCGACCTGTTCGGCAACAAAGGCCGCGCCTGGCTTGGCCAGCAGCCGCTTCCGATGGATGAACGCCTGGCTGTGGAGCAGCGCCTGCGTGAACTCGATCGGCTGCAGGAGGACCTGGCAGCGATCGAGAACCTGCTGTGCAAATCCGTTTTGCAAGAGGAGCAAGTCAAACGGCTGCTGACCATCACGGGTGTGAACTGTATTGTGGCCATCGGCCTGCTGGCTGCGATTGGCGACATCGGCCGCTTTGCAAGCGCCGCCAAGCTGGTGAGCTACTTCGGGCTCAACCCGCGGGTGCGCCAGTCTGGCTTGCAGCCGGCCCAGCACGGACACATCAGCAAGGTCGGGCGCGCCCACGCCCGCGCGATGCTGGTGGAAGCCGCATGGTCGGCCGCCAACGCGCCTGGCCCGCTGCGCGCGTTCTTCCTTCGAATCCGGGGCAGGCGTGGCCAGCAAATCGCCGCTGTCGCAACAGCGCGCAAACTGGCGGTGATCGCCTGGCATGTGCTCACCGGGCAGGAGGACTTTGCGTGGACCCGTCCAGCGCTGGCAGCCAGGAAGCGTCGTGAACTTGAGCTGCGTGCCGGGCTGCCAGTCAAGAAAGGGCATCGCGGCCCGGCGGCCGACTACAACGGCAAGGAAATACGTGAACGCGAACACGCTGCAGCGCAGCTCGCCGAGCAAGCCTACACGCGCTTCGTCGCCAACTGGCAACCCAGAAACAAGTCTTCGCCACCCCCTTTGACCCCGTTGGGAAGATGACTTCTCCAAAAAGGTTGTCAATTTCATCCGTGGTGTAGATGACCTTGCGGATGTCGGGCGGGTAATCAAAGAACGGGGTCAGCCGAGCCCAGTTCCTGCGCCAGGACTGGCCAATGGGCAGGTACTCCTGGTCCCATTTTTCTTCAAACTCCCCGAGCATCAGTTCGGCCTCCTCCAGGGTGGCGGCGGCGTAAATGCAGCGCAGGTCAGCGGCCACCTCTTTCCTGCGTTTCCACGACACGTAGTTCAGGCTGTGGCGCACCATGTGCACGATGCACAGCTGCACCACCGCCTTGGGGAACACGGCCTCGATGGCTTCGGGGAAGCCCTTGAGCCCGTCAACGCAGGCAATGAAGATGTCCTGCACGCCCCGGTTGCGCAGTTCCGTCACGACCTGCAGCCAGAACTTGGCGCCCTCGGTCTGGGCCAGCCACAGGCCCAGCACCTCCTTGTTGCCTTCCATGGTGATGCCGATGGCCAGGTACACCGCCTTGACCCGCACCGCCCCTTCGCGCACCTTCACGTGGATGCAGTCCATGTAAACAATGGGGTAGATGGCGTCCAGCGGACGGGACTGCCAGGCCTTGACCTCCTCGCTGACAGCGTCCGTCGCCGATGAAATCAGGCTGGGCGAGACTTCAGCGCCGTACATCTCCTGCAGGTGGCTTTGAATCTCGCGCACCGTCATGCCGCGGGCGTACAGCGAGATGATTTTGTCGTCGAAGCCGTTCCAGCGGGTCTGGTGCTTGGGGATGAGCTGGGGCTCGAAGCTGCCATGGCGGTCGCGGGGCACCTCGATGGGCAATTCGCCGAAATCGCCCTTGAGGGTCTTCCTGCTCTTGCCGTTGCGGGTGTTGCCAGCTTCGTTGGCCACCGTTTCATGCCGGTCGTGGCCCAGGTGCTCGGTCAGTTCGGCGTCCAGCGCCTTCTCCACCAGCAGCTTGGTCAGCTGCTTGAGCAGGCCGTTCTCGCCGATGAGGTCTTCGGGCTTCTTGTAGTTGGCCAGCAGGCCAGACAGCAGTTCTTTGGGTACGTCGTGTTTCTTGGTGCTCATGGTGCTTACGGACAGGCCGGCTTGCGCCGGCAGTGGATTGTCCGTTTACACAAAATTTTGCACACCCTCGAGGTGAGCTCCATGGGCGCGTCTCGAGCGGAGCATTTTGGGGAGTTCCGGCTCACGCCTGCTCGTTGCCCACCCCGCAGCAGCGAGTCCGGGCCTCCTTTGCGCTACTTCAGGATGAAGCGGACAGACGCAACGGAGTTACCCGCCTTTGAGACTGCGATAACAGCTTTGGTACCCGCTGGGACTTTGAAACTGCCCGAGCTTTCCAGTTTGCCGTCACCAGCCTGAAGTTGGATGTCCTGCTTGTCGCTACCAGACAAAAGCGTGACCTTTGCGGTCATCCCCGCGACGGCAACGGGCTTGCCGTGGTCGCGCATATAGAGCTGCAACTTGTCCGCTGTGGCGACAAATTCGTATTCGACATCCTTTGCTTCAGCAACAGCGCCTCCGTGCATGGGCTTTGCATCGTGACCATGATTGTCAGCCGCGAAGGCCATGCCCGAGATCGACACCGCCAGGGTGAGAATGAGTTGGGAGAGTTTCATGGGATTACCTTTGGAAAGAGGTTTCAGGGAAGGAAAGGTCCCGCGATCAGCGGGACCTTCTACAGCTACACGGGAGTGGAAGCGACCGGGTGAGAAGGTTCGGCCGAAACATCCTCCTCTTCCTCATCGGGCCTGTGGGCCAGACGGTAAAGAATCGGCAGAACGAGCAACGTGAGCAGTGTGGAAGAAAGAATTCCACCGATCACGACGGTTGCCAAAGGACGCTGGACTTCAGCGCCGGTGCCAGTAGCGATTGCCATGGGAATGAAGCCCAGGGAGGCCACGAGCGCCGTCATGAGAACGGGGCGCAATCGTGTCAGAGCGCCTTCGCGGATTGCATCGTCAAGCCCAACACCTTCTTCCCTCAAGCTGCGAATGTAGGAAATCATCACCAGCCCGTTGAGCACGGCGACCCCTGAAAGCGCGATGAACCCAACGGCAGCTGAGATGGACATCGGAATGTCGCGAAGCCAAAGCGCCAGGATGCCCCCCGTCAAAGCGAATGGGATGCCGGTGAAGACCAGCAATCCGTCCTTGGCGTTTCCGAACATCGCGAACAGCAGTACAAAGACCAGCAGCAGGGACACTGGCACAACGATCTGCAGGCGCTTAGTGGCCGATTGCAGGTTCTCAAAGGTTCCGCCCCAGCTCGTCCAGTAGCCCGTAGGAATCTTGATCTGAGCCAAGCCTTGCTCGGCCTCCGCTACAAAGGAACCCACATCGCGTCCCCGCACGTTGGTGCTCACCACGATACGTCGCTTGCCGTTCTCGCGGCTGACCTGGTTGGGGCCGGGCGCAAGTTCGAATGTGGCGACTTCACCCAGTGGGATGAAATTCGTCCTGGCTTCCGCAGAACGCGGCAGCGGTATGGGCAGCCGCTTCATGCCTTCCAGGTCATTGCGCAGGGCCTCAGGGAGGCGAACAAGAATGTCGAATCGACGGTCTCCCTCGAACATGGTGCCGGCCTCGCGCCCGCCAATGGCAGTAGCCACGGTGTCCTGGATGTCAGCAACGTTCAATCCATAGCGCGCGGCCTTCTGCCGGTCTATGTTCACAGTGAGCATCGGCAGGCCCGTCGTCTGCTCGACCTTCACCTCGGATGAGCCCTGGATCTTCTGCAGCATTGCAGACACTTCTTCAGCAGACTTGTTCAACACTTCCATGTCGTCACCGAAGATTTTTACTGCCACGTCACTGCGCACACCCGAGATCAGCTCGTTGAAGCGCAGCTGAATGGGTTGAGAAAACTCATAGTTGTTGCCGGGAATTTTCCCAAGGATCTCCTGGATCGCCGCGAGCAGTTCGTCCCTGGTCTTGCGAGGCTCCGGCCATTCGTCCATCGGCTTGAGCATGATGTACCCGTCTGAGATGTTCGGCGGCATGGGGTCCGAGGCAATCTCCGCAGTTCCGGTCCTGGCGAAGATTCGTTCGATCTCGGGGAACTTCGCTTTCAAGGTGCTTTCGATCTGCTGCTGCATTGCAACCGACTGGGATAGGCTGGTGCCCGGAATGCGCAGTGCCTGAATTGCAAAGTCACCTTCATTGAGATTGGGAACAAACTCGCTGCCCATGCGGGTCGCGATCACTCCACACAAGATCACCGCGACGGCGGCGATGGTGAGAACGAGCGCTTTGGCGGACATTACGCGATCGAGCATGGGCGCATAGAGGCGCTTGGCATGGCCCAGGAGAAAATTCTCCTTTTCGCTAACCCGATTGCCGATGAAGAGCGCTACGGCTGCAGGGATGAACGTCACGGACAAAATCATCGCGCCCACCAGGGCGGCGACAACGGTGAATGCCATCGGGTGAAACATCTTTCCCTCAACGCCCGTGAGCGCGAAGATGGGCAGATACACCACCATGATGATCAGCTGTCCGAACAGCAAGGGACGGCGCGACTCCTGGGATGCCAGGAACACTTCATGGAAGCGCTCTGCTCGCGTCAGCGGTCGGCCGTGATGCGCCTGCGCATGGGCCAGACGCCGCACGCAGTTCTCCACGATCACGACAGCACCGTCAATGATGATGCCGAAGTCCAGGGCTCCTAGGCTCATCAGGTTGGCGCTCACCTTGTACTGGACCATGCCTGTGAACGTGAAGAGCATCGACAAGGGGATGACCATTGCCGTGATGATCGCTGCACGGATGTTCCCCAGAAAAAGGAACAGGATCACGATCACGAGAACGGCACCTTCTAACAGGTTCTTCTTCACCGTACTGATGGCCTTGTCGACGAGCACGGTACGGTCGTAGACCGTCACCGCGTGGACTCCTTCGGGAAGGCTCTTGTTGACCTCGACCATCTTCTTGCTCACGGCCTGCGAGACGGTCCGGCTGTTTTCGCCGATCAGCATGAACACGGTACCGAGAACCACTTCTCGCCCGTTGTCCGTTGCGGCGCCCGTTCGCAGCTCCCGGCCAATACCCACTTCAGCCACGTCCCGGATGCGCACGGGCACGCCGTTGGCACTACTAAGGATCACGTCGCCAATGTCTTCCAAGGACTTCACCTGTCCTGGTGCTCGAATGAGGTACTGTTCACCGCGCTTTTCGATGTAGCCCGCGCCCACGTTTCCGTTGTTGCGGTCCAGAGCGGTGACCACATCCTGCAGCGTCACGCCTAGTGAAGCCAGGCGCTCGGGGATTGGCGCTATCTGATACTCCTTGGCGAAGCCACCAATGGAGTTGATTTCCGTCACGCCAGGAACATTTCGCAGTTGCGGCTTGATGATCCAATCCTGGATCTCTCGCAGGTCCGTAGCGGTGTAGGGACTCCCATCAGGTTTCTTCGCGCCGTCTTTTGTTTCTACTGTCCAGAGATAGATTTCTCCCAGCCCGGTCGAGATGGGCCCCAGGGCCGGTGTGATGCCTGCAGGCAATTTGTCCCGAGCCTCCTGGATACGCTCGTTCACAAGCTGGCGTGCGAAATAGATGTCGGTACCGTCCTTGAAAATGACGGTTACCTGCGACAGTCCATACCGTGAAAGCGACCTGGTTTGTTCCAGGTTCGGCAAGCCGGCCATGACCGTCTCGATAGGGTAGGTGACCCGCTGCTCCGTCTCCAGCGGCGAGTAACCCGGTGCCTGCGTGTTGATCTGAACCTGTACGTTCGTGATGTCAGGGACAGCGTCGATGGGCAGCTTTTGATAGCTGAAAACGCCGAGCGCAGCCATGGCAAGGGCCGCAAGTAGCACCAACCATCGTTGTTCGATTGAAAATCGAATGAGTTTTTCAAACATGTATGGGCTCCGTGATCAGTGCGTGTGTTCGGCAGATCCCTTGCCGAGCTCGGATTTCACGACGAAGCTCCCCGATGAGGCGTAGGGCATGCCGGCCTTGAGGCCCTGAAGGACCTCGACCCGCTTGCCGTCGCTGCGACCAAGTTTCACTGGCTGGGTAATGAAGCCGCCGTTGACCTTGAGGAAGACAACGGGCTTGTCTCCAACGTTCTGCACGGCGTCAGCCGAGATCGTCACGGGCGCCGCCGTTTCTTCGGACACAACTTCAACGTTCACGAACAGGCCGGGTCGCCAAGCGCCCTTGGGATTTTCAAGAACCACGCGGGCTTTTGCTGTGCGGGTTTGCTCGCCGATCAGCGCCCCCACAAATGCGACGGTGCCAGTGGCGGAGGCGTCAAACGCCGTGGCCTTGATGGTGACCTTCTCGCCCACCCGCACCGACGGCAGGTCTTTTGCCGGAACGTTGATCTCCGCCCAGACCTGGGTGAGGTCCGAGATGGTGAACACGGCTGCATCTTCCTTCACGGCTTCGCCGAGACTCAGGTGCTTCTCGATGACGATGCCGTTGAAAGGTGCCCGCAGTTCGATGCGATTCAAACCGGACATCGACGAGGTGGACAGGCCCAGTGCACTCAGTTTCTGATTGGCGTTAGCCACAGCCACCTCCGCTTCGCTCAAGGCCTGCTTGGCCTGCAGATAGTCCTGCTCAGCCGAGACCTTCTGCTCCCACAGCTTCTTCTCCCGCTCGTAAGTGGTCTTGGCCAGCGCCAATCGCTTTTGAGCGGTCTGCAACTCGCTGCGCTGCTCTGAGGCGGTCGGGCTTGCAATGGCGGCCAGCACCTGCCCTTTCTTGACGACTTGGCCAAGGTTGGCGCTGACACTTTCCACCACTCCCGCAAGACGGGGGACAACGTGCGAAGTGCGGTCTTCGTTCAGCCGGATCTCGCCGGGCAAAAGCAGTGCCGTCTTGATGTTGGCTGCCGACGCGGTGTCCACACTGATCGATGCCGCCTTTATCTGGGCATCGGTCAGTTCGATCTTTCCTTCTTCCTTGCTCATCACGAACATGAAGGGCTCGGTGGTAGTCTGCGCAATGATCTCGATGTCGAACGCATGGGGTTCGGCAACGATCTCGCGACTGACCAGGTTGTCTTTTTCCGCAGCAAATGTCAGCTTTTGCTTTTCGTCCGTCGGGCGGGTCACTGTTGCCGTGACCGTTGCCGCGTTCAGGGTTAGCGCCTTGTCTTTGTCGAACAGCCAGATCCGCAGCCTAGGCTCGCCGCCGTCCTCTGAAAGCAGTGCCTCCAAGCTGAAATCCCCCTCTTTGAAGACGGTGCCGCCGTGGGCGCCCTTGGCTTCGCTCTTTTCGTGGTGTTCGCCGTCAGCATGGCCCTTGTCATCGTCGTGGCCCTTTTCACCGCCTTGGCCATGGTGCTCTCCGTCACCATGCCCCTTGGCCTCGGTGTGGCCTCCGTGACCGTGGCCATCGCCCTCGGCGGCCGCCGCTTTCGGCTTGCCTCCGCCCTGCAAGATGAAGGCTCCTGCCCCGACTCCCAATGCCAGGACGACGGCAATGGCGATCAAGTGCTTTTTGCTGATGGTGGATTTGATGGTGTTCATGGTCATTCTCAGTTCTGCGGTGCGGTCAGGCGGGGGGCGTGGGGGCCGCCGAGCAGGCGATCAACATCGGCTGCTGCACGATGTGCCTCGCCAAGTGCTTTGAGATATTGGGATTTGGCGGTGAAGTAGGTGCGCTGCGCATCGAGCACCTCCAGGAAATTGAACTTGCCGTTCTCAAAGCCAATGGTGGCTGCGTCATAAGCGGACTTCGCCCCCGGAAGCACGTCCTGCTGCAGAGACTGGATCTCCGCTGCGATTGTCGTAAGTCGCTCCCAGGCCTGCGCCACTTCGCTGTGCAGGCGCACGGTGGCCCCCTGCAACTCGTCTCGGGCCTTGTCCTCCAGCTTCAGTGCTTCGAGGAGATTGCCTTGGTTGCGGTCAAACACGGGCAGAGGCACAGAGACACCGAAAAGAAGGACATTTCGTTGTGTCTCGTTACTGCGCTGCATGCCAACGCTGACGGTGACATCCGGCACTCGCTTGCTTTGTTCCAGGTCGGTCAAGGCCTTGCGCCGATCCACCTCGATCCTTGCCAGGACAATCGCTGGCGAAGAAGAAATAAGGGACTGAAGATCGGCGAGTTTCGGGACAGGGGGGAGGTTCTCGGCCTTGCCCCCCAGGAGCGTGAAAGGCGCTTCGATCCTTCCCAATAGCGCGAACAGACGAGATAGGGCCTTGCGTTGTTCGCTCGCGGCCTGGGCGAGCTCGACGCGAATGCCCGCTTCCTCAACCCGGGCCTTGGACTCTTCGACAGGTGACACTTTGCCGGCGGCCACCCGCTTGGCGACAGTGTCGGTTGAAGACTTGGCCAGCGCCACGCTGTCCTTGGCGAGCACCAGGCGTTCTTGCGCAGTCAGCACGTCGAAATAGGCGGCAGCCACGTTGGCTCGCAAGGTTGCCTTCAGCTCGTTGAGCTGGGCTTGCGCCTGCTCGCGCGATTTTTCGGCTGCCTTGGTGCGCGCGGCACGCTTTCCTCCCAATTCCACCGGAAGGTTGAGCTGCCAACTTTGCGTGCGCGTTTTGGAGCGCGCGTCTTCCAGCGAGTAGGCGAGCTCTGGATTGGGGCGTGCGCGCCCTTGCAGAACTTGCCCCTCGGTTGCCTCCAACTGGCGCGTAGCCGCTGCCACCTCGGGATTTCCCTCCAAAGCCAATTCGATTGCCTTGGTTAGCGACAGTGGCGTAGCGGATGCTGTTACGGCAGTCTGAAGTGCTTCCTCGCCACCGACGGGCCGTTGTGACACGCCCTGCGAAAAGGCGCTACTGGAAGCGGCCAGCAATATGGCCGCCGCGCTAGCTGCGAGCCTGACTTTCTTGTGGCCGCGCCATGCGTCCGGCTTTCTTTGAAGGTAAATACCCTTGAACATCCGATTCTCCAGTGATTTCAAAACACGAAGGAATCGGCGGAGTGGCAACCGTGCAGCTGCCTGGCAACTCGTCACTCATCACAGCCGCGACACGCGCAACTACATCCGCCGGTGGGGCGGACACGAATGACTGAAGGAAGGAGAGATGCCCCGCCGATTAGGCGAGGACGGACCACTGAGGGCGGTCAGGGGGAGTGGGCGTTACAGCAGCCAACCGCTCGTTCGGCTGGGCACCCACACTACTGTCGTGAGAGGCGCCTTGCTTGGCATAGGAAAAGTTGAGGGCGCCGATGCCGGCGCCATGGCAAACCCAGCAATCGACATCAAACTGGTCGGCGCTTTGCCCATTCTTATCTGCTTGATCGATCACGCTCTTGGCCTCATGCTTGTGCTCATGATGCCCCACGTGTTGTGTCTGAGCCGTAGCGCGTTCATGCATGCAATAGGTAGCAACCGCAGACCAGCTGAACTGGAATGGTAGCAATGCAAGCATAAAAACAGCTATCAAGCGGCGCATTATTTGAGTCTAGCACGCGACCATGAAGTCTTCGTGTGGGGTACGGATGGACTCTGGATAGAGGCTATGCATTGAAGAATCAGCCACCCGATCCGTACAGTTCCTGGATACGCTGTTTTTCAGCGGCAGACATGTTCAGGTATTCCTGTTGCACCTGCTCACGGGTCTTGGAGGGGCCCGTTGCCTTGACAGGCAGAGCACCGCCGCGCGCGAGGATCGCCAGCGTGCCGTCCTTACGGGCGACGGCCACCGCCTGAAGCACGTCAGCACGGGACATCGTGCTCTGGAAATGGTCGGGATGGGTGGTAAATCCCACTTCGCCATCTGCGGGGTGATACAGCGAGGATGCAGATGCCAGGCTTGGAGCCGCGATGGCAAGGGCGATCAGGGAAAGCGTGAGGGGTTTGCGAACAATCATGGTTTTGTCTCAGGGTTCAGGGGAGCCCTTGGCGGCTTGCCTGAGCTATGCCTTGCGACACGGGGTGAACTTTAGAAAACGGCCAGCGACAAGGAGCCAACAGTCAGATGACAAATTCGTAATATTCGAATGCCCCGCATGCTTCGAGAATGGCGTCATGAAAATCTTGCTCATTGAAGACGAAGTCAAGCTTGCCGAGTACCTGCGCAAGGGTCTCGGCGAGGTCGGCTACGTGGTGGACGTGGCCCACAACGGCGTGGATGGCCTACACATAGCCCTCGAAGGCGGGCACGACCTGCTGGTGCTGGACGCAATGCTCCCAGGGATCGACGGTTTCAGCCTCCTTACCGCTTTTCGCAAATCCCGGCAGACACCCGTTTTGATGTTGACAGCGAGGGTGAGCGTCGAGGACCGGGTGCTGGGACTGCAGACAGGTGCTGACGACTATCTGGTCAAGCCCTTCGCGTTTTCCGAACTGAACGCACGCATCCAGGTGCTCCTGAGGCGCACCCATGGCGCACGGGATGCGGCAGAACCCACGCAACTGCGCCTTGCCGATCTCGAAGTGGACTTGGTGCGGCGCAAGGCGTTCCGTAGCGGTCAGAAGTTGGAGCTGACCGCCAAGGAGTTCCTGCTTCTGACGCTGTTCCTGCGAAGGAACGGCGAGGTGCTGTCTCGCACTGAAATTGCCGAGCAGGTGTGGGACATGAATTTCGACAGCAACACCAACGTGGTAGAGGTCGCCATCCGGCGCTTGCGCAACAAGATTGACGCGCCCTTCGAGAAGGTACTGCTTCACACAGTTCGGGGTATGGGTTACATCATGGAAGAGCGCAACGAATGAAGGCACTGATCCAACATCGCTCACTGCGCCAGAGGCTGTCGTGGTGGTTGGCGTTGCAAAGCTTTGCAGGCTTGTGCCTGGTCTGCCTGGCCGTGTATCTGGTGACCGAGTTCAACTTTCGCGATCGGCAAGAGGAAACGTTGGCGCAAAAGGAAAACGTCATTCGGCATCTGCTGGCGGATGGTAAAGAGCACAGGAATTCTGAAGACCTCGCTCACAAGCTCGACGATTTCCTGGTGGGGCATGGCGATCTATCGCTTGAAGTGACCCAGGCCGATGGGGTCGTGCTCTACGCGCACGCGCGCAACCAGAATGCGAAGACGGTATGGCGCCAACGGCAGTTCGAGGTGGAGCAGGTCGCGGGCTCGGCCTCGAAGAGTTTGCGCGTCCGGCTGTCGCTGGACATCCAAACCGACAATCAGTTGCTTCACCGGCTCGCAGTCACCCTGCTGGTGGCGGCTATCGGGGGAGCCGTCGTAGTTTCGCTGGGCGGCTTCTCTCTGGTCAACCTCGGGCTTGCGCCCGTGCGAAGGCTGGCCAGCCAAACGCGCGCACTGTCGGCCGGCAACCTGCATCACCGGCTCGATGGGGGTGAGCAACCTCTTGAGCTTGTGCCGCTGATTGACCAGTTCAATGCACTCCTGGCACGCATCGAGAAGGCCTACTCACAGATGGAGGGCTTCAATGCAGATGTAGCGCACGAGTTGTGCACGCCACTGGCCACGCTCATTGCCAACAATGAACTGGCGCTAAGGCGCCCTGAACAGACGGACATGCGGGAGGTCCTCGCCTCCAACCTGGAGGAACTGCATCGCCTGACCGGCATCGTCAACGACATGCTGTTCCTATCCCAGGCGGATCGGGGCGTGGGCGCACGCCGCGCTCCCGTAGCGAGCCTTGCAGCGGTGGCTGCAGACGTGCTGGACTACCACGAGGCGGCGCTGGCCGAGGCCAGTCTCACCGCCAAAGTGGTGGGCGATGCCCATGGCGCCTTTGACGCGCCGCTGTTGCGCCGGGCCCTGTCAAACCTGCTAGGCAACGCCACCCGATACGCAAAAAATGACTCAATCGTCCAGATCACCTTCAAGCCCTCTGATGAGGACCGCGTGCTGATCAGTGTCGCTAACTACGGAGATACCATCGATCCAGAGATACTTCCGCACCTGTTTGATCGATTCTTCCGCGGCGATCCCGCTCGCAGCCATGGGCAAAGCAACCATGGCCTCGGCTTGGCCATCGTTGGCGCGATCGCTCGCATGCACCAGGGTGAGCCGGTTGCATGGTCAGAGAACGGGGTGACGATTGTCGGGATGGAAATCCGCGCTCTGTAACGGGCTCTGGTGCCGGTGATCCCACTTACGCATCCATGAGCCCGAACTGTGCTTCTTAGGGGGGCCTGGATCGATTTTCTGATTTATGAGTTCGTGTTTTCCGACTGGCTTTTCTGCAATTGGCCGAAGCGACTCCATCGCACTTACTCCAATGCAGGATATTTGCCCATGTCTTCATGGTTGGACCTTGTCACCGCGATAAGGTCAAGGTCCGCAAAAGATGACAGAAAAGTCACCATGCTGTCCTCGTTCTGTTGGGTCGGGGTTTCTACGATGAACACATCTTCTCATCGCCTGGCAAAGGCATGGGAGATGCAAGTTTTATTGACTTCTATAAGGACCTTAGCCATGACTCAACATCGCCTCTCCCTTTCTTCCATGATTGCAGCAGTGGCCGCAGTGGTCACTCTGGGTCTACCGGGGATGGCTTCGGCAGCATACGAGCATCCTGCCAACAATGAAAAGGGCATCATCGTTCACCCGGAACACTGGAAGAGCGAGAAGACGCGAGAGCAGGTTATCGCGGAAACCAAGGCTGCCATGCAGCAAGGACGCCTGTCTTATGGCGAGAGCAACTACCCAATGCCTGTGCCTAATGTGGGTCCAGGGAAAACTCGTCAAGAAGTGATCAACGAAATGCTGAACGAGTCACCTGCCGAACGCGACGCGCGCCAGCGTCTCTACTACCCGGGTTGATAGCCCCCAATTGGGGCTCCAGCAGAGCACGTTGAATCCATTCTGTGGGATCGCTGGCGTCGGCCTGACTAACCTCGGGACAGCCCAGGCCGCCGTCCAATTTCCCATGACATCCCGCCGCCGCGCACGATGGCGGAAAGCTGTTGTCCCAGCCGTTGCTCTATCACTGGCTTCCACGGCACCAGACTGAAGCCCTTGCCGTCGTCCAGCATGGCGTAGCGTCCACTGACGAGCATGACGGAGCGCCGATAGATCCCAGCCACGCGCTGGCCGTCGACCAGGGGCCGATGCTCCAGCCCGGTTTCGGCGGCAATGTCCTTGGCGGCTTGCGCCAGTTCCCGGTTGCGCAGCGTGCTCAGCAGGTTGCGCGCCAGGACCACGCGCTGGCCACGCCGCTCGGCCAGCCCCTGTTCGGTCAGGAAGTCGGCACGCTTCTGTAGTGCCTCCTTGACCTCGCTGCCAAAGCCCAAATCGCCCAGCCCCTTGTCGCCGCCGATCAACTGCTGATCCAGCCAGGTGACCCCAATCACGCGGGCCTGCCGCTCAATGGGTAGGTGCGATTTCAGCTCCACGGCCACACCGCCCAAGCGTTGCGCATCGTATTGGCGGCCACGTTCGGGCAGGTCGTCGGGCACCTTCCACAGCTCCTCGGTCACACGTTCCACGATGCCGGCCCGGCGCAGCGCTTCGAGGCGGCGGACGTGGGCCGCAACGACTTCCTGCGGATCGCGGCCGGCCTGCACCTGCCCCTGGGCCACGGCCAGGTGATAGTCGGTGCGGTACAGGCCATCGCTGGTCAGCGCGGCGATATTGCGGTCAGCGGTCCGTACTTCGGCGGAACCGCGCACCTCCACCAGCGCGCCGGTCGGATAGTTTGCGGGTTCGTCGCGGGCATTGAGCGCGACATAGTGGGCCTTGCCGTCCGTGCCGTCGATGACCAGATAGCCCCGGTCGCGCAACTCGTCGGCCAACCCCTTGGCGGTCACGCGGCCAATGATGCTGCGCCCATCGTCGCCGGGCTCGAACACCGCCAGTTCGCGCGGCTGCCCGCTCATCGCCCGCTGCATGGTGCGGATGATGTCGCCGCGCTCGCCCAGGGCGCGCAAGGTCTTCTCGGCGTCGGCATGGATGACCCAGGTGCCAGGCTGCGTCTCGTCGGCCAGGCCCAGCCGCTGCAAGTGTTGCAGGCGGCCGATCAGCAGCAGGCGCTGGCGTCGCAATTTGGGTTCGTTGAAACGTTCGATCTGCACCCGGCCATCGTCGCCAGTCTCACGTTTCAGTGTGCGATCCAGGCTCGTCCAGCGCTCCTGCTCCACCTCGCGCTGCAGGCTCTGCTGGATCTCCAGTTCGGTGCGCGGCCCCAGCCATTCGGTCGCCAGTTCGGCGGCCCGATGGCGGAAGCCATCGGCGATGTAGTCGCCCGCGATGATGAGGTCTTTGCCGGTGTCGTCGCGCCCCCGCACGATCAGGTGGGTGTGCGGGTTGTCGGTGTTCCAGTGATTGACTGCCACCCATTCCAGCCGCGTGCCCAGGTCGGCCTCCATGCGGCCCATCAGGTGGCGCGTGTACGTCCGAAGATCGTCCAGTTCAGCGCCATCCTCGGGTGAAATGATGAAGCGGAAGTGGTGCCGGTCATCCTGGCTGCGTTCCTTGAACGCATCCAGATCGGCTTCGTCCGTCTGCGGCCCATAGGTGCGGCCCGGCTCACCATCGCGGCCCGCGCCATCGCGCTCGATGTAGCGCAGGTGCTTGGCAAGCGATTGCGGGCTGGCCTGGCGCTGGTTGACCAGCAGCGTCTTGATGGTGACGCGCCGGGACAGCTGCGTGAGTTTCGCACCGGCGAAGCGCGCCGCCGTATGCCCACGCCCCAGGCGCGAGCCGGGGCGCTTTCCGGTGCCGCCAGCCGACGCCGGGCGGCGCACCGAGGACTTGCCGCCGCTGGTTTTGCCAACCTGCTTGAGCACCTTGGAGACAAAGCTCTGGCCGCGGTTCTTCGGGGCCTTCGGAGGGTTTGGACGGATGCGGAAATCGTCGTCGCGGCGGTTGCTCATCGCTGTCTCCCTGGGAAGTCGTGGCGTGTCCGGTCGTGCGAAGTACGCGGACATGCCTGCATTGGCGCGGGCCTCGCGCCCCACGCGGCACGGCGGCGAAGCCGCTGTGTGCCGCGCCACCCCCACGTGCAGACTGGCTTTGCGGGCGGCTGGGTGCCGCCCCCTTTTGTCTTGCCTTCCGCCTTTGCCTCCCGCTTTCGCTCCCGGCAGCGGCGGCCCAGTGGCGCTGCGCTGCTTGCAGCCAGCCCGCCGGTGAACGCGGTCAGGGCCGCAGCCCGGGCGCGTTCAAGGCAAGACGCCTGCACGGTGGACGGCTGCGCCGGATGCAGCGCGAAGTGCAATGCGAACGCATTTGCACCGCACGCGCGGCGACACGGCAGCAGCCACTGGAAAGACACGCCTGATGGCACGACAAGATGCACGGCAACGTGCAGCGAATCGGCGGTCATCATGGATGTGACTCCAGCCAGACCGGATGCGCCACGCCGATCACGGCAGATGCGCTGACCGGCCCGAAATACCGGCTGTCGAACGACGCCGGATTGGTCGTGCTGAGAAGGAACAGTTCGCCAGGGCGAAGCCGCCGACACTGCGGCCAGGATGGCAGCGAGCGGCCCAGACGGTCGACTCGCAGCACGGTGGCCGAAGGCACGCCGTCGATGCGGACGCTACCGCCAGTGATGCACACCTCCTGCGATGCGACCGCACCCACGCGCTTGAGCAGCGGAACCCGCGTCGGCAGGTAGCCACGCTGCGCAGCCAGAGTGGCGGCCTCGGCCGGGAGCGGAACCAGCACGATGCTGCCCACGGACAACGGACGTGGCAGCGAGTCGGTCCGGTTGCTGGATGGATCGACGCGATACCAGCCGACCGCCACGCTGTCGGACGGGTTGTAGATCAGGCGCGGCAGCGGCGACACGAAGGACGCCCAGGCCAGCGCGGCGAGGCCACAGGCGGACAGCGCAGCCAGCACGATGCGAACGCGCAGGCGCGAGCGAGGATGCGGCGCGGCTTCTGCGGAATGTACGGCGGTGGAATGAGCCGTCATGGCAGCGCCCTCCCGGCCAGCCAGGCAGCGTGCCGCTCGGCGCTGTAGCCGGGCAGTGGCAAGCGCGCCGCGAGCCGGTTGCCCAGCGTGCGCCAGTACGCGGGCGATGCGGCGGCGGGCGCGATGCCCAGCGCCTCGATGGCGTCGATGCGTTCCAGTACGGCGCGCACGGCGTTCTCGCCCTCGGCGTGCAGCAGCAGGCGCGCGCCGGGCTGCACACCGGGAATGCGCTGCGCCGCATCCAAGGGCGTGCAAGCCTGCATCACCATGAGGTGCCAGCGGATCGTGCCGTAGTCGTTGGACTGCCAGCGGATGCGGCAGAACATGGCGTTCGGCAAGAAGATGGCTACGCTGCG
Organism: Acidovorax carolinensis; assembly: GCF_002157145.1. NCBI lineage: Bacteria > Pseudomonadati > Pseudomonadota > Betaproteobacteria > Burkholderiales > Comamonadaceae > Acidovorax > Acidovorax carolinensis. Next base: position 1,549,215 of record NZ_CP021361.1, read on the forward strand.
CCAGCGGTCGAGCCGCAGAGTGCGCGCGGGATCACCAAAGCGCAGATAGAGCTTGAAGCGGTGCTCAAGGAAGGCCAGCGAAACGCGCGTCAGCGGCGTTGAGGCAGGCTGGCCGGTGAGCGCAGCAAGTGGTGGTGACGGTGCCGCCGTGGCTGCGGTAGCAGCAGGAAAAGTAGATGCGTTCATGGCGTGTTCTCCGGGAACTCCCGCTCCAGCAGTGCGCGCAGCAGATCGGCCACCGTCACGCCTTGCGTGAAGGCCGACACCTTGATGCGCGAGCGCATGGCGGGCGTGATGTCGAGGGTCAGGCGGGCGGTGTAGAGGTCGCCTTTCTGGAGCGCATCGGCATCGCCTTGGCGAATCCACGCCTCGGCGTGCGGATTCGCAGGCGGGCGAGCGCCGATGCCGACGCGCTTGACCGTGCGTTTGCTGTTGGGTGGCGGCTTCGCCGTCATGTCGGCCACCGCAACAGCTCATCGACCAGTGCAGTGATTTCGCGTGCGGCGGCGCTGTCGGGCGCCGTCTCGCGTGCGACCCGGCCGGCGGCCACGCTGTCTGCGAAGACGATGCGCTGGTGCACTTCCGAGCGCAGCGCAGGAAGTGGCTGCTCGGCCAGCGCGCCGCGTGCTTCGCGCCCAATCACCGTGGTGCTGACGCGCCGGTTGATGACGAAGGCCGCGCGCAGCGCAGGCCGGAACACCTGCGCCTCACGGATCAGCGCCACCATTTCCGCTGATGCCCACAGGTCGTAAGGGCTGGGCTGCACCGGGATCAGCACCCGCTCAGCCGCCAGCAGCGCGGAGCGCGCCAGGGCGGCGATCCTGGGTGGCCCATCAATGACGACGTGATCGGCCCGTCTGGCGAATTCTGACGCTTCCTGATGCAGGGTTTCGCGTGCCAGGCCCACGGCGCTGAACAGCCTTGGAAGACCTTGCTGGCTTCTGCGCTGCGCCCAGTCCAGCGCGGAGCCTTGCGGATCGGCATCCAGCAGGATGACGGATTGCCCTCGTATCGCCAGCTCGCTGGCGATGTGCGTGGCGAGCGTGGTCTTGCCCACGCCGCCTTTCTGGTTGAGCAAGGCGACGATCATGGCGCGGCCCTCCAAGCTGGAATGCTGGCCTGTACTTGCCTTGCAGAACGGGGTTGGTTTGGGCTTCTGGCTTGCTGCGCTTTCTGCCTTTCGGCGGTTGTCCACCGAAACGGCGCGCTTCTACTAAAAGTTAGAGAATTTAAGTTAGGTAAGTTAAGGGAGGCCGAAACCCGCGCCAGCATTGGCTTTGCAGCCGATTGGCACGCCTGATAGCACGATAGTCCCACGCCCGATAGCACGATACCTGGCACGCCTGATAGCACGAGCCCGTCCACAGGCCGCGCACCTGTTATCCCCGTGCCGTGTACGGCACGGGCCGGAAGGTCAGCAGCTCGGCTCCGGTGTCCGGCATCCGTTCGATGCCAAGGACATAGCCGGGCAACGATTGCCGCGCCACCAGAGCGCGCAGGTCGTAGGCGAAGTCGTAGGGCTTGGCCGTGCTGCCCGATTTGCGGTGCAGGTGCCGGAAATCGAACTGCCAGCCGCCGGGCTGATGTCCCCCATGCTTGCGCACCAGCCGGTACAGCCAGCGCTCGATCCCACCCGTCAGCCGGAAATACGCCGGGTCGATGGTCAGCACCAGGGCCGCATCCAGCACGCCCGCATAGAACCAGTCCGGCAGGATCAGCTCGATGCCCAGCGGCGTGCCGCCGGCATCGGCCAGTTCCTTCCACTCGTTGATCCACGAAAACCGATGCAATCGCCGCCCGGTCGTCTCCCGGATGGAGGTTGCCACCGTGGTGGACTGCAAGCGATCCAAGGCCGCTTTGAGGCGCTGGTAGTCGCGCAGCGACGTACCGCGCCCGACGAAGCGCAGGATCTCGTAGGGCGTGGCCTGCATCAGCCGCGACGGGCGCAAGCCCGCATCGCGCGCTTCGACGATCTGGCTGGCGGCCCAGATCAGGATGTCGGCATCCCAGATCGTGGCAATGCCGTGCTCGGCCGTCCCTTCCACGCGGATCGTGATGCCGCTGGCGCGGAAGTCGATAGGCGCAACACGCCGCGACTTCGCCAGCGAGAAGAACGGAAAGGCCATCAGGTCCTGGCTGTCGCGCGGCGCCATGTCGCCCGGCAAGGCGCGGAACAGATCGAGCTGTTCGCGCTCCTGCGAAGGCTTGGACATGGCTATGGCCACCCGCGCGCCAGCGATCAGCGCGCACGGCTGTCCGCCGAGTGCTGCTCGGCGTACTCGGGATCGGACGTGCTCTCGAAGCTGCGCTCCGCGGCCCAGGCATCGAGGTCGGCTACGGCGTACATGACGCGTCGGCCGAACTTGCGGAACTTCGGACCGCCTCCGATCACGCGCTGTTTCTCCAGCGTGCGCGGCGACAAGCGCAGGTAGTCGGCGGCTTCGTCGTTGGTCAAATAGCGTTGGGGTTGCGCAGCAGCCGTCGAGGGTGTGGCAGCAGGTCGCAAGGGAGCAGGACGCATGGTGAAAACCTCCATCGGTTAAAAGGCTCCGGCGACACAACGCAACCGGATGGAGGCAGTCTCAGAAAACGCGGCTGTTCTGCTCAGGGTCGATCTGCGCTGGATGCAGAACGACCCTTCTCAAGCGGCGGCAGTTGTGCTAGGCGGCGGTAGCCGCCGCGCATCAACGCATCGCCGCGCTGCACCAGGCGGCGCACCTTGGAGCGCAGGCCGCCGTCGCTGTACCAGTCGGCCGCCGCATCGACTCCGTACAACCCTTCGGCGATCCCGCGCAAAGAGGCGCCCGCCAGGGCCGCATCGAGCGCCTGCAAGGTGTGCAGTTCCTGCAAGACAGGCAGAGACGGCCGAGCCGATGCCATGGCAGCAGGCGCGACATCAGCGGCGGTCGAGAGCTGTTGCAGCATGGCGGCCAGACCTTGCAATTGCGCGCAGGCGCGGATGGCATAGGCGAAGGCCATGCCATCGGCTAGGCCAGGCGCGATAGCCAGCCGCAGGCTGTAGCCGGGCCAGCGCAGCACCAGCATCAGTCGCTTGCCGTCATGGATCAGGCATTTTCTGCCGGGCAGACTCCAGAACGCGAAGACGATGGCGTCCATTGGCGGATCAGCGTCAGGACAGAGCTGGAGCACGCCATCGTGGTCGGGGAACCAGGCTGGATGCGCGTCACGCGAATCCAGTTCTGGGTCTTCCAGCAGGCGCAAGCCCCAACGAGGCGCCGTATCGGATCCGCGACGACGGCGCAACCAGTCGAGCCGGTAATCGGGATTGCGGCGCAGGTACTCCCAGGCCAGCGCAGGACCATCGAGGTGCAGTATGTAGAGATACGCGGCTGTCGGATACCAGGGTTCGGTGTGATGCACGGCCATAGCGCAGGCTCCTGTCGAAGATCAGGAACGTCGCCACGGCCAAACATGCGGAGCTATCGCATCAGCATCAAAACATCATCAAAATCGGGGTAAGTTAACCATTGATATTCAAGATCGATTGGCTCCGGGGGTATTGCGAAATTCGTCCGAATGCGACGACCGCACGGCCACATAGAACCGCGCAGTACATAACACCATGCTCCAGCCCGCATGAAAGATCATGACTGCTTTAGCCACGGATGCACAGGTTGGATGCAAGAGTTCAGATTCAGACCAGCCAGGTCTTGAATAAGACTGAAATAGTCTCAATGCGCCCGGCTGCGCTGGAGCGCGAACGGTTCAATCGACGATGGAACCGTTTTCCTGGGCCAGCCGCAGATACTCCGACAGTGGCCGTACCGCCTGGAAATACCGATCCCGCATGACCGGCAGCTTGTTCGGGCCGACGATGGAGGCCAGGTCGGATAGCTTGATATGACCCAGCTCGGGCATGCCCAGCCCCAAGTCGACCAAGCCATGGGCGGTGTCCCGATCCGCCGGATTGAGCGAAGCCAGCAGCCAGGTCGCATGAGCATCCGGCGTGAAAAGCCGCACCACGGGCAACGGGTCAACGTACTGACCTTCAGCGCGGTCTTGGCCGTTGGTCAGCAGTTGCACGCGCTCGTCCTCGGTGATGAGTGTGTTCATGGTGGCCATCCTTTCGTCGGTGCACGAATCCGCCAAAATGTGAAGGCGCAAAACCGCATCGGTGGAAGTCAGGAAAGACACAAATGTGATTCTGCGGTTCTGCCGGAAGACACAGATGCGGATTTACTGATTTCCGCAAAAGCACAAAAAGAGCCCTATAGATTGTAGTCCTATAGGATGCAATCGAATTTCATCTTAGGTTTTGGGGAGAAACCTGAGGTGGAGGCAAAGCACTCATTAGCAACAGCATTGAAAACAGTCCGCAAGGCGCGTGGACTGAGCCAGGAAGCATTTTCCGACGTATCCAGCCGCACGTACATGAGTTCGCTGGAGCGGGACCTCAAAAGCCCGACCCTGAACAAGCTGGCCGAGCTGTGCGAGGTCATGCAGGTGCATCCCGTCACGCTGCTGGCGCTGGCCTATGCGGGCAAGAACCCGCAGCAAGCCGACCGGCTTCTGGCGCAGGTGCGGCAGGAGTTGGAGGCGGTGTTGAAGGCTATCAACGAATCGTAGCGCACCTGGGCGCTGGCTTGGCCGATCCGGCGCAAGCCGGTTCGGCACTCTTGCAGGGGTGCCAAGCCATGTGCGGCGGGGATGGGCCTTGCGCCGATCCCCAAGAGGCAAGCGAAGCGCGCAGTGCCGCAGGCGCGAAGGCGGAAGGGATTGACGCCGCATGGCCGTGAAGACATAGAGGCGGCACGGGGCGCAGACCGAAAGCCCGGCGGCGCATTGCACCGACACTCCCGAGGCAAGCGTTCGCCACTCCTGGAAATTCTTACATTTAATGTAAAGTGATACAAATTCTAGGGGCCGGGACAAAGGCGGCACGATGCAGTTGTTTGTCAGGCAGTAAGCATGCCCTAAGCACCGCTCACCTGTGTACTAACGGAGATTGAGAAAAATCATGGCATATCGAAATGGAAACTACACCGCCTTTTACGTAAATGAGCCGTTTGATCCCAGTCCGTTGGGTGCTAACGCAACAAAAGATTTTTGCTACTACAACACCCTGCGGATGTGGAAAGGTGCTGACGCGGCGTTCCCTTTTGTTGACTCGCATGAAAAGACTTACAGCGTCCGCGACGGTAGCAATTGGGATTTGACATTGAAGCCGCGACTCAGAGAGCGCATTCGGAGCTCAAAGAATATCGTCCTTTTTCTGAGTTCGATCACTGCAAATTCTTGTGCGCTCCGAGAAGAAATTGACTATGCAATTAATGACCAGGGACTCCCGGTCATTGTGATCTACCCCGGATATGACACAAAAGAAAGCCTTCTGGCCAATGGATTTCTGAAGAAAGAGGTGAAGAATCTTTGGGAGAAGCTGCCCGTCTTTAGGGATTCGATGGGAAAGGTGCCTACTCTTCACGTTCCGATGAATAAAGAGCTCATAAAAAAATCTCTGCAGGATAGCGACTTCATGGTTGGCAGCAAGAAAGAGTCCGGAATTTATCGATACAACCCGTAATTCAACCGATATAGCAGAGAAAATAGTTTGACCAACCTATGGCAAAAGTTAGCTTCGTTGACAAGCGAATTGTAAAGAAATTCCTTGAGATCACCTCCGCTGCCAGCGGCACGGTATCGGCAGTCGTTCTATTCGTTGATATTCCTGTCGAATGGAAATTGCGAGCCGGCTGGGCTTTCTTGATTCTACTGGCGCTCACCTATTTGGTGATATGGATCTGGTCGAACAATCTAAACAGCATCGACATAAACGTTGAAGGCAGTGATGTTACGATCAAGGTGGGTGACATTTTTCAGCAATCAGGATTGAAAGCAATCGCCTTCAATGAGTATTTCGACACACAGGTGGACAACAAGATCATCAGTGAAAAATCTCTTAATGGCATCCTGATAAAAAAGCACCTCGATATTTCTACCTCTGAGCTAGATCTTTATATCGAGAACTATGCTTTCGATGGCAGCGAGGTTTTGGAAATTGAAAATGACCGAAAACAAGGAAAGAGGCAAAAATATCAAATCGGGACAATTTGTCTCTACAAAGATTATCTACTGACGGTGTTCTCCAAGTTCGACGAGAACAACAAAGCTCTTCTGACGATGCCAGAGTATCTTGAATTCCTGATTAATTTCTGGGACAGGGTAAATAATTTATATGCCCAAAAGAGTGTCTCCACTACGATTTTTGGCTCAGGAATTACTCGCATCAAAGGGCATAAGAATATCGCCGATGAGGATCTTTTGAAGATAATGTTGTGGACGTTCAGAATCAGCGAAATGCGATTCAAGTATCCTGCGAAGCTAACCATCATCATTCACAAGGACAAGATTGGCCAGATCAATCTTCTCGACATTAAATCGGTGAGAAATGGTGTGTGATTTTTGCCGTGGCGGCCATACATGGGCGCCACGCACAGCGCGGCGGAGATGGGCCTTGGGCCGATCTCCTGTGGAGGCAAGCGGAGCGCGCAGCGCCGCAAGCGCGAAGACGAGAGGGATTGAAGCCGAATGGCCGTGACGGCAAAGGCCGGCACGGGACGCAGTCCGAAAGCCCGGCGGTGCGTTGCACCGACACGTCCTGCATGTGCCTTTACAGACCCAAGCTGTTCTCCAGCTACTAGGCAATGCTTGGGCCCAAAACAAGCGGTCGACAAACGATTGGTATTGCGCAGCGCTGCATCAGCAGCACAGCGCCCCGCCGCAATGGGCGGGGCGCTGCGCGGACTTCAGGCCGCCTGTGGCTTGCTGCGCGACCAGATCAGGGTGTGCGTGCCGTCTTCTTCCTCAATCAGGCGGGCATAGACCGTCGCCGGAAACGAAGGGTCATCGAGGGTGCAGGACACGTAGGCTCGGCCGGCCTCGCTGGTCTTCTTCCACGCCGCGCCCACGTCGTAGCCGGATGCCTGGATGCGGAAGTCCGGGGCGTTCTCGTTGCCGCCCTTGTCGTTGGAAACCAGCTTGGCCTTGACGTTGAGCGTCAGGGTGCGAAGCGAGCCGGTGAAACCGTCTTTGTCTGCGGTGAAGGTGCCGATGGTTGCCATGATGAATTTCCTTTCGGTTGAACAAGGTTCGCGCCCATCGCGTCCTTGTTGTGATCCGGCCGGCGGGGGACGGGCTGGCTGCACCGCTTGCGGTCGAAACGCAGTGGAGAGCCGGGAGGCGAAAAGAATTTGTCCCGCGAGGAATGCGCTGAACGCAGTGACAAAGCAGGGGAAATTGTTTTCGATGAACGGTTGCAGCCATGAAGCCCGAGGCGCAGCCGCGCCACCGCCAGGATTCACAACGAGACAAGGACGCCTTGGGCCGATCCGCTCCGAAAGGAGTTATGGCCGACTCGGCATCCCCGCACGAAGGCTTCACCGACTCGTTCCCTGACGCGGGCCAGGTCAACGCTCCAACGACTGACCAGAAAGCCCCTGCCGCACCTTGCGGTGTCGGTCTTGAGGCGTGGCGTGGAAGTCCCATAGCTAGGCCGGGCGTTGTGTCCGTGAACTGTCCTTCGTGACGTAACGGGCGAGAACCGCCAGCGTCGAGGACGGCACGCATTCGCACAACCTGCCTCAGCAAGCCCCGGCGTATGCGCCGCATCCAACCCATCGCGGCGGGGCGCTGGCCAGGCCGATCCGGCGGAAGCCGGTTCGGCGGATTTGCAGGGGCGCCAAGCATCGCGCGGCGGGGATGGGCCTGGCGCCGATCCCCTGGAGGCAAGCGAAGCGCGCAGCGCCGCAGGCGCGAAGGCGTGAGGGATTGAAGCCGAATGGTCGTGATGGCAAAGACGGCACGGGGCGCAGCCCGCAAAGCCCGGCGGCGCATCGCGCCAGCACGCTCAAGCGTCCTGAGCACCCAACAAAAAATTCGCACATCGAGCGACGACAAAGATCACCCGTTATGCGTCCTATGCCATCATCAAGCCGGTCGTCGCATTGCAATTGAGGCAGTCACTCCGTACCAGCAATAGCTTGGATCAAATGAATAGCGGGAGATCTTTCTCTACGAGGCTTATCAACTTGGGAGCGATCTGACCACTGATCTTGACGGTGCCGTTCGCGGCAAATGCAATTTGCCCTCGCAGTCCACTCAAGACGAGTTCAAACACTGCAAGCTCGACCTTGTACTTTAAGCCCGCGAGAACCTCCATGCTCTCAACCACCATCCCCTCGTTCGACACGAACTCCATTCGAGCGACGAGATTGTCAGCGAGAACCGCACCAACGACCTTCAAACCTATGAGCTTAGAAGAATCGACGGAATTGAAAACGGAAGAGGGGCGCTCCTTGTCGAACGTCACCGGTTTCGCAGTAAAGCCCATGCCGGCCAAGGTTTCGAGCGCATTGAGGAGATCGCGAATGTTTCTTCCAGCATTCTCAATTCTCAGGAAGATCAGGTCACCCAGTTCTACAACTGCAAAATCGGTAAAGCTTACGCTGTCTATCTGCTCGTAGGTCGGTGCCCCTTCGGCATCCAGCTTGGTTACGACGACTCGTGATCGCCAAAGATACCGGTAAGAGGCACCACCACTTGGTGCTCGCGCAAACCCGTGAGCGGCTGCAGACTCGAAAGGGCAGTTGGCGACAATCGCCGCCAAATCCCGAGCGCGGGCTGGTAGTTGAATACGAAACCACCGATACCTGATCTGCATCACTCGCTCCCGGTGTCAGTATCCTGAAATTCAACTCTCAGCGCCGCAACCAGGTCTCGGGCCTTCGACTCAATGACCCGCGAAAAAGCATCAATTTCATGCTTGTATGGTTGTCGTCGTCGTGTCGAGATTTTTCCCTCTTCGACTGGGAACACGCCACTCAAGATGAATGAAAATCCCGTGCAATCCTTGAGATCAGAAAAGCCCGCCTCAATGTCGTAAACATTGCCTGCTCCCATGGTCTCGGTTGCAGTCCACCCCATCTTGATGATGTAGTAATTTTCTTCATCAAGGAGTCCATTCAGAATTTCCGATCGACTGACCCCGTTGCCGCGAAGAAAAACTCGTTCCACATGGGTCTCAGAACCCTCGGCATCCTCTTCTTCTCCGTCCTGCTCAGGCTTCGCTTTGAATACGTAGACGTCAGTCACGTCACGCCGGACAAAGCCAGGCAGTGAACTCGCCAGCTCGTGAAAGAACTTGGATCGAAGCTTTGCCCACGGAATGTCAAACAACGCAACGACAACCTTGGTCAATGGCTCCGAGGTCGATTTCTCAACCTTTGCTAATAGCGTTTCCCGGACTCCGTTGAGGTAGTCGTTCTGCGTATTTCGCACAACATACCCTGCCGGGGATTTGACGAATTCAATGGTTCCATCACGAACTTGAACTTGCGAGAACTCGCTGCGTTTGTAATCGATCTGGGAATATTGAACTCGAATGCTGAGATTGTCGCCTTCTCGCGTCACTTGCACTGTGTCGCCGCTTGCCTCCATTTCTTTCTTCAACTGCTCAACGACGCCTTGCAGTTCGTCGGTATCACTTACCCCCGATACATCCATTGACGTCGTGCGCTCACGTCTCACGACGACGCCGAGTCTGGCCGCAATCTCCTTGTGGTCGTAGTAGTCGTGCGTCAGCGTTGAGAAGTATTTCGCAAGGTCTTCTCGCGATGTCTTCTTGCTGACCACGATATTGCGGCGTTGAAACAGCCGGATGACGGTCGGTGTATCAACCTTGTGCTGATTCAATGCATCGAAGACATTTTTATCACTTGCGTAGTAAAGCGATGGGCCATGAGCCCGCTTCTTCATTCCCGCCATCCCATATCTTCCGGATTATACGTGCTGGTAACGCTTGTAATCCTTTCAATCTGGATCTTCGCGAGAATTTCCTCGCGTGCAGGATCAAACCCCCAGGCCTTTACATATTTCTTCTGGGCTGTGAGGAAGATGGATTTGAGATCATTGGGTGCGTCTGGGTCAGTGACGCGCAGCAAAATTCGCTCACCGGACTCCAGCATCTGGAACCTCGACAAGCTGTCGAGAAAGTACTCAAACTCTTCTGGGCTGGATGCAGGTGCGTTGTAGTAGATGATGTAGCCCGCACTCTGACTATCCGTTGCGGCGTGCTTGATGATGATGTATGGTGAAGTCAGCGTCTCTACAGTCGCCGGCTGCGCCCAAACATCCCCCTGTCGGCGTGACATCACCAAATCAGGGTAGTAGAACGTGTATGTTTGCGGCAGTTCACCTTCGCCTTTCAGGCGGAGAACGTCGTTCGCTATGCTGTACAGGCGCTGAATGTCTTTTGGCCCAAGGTAATGCAGCTGAGTTCCAGGTGCCACAGGAAGTGCTTGCAGATCGACCTTGTCGATGGCCTCATAAAATGGCTTGTCGTAGCCATTGTCATGATTGTGAACGAATAGCAGCCCACGAACCTCATACGCCTCTGATTCGTCAACGGAGTATTTTGACCTCCAAGAATCTGAGCCTCGCGCACAGTCAATCGTCATGCACAGTGATTTGAAGGCACTGCGCAATCTAGTAGAGTTAATTGAATCAGCGGCATAGCTCTTTAAATCGGTGTGGAGATAAACCGTCTTGCCTAAATATGGATCTTGGTACAAGAAAACAACGTCACCGGGGTGGGTAGCCTTTGGCTTTCCACCTTCGCCAAGGTGCTTTTCATTGGAGCACTCAAAGTTGTCATCCATCTTGGGATGAATTCCCCACAAGAAATGCTTCAAAATATCCTTTGAAAGCCTCGGTGCGATCTCACCAATGTTTATTGTCTCCGCCACAACTCCTCCTTCTTGTTTGGCTGCTACGGAGGCCTGGGCACCAGCTACGCCCTGCCACCAATAAGCAGGGAAATTAGAGCATATTCCACACGTGCAATTGCGCTACGAAGCCCCATTCTCTTGGGTAGAACGTGCCCGAGGCATCGCGCCGCACCGCAATGCCTTCAACGCCGCCGCTTGCCTCTGGGCGCAGGCGGCGGCGCGTGATGTTCCGGCAGCTTGGCTTCTGTACCGGGCGCGGCTACCGCCGCGCCCGGATTTTTGTATTCATCGGCCCCACGGCGAGACGCTGGGGCCGGTGCTGGGATGACGGCTATTCCTTCGTCTCGATGATCCACCATACGGCACGCGGCCAAGAGCGGCCCGTGATGGGGTGCATGTCCGTGCGGTCGGCGCGGGCCGTCCAGCCCGAAGGCAGGCGGTGGCCGCGCACCGTGCCGGGCGCATAGACCGCCGCCATGCGCGGGCGGCTGGTGTTGGTCGTGGGCATGGTCTGGCTCCTTGCAGGAAGCGCCCCGGCCGAAACCGGGGCGCTTCCTGCGGCGAGGGTCACGCGGCCAATGCCTCTGCGGGTTCATCCGCCACGGTGGCGGCTTCTTCCGCATCGTGCTGCTCCGCATCCTGCGGGCCTTCCTCGGGCGCGTCCTCCTGCGTGCCTTCGGCCTTGAAGATGGCGGGCATCCAGCCCGTGCCATCGGCCAGCCGCTCGGCTTCGCTGGCAATGTCGACCTTCTTGAGTTTCGCTAGCCGGGTGACATGCTCCGGCGCGAACTCGCCCACGGCTTGCAGGATGACGACCTTCGGCACATGCCGGAAATACCCCTCGGCGGTCGGCTGCCACCATACGGCCATGTCCAGCCCCACGGCCTGCGCCAGTCCCGCGCCCGGCTGGTGTGGTGTGGCGCGGTGCGTCACCACGTCCGCCGTGGACGCCGCGCACACGGCCAGCAGCTTCACCAGTTCGCCTTGCTCCATCACCAGCAGCGCGGCGAACAGTTCGGCGCTGTCCTTGGGCAGCTTGCCGCCCCATGCTTGCTGAATCTCGCGCAGCGCCACGGCGGCGGACGATTCCGGCCAGTCCGGCGCCATGCCTTCCAGCCGGTTCTGCACGGTCAGGCGCACACCCAGCGGTTGGTCTTGCCCGTAGGGGCGTTCCTGCAGGACGGTTTGCACCATGCCATGCGCCAGCGCGGCCAGCGCCACCTGCGGATGCCGGGCGACTTCGATTTGCAGCGCGGCAGTGCGGTGGGCGCTCAACCGTTGCGCCAACCGGTCGGACATGGCGGGTGCTTTCGCTTCGTCTGCCGTGTCGCCTTCGTCGTTGTTCTCGGCTTCCTCGCTGCCGAAACCCTGCCGTAGCCGTTCCAGCGTGCGCAGCGCCTTCGCTTCGGCCTCACGCATCAACCCGCGATGAATCACGATCTGCCCGTTGCGGTCGATGGTGACGATGGCCCCGGCTGCGGCCTTCACGCTCGTGCTGTAGCCCTGCAAGCCATCTTCCAACGCCTGCAATTGCTCGCCCAGGGCTTCGCCTTCCTCCTGCAAGGCTTCGGCCTTGTCCTCGTCGTCGGCCTCCATCGCGGCATCGAGGGCTTCGGCCACCTCCCGCATCTTGGCTTGCAGCTTCTCGATGCGCAGGGCTTCGCGCTTGCTCGGCTCGCGTCGCTCCCTCGGGGCACGCTGGAAGGCTTGCAAATCCGCATAGATGGCGGCGGGCGCAATATCCACCCATGCCCAGCCTTCGGACTTCACCTCAGCGGCGATGCCCGCCAGCCTGTCTTGCGCCAGCCGTTCCAGCAATGCGGCATCGGTCAAATACACGCCCGCGTCACCTTCTGCGAACAGGTCACGGCGAACACCGCCGCCCGCCTGTTCGTAGGTGTCCAGCCCGACGAAGCGCACCAGCGGATGCCGGTAGGCGTCTATTTCCCGTTCGGTCAGGCGTTCGCGCAGGTTGTGCGGGCTGCGCTGCCACGTTGGCGCATCGTAGAACGCGGCTTCCTGCGCGGCGTGGTCGTCGGTGATCGCAAGCGCCATCAACTGATCGAGCGTCACGGTATCGGCTCGATAGTCGGCCATCAGCCGGGGCGAAACATTCGCCAGCTTCAAGCGCCGCTGTACCACCAGCGGCGTAACGCTGAAATCCGCTGCAATGTCTTCAATCGGTCGGCCTTCGGCCACCAGCGCGGCAAAGGCTTCAAACTGGTCTGCCGGGTGCATGGCTTCGCGCTGCACGTTCTCGGTGAGGCTGGCGGTGCGCGCCGTGCCATCGGCCACCAGCAGGCAAGGCACTTCCCAATCCTTGGCGATGCGGTGCTTCTTCGCCAGCAGCTTCAACGCGGCCAGCCTGCGGCCACCGGCCACCACCTCGTAATGCTCGCCACCTTCAACATGTTGATTGGCGGGAATCACGATGAGGTTTTGCAGCAGGCCCACGCGCTGGATGCTCGCGGCCAGTTCTGGGATGGACATGCGCGGGGTCTTGCGCACGTTGCGGCCCGTGGGGCGCAGCACCAGCCGCGACAGCGGAACCAGAATCATGTTCTTGCTCGGGTCTGCGGCTTGCAGCACGTTGGCGGCAGTGACGGCGTGGGCTTCGGTGTGGTTAACGGCGTTCATGGTGTATCTCCAATCAAGTGAAACAGACAGGGAATGGAGGGGAAACCGCCCCTCCGGCGGGGGACGGATCAGGCTTTGAGTGCGCGCATGCCATCGGCCAGCAGCCATAGGGCGCGGTTCAAGCGAACGTCGGAATCAATGCCTTGCACGGGGCGGGTCTGCTGCCTGCGGCCATTGGCGCTGCGGCCATGCAATCCGCCTTTGGTCAGGTTCTCTTGCGTGCGGTTGAACACGCTCCACAGGTCCGGGCGGCGGTCATCGAAGCGGCGCGGCATCAGGATTTGGTTTTCCGTGATGGGCGCGGGCTTGTCCGGGTCGTCGTACTTCAACGCCAGCGCGGCGCGGGCGAACACTTCGGATTCGCCATCGTCCAAGGTGATGCCGCGCATCAGGTCGCGGGATTCCTTGACCCGCTCGAAGCCGCTCAACACCTCGTAAGCGCCCTCAATGACGTGCCCGGCCACGTTGCCTTTGTGGGGTGCGCGCACATCGGCCACGGTGTCACCGCACACCAGCCCATTGCTGCACACGAAACGGAACATTCCGGCCAGCATCTGATAGCTGCTGGTGCCGTCATGCGAGTTCAGCAGCACGATTTCGTTAGCTTCCGCGCCATTGATCTGGCTGGCATGGCGCAGGCGCAGCATGTGTTTCGTGTGCTCGCGCTTGCCTTCATCGCGCACGCGGGTCTGCGCCACCATGAAGGGCTGGAAGCCTTCCTTGCGAAGCTCGGTCAGCACCGCCGCCGTGGGGATGTAGCTGTACCGCTCTGAGCGGCTTTGGTGCGGGGCGTCCGCGAAGATGGACGGGGCCACCCTGCGAATCTGGTCATCCGACAGCGGGTAGTCGCTGCGAAGCGTGGGGGAATGGGAAGCGAAACGGGTTGCAAGCATGATCTTTCTCCTGACAAAGTTGGCTGTTGAAGAAAACCGCATACCGGATTCCTAGATTCGAAGCCCAGCCTTCCGGCTGTTTGGTGCGGTCGGCACGAAGAACCCGGCTGGCCTCGTTGCCACCGTCTTTCCTGAGTTCATCGCCCGCGACGGAAGGGAGCCCATGGATGGGGGCCGTCAAGGAGACAAGCGCGGGGTTGGTGCGGCCCGCAGGCGCAGCCGAGGACACGGTCCTGCGCGCCTTGACGGCACACGGCCGCGGGCTACAGTCGCGAGCAAGGTGATGGAGTCAGGAAAGATGGCTGGACAGGCAACGGCCGCCAATCTGTGCCGACCGCACGGCAAGCGAAGCGCGCAGGCCCGAAGCTGGAAGCCGGGCCGGAGACGTCAGCCGAGCGGAGCGAGGGAACGATGGAAGCCCGAATGGGGCGAGACCCCGCAGGGGGCTCGATGCGAAGCACGACAGCGCGACCGACCATCTCCCAGGTGGCCGGGGACGCCCGGACTTCAACGCTGGATGAGCAAGATGCCCAGGACAGACACCATGTCGCAGGCATCGGGAAACTGGCTCTACTGCTTTTTGCGGCAGTGGCTTTGTGGCAGAGCCGGCACAGCCGGTTCGGCGGTATCGAGGGGCGCCAAGCTGCGCGCGGCGGGGATAGCCCGCAGGGCTTTCCCCTGGAGGCAAGCGAAGCGCGCAGCGCCCCGTCAGGGGCGCGAAGGCATCAAGCCGAGTCGCCAGGGCGCAGGCTGGATTCCGAAACCGGCATCCACGGCGATGACGAGTTCAGCAGGTAGCGCGCACCGCGCGCGTACAGGCCAGAAAGCCCGGTTAGCCGGTAGAACCCGGTGACACGGTGCAGGAACTGTGCGCCAAACTCGTTGGTGTAGATCACCGCGTCGCCGATCTTGAAGCGCAAGGGCCGACCGTTCTCCGGCGCGAATGGCTTGAGCGTATCGTGCTCTGCCGTGATTTCGATGATGTAATCGTGATGGCTGCTCATGGCATTGATCTCCTTCGACAGTTGAGAAAGCACAAGGAGCGCCTGGCGGCGCTCCAAGGGCGAGATCAGACAACGATCCGCCCGGCCAGCCGCGCATCGCGCGCGTAGGCGCTCAACCGCTTCTTGGCGCGGAACGACAGGTCGCGCTCGATCGGCAGGCCCAGCCTGCCGCGCACCGTCGCCAGCTCGCCCAGGCTAACCCAGCCGATTTCCGGCATTCCCAGGCCCAGGTCGCAAAGACCAAAGGCGTGGTCATGGTCATCGGGACCAATCTCGGTCAGCAGCCAGGTCGCGCCGGCGTCCGGCGTGAACAGCTTGACCACGGGCGCCGGATCGAAGTCCGGGTTGTCCAAGGATTCGCGGCCGTTGGCCAGCAGCACGATGCGCTGCGCGGCAGTGATGAGTGCGATGTTCATGGTGAACTCCTGAAAGGTTGCCGGGCGGAATTGCCCGACCCTTCCGGGGCACGGCGCAGCGCAAGCAGTCAGGGGTCAACGACGGCCGCCAGGACGCAAGCGCCATCGGCGCGCAGCCCTTGACGGCGAGAACGCCGTGGCACGATGAAGGGAACAGCAAGACCGCATCCCTCGCAACTCCACACACCCCGGCTTTCGGCAAGTGCGCAGCACGCGCAGGCCCTCGAGGGCCGGAGTTGCATCGCTGGACGAAGCAAAAAAGGGGGCCGAAGTCCCCTCGGTTAGATCAGGCCGCGTTCGGCAAAGGACGTGATGTTGCCGCCCGCCACGATGATGTGATCCAGTGTGCGGACGTCCACCAGCACCAGCGACTCCTTGAGCCGCTGGGTCAGCGCCTTGTCGGCGCCGCTCGGCTCGGAATTGCCACTCGGATGGTTGTGCGAAACGATGACCGCCGCCGCATTGAGCCGCAGTGCCTCCTTGACCAGCTCGCGCGGATTCACCGATGCGCTGTCGATGGTGCCTCGGAACATCTCGGCGTATTCGATCAGGCGATCCTGCGTATCGAGGAACAGCACCGCGAACACTTCGTGCTCGAAGCCGGCCAGCTTGGCGCGCAGGTACTCCTTGACCGCAGTCGGCGAACTAAAAGCCGCGCGCAGGCCCAAGAGGGCCGGAGGCGTCAGGGGTCAAAGCCGGATGACAGCCATTTGTTCGATGGCGTTGACGGGCGCTAGGTCATGAGCGCATTGCGTCTTGGCTCAGAGATCGCGCAGGAGCTTGGCTTTCAGTACATCGTGACGATGAATGAAGCCGATGCCTTCAAGGAAACCATCGATGGCTTCGACCTCAACGACTATGTGCTGCCTAAACGTTTGACCGATGCCACCGAAAACGGTGGATTGTTTGGCATAAGGTTTGGATAAATAGATTGGTAGCAATTGGAATCTAGGCGTGGCGGCCGTCGCTGGCCTCCAATGGAAATAAAATGGATAAGAAGACCAAGGGATCGTGGCTGATCCATCACACCAATACCTTCGTGCTGCCATCCAGCTTGCGGTGAATCAGCGATACCAGCGTCAGGATGTCCAGCGCGTCCTGTTCGGACATGGGCCAATGCGTCTTGGGTGCATGGGCCAGCGGATTGCGCACGGCGCCGAACAGGCCGATCAGCAGGTTGGCAAAGCCTTTCTGCTCGCTCTTTTCGGACTCGGTGGTGAGTGGGCCCAAGACGAGAATGGGTTGCTGGCCCGCGAATGCCTTGTTCACCAAGTCAGCGCCATCGCCGTTCAGGCCCGACAGCAGGCGAATCCGCTCCGCAACGCCTTTCGTTGCCTCGAACACCGCATGGAAATAGTTTTCATCCAGCAGCTCGGCACGGCAATAGTTCAGCACTTCCGCGTGGACGACGCGACTTTCCAGCGCGGCCTTGAGTCGTCCCGCGCGGGCGCGCGCGGCATCGAGCGTCGTGGCCTTGTCGGCGTGCCCGACCTTGCCGTCTTCGCGCACATAGAAACCGGAGAAGGCAAGGACAACATTCAGTTCGTCACGCCGCCATGCAAACGTCGCAGGGTCGCGGGCGTAGTTCACCGGGTTCATCGCGCGATTGATGAACATGATGAGATGGTTGCCGAGCTGGTGGTGGTTCTGCGCGCCGGCCAGCGCATTGAACAGCCGCTTCCACTTGGTCATGCCGGGCGACGTGTCGGCAACCTCGATTTCTTGCAGTAGGCGATCGATCTGCGTTCCGCTCAGGCCGCGCTCGGTATCGGCGAGCACGCGGCACGCGGCTTCAAGGTGCTGTGAGCTGAAAGGGTCAATTCGGGTCGCCAATACTGTCTCCCTCGCCAGGCATCAGATGATGGCCTGCAAGCCCTTGTCGGCGATGACGTTGAGCAGTTTGAGCGCTGGCCCCGTGGGATGGGTGTCGCCTTGCTCCCACTTGCGCACAGTCGAGGCCGATGTGTGCAAATGAAGAGCGAACACCGGCTGGCTGAACTTCAAGGCTTCGCGCAGGCGTTTGATGTCAGCAGCATTGAACTCCCGCACCGGCGGCGGGCAGATCGCGTCGAACTCGCGCATCGTCACCTTGCTGATCGCTCCCGCTTCGTGGAGCGCAGACAGGTCGTCACGCAGGGATTCAATGATCTTGCTCACAATGCACCTCCAATAACACGCCCGACTGCAACGCCTTCGACAAGGCTTCGGCGGACAGTTCCAGGAACACTTTGCCGGCGAACTGCAGCGCCTTCTTTTCGTCCTGTGTGATGTTTGCCTTGTCGCTCTTGGGGAACCCATACAGGAACACGTAGCAGCTACCGAACCGGGCCGACAGCAGCGTGCGGTAGCCGCCGCTCTTGCCACCGCCGGGGCGGGCCACCCGCTTCTTGTAGAGGAAGCCGCCCAAGTCCGCGTCAATCAGACCGCTTTCCATCTCCTGAACCGCCTTGCACAAGGCGGCATCAGGCAGCTTTTCGCCCGCCTGCCACCGCGCAAAGTCCCTCCGCTTGAGGACGATGGTCATCTTGACCTCCAAACTATACCCGAAACGGGCACACTTTTCCAGTCGCCAGCGCGATGTACGGGCGGGGAGGGCAGCCGAGCCGATTGGCTTGACGGCGACACGGCAATCAGGGGCGCCATGGCGAGTTTCTGGTTACTGATCATGTGGTTACCTCTTTCGGTTCTTGGCGCGTGCTGACGACCGACTTGCGCCGGCTCGCCACCAACTCGGCCGCCTTACGCACCGGGTCGTCCTCGGTGTGGACGTAGCGCATGAACATCGCCACGGTCTTGTGCGCGGTCAGCGCCATGCCGACCTTGACGGGGATACCGGAATTGGCAATGTCGGTCGCTGAGCGGTGGCGGATACCGTGGGTGCCGACCTTCGGTACTCCGGCGCGATCAAGGATGCGCCGCCATGCCTGATAGTAAGAATGGGGGCCGAGTGGCTTGTCATGGTCGAGGATAGCCGGGCAGACGTAGGGCGACTGGTCATAGCGAGGCGCGTTCGTCAGTAGCTGGCGGACTTCCTCGCTCAACGGCTTGGACATATCGCCCGTCTTGCTGTCCGGCCAGACAACCCGGCCATTGGGCAAGTCGAGCCAATCCCACTGCAACAGCAGGATCTCCGACATTCGGGCCGCGAACTCGAATTGCAGCCGGACGGCCAGCAGATAGATCGGGTGTTCCAGTCCCTCGGCCTCGGCCTTGTCCAAGTAGGCGAACAGGCTGGCCATCTGTTCGTCGGTGATGAGCCGGGTCGAGCCTTTTTCCGGGTACTTGGGCACGTGGCGGCAGGGATTGGAGCCATCGGGCCGATAGCCCCACAGTTCGGCAAGGTTGAACATCTTTCGGACGAGCGACAGCACGCGGTTGGCCTGGGTGGGTGACTTCTCCATGCGCTTCATCAGCGCGGTGATGTCGTGGCGCGTGACCTCGTGAACCTTCTTGCTACCGAAGGCCGGGATGACAAAGCTGTCGATCTGGTACTGGTAGCCGGCCTGCGTGCTGGGCTTGTTGTGCGGCTTGGAGTGGTCGTCCATGAACCGGCCGCACAGTTCCTTGACCGTCGGCGCCTTGCGGGCTTCGGCCTTGTCGTGGCCAGGGTCGCCGCCGCGCCGGACTTCGGCCAGCCAGTCTTGCGCCAGCGATCGTGCTTGTTCGACCGTCAGCTCGCCGAATTGGCCGAGTGCCGGCTTGCGCCGCACGCCGGAGTTTGTGCGGTACTGAACCATGAATACCTTGCGCCCGGTTGGTGTAACCTTGCACAAGAAGCCCGGAACGAGCGTATCCCGGAGTTCCACGTCGCAGGTCTGCGCCTGCGCCGTGTCAACGACGGACTTTGTGAGTTTGATCTTCGCCATGAGGTGCTCCTGAAAGGCTCCGATTCCAGGGGCCGGCTAGGAGCCAAGCGTAAGGGAACCGGGGCGGATTGCATCGCGCACCGGGATATGATGGGAGTCATTGGCCTCGGGGAAAACCTGCCACAGCAAGCCTCATCCAAGCCTAGCGTTAACCCGGCGCGGATGTCATGCTCTGGCTTAAAATCCGCCGCTTTCCTGAAAAGGGGCGTGCCGGTTCGACCCCGGCTCGGGGCACCACTACGATTCAATCATGTCAAGTTACAACGCTCCCTTTGAAATCCACGTCCACGGACAGGTCCAGTTGCGTGCCGATGCCAGCTTCGACCAGCTCCAAGAGGCGCTCAAACCCCTCTGGAAATACGCCGGAGCCCGCTCGCTGGCCGATGGCGCGGCGAGCGCATACGAGGAAGAGCCTGGCATCAAGTTCGATGCGCAAGACCACATGCTGCAAATTTGCTGGACGGTGCGTGGCGACGAGGATTTTCGCCAGTCGCTCGACGAGATGTGCATGAGCCTCAACGAACTCGCTGAACTCGGTGCCGCCATCGAGGTCACGTTCTATGACGCCGATTTTGATGAAGACGAGGAAGACGATGGCACCGAGTCGCGCGACGACTTCGTGATGCTGTTCGTGGGCCCCACGCCAGCGGCCATCATGCAGGTGCAGCGTGATTTGCTGGTGCAGGATGTCGTGAACATGATGGAGCGCCACTTTGACGGCGCCGAGTTGGGCGGCGTGGTGGCCGAAATCGACAAGCTGTTCACGCAGCGTTTCGACGCCCTGGTCAATTCGCTCGAAATTGGCAAACCTCCGCGTGGCTCGGGCGGGCCTGGCGGCTCGGGTGGCGGCCACGGCGGCGGGCGCCGGCCGCGCCACCTGCACTGAGAACGCAGTTTCAGCGGCTGCGGCGCGCTACGGGTTTCATCCTGCGTGCTGCCCGGCGCAGCCTTTGCCGGTGATTTCATGAAAACCGAATTGCCCTATCTGCGCACCTACCCCGAGTCGCTGCAAGACCAGGCCCGGCAGTTGCTGGGCGAGGGGCAGCTCGGCGCTGTGCTGCTGCGCAAGTATCCCCAGCCGCATGCGGTGCGCAGCGACAAGGCCCTGTACGACTACGCTGCAGAACTGAAGGCCCGCCATCTGCGCAACGCAGGCACGGTGAACAAGGTCGTTTTTGACAGCAAGATCCATGTGGTGCGCCATGCGCTGGGCTTGCATACCTCGGTGTCGCGCGTGCAGGGCAATCGCCTGGCGGCCAAGCACGAGATCCGCGTTGCCGCCATGTTCAAGCAGGGTCCGGACGAGTTCTTGCGCATGATCGTGGTGCACGAATTGGCCCACTTGCGCGAAAAAGACCACGACAAGGCGTTCTACAAGCTGTGCGAGCACATGGAGCCGCAATATCACCAGTATGAGTTCGATGTGCGCCTGTACCTCACGCACCTGGAGCACGCGGGCGAGCGTCTGTGGGCGGTGGAATAGCTATCTATTCAATAGCTGCTCGCGCTTTATCAGTAAGCGCTGCGGGCTGATTTGACCTGAATTCAGGGAATGGCGACGGTGTCACAGCAGTCGGGGGGCAGCTGCAGCCAGCGCTCTGCTGCCGCCTGCAGGGGGCCCAGTGCCCCCGTGGTGAGCAGGCGCACGGATGCGGTCGCGTTGGTGACCGCATCCTCGGGGGCCAGCAGCGCATCCTTGTGCAGCAAACGCCGCGTCTGCCGCGCCACCGGCTCGCCGGTTTCGATCAGCCGCACCTGCGGGCCGACCAATGCACGCAGTTCGTCGGCCACAAACACATAGTGCGTGCAACCCAGCACCAGCGTGTCGATCTGGCCGGATTCGGTGCCAAATGGGCCCATGGCGCTGATATAGCGTGCGCAAAGCGCTCTTGTTTCTGTAGTTAGAGGATCGGCGGGCAAGGGCTGCGCCGTGCTGTTTTCAATGGCGCGGGCCAGGCCATCGCAGGGCTGGACCACGAACTCTGCCTGCCCCGCCACCGAGGCCAGCAGCCTGGAAAATTTGTCGCTGCTCAGCGTGCCGCGCGTACCGATGACGCCAACGCGCCCGGTCTTGCTCAGCACTGCTGCGGGTTTGAGTGCGGGCTCCAGCCCCACCGCCGGCAGGTCGGGCTGGCTGCTGCGCACTTCATGGATGGCGGCGGCCGTGGCCGTATTGCAGGCCACCACCAGTGCCTTGATGTGGTGCTGCTCGCGCAGGTAGCGTGTGATGGCATGCGTGCGGGCGCTCACGAAGGCGTCGCCCCGCGCATCGCCATAGGGCGCATTGCCGCTGTCGGCCAGATAGACAAAGCGCTCGTGGGGCAACTCGGCCCGCAGCGCCTGCAGCACGCTCAGGCCCCGATGCCACTGTCGAAAACGCCAATGGGTTGCGCAGCTCGGTTCATGGTGTCAGGGCGGATAAGAAAAAGGGGGCATGGCGGCACTCCACCCGGGGTGCGCGGATGGCGCAGCCGCGCTTTGGGCGGACCGCCATGCCCGGTGGCATCAGGCTGCTGCGACTTCGATGCCCTTGAATTCGCCCGTGGCGATGCGCTTTTGCCACTCGGCCGGGCCGGTGATGTGGGCGCTGGTACCGCCGGAATCCACTGCCACGGTCACGGGCATGTCGACCACGTCAAATTCGTAGATGGCTTCCATGCCCAGGTCTTCAAAGCCCACCACCTTGGCGGTCTTGATGGCCTTGCTGACCAGGTAAGCGGCGCCGCCCACGGCCATCAGGTAGGCGCTCTTGTGGTTCTTGATGGACTCGATGGCCACGGGGCCGCGCTCGGCCTTGCCGATCATGGCAATGAGGCCGGTCTTCTCGAGCATCATGTCGGTGAACTTGTCCATGCGCGTGGCGGTGGTGGGGCCGGCGGGGCCCACGGCTTCGTCGCGCACGGGGTCCACCGGGCCCACGTAATAAATCACGCGGTTGGTGAAGTCCACGGGCAGCTTCTCGCCCTTGGCCAGCATGTCCTGGATGCGCTTGTGCGCGGCATCGCGGCCCGTGAGCATCTTGCCGTTGAGCAGCAGGGTGTCGCCGGGCTTCCAGCTGGCCACTTCTTCCTTGGTGAGGGTGTCGAGGTTGACCTTCTTGCTCTTGTTGTAGTCGGGCGTCCAGTTGACGTTGGGCCACAGGTCCAGGCTGGGCGGCGTGAGGTAAACGGGGCCCGAGCCATCCATCACGAAGTGCGCGTGGCGCGTGGCGGCGCAGTTGGGGATCATGGCAATGGGCTTGCTGGCCGCGTGCGTCGGGTACATCTTGATCTTGACGTCGAGCACCGTGGTCAGGCCGCCCAGGCCTTGGGCGCCGATGCCCAGGGCGTTGACCTTTTCAAACAGCTCCAGGCGCAGGGCTTCGACCTTGTCGAGCGCAGGGCCACCGGTCTTGGCCGCTTCGGCCTTGGCCTGCAGCTCGTACATATCGAGGTCGTCCATCAGGCTTTCCTTGGCCATGAGCACGGCCTTTTCAGCCGTGCCGCCGATGCCGATGCCCAGCATGCCGGGCGGGCACCAGCCGGCGCCCATGGTGGGCACGGTATTCAGCACCCAGTCCACCACGCTGTCGCTGGGGTTGAGCATGTACATCTTGGATTTGTTTTCCGAACCGCCGCCCTTGGCCGCCACGGTGATGTCCACGGTGTTGCCGGGCACGATTTCGGTGAAGATCACGGCGGGCGTGTTGTCCTTGGTGTTCTTGCGGTCGAACTGCGGGTCGGCCACCACGCTGGCGCGCAGGGTGTTGTCGGGGTGGTTGTAGCCACGGCGCACGCCTTCGTTGATGGCGTCGTCCAGGCTACCGGTAAAGCCTTCCCAGCGCACGTCCATGCCCACCTTCAGGAAGACGTTGACGATGCCGGTGTCCTGGCAGATGGGGCGCTGGCCGGTGGCGCTCATCTTGCTGTTGGTGAGGATTTGCGCAATCGCATCCTTGGCCGCGGGGCTTTGTTCGCGCTCGTAGGCGCGGGCCAGGTGGGCAATGTAGTCGGCGGGGTGGTAGTAGCTGATGTACTGCAACGCGGCGGCGATGGACTCGATCAGGTCTGCTTGGCGAATGGAGGTCGTGGTCATGGCAGGTGGGGTCAGTGGGGAAAATCGCGAACCCCGAATTATCCCCCTGCCGACTTGCGCGGTGCTGTCAGGGGTTGATGGAGGGCCACGTGGGCGGCGGTCGCGGCCACGGTGGTGGCGCAGGACCGGGTTCCGTGGGTATGCTGCGCCCTGGTGTTCCGATCCCTTCACTCCATTCGCTCGCCGAGCGGCAAGGCACAACTGTGACGACATCCCGACCCGACGCGACCGCATTCCGCACCGAAAAAGACACTTTCGGCCCCATCGACGTGCCCGCCCAGCGCCTGTGGGGGGCGCAGACCCAGCGGTCGCTGCAGCATTTTGATATCTCGGGCGAGCGCATGGCGCCGGAACTGATTCGCGCCCTGGCCCAGGTCAAGCGCGCCAGCGCCTATGTGAACAACGCGCTGGAACTGCTCGATACCGCCAAGACCACAGCCATTGTGGCGGCGGCCGACGAGGTGATCGCAGGCGGCCATTTGCAGGAGTTTCCGCTGGTGGTGTGGCAGACCGGATCGGGCACGCAGACCAACATGAACATGAACGAGGTGCTGGCCAACCGCGCCAGCGAGCTGCTGGGTGGCCCGCGCGGCGAGGCGCGCCTGGTGCATCCCAACGACGATGTGAACAAGAGCCAGTCGAGCAACGACGTGTTTCCCACGGCCATGCACCTGGCCGCCGTGGATGCGCTGATGCACCGGCTGTTGCCCGCCTTGCAGCAGCTGCGCGCCACGCTGGCCGCCAAGGCGGCGGCGTTTGATGGCATTGTCAAGATTGGCCGCACCCATCTGCAGGACGCCACGCCGCTCACCCTTGGGCAGGAAATTTCAGGCTGGGTGGCGCAGCTGCAGCATGGCGAGCAGCATGTGCGCGGCGCGCTGCCCCATTTGTGCGAACTGGCCCTGGGCGGCACCGCCGTGGGAACCGGGCTTAACGCACCCGCCGGTTATGCCGCGGCGGTGGCCCGCGAACTGGCCGATCTGACGGGGCTGCCCCTGGTCACCGCGCCCAACAAGTTCGAGGCCCTGGCCAGCTGCGACGCGCTGGTGCATGGCCACGGCGCACTCAAAACCCTGGCGGCCAGCCTGATGAAGATCGCCAACGATGTGCGCTGGCTGGCCAGCGGGCCGCGCAGCGGGCTGGGTGAAATCACGATTCCCGAGAACGAGCCGGGCTCGTCCATCATGCCGGGCAAGGTCAACCCCACGCAGTGCGAGGCGCTGACCATGCTGTGCGCCCAGGTCTTGGGCAACGATGTGGCCATCAACATTGGGGGCGCGTCGGGCAACTTCGAGCTCAATGTGTTTCGCCCCCTGGTCATCCACAACTTTTTGCAGAGCGTGCGCCTGCTGGCCGATGGCATGGCCAGCTTCGACCACCATTGCGCCCAGGGCATCGAACCCCACCGCGCGCGCATGGCCGAGCTGGTGGAGCGTTCGCTGATGCTGGTGACTGCGCTCAATCCGCACATCGGCTACGACAAGGCCGCGCAGATTGCCAAGAAGGCGCATACCGAAGGCAGCAGCCTGCGCGACGCGGCCATTGCCTCGGGCCATGTCACGGCCGAGCAGTTTGATGCCTGGGTAGTGCCGCAAGACATGGTGGGCCGTTAGCCTGCATCCGCCAGCGTGCATTGCACCGCACGCCGGCAGTCATGCGGCGCTGCATTTACGCTATAAAAATATAGCTAATGGCGCTTATTGGTAAAGCGCTAGGGCCTTATTTGGCTGCGAAGTGGCGGTTTATTGCGCTGCGGCAAGCGCCTGGGTAATCCAGCCGTCAAAAGTCTTCTGGTGCGCCCTGATCCAGCCGTCGGTGTGGCGTGCCACATCGCTGGCCTTGTTTTCGCCGCGGCTCATGCGCAGGTTCTGGGCGTTGATGTCAGCCACCGGCAGCTGCATCACCTCAAACAGCCGGGCGGCCACCGGGTTCTGGTCGGCAAAAGCCTTGTTGGCCACGATGTGCTGCTGGTTCACCTTGAAGCCGTAGTTCTTGCCATTGGGCAGGCGGGTGTCGTCCTGCGCTGCGGTGGTGGGTGAATCGGGCACCTCCAGCCAGACCACATCGGTGCCCGGGCGCAGCACGGCGCTGACCCAGTAGGGCGTCCAGGTGTAATAAAGGACGGGCTGGCCTTGCTTGAAACGGGCAATGGTGTCGGCAATCAGCGCGGCATAGCTGCCCTGCCTGTGCGTGATGGCGCTATCCAGCTGATAGGCCTTGAGGTGGCGTTCGATGGCCAGCTCGCAGCCCCAGCCGGGGTTGCAGCCGGTCAGGTCGGCCTTGCCGTCGCCGTCGGTATCAAACAGCTTGGCCAGCTGGGGGCCTTTGAGCTGGGCGAGGTTGGTGATCTGGTAGCGCGCGGCGGTCTTCCTGTCGATCAGGTAGCCCTGGGCGGCGTTGCCGGAGTACACGCCCTTGCGGTAAAGCTTGGTGTCGCCGCCGCTGTTCTTGTAGAAATCGGCGTGCAGCAGGTTCCAGTGGGTGGCCATGAAGGTGGCGTCGCCGTTGGCAATGGCCAGGTGCTCGGTGGCGGGCTCCAGGTCTTTCATGGGCTGCACGTCGTAGCCCAGTTTTTCCAGGGCGCGCGCAACCAGCAGGGTCTGGAAGGCCTCTTCAGCGAGCGAGCTCTTGAGCGGCTGCACGCTTACGCCCTCGCCGGGCAGGTTTTGTGCATGGGCGGCACCCCCCAGGCCTATGGTCAGCAGGCTGGTGGCGAGGGCGGCGTGGGCGAAAAGTGGGCGGTGTGGCATGGCTGCGGACTCCTGGAATGCGGGGACGGGAAATGGATGCATGGTCGTGGTGACGCGAGCCTCAGCGCCGGGCCGGCGCTAACTGGGCCGGGGCTTCCGGTGCGCCCGAAGCGGCGGCCGGTGTGGTTCGGCGCAGCAGGCGCCACGCCAGGCCAGCCGGGCCGGTCTGCCACCAATGGCGCACGCCCCGGCGCGGCCGGCCCATGGCCTGGGTGATGCGGTCCAGCGTGACGGCCAGCAGCACAATGCCCAGGCCGCCCACGGTGGCCAAGCCCATGTCCAGGCGGCCAATGCCGCGCAGCACCATCTGGCCCAACCCGCCCACGGCGATCATCGAAGCGATGACCACCATCGACAGCGACAGCATCAGCGCCTGGTTGACGCCCGCCATGATGGAAGGCAGCGCCAGCGGCAGCTGCACCTTGACCAGCAACTGCCAGGGCGACGCGCCATAGGCCCGCGCGGCTTCGATGAGGTCGGGGCGCACCTGGCGCAGCCCCAGGTTGGTCAGGCGCACCAGTGGCGGCAGCGCGAACACGATGGTCACGATCACCCCCGGCACGTTGCCAATGCCAAACAGCATCACCACCGGCACAAGGTAAACGAAGGCGGGCGTGGTCTGCATGGCATCGAGAAACGGGCGCATCCAGCGCTGGGCGCGGTCGCTGGCCGCCAACGCAATGCCCAGCGGTAGACCGATCACGATGCAGAACGCCAGCGAGGTCAGCACCAGCGACAGTGTCACCATGGCCTCGGACCAGATGCCCAGCATGGCCACCACCAGCAGCGAGACCACGGTGCCCATGGCAACGGCGCGGCCTGCAAACTGCCACGCCAGCAGTCCCAGCAGCGCCACCATGGCCAGCGTGGGCACGCTGGTCAGCAGGCCTTCCACCCAGGTGAGCGTGCCGTCAATCGGCGCGCGCACAGTCTGAAAGAAGGGGCGAAAGTTCTGCACCACCCAGCCCAGGCCCTCGTTGATCCACGATTCGACGGGCAAAGAGCCATCCCACAGTTGCTGGATATGCCAGCCAGTGGGGGCGGCATCGGTGCCAGCCAGTTGAGCTGTCACGGCGTCTGCCGGGCGTCCAGCCAGCTGCCGGCGCTGTCGCTGGCTTCAGTGCCGGTAGGGGCCGCGCCCCAGGGGTCCGAGATCTCGGCAGGGGCTGCGGTGCTGGGTGCATCGGGCGCCGTCGCAGGCAAATCCCAGGGTGTCACGGCCGGGCTGGATTCGCTGGCCGTCGCCCACGGATCGGTATCGGCAGGTGGTGGCAACGGCGGTGACTCGGTCATGGGCAGTGCATCGTTCATGCGAGGATCCTTTCTTGTGCGAGGTTTTCCACGGACGGCGCCGAGGGAGGAACCGGTGGTGTGTCGCGGTCCAGAAATTTCAGCAAGGTGGTTTTGCTGATGGCACCCTGAAAGTGCCCTGCAGGCCCTACCACCGGCACGGCGCAGGGCGCCTGCGCCACTTGGCCGAACAGGTCGGCAACGGCCGCGTCGGCGGCAATGGGTTCCACGTCGGGCAAAAATGCGTGTTGCAGGCCCAGCGGCCCCACATGGCCGTCGAGCGCGGTGCGCAGCGAATCGGCCGACACGGTGCCCAGGTAGCGCTGCGTGGGGCTGACCACATAGGCAAAGTCGCGGTCCTGGTCTTCAAGCTGCTTGAGCGCGGCGCGCGAGCCGCGGTCGTTGTGCTCGGACACCACCGTGAAGCGCTCGCGCGCAATGTCGCCGGCCTTGAACACGGCGGCGGCATCCACGCCGCGCACGAAGCTGCGCACATAGTCATTGGCCGGGTTGCGCAAAATTTCGTCGGGCGTTCCCACCTGCACCACCTGGCCGTCTTTCATGATGGCGATGCGGTCGCCAATGCGCATCGCCTCGTCCAGGTCGTGCGAGATGAAGACGATGGTGCGTCGCCGCACCTGCTGCAGGCGCAGCAGCTCGCTTTGCATCTCGGTGCGGATGATGGGGTCGAGCGCGGAGAACGCCTCGTCCATGAGCAGGATGGACGGATCGGACGCCAGCGCGCGCGCCAGGCCCACGCGCTGCTGCATGCCGCCCGAAAGCTCGTCAGGATAGCTGGCGCCCCAGCTGGCCAGGCCCACCTGCTCCAGCGCCAGTGCGGCCTGCGTCTGGCGCTCGGCCCGGCCCACGCCCGCCAGCTCCAGCCCCAGCGCGGTGTTGTCGAGCACGTTCATGTGCGGCATCAGTGCGAAAGACTGGAACACCATGCTGATGTCCTTGCGCCGCAGGGCGCGCAATTGCCCGCTGGTCAGGCTGCTGATGTCGGTGCCGTCCACCAGAATGCGGCCCGCGGTGGGCTCGATCAGCAGGTTGAGCATGCGCACCAACGTGGATTTGCCGGATCCCGACAGGCCCATGACCACGAAGATTTCGCCTGCTTCGATGGTGAAAGTGGCGTCGAACACGCCGATCGAGTTGCCGGTGCGCTCCAGAATCTGCTGCTTGCTGAAGCCCTGGCGTACGAGTTCCAGAGCCTTGTGAGGTGCTTCGCCGAAGACTTTGAACACATGGTCGATGGTGATTTTCTTGGCCACGCTGGTGGATCTCCCTTGTTGTTGAACGGGTGGAACACAGCCCTGCCCGCCATTGGCGGACAGGTTCGAAACCCAAGCGAAGCCCTGATGCGGCGGCCTACCCTGGCTGCGATCAGCGGGGGACGGCACGAGAGAGAAGAACACTGGCATTGCCAGGTAGGCCCGAATGGCACGCAAGGTGGTGCGCAAGGGCCTGGGGGTGTGTTCCAGCAGCGGACTCAGGGAGGACGACGCTTGGGCCACGGCTGCCACCGGGCGCAGGCACGGTGGCGGGGCATCAGGGCCGAAACTTCGGCGGACTGGAGCGACCGCGAGGGCCACGCCAGTGAGACATTTCGTCCCGGGTGGGGAGAATTACCTGCGCTGCAGGTTGTGAATCAGCCCTGAAGTATATGAATTCAGTGTTTTCGAGTCAAAACACTGGTTATTCAAAAAAACGTATAGGCGCAGGTACGCGGCATCCACGCGTCGCCGCCCGCTCCCGCCGCATGGCAGGCAGTGCTCCTGTTCCTCAGTATCGTTGCTACTAAAAAAATAGCTGCTAGCGCTTTATATATATACGCTAGCAGCCAATTTGACTGAAAATCAAGGCTCAATGCTTGTCGTGGCCGCTGTTGAGCAGCTTGTCGGTGTAGGCGATGGCCAATGCGCTGGTGAGGAAGACCACATGGATGATGGTCTGCCACATCAGCACCTTCACGTCGTAATTGGCGGCGTTGATGAAGGTCTTGAGCAGGTGGATGGAACTGATGCCGATGATCGACAGGCCCAGTTTCACCTTCAGAACCGACGCATTCACATGGCCCAGCCACTCGGGCTGGTCGGGGTGGTCGTCCAGGCCCAGCCGGCTTACAAAGGTTTCATAGCCGCCCACGATCACCATGATGAGCAGGTTGGAGATCATCACCACGTCGATCAGTGCCAGCACGACCAGCATGATCACGGTTTCGTTCAGCGAGGTGATCTGCACCTCGGGCTTGTAGCCGATGCTCGTCACCAGCGCCTGCAGCGCCGTCTGGCTGCCAAAAACGGCTTCGACCAGGTGCGACAGTTCCAGCAGAAAATGCCACACATACACGGCCTGCGCCGCAATCAGCCCGAGATAAAGCGGCAACTGGAGCCAGCGGCTGGCAAATATCAGCGCGGGCAGGGGACGCAGGGGAGACGGGGCTTTGGGCGTTGGGGTGGACATGAAGGCCTGTGCAGGAAATGGAATGACGCCGGATTTTAGGTTGCGCGCGGGCGCCCACGCTGTAAGCTGAAGTCCGTCAGTGGCTTGTAAGTGGGGTGGCAGACAGTACCGCCCAGTTCCATCAGACCCAGGAGACAACACCATGAGTTCGCCCAATTCCTCTATCGAGTCCGTGCTGGTTGAAAACCGCGTGTTCCCGCCCTCGGATGCAGTGGTCAAAGCCGCCCGCATTTCGGGCATGGCCGGTTACGAAGCGCTGTGTGCCGAGGCCGACAAGGATTTCGAAGGCTTCTGGGCCCGCCTGGCGCGTGAGAACCTGCAGTGGACCAAGCCCTTCACCCGCACCCTGGATGAATCGAATGCGCCGTTCTTCCAGTGGTTTGCCGATGGCGAACTCAACGCATCGGCCAATTGCCTGGACCGCCACATCGGCACCGCCACCGAAAACAAGACGGCCATCATTTTCGAGGCCGACGATGGCGCCGTGACCCGCATCACCTACAAGGAACTGCTGGCCCGCGTGAGCCAGTTTGCCAACGCCCTCAAGGCCCATGGGGTGGAAAAGGGCGACCGCGTGCTGATCTACATGCCCATGACGATCGAGGGCGTCATCGCCATGCAGGCCTGTGCGCGCATTGGCGCCACGCACAGCGTGGTGTTTGGCGGCTTCAGTGCCAAGGCGGTGCACGAGCGCGTCATCGATGCGGGTGCCGTGGCCATCATCACGGCCAACTACCAGATGCGCGGCGGCAAGGAGCTGCCGCTCAAGGCCATCATCGACGAAGCGCTGGCCACAGGCGGCTGCGACACCGTGCGCAACGTGTTTGTGTACGAGCGCACGCCCACCGCATGCAACATGGTCGAGGGCCGCGACAAGACCTTCGCCCAGGCACTGGCCGGCCAGAGCACCGACTGCCCGCCCGTGGCCGTGGGCGCCGAGCACCCGCTGTTCATCCTCTACACCTCGGGCTCCACCGGCAAACCCAAGGGCGTGCAGCACAGCACGGGCGGCTACCTGCTGTGGGCCAAGCTCACCATGGACTGGACGTTCGACCTGCGTCCCGACGACATCTTCTGGTGCACGGCCGATATCGGCTGGATCACGGGCCACACCTATGTGACCTACGGCCCGCTGGCCGCTGGCGCCACGCAGATCATCTTTGAAGGCATTCCCACGTTCCCGAATGCCGGGCGCTTCTGGCAGATGATCGAGCGCCACAAGTGCTCCATTTTCTACACCGCCCCCACGGCCATCCGCTCGCTCATCAAGGCGGCCGAGGGCGATGCGGCAGTGCACCCCGCACGCTCCGATCTGTCGAGCCTGCGCATCCTGGGCAGCGTGGGTGAGCCCATCAACCCCGAAGCCTGGATGTGGTACTACAAACATGTGGGTGGCGAGCGTTGCCCCATCGTGGACACCTTCTGGCAAACCGAAACCGGTGGCCATGTCATCACGCCGCTGCCCGGCGCCACGCCGCTGGTACCCGGCAGCTGCACGCTGCCGCTGCCCGGCATCACCGCTGCCATCGTGGACGAAACGGGCAACGACGTGGCCAATGGCGCGGGCGGCATCCTGGTCATCAAGCGCCCCTGGCCCAGCATGATCCGCACGATCTGGAATGACCCCGAGCGCTTCAAGAAGAGCTACTTCCCCGAAGAACTCAAGGGCTACTACTTGGCCGGCGATGGCGCCGTGCGCAGCGCCGACCGCGGCTACTTCCGCATCACCGGCCGCATCGACGACGTGCTCAACGTCTCTGGCCACCGCATGGGCACGATGGAAATCGAATCGGCCCTGGTCTCCAAGACCGATCTGGTGGCCGAGGCCGCCGTGGTGGGGCGCCCGGATGATTTGACCGGTGAGGCCATCTGCGCCTTCGTCGTGCTCAAGCGTTCGCGCCCCACGGGCGAGGAAGCCAAGCAGATCGCCAACGAGCTGCGCAACTGGGTGGCCAAGGAGATTGGGCCCATTGCCAAGCCCAAGGACATCCGCTTTGGTGACAACCTGCCCAAGACCCGCAGCGGCAAGATCATGCGGCGCCTGCTGCGCAGCATTGCCAAGGGTGAAGCCATCACCCAGGACACCAGTACGCTGGAAAACCCCGCAATTCTGGACCAGTTGTCGCAAACCAACTGATCCAGAGGGCGCTGTGCACACAGCGCCAGCGGGCAGCGCTTGTCGGATTCGGGGGCACTCATATCGCGCAGCGATGTGACGTGACCACAAAATCCTCTTTGTTCGGTCACCGCGCGTCATCGAAGCGATGGACACACTGATCCAGAAGGGCGCCGTGGTCGCCCGAGCGCATGTGCTTGCGCTGTAGGACGGCGCCGGTTCATTGGCAGACCTCCATGCTGTTGGGGTGGCCATGAGGTACAACACAGCATCCGCATCCCGGCCATCTTGGCTGGGGTGACGCCTGTTTACCGGAGTACTTTCATGCAAATGCGATCGACCCTCTTGCTTATCATCGTGCTGGCCATCGCCGCCCTGGCTGCGCTGAATTGGGACCTGCTGGCCGCTTCTTCCATGGTTTCGGTGGGGTTGATGACCTTCGAGGCCCCCTGGGCTTGCTGATGCTGGGCCTCACCACGCTGCTGGGCGTGTTCGGCGTGGCATACGTGCTGTCTTTGCAGGGCTCGGTGCTGATGGAGGCTCGCCGCCACACCAAGGAAATGCAGGCCCAGCGCGAACTGGCCGACAAGGCCGAGGCGTCGCGTTTTACCGAACTGCGCAGCTTTCTCGAAGCCCAGCATGTTCAGGCCCATGCAGCGTTGCTGGAGCGCCTGAACAACCTGGAGTCACACCTGACGGCACGGGCTGAAGAATCTGACAACACCACGGCCGCCTATGTGGGGCAACTGGAGCAACAACTGCGGGGCCGCCCGGGAAGCGGCATGGTGTGACGGAGGGCAGCGCCAAAAACAAAAGCCGCGCTCCCTGATGGGAAGGCGCGGCCAGAGGATGCAGAGCCGTAACTCCGCAGCGGCAAATTGCCGAATTAGTTCTGCGTCAGAACCCAGGCAGCCAGCTTCTTGCTGTCGGCTTCAGAAACCTGGGCATTGGCCGGCATGGGAACAGGACCCCACACGCCAGAACCACCCTTGATGATCTTGGCGGCCAGCTTGTCCACCGCGTCTTTTTGTCCGGCGTACTTGGCAGCCACATCCTTGTAAGACGGGCCAACCATTTTCTTGTCCACTGCATGGCAGGCCATGCAGTTTTTCGATGTTGCCAAGGCCAAGTCAGCCATTGCGGGAGCTGCGACCGACAATGTCATGGCAAGAGTGATCAGGGTGCGCTTCATGGTGGGGTTTCCTGCGGTTGAGTTACAGTGCTTATAACGAAATTGTAGTGACTTGGGTTGACTTTGCCATGCCTTTTGTCAATTCAT
Source organism: Acidovorax carolinensis (assembly GCF_002157145.1). Taxonomy (NCBI): domain Bacteria; kingdom Pseudomonadati; phylum Pseudomonadota; class Betaproteobacteria; order Burkholderiales; family Comamonadaceae; genus Acidovorax; species Acidovorax carolinensis. The sequence continues at coordinate 1,582,748 of NZ_CP021361.1, forward strand.
TCATCGAATGTGCGCTTTTTGGAGTTGAACATGTATTTGTTGGTCCTCGGTCTCGTCCTGTCATTGCTGAAATACCTTGAAGTCGGACCGGTTGCCGCGTGGTCGTGGTGGTGGGTGTTGTCGCCGTTTGCCATCACGGCCCTGTGGTGGGCATGGGCCGACGCCACGGGTTACACCAAGCGCAAGGCCATGGAAAAGATGGACCAGCGCAAGCAGGACCGCATCAACAAGCACAAGGAAGCCCTGGGCATTCAGCCACGCAAGCCGCGTTGAATCGAGCGCCAAGTGCATTTCTGCGCTTGTGTGCTGGAGAGTGCTTGGCAAGTGCCTGCGCAAGTTTGCATCACCCCCATGAACAGCGCCCGGAGCACTATGCACCGGGCGTTTTTGTATGTCGGGAGCTATCAGCGCAGAGCGCTTCGCGCGCGCGCAGGCTCGACCGTTCGGGCGGACTGATCAATCAATAAGCGTCCAGCACCGCCCCCTTGCTGGCACTCGACGCGTTGAATGCGAACTTGGCCTGTACGCCGCGCGTGTAGCGCGGGGCGGGGCCGTCCAGCCAGCGCGGCGCCTGGCGATCTCTTCTTCGCTCACGTTCAGCTCCAGCAGTAGCTGGCGGGCGTCGATGGTGATGCTGTCACCCTCGTTGACGAAGGCAATCGTGCCGCCGGCTGCGGCTTCGGGCGCGACGTGGCCGACCACCATGCCCCAGGTGCCACCCGAGAAGCGGCCGTCGGTGATCAGGCCCACGCTCTCGCCCAGGCCGGCGCCGATCAGGGCACCCGTGGGGGCCAGCATCTCGGGCATTCCGGGACCGCCCCTGGGACCCAGGTAGCGCAGCACCATGACGTCGCCCGCTTTGATCTTGCCCGCCAGGATGGCTTCCAGCGCCGATTGCTCGTCGTCAAACACGCGGGCCGGGCCGGTGATGACGGGGTTCTTCAGGCCCGTGATCTTGGCCACGGCGCCTTCGGGGCTCAGGTTGCCCTTGAGGATGGCCAGATGGCCCTGGGCGTACATGGGGTCGCTGATGGGGCGGATCACGTCCTGGTCGGCGCGCGGCTGGTCAGGCACGTCCCTGAGCACTTCGGCAATCGTCTTGCCTTCGATGGTGATGCAGTCGCCGTGCAGCAGGCCCGCATTCAGCAGAATTTTCATGACCTGCGGAATGCCGCCCGCGCGGTGCAGGTCTACGGCCAGGTACTTGCCGCTGGGCTTGAGGTCGCACAGCACAGGGGTCTTCACGCGCACGCGCTCGAAGTCGTCAATGGTCCATTCCACGCCTGCCGCGTGCGCAATGGCCAGGAAGTGCAGCACCGCGTTGGTCGAGCCGCCTGTGGCCATGATGACGGCCACGGCGTTCTCGATGGATTTGCGGGTCACGATGTCGCGCGGCTTCAGGTCTTTCTTGATGGCCTCGATCAGCACCTTGGCTGACTCCCTGGCCGAGTTCATCTTCTCGTCGTGCGGGTTGGCCATGGTGGACGAGTAGGGCAGGCTGATGCCCAGGGCTTCGAACGCGCTGCTCATGGTGTTGGCGGTGTACATGCCGCCGCACGAACCGGTGCCGGGGATGGCGCGTTTTTCGATTTCCTTGAGGTCAAAGTCGGTGAGCTTGCCCGCCGCGTTCTCGCCCACAGCCTCGAACACGCTCACGATGTTCAGGTCCTTGCCCTGGTAGTGGCCGGGCAGGATGGTGCCGCCGTACACGTAGATGGCGGGCACGTTGGCGCGCAGCATGCCCATCAGGCCGCCGGGCATGTTCTTGTCGCAGCCGCCCACGACCAGCACGCCGTCCATCCACTGGCCGCCCACGCAGGTCTCGATGCAGTCGCTGATGACCTCGCGGCTCACCAGGCTGTATTTCATGCCTTCGGTGCCCATGGCCATGCCGTCGCTGATGGTGGGGGTGCCGAACACCTGGGCGTTGCCGCCCGCTTCCTCGATGCCTGCGATGGCCGCGTCCGCCAATCGTTGCAGGCCGCTGTTGCAGGGCGTGATGGTGCTGTGGCCGTTGGCCACACCCACCATGGGTTTCGAAAAATCACCTTCTTCATAGCCCATGGCGTAGTACATGGAACGGTTGGGCGCGCGCGACTTGCCTTGCGTGATGTGGGCGCTGCGGTGGTTGATGGGCTGGATGGGAATGGATTTTGGGGCGACCATGGTTTGTCTCGTTGTGGAATGGATCGGAAAGGGGCCTTTGAAGCCCTGGGCGTTCGCTGTGCCAGTGTGAACCGGCCAGGGGTGGGGTTGAGGCCGCCGTGCCCATCACCCCACGGGCAGGTCGGAGATAATTGCCCGGACTCTGCCCCCTGATTCCCGCCCAACCCTTTACCTCACATCACGATGCCTGTTTACCGCTCCAAAACCTCTACCGCCGGTCGCAACATGGCAGGTGCGCGCTCGCTCTGGCGTGCCACCGGCATGAAGGACGACGATTTTCAAAAGCCCATTATTGCGGTGGTCAACTCGTTCACCCAGTTCGTGCCCGGCCATGTGCACCTGAAAGACCTGGGCCAGTTGGTGGCACGCGAGATTGAAGCGGCGGGCGGTGTCGCCAAAGAGTTCAACACCATTGCCGTGGACGATGGCATCGCCATGGGCCACGACGGCATGCTGTATTCGCTGCCCAGCCGCGACATCATTGCCGACTCGGTGGAATACATGGTCAATGCGCACTGCGCTGACGCCATGGTCTGCATCTCGAATTGCGACAAGATCACGCCCGGCATGTTGATGGCCGCCATGCGCCTGAACATCCCCGTGGTGTTTGTCTCTGGCGGCCCCATGGAGGCCGGCAAGGTCAACAAGACCGACCCCACCACCCACGCCGTCACCTTCAAGAAGCTCGACCTGATCGACGCCATGGTGATGGCGGCGGATGACAAGGTGTCGGACGCCGACGTGGCCGAGATCGAGCGCTCTGCGTGCCCCACCTGTGGCTCGTGCTCGGGCATGTTTACCGCCAATTCGATGAACTGCCTGACCGAGGCGCTGGGCCTTTCGCTGCCGGGCAACGGTACCGTGGTGGCGACGCACGCCGACCGTGAGCAGCTCTTCAAACGCGCCGGCCGCCTGGTGGTGGAGCTGTGCAAACGGTATTACGAACAGGAAGACAGCCGCGTGTTGCCACGCTCCATGGGCTTCAAGGCGTTCGAAAACGCCATGACGCTGGACATTGCCATGGGCGGCTCGACCAACACCATCCTGCACATCCTGGCGATTGCGCAAGAGGCTGAAATCGATTTCACGATGGCCGACATCGACCGCTTGTCGCGCGTTGTGCCGCAGCTGTGCAAAGTGGCGCCCAACACGGACAAGTACCACATCGAAGACGTGCACCGCGCGGGCGGCATCATGGCCATCCTGGGTGAGCTGGACCGTGCCGGAAAGCTGCATACCGACACGCCCACCGTGCACGCCAAAACCATGAAGGATGCGCTGGACGAATGGGATATTGCCCGCAACCCGTCGGATGCGGTCAAGACCTTCTACATGGCTGGCCCCGGCGGCGTCCCTACGCAGGTTGCCTTCAGCCAGAACGCGCGCTGGCCCAGCCTGGACCTGGACCGCGCCAAGGGCTGCATCCGCTCGGGCGACCACGCCTTCTCGCAAGAGGGGGGGCTGGCCGTGCTGCGCGGCAACATCGCGCTGGACGGCTGCGTGGTCAAGACCGCCGGTGTGGACGACTCGCTGCTGGTGTTCGAAGGCACGGCGCATGTAACCGAGTCGCAAGACGAGGCCGTGGCCAATATCCTGGCCGACAAGGTCAAGGCCGGTGACGTGGTCATCGTGCGCTACGAAGGCCCCAAGGGCGGTCCCGGCATGCAGGAAATGCTGTACCCCACCAGCTACATCAAGTCCAAGGGCCTGGGCAAGGCCTGTGCGCTGCTGACCGATGGCCGCTTCTCCGGCGGCACCTCGGGCCTGTCCATCGGCCACGCCTCGCCCGAGGCCGCTGCTGGTGGCGCGATTGGCCTGGTGAAGAACGGCGACCGCATCCGCATCGACATTCCCAACCGGTCCATCAACGTGCTGGTGTCGGATGAAGAGCTGGCCCGCCGCCGCGCCGAGCAGGACAAGCTGGGCTGGAAGCCCGCGCAGCCGCGCCCGCGCAAGGTGTCCGCCGCGCTCAAGGCCTACGCCAAGCTGGTGATGTCGGCCGACAAGGGTGCCGTGCGCGACCTGTCGCTGCTGGACTGATACCCCGGCGCGCAGGCGCCGTGTGCCCGAACCCGCCGGACCACCCGCTGGCGGGTTTTCTTTTTTTGCGCTCTTTTATTAATAGCTTGAAGCGCTTGATACAAAAGCGCTGAGGGGCAATTTTCCTAGTAATTGCCAGGCATTGCCACCCAGGGTCACGGCCCCGTGCGCCGCGCCGGGCACAATACCGCCCACCATGCTGACTTACCCGCACATCGATCCCGTTGCCCTGCAAATCGGCCCCTTGGCCGTCCACTGGTACGGCCTCACCTATCTCGCAGCCTTTGGCCTGTTCATGCTGCTGGGCATCCGCCGCCTGCGCCATGAACCCTTTGCATCCATCACCGGGCCGGGCGCCTGGTCGCGCAGGGATGTCGAGGACATTCTTTTTCTGGGCGTGGTCGGTGTGGTGGTTGGGGGACGGCTGGGCTACTGCCTGTTCTACAAACCGGGTTACTACCTCACCCATCCGCTGGAGATCTTTGCCGTGTGGCAGGGCGGGATGAGCTTTCATGGCGGACTGCTGGGCGTGATTGCAGCCATGCTGTGGTTTGCCCATTCGCGCAAGCGCCCCTGGCTGCAGGTGGCCGATTTCGTGGCGCCCTGTGTGCCCACGGGTCTGGCGGCCGGGCGGGTGGGCAATTTCATCAATGGCGAGCTGTGGGGGCGTTTTGCCAGCCCCGATCTGCCCTGGGGCATGGTCTTCGCGCACAGCGGCTCGATGCAGCCGCGCCATCCCTCGCAGGTGTACCAGTTCTTGCTGGAGGGCCTGCTGCTGTTTGTGCTGCTGTGGCTGTATGCCCGCCGTGAGCGCCGCCAGGGCCAGGTGGCGGCGGCGTTCTTGGTGGGCTACGGCATCTTCCGTTTCATTGCTGAGTATTTCCGCGAACCCGATGCCTTTCTGGGGCTGCTCTCGCTGGGTATGAGCATGGGCCAGTGGCTGTGCCTGCCCATGATCGCGGGCGGCGTAGGCCTGTGGGTGTGGGCGCAACGCCAGCCCGTAGCGCCACGGAATGCGCCACGTAAATCCACATGAAATATGCCGCTGGCGCTATTGCATCAAGCGCTGGCAGCTATTAAAATCATAGTTACTGCCGCGCGCTGAGTTCGGCCACCTGCTGGCGCAGGGCGGCGTTCTCGGCCGTCAGCTCGGCCACGCGTTGCTGCAGGGCGGCCACCGTGTCAGGTTCCGCGTCACCCGCTGGCGCCACTGTTTCTTCGCGCGGCTTTCGCTTGGCGTCACGCACGCGCTTGGCCGCCTGCTTGAGTTCGTCCTTGCCGGCGATGGCTGCCGCCACCTGCTCTTCGGCCGGCAGGCTGGCCACGGCGGCGGCGGCATTGAGCGAGATGGTGCCGGACTTGACCGCCGCCACCAGTTCGGGGGCCGCCTGCTTGCGGATTTTCTCGATCATCACCACCTGGCTGCTGCTCAATCGCGCAGCCCGGGCAATGGCTTCGCGGCTGTTCAGGGGGGCGGGCGCCAGCTCCAGGGTAGCGGGGGCCTGTGGCTCGGCGTTGCCTGCCGTTTCGTCGTGCTTGGTGGGCGTTGGCGCAGGGCCGGCGGCTGCCAGGGCAGCGGCGCGCCGCTCGGCCACGATCTCGCGTTTGCGCAGTGCCAGCACGCCGCGCTGAAAGTCCGAAACGCTGCGCCGGCCCAGGTGCTGGTCAATCATCCACAGGTGTACGTCTTCCATCGACTGAAAGCGCGTGTTCTGTACCGTCTGGAACTGCAGGCCATGCTTTTGGCAGATGCCATAGCGGTTGTGCCCGTCCACCAGCACATCGCCCCACAGCACCAGGGCGTCGCGGCATCCCTCGGCCAGCAGGCTGCGCTCCAGGGATTCATGCTCCTCCGGGGTCAGGGGGTCGATATAGGCTTTGAGGTCTTCGTTGATGACGATGTTCATGGATCGCGATGTGGGGGAGCAGGGCAGGGGCGGCATTGTAGGTGCACGGTGCGCCTCACCGGCAAGGGTGGCCTGCGAGCCGGCCAGGTGGGCAGACAAAACGGCAAGCTGGCAAGGTGCCCCACATCACACTGCGGGTCGCCATGTTGCTTTGGCGCATCGGCTGGCGACCTTGATGGAGCCTGCTGGTAAGCCCTGATGTACTTTTGGCGTGTCATTTCCAATAATTACGAGAAATTACGTCTAATGCACCGCGTTGAGGTCATGTTTGATGGGGTTGCGAGACGATAAGACGCTGGGCTCCTGCTGAGGTGTGTGCCACCCGCAGGTGCTCCGGCCAACCCAGGAGCCTTTGCCCGCCATGCGCACCGTTCCCAATTCCCTGCACGACGAAGCCGCATCGCGGCTGCGCGAGCAGATTTTTGCGGGATCGTTGCCGCCGGGCAGTTTCCTGGACGAGGCCGCCCTGTGCGAGCGGCTGGCCATATCGCGCACCCCGCTGCGCGAGGCGCTCAAGGTGCTGGTGGCCGAAGGCTTGCTGCGCCACGAGCCGCGCCGCGGCTGCTTTGTGGCCGAGGTCACCGAGCGCGATCTGGACGAAATCTTCCCCGTGATCGCGCTGCTGGAGGGCCGCGCTGCGCATGAGGCCACCTGCCGGGCAGGCGATGCCGATGTGGCGGCGCTGGAGGTGCTGCACCTGCGCCTGCAGCAGTGCGCTGCCGAGGGGCGCATTACCGACTACTACGTGGCCAATCACGCCATCCACGAGGCCTTCATCACGCTGGCGAACAACCGCTGGCTGGCCCAGGTGATCGGTGATTTGCGCAAGATATTGCGCCTGGCCCGCTTGCAGCAGTTGCATGCGCCGGGTCGCCTGCAGCAAAGCCTGGCAGAGCACCTGGCGGTGTTTGACGCCCTCAAGCGCCGCGACAGCGACGCCGCCGAATCGGCCATGCGCACCCATCTGCTGCACCAGCGCGAAGCGCTGCGTGACGTGGCCCGCAATCAGCAATCCAGGTTGAACCCATGACCAACACCACCGAATGGATTACCCGCAGTGTCTCGCGACTGCGTTCCGGCGCAGCCTCCGCCGACAAGGCGACCAAGGCGCCCAAAGCCGCACCCGACAAGCAGGCCCCCAATGGCGCCGCCAAGGCGCCCGTGCCGCGCTCCACCCATGAGCGACTGCAGGCCACGCTGCGGCGCGGCAACGAGTCCCTGTCGCCGCGCGCCCTGCGCCGCCTGCTGGCCGATCTGCAGGAAGTGGTGGCCCCGCAAGTCAGCGAGCTCGAGGGCGGACGCCGCGCCCAGGCTGTGGCCGCGTGGTATAGCCAGGCAGAGCCCGAAGAGCGGCGCGACATGTGGCTGCTGCTGTGCGAGCAGTTCGCGCCCGATGCCACGCGCTTTCAGTCGGCACGCCAGCGCTACGAAGCCGCCGCCGGCACGGCCGACGAAATGCAGGCCGAAATCAGCCTGCGCCGGTCACTGGTGTCGCCGCGCACGCGGCTGATGCAGCGCTTTGCGGTGTTCCCCGAGGGCATGCGCTTCCTGGTGGACCTGCGCGCCGAGCTGCTGCCCCAGCTCAAATCCGACAAGCGCCTGGTGGCCCTGGACGCCGACCTGGAACACCTGTTCTCCACCTGGTTTGACGTCGCTTTTCTGGAACTGAGGCGCCTGTCGTGGGACTCGCCAGCCTCGCTGATCGAGAAGCTCATCAAGTACGAGGCCGTGCACGACATCCGCAGCTGGGCTGACCTGAAGAACCGGCTCGATAGTGACCGCCGTTGCTATGGTTTTTTTCACCCGCGCCTGCCCAACGAGCCGCTGATTTTTGTGGAAGTGGCATTGGTGGACCGCATATCCAGCAGCATCACGCCGCTGCTGGACGAGGCGGCGGCACCGGCCGACCTGAAAAAAGCCACCACCGCCATCTTCTATTCGATCAGCAACACGCAGCCAGGGCTGCGCGGCGTGAGCTTTGGCGATTCGCTCATCAAGCATGTGGTGGAAACGCTGACGGCCGAGTTTCCGCGCCTGCGCACCTTTGCCACGCTGTCGCCGATTCCGGGCTTTCGGGCCTGGCTGGGCAAGAACGCCGGGGCCATGCTGCAGCGCCTGGACGACAAGCGCCGCGCCGAACTGGGTCGTGCTGTGGGTGCCGAGCCGCCACTGGCCGCGCACCTGCTTGCCGCAGCGGACAAGGCATTGGAGCTTGATGCGCGCTCGCCCGTGCGCCAGGCCTTGGTGGAATGTGCCGCTTACTATCTGGGCCGCGAATTGCAGGACGGCAAGCCCGTGGATGCGGTGGCGCGTTTTCACCTGGGCAACGGCGCCCGTGTCGAACGCCTCAACTGGGCCGGCGACCCTTCGGCCAAGGGAATGAAACAATCGTATGGCCTGATGGTGAACTATCTGTACGACCTCAAACGCATCGACAAGCACCGCGGCATGCTGGCGCAAGGCAAGGTACCGATGTCGGGGGACATCGACAGCCTGTGCCGCGGTTGATGGGCAACACGCAGGCGTTTTCTCTTTCCACTTTTACAACGACGACAGGAGACGAAATGAAACAACACAGCATGCAACGCCGCACGTTGCTCGCAGGGGCCGCTGCCACGGGACTGGCCATGGCTTCGGGCGGAAGCTGGGCGCAGGCAGCGTGGCCAGTCAAGCCGGTGAACTTGGTGGTGCCGTTTCCCGCAGGCGGCGGCACCGACGCCTTTGCGCGACCGCTGGCCGCGCAGTTTTCCAAGGTCACGGGCAAGACGCTGGTGATTGACAACCGGGGCGGGGCGGGCGGCACCGTGGGCGCCAGCTACGCGGCCAAGGGTGCCCCCGATGGCTACACCCTGTTCATGGGCGCGGTGCACCATGCGATCGCGCCATCGATGTACCCCAAGCTCGACTACGACATCGAGAAAGACTTCATCCCCCTGGCGCTGCTGGCCAATGTGCCGCAGGTGCTGGTGGTCAACCCCAAGGCCGTGCCGGTCGGCAACTTCCAGCAGTTCCTGGAGCACGTCAAGCGCAACCCCGCCAAGCTCAACTACGGTTCGGCGGGCGCTGGCACCTCGCACCATCTGGCCGGCGAGCTGTTCAAGCAGCAGACGGGCACGTTCATCACGCACATTCCGTACCGCGGTGCCGGTCCGGCGCTGCAGGACCTGATTGCCGGCAACGTGGACATGATGTTCGACGGCCTGGGTTCATCGGCCACGCACATCAAGAGCGGCCGCATCAAGGCGCTGATGGTATCGGGCAGCCAGCGCAACCCGGCCTTTCCCGATGTGCCGTGCGCCGCCGAGGTGGGCCTGCCCGACTACACCGTCACCACCTGGTACGGCCTGTGGGCGCCCAAGGGCACGCCGGCCGATGTGCAGGCGCGCATCATCGAAGACATCCGCCGCATCGGCACCGCGGACGAAATCAAGGCCATCTGGGCCAGCAACGGTGCTGACTACGGTGGCATGACGCAGGCGCAGTTTGCAAAATTCGTCAGCTCTGAGGTCCGGCGCTGGGCGCAGGTGGTAAAGGCCGCCGGCGCCAAGCTCGACTGAATAAGAAAGGCACTGCATGCCCGGGGAAGTTGTCGCGGCGCGGGCCGCAGGAGCGGCCGGCGATGCGGGTGTGGTGCAGGTCACGCTGCGCCACACCGGCCGGCTCAACGCGATGTCGCGCGCCATGTGGCGCCAGCTTCGCTCTGTTTTTGAGAGCATTCAGCGCAATCCTGATGCGCGCTGCGTGCTGATTGAAGGTGCAGATGGTGCCTTCTGCGCCGGCGGTGACATTTCGGAATACCCGGCATTCCGTTTTGATGCTGCGGCGTTGCGCGACTTCCACGAGAACGACGTCTGGGGTGGCCTGCAGGCCATGCTCCAGTGCGATGTGCCCATCGTGGCGCGCATCGACGGCGCCTGCATGGGCGCTGGCGTGGAGATTGCCAGCTGCTGCGATATCCGCATTGCGGGCACCAGCGCGCGCTTTGGCGCCCCCATCGCCCGGCTGGGCTTTCCCATGGCGCCGCGGGAAGCGCAGCTGGTGGCGGGTGCGGTGGGCGATGTCACAGCGCGCCAGATGCTGCTGGAGGCCGCCACCTTTTCTGCGTCCGACATGCTGGCGCGTGGATTTCTGAGCCGCGTCACCGAGCCGGCCCTGCTGGCCGCCGATGCCCTGGGCACGGCCTGCCGCGTGGCCGCCCTGGCACCACAAGCCGCACGCATGAACAAACAGACATTTCGGGCATTGAAATCGCCTGTAACGCCCTATGGTAAAGCGCAAGCAGCTATTGAAAACATAGTAAACGGCACGCCCGACCCCTACGCCTATGCCGACAGTGCCGAGCACCACGAAGGCATCGCGGCCTTCCTGGCCAAACGTCCCCCTGTTTTCTGACTCGCCATGAAACAACCAAACCACAACGCCAACCTGTTTTGCGCCCTGCGCGCCGCTTTTCCCCGCGATCTGGACCAGATCGCTGTAGAAACCACCTCGCCCCAGGGCGAACCGCTGCTCTATACCTGGCGCGACCTCGACCATGCCAGTGCCCGCATCGCCAATCTGCTCGCTTCGCTCAAGCTGCCAGAGGGCAGCCGCATCGCGGTGCAGGTGGAAAAATCGGTCGAGGCCATGCTGCTGTATCTGGCCACGCTGCGCGCGGGCTATGTGTTTTTGCCGCTCAACACGGCCTACCAGAGCGGCGAGATCGAATACTTTGTCGGCAATGCCGAGCCCGCCGTGGTGGTATGCACGCCCGGCAACTTCGGCTGGGTTTCCAAGATTGCCTTCAAGGCCGGCACGCAGCATGTGTTCACGCTGGGCGACGACCGCACGGGCAGCCTGCTTGAGCGCGCCGCGCACCAGGCCGACGATCACCAGCCTGTGGTCAAGCAGGTGGATGACCTTGCCGCCATCCTCTACACCAGTGGCACCACGGGCCGCAGCAAGGGGGCCATGCTGACGCACGGCAACCTGCTGAGCAACGCCGTGACGCTGAAGGACTACTGGGGCTGGACGGCTACCGGAGGGCCTGACGGCCGCGGCGACGTGCTCATCCACGCGCTGCCCATCTTCCATGTGCACGGCCTGTTCGTGGCCATCCACGCCGCGCTGCTCAACGGCAGCAAGATGATCTGGATGGCGAAGTTCGACCCCAAGGCCGTGCTGGCGGCCATGCCGCGCGCCACCGTGTTCATGGGCGTGCCCACGCTGTATGTGCGGCTGCTGGCCGAGGCAGGACTGAACAAGGACGCCACGAAGAACATGCGCCTGTTCATCGCAGGCTCGGCGCCGTTGCTGATCGAGACCTTCAATGCCTGGCGCGAGCGTACCGGCCACACCATTTTGGAGCGCTACGGCATGAGCGAGACGATCATGCTCACGTCCAACCCGTACAGTGCCGACGCGCGCCACGGTGGCCAGAGCGAGCGGCGCGGCAGCACCGTGGGCTTTCCGCTGCCGGGGGTGGGCTTGCGCGTGGTCGATGACGCGGGCAAGGCCTTGCCGGTGGGCGAGATTGGCAACATCCAGGTGCAGGGCCCCAACGTGTTCAAGGGCTATTGGCGCATGCCCGAGAAGACGGCCGAAGAGTTCACCCAGGACGGCTGGTTCAAGACGGGCGATGTGGGCAAGGTGGACGAGCGTGGTTATGTGAGCATCGTGGGGCGCAGCAAGGACCTCATCATCAGCGGCGGCTACAACGTCTATCCCGCAGAGATCGAGAGCGCCATCAACGACATGCCGGGCGTGGCCGAAAGCGCGGTGGTGGGTGTGCCGCATCCCGATTTTGGCGAGGTGGGCGTGGCAGTCGTCATCGCCAAGCCGGACGCAAAGCTCGATGGCGAGGCCATCGTGGCGCAGCTCAAGTCGCAGCTGGCCAATTTCAAGATTCCCAAGCGCTGCTTTGTGGCAACCGAGCTGCCGCGCAACACCATGGGCAAGGTGCAAAAGAACCTGCTGCGCGAGCAGCACAAGGGGCTGTTTGCCTGAGCGTCGGTCCGCCGTTCATGGAAAACGGGGCCTCAAGGGCCCCGTTTTGCTTCATTTTTAATAGCTGATGGCGCTTTTTGTATAAGCGCTAGCGGCATATTCTGTGCTTAACGCAGCACCAGCACCGGAATGTGCGAGTGCGTGAGCACATGCTGCGTTTCGCTGCCCAGCAACAGGCGCTTGATGCCCTTGCGGCCGTGCGAGGCCATGACGATCAGGTCGCACTTGTGTTTCTTGGCGGCAGAGATCACGGCTTCGGCCACCAGGTCGGACTTGGCCACCACGGCCTTGACCGTCACGCCTTCGGCGCTGCCCTGGGCCTTCACCTTGTCCACGAGTGCCTGGGCCGCGTCGCCCCATTGCTGCTCGATGCGCTTCACGTCAATCATGTCCACCGGCATGCCGCCTTCGAAATAGCTGCGCGGGTAACGTGGAACCACCTTCAGTGCCACCACCGTGGCGCCCGACAATGCGGCCAGCGAAAGGCCGGTTTCAACCGCCTTGTTGGAAAGTGCTGAACCATCTGTGGCAACCAGAATGCGTTTGTACATGCTTGACTCCTCGAAATTGGGATTGTTAGAGCTTAAAGAGGACCATGGTTTGCGGCTTGATCCATGTCAATGTACGTGTCATGCTTCGTCTGTAGGCTCGAACCATGTCCACGAACTCCTCCACTTTGCCAGATATGGCGGCCCATGTGCTGCTGGATGACCCGCAGGAGTGGTCCGCGTTCGGGCGCCTGCGCCGGCCGGCGGGCAGTGGTGCCCAGGATGCGGTGGCCGCGCAGGATGCTCCTGGGGTGCTTGCCCCCGTCTCGCCCGGTGCGGTGTGGGAGTCGAACGTGGTGCTGGAGGGCATGCATTGCACCGCCTGTGCCCTCACCATCGAAGACGCGCTGCGCGCGGTTCCCGGTGTGGAGCAGGTGGATGTGAGCGCCGCCACGCACCGCGCCCGTGTGGTGTGGCGGCCGAGTCAGGTGCTGCCGTCGCAGTGGATGGCCGCAGTGCAGAAAGCGGGTTACCGGGCCTTGCCGGCGATGGATGCCCATGCGCGCGAGCAGCGCCTGCGCGAGAGCCGGCTGGCGCTGTGGCGCTGGCTGGTGGCGGGCTTTTGCATGATGCAGGTCATGATGTATGCGTGGCCCGCCTACGTGGCGCAGCCGGGCGATCTGACCGGTGAAATGGAGCAGCTGTTGCGCTGGGCTTCCTGGGTGCTGACGCTGCCTGTGGTGTTCTTTGCCTGCGGCCCGTTCTTTACCAGCGCGCTGCGCGACATCCGCCTGCGCCGCATCAGCATGGACCTGCCGGTGGCCCTGGGCATGGGCATCACGTTCGTCGTGAGCACCGCCGGCACATTTGACCCTGCGGGGATCTTTGGCCGCGAGGTCTATTACGACTCGCTGACCATGTTCGTCTTTTTCCTGCTGACGGGCCGCTGGCTGGAGCTGCGCCTGCGGGACCGCACGGCCGGTGCCCTCGAGGCCGTCATGAACCGCCTGCCCGACAGCGTGGAGCGGCGTAGGGCCGACGGTGCCTTTGCGCGCGTGGTCACGCGCCGGCTGGCCGTGGGGGACACCATTCGCGTGCTGCCGGGCGAGGCTTTTCCTGCCGATGGCTGCATCACGCGGGGCAGCACCCAGGTCGACGAGGCCCTGCTCACGGGGGAGTCCACGCCCGTGGCGCGGCCCCTTGGCAGCCAGGTGACGGCGGGCAGCTACAACCTGCAGGCTCCGGTGGAGGTACTGGTGCAGGGCATTGGGGGCCAGACCCGATTTGCCCAGATTTTGGCGCTGATGGAAAGCGCTTCGCTGCAAAAGCCGCGCCTGGCCCAGCTGGCGGATCGGATTGCACGGCCGTTTCTGCTGGCCGTGCTGCTGGCGGCCGGATTGGCGGTGGCCTGGTGGTGGCCGTCCGACCCGGGGCACGCATTGATGGTGGGTGTGGCCGTGCTTATCGTCACCTGCCCCTGCGCCTTGTCGTTGGCTACACCGGTGGCCATGCTGACGGCGGCCGGCACGCTGGCCCGCCACGGCGTGCTGGTGCGCAACCTGCAGGGGCTGGAGGCCCTGGCCAGCGTGGATACCCTGGTGTTCGACAAGACCGGCACGCTCACCCGCGACGGCATGGCTGTGCAGACCGTGCGCTGCGCGCCGGGGCTAAGCCGGGACGATGCCTTGGCGCTGGCGGCTACGCTGGCGCGGCAATCCATGCATCCTGCCTCCCGCGCCATTGTGGAAGCGGCGCCAGTGACGAGTGCGCGCTGGAGCGCCGCGGCTCTGCGCGAGGATGCCGGCCTGGGGTTGACTGCCGAAATACACGACGCACAGGACGCTGTTCCCCCGCGTTTGCTGCGGCTGGGCTCGGCCCGCCATGCCGGCGTGGCTGCGCAGGACGGCGGAGAGGCGCTGCAGGTGGTGCTTTCGGGGCAGGGGAGCGATGGCCAATTCACCGAGCTGGCTCGGTTCGATGTCACCGAGGACGTGCGGTCCGAGGCCCCCGACGTGGTGCGTGCCTTGCAGCAGGCGGGAGTTTCCGTGCAAATCCTGTCGGGAGACCGGCTGGGTGCGGTGCAGCGGGTGGCGGCGCAGGCGGGCATAGCCCAGGCCCAGGGCGAATGTACCCCCCAGGACAAGCTGGCCGCCCTGCAGCGGCTCCAGGCTAAGGGGCACCATGTGGCCATGGTGGGCGATGGCCTGAACGATGGCCCGGTGCTGGCCGGGGCGAATGTGTCGTTTGCCTTTGGCCGCGCGGTGCCGCTGGCCCAGGCGCGCGCTGATTTTGTGGTGCTGGGCGGCAGCCTGTCGCTGGTTCCGCAATCTGTGCTGCTGGCGCGCCTTACCCTGCGTGTGGTGAGGCAGAATCTGGGATGGGCTGCGGGATACAACGCGGTGTGTGTTCCCTTGGCACTGGTCGGCTGGATGCCGGCTTGGCTGGCGGGGCTGGGCATGGCACTCAGTTCGCTGCTGGTGGTGCTGAACGCTGCCCGGTTGTCGCGCGCCCTGCCGGGCATGGCGGGAACGAACCAGCCAGAGCCCGTGAAAGGCCCAGACCCAATGACCTCTGCTTCCCAATCTTCTCTGGAGCCGGTCTGATGGACATCCTTTATTTGCTGATCCCCTTGTCCGTCATCTTGGTCCTGATGGTTCTCGCGGGCCTGTGGTGGGCGATCTACCACGGCCAGTTCGAGAGTGTGGAGCAAGAAGGCGAACGCATTTTTCGGGACGATTGACATGCATCAATGTTGAATAACCCTACTTGAACAAAACTATTCCGGTAATAAAACGAGGTGCCCGATGGATTCTCCAAAAACAATGACTGCGCACTACAGCGACACGGTTGTGCGTCAGTTTTCTATCATGGCCGTGGTATGGGGGGTGGTTGGCATGCTGGTGGGCGTATTCATCGCCGCCCAGTTGGCTTGGCCAGAACTCAATTTCGGCATTCCCTGGCTGAGCTACGGGCGCTTGCGTCCGCTGCACACCAACGCGGTGATCTTTGCGTTTGGTGGTTGCGGACTGTTCGCCACCAGCTATTACGTAGTGCAGCGTACCTGTCAGACGCGCCTGTTCGCGCCTTCGCTGGCTGCGTTCACGTTCTGGGCCTGGCAACTGGTCATTGTGGCGGCGGCGATCAGCTTGCCCCTGGGCTACACCCAGGGCAAGGAATATGCTGAGCTGGAATGGCCGATTGACATCCTGATTGCGGTGACCTGGGTGTCCTATGCCATCGTGTTTTTTGGCACCGTGGGTACGCGCAAGGTCAAGCACATCTATGTGGCCAACTGGTTCTTCGGTGCCTTCATTCTGGCGGTGGCCTTGCTGCACATCGTCAACAGTGCATCCATTCCTGCCGGCTTCATGAAGAGCTATTCGGCCTATGCGGGCGTTCAGGATGCGATGGTGCAATGGTGGTACGGCCACAATGCCGTGGGCTTCTTCCTCACCACGGGCTTCCTGGGCATGATGTACTACTTCATCCCCAAGCAGGCGGGCCGTCCGGTTTACAGCTACCGCCTGTCCATCGTCCACTTCTGGGCGCTGATCTTCACCTACATGTGGGCAGGCCCACACCACCTGCACTACACCGCGCTGCCAGACTGGACGCAATCGGTGGGCATGGTGTTCTCTCTCATCTTGTTGGCCCCCAGCTGGGGCGGCATGATCAACGGGATCATGACCCTGTCGGGCGCATGGCACAAATTGCGTGACGACCCCATCCTGCGTTTCCTGATCGTGTCGCTTTCGTTCTACGGCATGTCCACGTTCGAAGGCCCGATGATGTCCATCAAGACCGTCAACGCCTTGAGCCACTACACCGACTGGACCGTAGGCCATGTGCATTCCGGTGCCTTGGGCTGGGTGGGGTTGATCACGATGGGCTCGCTCTACTACCTGGTTCCTCGTCTGTTTGGCCGGGAAAAGATGCATTCCATCAAGGCGATTGAGCTGCACTTCTGGATGGCCACCATCGGCATCGTGCTGTATATCGCCGCGATGTGGATTGCCGGCGTGATGCAGGGCCTGATGTGGCGTGCCATCAATGCGGATGGCACCTTGACCTATACCTTCGTCGAAAGCGTCAAGGCCACCTATCCGTTCTATGTAATCCGTGTGGCCGGCGGTCTGCTGTATCTGGGCGGCATGATCATCATGGCCTGGAACGTGTGGGCAACCGCTATTTCGGGTCGTTCTGTCAAGGTGGCCATCCCCGCCGTGAACGCTGCCCACGCCTGAGCCCCAAGGAGCCTATTCATGTCTGACAACAACCAAAATGCTTCTGGCGGCTTCACCCACGAGAAGGTGGAAACCAATAACTTCCTGATGATCGTGCTGATTCTGCTGGTGATCGCCATTGGCGGTCTGGTGGAAATCGTGCCCCTTTTCTTCCAGAAGTCCACGACCGAGGCGGTCAAGGGCGTGGAGCCCTATAGCTCCATGCAACTGGTGGGCCGCGACATCTATATCCGCGAGGGTTGCTACAACTGCCACTCGCAGATGATCCGTCCGTTCCGCGCCGAAACCCTGCGCTATGGCCACTACTCGGTGGCTGGCGAGTTTGTCTATGACCACCCCTTCCAGTGGGGCAGCAAGCGCACGGGCCCCGATCTGCATCGCGTGGGTGGCAAGTACAGCGATGAATGGCATCGCATCCATTTGAACAATCCGCGTGACGTGGTGCCAGAGTCCAATATGCCCGCGTATCCGTGGCTCGAGAAGAACGCCATTGATCCGGCGGATGTGGCTCCACGCATGAAGGCTTTGCGGACTGTCGGCGTACCTTACACCGACGAGCAGATCGCAGCGTCTGCCGCCGACGTCAAGGGCAAGACCGAGCTGGATGCCCTGGTTGCGTACCTTCAAGTCATGGGCCGCGCGCTCAAATAAAGGAGATTTGCCATGGACATCACGACCATGCGCATCGTCGCCACTTTGGCATCGATGGCCTGCTTTATTGGCATCTGGGTTTGGGCCTACAGGGGCCGCAACAAGTCCCGGTTTGATGAGGCAGCCCGGCTGCCTTTCGAGCAAGATTGACCTTTACCAGAACGAGAACACCCCATGAGTGACTTCACCAGCAATTTCTGGTCGGTCTTTGTGACCACGCTGACCCTGGTCGGCATCATCGCCTGCGGCATCCTGCTTTGGATGGCAGGCCGCAAGAAGGTGATGGCCACATCCGACAACACCACCGGCCACGTTTGGGACGAGGACCTGGTCGAAATGAACAACCCCCTGCCGCGCTGGTGGGTGTGGCTGTTCGTCATCACCATCATCTTCGGTCTGGGCTATCTGGCTGCCTACCCCGGTCTTGGCACCTTCACGGGCAAGTTGAACTGGACGCAAAAGGGTGAATACGAGGCCGAAATGGCCAAGGCCAAGACGGAAATCGAACCACTGTATGCACGCTTCGCGTCGATGAAGCCGGAAGACGTCGCGGTCGACCCGCAAGCCCATGCCATTGGCGAGCGCCTGTTCATGAACAACTGCGCCCAGTGCCACGGTTCGGATGCGCGCGGCAGCAAGGGATTCCCCAACCTGGCAGACACCGACTGGCTGCATGGCGGCACCCCCGAGAAAATCCGCGAAACGCTGGAAAAGGGGCGCATCGGCAACATGCCTCCCATGGCTGCCGCAGTGGGTTCGCCGGAAGATGTGCGCAATCTGTCGCATTACGTGCTGAGCCTGTCGGGCAGTCCGCATGATTCTTTGCGGGCATCGCTGGGCAAGTCCAAGTTCGTCTCATGCGCCGCCTGCCACGGCATGGACGGCAAGGGCAACCAGGCGCTGGGCGCGCCCAACCTCACGGACGACATCTGGTTGCACGGTTGGGGCGAAGCGGCCATTACCGCCATGATCAACAATGGCAAGGTGAACCAGATGCCTGCGCAAGCCGACAAGTTGACCGACGCGCAGATCGGCGTGTTGGCATCGTATGTATGGGGCTTGTCCAACAAGCCCGTAGCAGCCCGCTGAAATCGGGGCGACCCTGCCGCATCCCGCTGGGGTCGCCCTCTGAAGTGTTCGTTTTTCTGCCTCCACCGCCTGCACCATGACATCATCTGACAGGCCTCCGCGCAAGGTCATCCCCATTGCGGCGGCCACACCCGAGCCATCGGCAGAGGGTGAATTCGTTTCCCTCTACGAAGCGCAAAAGAAGATTTATCCGCGGTCGATCAGCGGGTACTTTGCGCGCTGGCGCTGGGTCATGGTGTTTCTTACGCAGCTCGTTTTTTATGGGTTGCCGTGGCTTGAGTGGGGCCAGCGCCAGATGGTGCTGTTTGATCTGGGTGCCCGCCGGTTTTATATTTTCGGATTGGTTCTGTATCCGCAGGATTTCATCTACCTGACGGGGTTGCTGATTATCTCGGCGCTCTCGCTGTTTCTGTTCACTGCGGTTGCCGGTCGGTTGTGGTGCGGGTTTGCGTGTCCACAGACGGTCTATACCGAGATTTTCATGTGGATAGAGCACAAGATCGAGGGTGATCGCAGTGCGCGTCTGCGACTGGATGCGAGCCCCTGGACGTTTGAAAAGATCCGCAAGAAGTTCTTGAAGCAGGCCGTGTGGGTGGCAGTGGCACTTTGGACCGGTTTTACCTTTGTCGGTTATTTTGTGCCGATTCGGGAGCTGGGTCCTGAGCTGTTGGCTTTTTCCGGCGGCTGGCAGATTTTCTGGGTGTTTTTCTACGGATTCGCCACCTACGGCAATGCCGGCTTCATGCGGGAACAGGTGTGCAAATACATGTGTCCCTACGCCCGTTTCCAGAGCGCAATGTTCGATCGGGACACGCTCATCGTCACCTACGACGAAGCCCGTGGCGAGCCGCGTGGTCCACGAGTCAAGACCGTGGACTACAAGGCCAAGGGCTTGGGCGATTGCATCGATTGCACCTTGTGTGTTCAGGTTTGTCCCGTGGGCATCGACATCCGCAAGGGCCTGCAGTATGAATGCATCGGCTGCGGTCTTTGTGTGGATGCATGCAACACCGTGATGGACAAGATGCATTACCCCAGGGGGTTGATCCGTTATTCGACCCAAAATGGTGTCCTGCATCGCTGGAGTCAGTCGCAAATTTTGCGACATGTCTTGCGTCCTCGCGTGCTCATCTACACCGCGGTTCTGATTGCCTTGTGTGTGGGCATGTTGGCCAGCCTGGCAACACGCACCCCCTTGAAGGTCGATATAGTGCGTGACCGTGCTGCCTTGTCCCGCATTGTTGCGGGCGGTAAGCTCGAAAACGTGTATCGGTTGCAGATCATGAATGCCACAGAGGCTGCGCAGCGCTATCGCATTGCAGCGAGCGGGCTCGATGGCCTTGAAGTGGCATCGGAGCGGGAGATTGAAATTGGTGCCGCAGAATCCCGCTGGGTGGCTGTGCGGCTCCAGATACCCTATGGATCGGCCGCTCCGGGCTCTCACACGATTCATTTCGATATTTCGGCACCGGAAAGCGGTGGCAAAGTTACCGAGAAATCCATTTTCCTGGTGCCACGTTAGGTGAAGGTCGCTTAATGGCTCCAGGGCGTCTTGCGAACTGTATTGCTGACAAGCTGAGAAATTTTTATGTCATCCAGCCCCGTTGTTACTCCTAAATCGCAGCCCTGGTGGAGATTTGGTCATGTCTGGCTGGTGATTGCCGGGCCGGTCATTGTGGTGATCGCCGGCTTTGTCACGCTGTGGCTGGCTGTCAGTCGGCCTGACCCCGTCGTAGAGGAAGACTATTACCGCAAGGGAATTGAGATCAACCAGACGCTCGCGCAGCCTGAAAAAAGTTTGGCTCCCGCAGTCAAGGCCCGTAACCACGCGGCGACACCTGCTGGGGATCAACCTCGCTGAGCTTTGATGCTAGCCTGGTGTAGGCAAATCCCCTCAGCAAAACCTTAGGAGACAACACAATGTGGACGCAACGCCTGATGTGGATTGCATGGCCTGCCTTTTTGGTAGCAGGCGTTCTGGAAATGCTGGTTTTCGCCATGGTGGATCCGCAGGATCTGCATTGGTTTGGTCAGCCGTTGACGCTGTCGCGCCAGGGCGTTTATACCCTTGCGTTCTTTGTTTTCTGGATCATTACCATGGTTGCCAGCGCGCTGACGACCCTGCTGTCTATGTCACCCTTTGAACTCAACCGCTGCCCTGTGGCCCCGCAGGCACGCCCGGATGATTGTCACAAGGCTTCATCGTGCCCCTAAGAGGCACATTTCTGTATGACGATCAGTGGCAGGCCTGCTGATTGTTAACGATGCGCTTGAGGGCCTCGGTATCCAGAATGCGGACATGGCGCTGTTTCACTTCCACGGTGCCTTCTTCCACAAATTTCGAGAACGTGCGGCTCACGGTTTCCAGTTTGAGTCCCAGGTAACTGCCAATTTCTTCCCGCGTCATCCGCAATACCAGTTCGGATTGCGAGAACCCACGGGCGTGCAGGCGTTGCACCAGATTGAGAAGGAACGCCGCAAGACGCTCTTCGGCGCGCATGCTGCCGAGCAAAAGCATTACACCGTGCTCGCGAACGATTTCGCGGCTCATGATCTTGTGAACATGGTGCTGCAGGGCGTTGACTTCGCGCGACAGTTCTTCGATGCGATCAAAGGGCATGACGCACACTTCGGCGTCTTCGAGGGCGATGGCGTCGCAGGTATGGTGATCGTTGACGATGCCGTCGAGCCCAATAATCTCACCGGCCATCTGAAAACCCGTGACCTGGTCACGCCCATCTTCCGTGGCGACGCAGGTCTTGAAAAATCCTGTGCGAATGGCATAGAGAGAAGTGAATGACTCTCCATTGCGAAAGAGGGTACCGCCACGCTTGATCTTTCGTCGCACGGCCACGATGTCGTCAATGCGTTGCAACTGCTGTTCGTTCAAACCTACGGGCATGCACAGTTCTCGCAGGTTGCAGTTGGAACAGGCGACTTTGATGGTTTGCGGATTCATGGACACTGGAACCTGGTTGGGCCGGGATAATTGGCTGATATCTGTTGGGACGCAATTGTCCCGCGCTGCGCGCCCGGCGGCTGATATGAATCAAATTGTCACCGCTGCGTCCCTTCATGTTCTTGATTAAAGTCAAGGACGTCGGTCGAAGGGTACGGCACAGTATCAATGCACGCAAGGATATTTTCCCATGACCGCTGTTTCACCAGAACTTCTGCGCCGTTTTGACGTGCCAGGACCTCGTTATACCTCCTATCCCACCGCAGATCGGTTTGTGGAGGCGTTTGGGCAAGAGGACTATGTGCTGGCGCTCTCGCAGCGCCGGGTGGGTACCACGGCCATGGCGCTGCCGCTGTCCCTGTACGTCCACATTCCGTTTTGCGAATCGCTGTGTTACTACTGCGCTTGCAACAAGATCATCACCAAGCACCATGACCGTGCCGATGTGTATTTGCGCTATCTGAGCCGCGAAATTGATCTGTACACGGCCCACTGTGGCACCGGGCAGGTAGTCAGTCAGCTTCACTTGGGCGGGGGCACGCCAACCTTTCTGTCGGATGACGGCCTGCGGCAGCTCATGGCAACGCTGCGTCGCAGCTTCTCGCTTGCTCCGGGCGGCGAATACTCCATTGAGGTCGATCCCCGCACAGTCACTGCCGATCGCTTGGCAGTGCTGGCTGAGCTGGGTTTCAACCGGCTGAGCTTCGGCGTGCAGGATTTCGATACCGAGGTGCAGAAGGCGGTGCACCGTATCCAGCCGGCAGATCAGGTGTTTGCGCTGGTGGAGGCATCCCGCGCCCTGGGCTTTGAGTCCGTCAACGTGGACCTGATCTACGGGCTGCCACGCCAGACGCCCGAGTCGTTTGACCGTACATTGGCACAGGTGGTGCAATTGCGCCCCGACCGGATTGCCTTGTACGCCTATGCCCATCTACCCGATCGTTTCAAGCCGCAGCGGCGCATCATATCGACTGAGTTGCCTGCAGCGTCTGCCAAGGTGACCATGCTGTCGCGCTCGCTGGACGCATTCATGGACGCGGGTATGTCTATGTGGGCATGGACCACTTTGCCCTGCCCACCGATGCTTTGGCTGTTGCCAAACGGCAGGGGCGACTGCATCGCAACTTTCAGGGCTACAGCACCCAGCCCGATTGCGATCTCATTGGCCTGGGCGTGTCAGCCATCGGCAGGGTGGGTGCCACCTACAGTCAGAACGCCAAGTCGCTGGAGGAGTACTACGACCACCTGGACCAGGGGCGCTTGCCCGTGGTGCGAGGATTGGCCCTGAACCGTGACGATCTGGTGCGCAGGGCTGTCATCATGGCGCTCATGTGCCAGGGCGAATTGCAGTTTGAACCCCTCGATCAGGCGTGGCTCATTGATTTTCGGAAGTATTTCGCTCCCGAACTGGAGCAGTTGGAGACCATGGCCGAGCAAGGGCTTGTCGTGTTGAGTGCCGAGGGCGTCAAGGTGACCTCCATGGGCTGGTTTTTTGTGCGCGGCATCGCGATGGTGTTTGACCGCTATCTGCAGGCTGACCGCAATCGGGCGAGGTTTTCGCGCATCATCTAGGGTGACCATTCCAACGGAGTATCAGGTTTCATGCTTGCGCCCCTCGCCGTAACGGCCTTGCTCATGGGGCTCGCCGGTGGGCCTCATTGCTTGGCCATGTGCTCTGCACCTTGCGGTGCGCTCGTGGGTCAAGCGACGACCTGTTCGACCACAGGTGATGCCAGCAACACCACCTCTCGGCCGGTACTGTGGCGTCCCCAGGGTGGGGTGCCGCGCCGGTTGCTTGCGTTCCACGTCGGGCGGCTGTCGGGCTATGCCGGGGCGGGCGCCCTTGCGGCGTTAGCCATGGACAGTCTGGCTTGGCTGACGCAGCAAACCATGGCCCTGAGTCCGGTATGGACCCTGATGCATGTCGCGGTCATGGCCTGGGGGTTGATGATGATGGTGCAGGCGCGCCAGCCTGCCTGGGTGGAGCAGGCCGGTCGCACGGCCTGGCGCCGTGTGCAACCCCTTGTCCGTGCACCGGGCGGGCTGATGGTGGCGGGAGCGCTTTGGGCGCTCATGCCCTGCGGATTGCTTTACTCTGCGTTACTGGTTGCAGCGCTCAGTGGGGGCGCGCTTCAGGGCGCTGCCACCATGGCGCTGTTTGGTGTGGGCAGTGGCCTGTGGCTGGTGGGCGGCCCTTGGGTGTGGGGCAAGTTGCGTTCACACCTCAATGCCGCGCGGGTCAATTGGGGAACGCGGCTGGCGGGCGCATTGTTGGTGGGGGTGGCAGGCTGGGCTTTGTGGATGGACCTGGTCTATAAGCCCTCGCTCTGGTGCCGGTAGTCGATAGTCTCCGGGCTCGAGCGGGTAGCTCTGGGCAGCAGCCTCAGGTACTTTTGACGGTTCTGTGTCGCAGAGTTGCCCGACGCTGCAGCTTTTTGGCTGCGAAGCGCGCGCTGGATGGCGAAATGGCGATAATTGCTGTAACTGTTGGTGGAATTCATATCACCATGTTTCGCCCCCTGTGTCGTGAATTCTTCGCTCCTCATTGATATCAGCCAGCTTCGTGTCGGCATGTACGTTCAGCTCGATTTGGGCTGGATGCGTCACCCGTTCCCGGTGAGCAGCTTTCGCATCGTGTCCGCAGACCAGATCGCCACCCTCAGGGAGCTGGGTCTCAAAGAGGTGCGTTACTTCCCCAAAAAAAGCGATCCTGAACTGTTTGCGCCGGATGCGGTCCCCGGCGACGCGCCCGACACCCTTGCTGCGGAATTGGGCGCAGACGCAGTGACCGTGGTTTCTGCTGACGAGGATTCCATCGCGGACCAGAACCGTGCCCACCTGCAGCTGCAGAACCGGGTGCTGGCCGCGTGCAACCAGCGCTTCGGCGAAGCCACCCGGCAATACCAGGCGGTGGAGCGTGCGGTCGCAGAGCAGCCCGGCTTGGCTCGCACCCAGTGCGAGGCGGTGGTGTCGGATTGCCTGAGGGAGTTGCTCGCGAACGGCGACTCCGTGATCCGTCTCCTGTCAGAGGGCGTGGGCGAGAGCAGCGCACTGCATCCGGTCAACGTGATGGTCATCAGCCTCTTGCTGGGCAAGGCGCTGGGCATGAAAAGCCCTGAACTGCACGAACTCGGTATCGCTGCGCTGCTGCACGATCTGGGCAAGCTCAACGTGCCGACCGCCGGCTTCATGCCGGCCGAACGGCAGCGTTATGAGTCCCATGTAGGGCAGTCAGTCACCTTCGCGCAATTGATGGGCTTGTCTGATTCGGTCTTGACAGCGATTGCGCAGCACCATGAAATGGCAGACGGCAGCGGATTTCCCTTGCATCTTGTGGGCGAGGACATGGGACGTCCGGGCCAGATTTTGGCCTTGGTCAACCACTACGACCGGATGTGCAATCCCGCGGCAGGTGTGGATGCCTTGACGCCCCACGAAGCCCTGTCGGTGATGTTTGCCCAGCTCAAATCCCGCTTTGATCCGGTGGTGCTCGGCGCCTTCATCCGCATGATGGGCGTGTATCCGCCGGGATCGGTGGTCCAGCTTGTCAACGACCGCTACGCCATCGTGGTGTCGGTCAACTCGTCCAGGCCGCTTCGGCCCAAAGTGATCGTTCACGATTCCCGGGTTCCCAAGGATGAGGCACCGGTGCTGGACCTGGAGGCGATGCCTGAACTGGGCATACGTCGCAGCCTGAAACCTGCCCAGTTGCCGCGCGATTCCCTCGACTACCTTTCGCCCCGTCAGCGGATCTGCTATTTTTTTGAGCGCGCGGTGGATCCCGGTCCTGACGAGGCGCAAGCGTGAGCCAGTTGCCACCGCAGTCTTGGCTGGACGGCCTGCTGGAGGCGGTGTGGCTTGTGGATGGCAACAGCTTACTTATCCTGCAGGCGAACAGGGCGGCCGAGCAACTGGCCGGCAGGTCCGCAGTTGACATGGTGGGCAAGCCGGTGACATGCCTGGCGGCAACGCCCGAGGATCACGCATTCTGGGCTGGGCCCCTTGCCACCCTTTTGGAGGGCATTCGCTCGCATACCAGTGTGTTGCGGCCAGATGGCTTGCTGGTGCCAGTCGATCGCAGTGTGAGCTGTGTGGACCAATGCACTGGTCATGCGGTTCTCATGCTGACGATGCTCGATCGCAGTAGCCAGGAGGCCACAGAACAGGAGTTGGAGACCCTGCTTTCGGAATTGCGCGCCACCCTCGACTCCGCTGCGGACGGCATGCTGGTGTGCGGTCTTGACGGGCGTGTGCGCGCCTTCAACCAGCGGTTGGCGCAAATCTGGAGCATTCCCCGCGACCTCCTGGTGCAGCGCAACGACACTGCGGTGCATGACCATATGGCCTCAAGAGTGGTGGATCGCCAGGACTACCAGGAACGCCTGATTGCCATCGAGCGTGAGCCGCTGCTGGAGACCGCCGACATCCTGCAGTTGCACGGTGGCATGACGGTGGAGCGTCGCGTTGTGCCCCAACTTCACCAGGGCCGCCCCGTGGGGCGCGTGTATTCGTTCAGGGATATCACCCGCCAAGCCGAGATGCAGGCCAGCTTGCGCCTGGCTGCACGGGTTTTCGATTCCAGCCTGGATGCGATTTTCATCGCAGACAGCCGGCACCATTTGATGCGCATGAACCCCGGTTGCGAGCGATTGGTAGGCCCCTGTGCAGACGCTTTCGTGGGGTGTATGGCGGCGTCCCTTTTCGGTAACGGGTCGGATTCCTCGTTCATGGAGCAGGTACTGGCGGGTTGGAATAGCGACGGCTACTGGGAGGGTGAGCTCTGGCTGCCCCGCGACAACGGCGCCTACTGCGCCGTGCAACTTTCCTGGGTGGCCCTGCGCGATGACGAAGGCCGACTGGTGCAAAGCATTGGCTTCATGCGAGACCTTACGTTGCAGCATGCTGCCCAAAAACGCATTGAAGAGCTCGCGTACAGCGATGTTCTGACCGGTCTGCCCAACCGGCTGCTGCTGTCTCAGCGCGTGGATACCGCAATCCAGGGCGCTCGTGCCAGCGACACGGGTTTTGCCATCCTTTTCCTGGACCTCGACCGGTTCAAGATCATCAATGACTCTCTCGGTCATCCTTTTGGGGATCGGGTATTGCAGTTGGTCGCCGAGCGTCTGCAGGCCTGTCTGCGACAGACGGACATGCTCTGCCGCCTCGGTGGCGATGAGTTTGTGATCTACCTGCATGGGGCCGACGCCGTTGTGGCGGAAAGCGTGGCGCGCAGGATCCTGGATGACATGCTCAGCCCCTATTTGCTCGATGGCATGGGGTTCTCCATCCAGTGCAGCATCGGCATGGCGTTGTATCCGCAGGACGGGGCCACTCTCGACGACCTCATCAAGCAGGCTGATACAGCCATGTACCGTGTCAAGGATCGGGGGCGTGGCAGCTATGGCTTCTACCAGCCGCAGATGAACGCGAACCTGTTGTCTCGAATGAAGCTCGAGCACGCCATGCGCCAGGCGCTGGGTGAGCAGCGTCTGGACGTGCATTACCAGCCCCAGGTGAATCTCCTTACCGGCAGGATCGTTGGGGCGGAAGCGCTCATCCGCTGGACGGATCCCGAGTTTGGTGCGGTGTCACCCGCACAGTTTGTGCCCTTGGCCGAGGAGTCGGGCTATATCGTGACGCTGGGGGCGTGGGTCATGGAGCAGGCCGTGCGCGAGGCCGCCCAATGGATGCACGAGGGCATGCCCATTTTGGTGTCCGTCAATGTGTCTGCCCTGGAGTTTCGCCAGACTGATTTTGTTGAACGCGTGACCCGTCTGCTGGCCGTGCACCAGTTGCCACCGACCTTGCTGGAACTGGAGCTGACCGAAACCATCCTGCTGCAGGACGCGCAGGAAATGGAGCTGCGATTGGGCGCCCTTGCAGGGCTTGGTGTGGGACTGGCGATTGACGACTTTGGTACGGGCTACTCCAGTCTGGCCTACCTGAAGAAGCTGCCCATCCACAAGCTCAAGATCGACCAGTCATTTGTGCGGGGCCTGCCCGAGGACGACGGCGACCGCGCCATTGTCAGTGCCATCATCAGCATGGGGCATGCGCTGCGTATCGAAGTGGTGGCAGAGGGGGTGGAAACCACCACCCAGCGTGCCGTGCTGCAGCAGATGCAGTGTGAGCATTTTCAGGGGTTCCTGTGCTCACCTGGCCTGCCCGCGGCCGAGTTCCGCCAGTTGTTGGGCAAATCCACCCACGGACTGGCGCAGTTTGCGCCAGCGACGCCGATCATTTAAATCGCGACCATGTTCTCCGGCCGGTGCATGGACCGGACCGCCGCATGATGCGGCCGCCCACGCATCGCTGGGTGCTGGTTCAGAAGGCCGACAAGCCTTTCCAGAGCATGTAGGCTGCCAGCATGAGAAGCAGGCTGGCAAAAACGCGTTTGAGCTGTTTGACCGGCAGTTGGTGCGCAGCCCGGGCACCCAGGGGCGCGGTCAGAACGCTGCACGTGGCAATCACTGCCAGAGCAGGCAGCCAGATATAGCCCAGCGAGGCAGGGGGCAGGTCCGCCACGGATTGACCGCCCACCGCATAACCCACCACATTCGCCAGGGCAATGGGAAAGCCGAGTGCCGCGCTGGTGGCAACCGCATTGTGAATGGCCACGTTGCACCAGGTCATGAACGGCACGCTGACAAACCCACCGCCCGCGCCCACCAGGCCGGACAGGAAGCCAATCAGCCCGCCCGCCACGAGTTGCCCACCGGTTCCCGGCATCTGCCGGGACGGCGCCGGCTTCTTGTCCAGAAACATCTGAAAGGCCGAGAAGCTCACGAAAAGCCCAAAGAAGATCGCCAGAAATGCACCCTTGAGCAGCGCGAAAACACCTAGGCTCGCTACCAGCCCGCCCAGCACGATGCCGGGCGCCAGCCGACGCACGATGTCCCAGCGCACGGCTCCCCGCTGGTGGTGTGCGCGAACGCTGGAAACCGAGGTGAACATGATGGTTGCCATGGAGGTGGCAATAGCCATCTTGACGGCAAGACCGGGTGCCACGTGCTGGTGACCCAGGATGTAGGTCAGAAAAGGCACCAGCAGCATACCGCCGCCAATGCCGAGCAGCCCCGCCAGAAAGCCGGTGCCCAGACCGAGGACTCCGAGTTCAACAATCAGAAGGGGGTCGAGCATCATGGGAAAGAATTCGGGAAGTCTGAATGTGCCGCATCGGCGCCGCATGTTTGAGCGCCGACGGAGAAGAAAAGAGGGTGTCTGCAAGTGCCACCGGACCGGCATCCTGAACCGGGGGTTCAGGTGGGCGAGGGCAGCCAGGCGTTGGGTTCATCTGACGCGAGATGATCACGCTCACCGGGCAATGTACCAAGCCCGTGCTCAGTGAGCATTGGTTCAAGGAAATATAAAGCCCGGCAGCACCGCAGACGCCGCTATTGTAGGCGTTGGCCGCGCGAACTGCAGGCACTGCGCGATGTAAAGATGGCAACCGACGATGCGCCGCAGGGCTTGCCTCAGAGCAGTCGTCCGTCATCGCCCAGGGCCTCATCCAGTCGCTGCACGAGCGACTGCAGCCGCTGGGTATCGGTGCTTGCTTCAAGCGGCTGGCTGGCGGGCCCACTGGCATGGGTTGGGGTGGCTTGAGGGGCAGGCGCAGCCGCCAGAGCGGTGGCATCGCGGTCGGCGATGTCAAACGCAAGGTTCAGTGCGGCCAGCACCGCAATGCGTTCGCGCGACCGCACCTTGCCGGCGTCGCGTATGCGCGTCATGGCGGTGTCCACACGCTCCACCGCCTCCAGCAGCCGGGACTCGTGCCCTTCGGGGCAGGACAGCAGATAGCTTTGCTGCAGGATCTGCACCTCGATTTGCTTCATTCGGAATCCTTGGGGGGCGGAGCGGGAGGCAGGCGTTCCAGCAATGCATCCACGCGGGCGCGGGCAGCGCTCAGGCGCGATTTGAGGGAGTCGCGCTCCTGCGTGAGGGCCGCCACCTGGGTGGTCAGCAGGGCGTTGGTGCGTTGGAGTTCCGCGTGGCGCAAGAGCAGCCGCTCAACGCGTTCGGCGATCTGGTCGATGGTGGAGGGAGCGTCCATACAGCCCGCGATTGTAGGGGGGCGCACCCGGAATGCCCTTAAAATCACGCCGTTGGTGCTCGCGGTGTGGTTCACATACCGCAGTTCAACGGGAAGCAGGGAGGTTTCACCAAACATGGTGCGCCCAGCCTGCGCTGCCCCCGCAACGGTCAGCGGACGAATCATTCGATTCCCTCTCCATTCACAAGCCACTGGGCGCCTTGAACAAGCGCCTGGGAAGGCATTGGAGGGCGTTCCGCCAGCCCGGATACCGGCCAACACGGTGGTTGCGTGCGCCTTTTAGGCAAACGCAACCTTGTCTCCCACATGCTGGCGGGGAAGCCGGCTCGGGTTGTTTGTTGACGATGATTCCTATGAAAAACCGTAACCCTCGTGCGCGCCGTGTTGCGCCGCTGTGCCTGCGCCCTTGCGTGCTGGCTGTTCTGTCTTTGGTGTCCGCCCACGCGGTGCAAGCGCAGTCGCTCGCTGCACCCATGCTGCTGGCGCAAAACGCGCGCATGCCGTCACTGCAAGACACCGTGGTGACCGCCACGCGCACCGAGCAGCCCCTGGCCGATCTGGTGGCCGATGTGTCCATCGTGGACCGCGAAACCATCGAAAGCAGCGGTGCCACGGGCCTGGCCGATGTGCTGGCACGACTTCCGGGCATCGAGATTTCGCGCAACGGTGGCGCAGGCAACGCCAGCAGCGTTTTTCTGCGCGGCGCCGAGTCGCGATTCACGGCGGTCTATATCGACGGCGTGCGCATTGACTCGCAGTCCACCGGCGGCGCGCAGTGGGAGCAGATCCCGCTGTCGCAGATCGACCGCATCGAAGTGCTGCGTGGCCCGGCCGCTGCGGTCTATGGATCGGACGCGATTGGCGGCGTGATCCAGCTTTTCACCCGCCGGGGCGAAGGCCCCGCCAAGCCCTATGTGGGCGTGGGCATTGGCAATCAGGGCACCCGCAAGATCGAGGCCGGTGTCAGCGGCTCGGCCGGGCAGGACGGTGCGTTCGATTATTCGCTGGGCATTGCGCGCGAAATCAGCGATGGTTTTGACGTCAAGGTCAGCGGTGCCCATAACCCCGACCGCGATGGCTATCGCAGCACCTCTGGCAATGCCCGGTTGGGCTTGCGCATCAATGCCCAGCATCGCCTGGATGCGACGCTGCTGGCCAGCCGCATGAACGCGGGCTATGACAATACCTCCTTCAGCGCGGCCAGGCCCGTAGATGACCGCAGCCTGAACCGCCTGCGCACGGCAGGGCTTACCTGGGCGGCGCAATGGTCGGACGCCTACAGTACGCGTGTGTCGGTCACCGATTCGGTCAACCGCTACGAAACCACGCCTTCGCCTTACCTCACCGAGACCAAGCTGCGTGGCTACCTTTGGCAAAACGATTTGCGCTGGGGTTCCCATCGCTTCAGTGCAGCCCTGGAGCGTCGTGAAGACACGTTGCACAACGATCCCATTGACCGCAGCCGGTCACAGGATGCGCTTGCGCTGGGCTATGGCTTTAACGCGGGGCGCCATACTGTGCAACTCAATGCTCGCCATGACTCCGACAGCGAGTTCGGTGGCAAGGACACGGGCAGCGCGTCCTATGGCTACGCGTTTGCTTCGCACTGGCGCGCCACGGCCTCGGTGGGCACGGCGTTCCGGGCACCCACGCTGTACCACCGGTTCAGCGAATACGGCGTGGCCACGCTGCAACCCGAGAGCAGCCGCAACGCCGAGCTGGGTCTGCGCTACGCGCAAGACCGCAGCAGCTTCTCGGTGGTGGCCTACAGAAACCGGGTCTCCAACCTGATCTCGTTCGTGGGCGCAGGCACGTGTGCATCGCCCTTCGGTTGCTATGCCAACACGGCCCGCGCGCAGTACGAGGGCGTGACCTTTGTCGGGTCTTACCACCTGTCGGGTGTGCAGCTCCATGGATCGCTTGATGTGCAAAATCATCGTGACCTCGACACGGGCAAGCAATTGGCCCGACGGGCCAAGCGCCATGCCACGGTCGGCGCCGACACGCGCATCGCCGGCTGGACGCTGGGCGCCGAAGTGCAGGCCTCGGGCCGCCGCTTTGACACTGTGGCCAACACCAATGTGCTTGGGGGATATGCGCTGGTCAATCTGTACGCAAGCACCCGTCTTGCCCGCGACTACACCGTGCTGGCCCGCATCGACAACCTGGCCGACAAGGACTACCAGCTGGCCCGCACCTACGCCACGCCGGGCCGCACGCTGTATGTCGGCGTGAAGTGGGCACCGCAGTGAATATGGCCCCCGCGCTCTCTCACTCCGTGTGGTCGCTGCCCCCCGAGGGGGCGCAGCCTTGCTTGGGGCGGCCCGGCGCGGCGGCTCAGTCTCTTGTCGGGACGCGCTCAGCATGACCACACCGCCATCGGCCCGCTGCCCCGCGCTTCTGATTGCCGCACCCGCTTCCGGTCAGGGCAAGACCACCGTCACCGCGGCCCTTGCGCGGCTGCATGTGCGCAGGGGTCTTGAGGTGCGGGTGTTCAAGTGCGGGCCCGATTTTCTGGATCCGCACTGGCACCAACTGGCCAGCGGTGCCCCGGTGCACCAGCTTGACCTGTGGATGACCGGCCATGCCGATTGCGTGCGGCGCCTGCATGCGGCGGCGCAAGAGGCCGATCTCATCCTCATCGAGGGCGTGATGGGACTTTTTGACGGCGATCCCAGCGCCGCCGATCTGGCACAGCGTTTCGGTGTACCGGTGCTGGCTGTGGTGGACGCGTCTGCCATGGCAGGCACCTTTGGTGCGCTGGCGTTTGGCCTCCAGCACTACCGCCCGGGCCTGCCCTGGGCGGGCGTGCTGGCCAACCGGGTGGGCAGCGCGCGCCATGCCGGCATGTTGCAGGCGGGCCTGCGGGAGCCCCAGGATTGGCTGGGTGCCTTGATGCGGGTGAGCTCGGGCACCGACATGGGAACCGCCCGGGCTGCCGGGGCCTTGCTGCCCGAACGGCATCTGGGCCTGGTGGCGGCACACGAGTTGCGCGACAGCCAGCAGCGCCTGGATGCCGCCGCCGATGCGCTGGCGGCCACGCCGCTGGGGCAGATGACGGCCCAGGACCTGCAGCGCTGGGCGGTGGATTTCCCCGCGCCCGCGCACACGGATGCGGTGCCTGGCTTGCTTGCGGGCCGCACGGTGGCCGTGGCGCGCGATGCCGCGTTCTGCTTCATCTACACCGCCAACGTGCAGTGCCTCACGCAGATGGGTGCGCGCGTGGTGTTTTTTTCGCCTCTGCATGACGCAGCGCTGCCCGAATGCGACGCCGTGTGGCTGCCCGGTGGCTACCCCGAGCTGCACACCGCGCCAATCGCGGCCAACACCGGCATGCAGGCCAGCCTGCGTGCGCATGTGGCTGCAGGCAAGCCGCTCTGGGCCGAGTGCGGCGGCATGATGGCGCTGTTCGAATCCATCACGCTGGCCGACGGCAGCATGGCCCCGCTGTGGGGGTTGCTGCCCGGCCGCGTGACCATGCAAAAGCGGCTGGCGGCGCTGGGGCCGCAGCAGCTGGACGTGGCGGGGCACACCCTGCGCGGCCACACGTTTCACTATTCGACCAGCGACAGCAGCGCCACCGTGGTGGCCCGCACGACCCGGCCGGATGAAGCGCCCGCGCCGGATTCTGGCGAGGTGCTGTACCAGCAGGGCAGCATCCACGCCAGCTACTTTCATGCGTGGTTTCCGTCCAGCCCCGAGGCTGTGGCCCATCTGCTCGACGCAGTGCCCGTATGACCATGCCGCACGTACCCATCACCACCGAACTCATCCTGGGCGGTCAGAAAAGCGGCAAGTCGCGCCGCGCCGAGCTGGTGGCGCGCGACTGGCTGGCGCAATCGGATGAACACCGCGCTGTGCTCATCGCCACGGGCCAGGCCTGGGATGATGAGATGCGCGAGCGCATCGCGCGCCACCGGCGCGACCGCGCCGAGCGTGTGCCGGGCCTGCAGACCATCGAGGAACCGCACGACGTGGCCGCCGCCGTGTCGCAGCACAGCACGGCACAGACCCTGGTGGTGGTGGACTGCCTCACGCTGTGGCTCACCCACTGGACGATGCCCATGGGGCTGGAAGACATGAATTTGGAGCAAAAACAGGCGCTAGCGCTTGACTGGAAAGCGCAGGTAGCTATGTTTTTGGAAGTGATTCGGCAGCCCCCGGGGCCCGTTGTTCTGGTGGGCAACGAAATCGGCCTGGGGGTTATCCCGATCGGTCGCGAAGTGCGCGCCTTTGTGGATGCCCTGGGCACGCTGAACCAGCAGGTGGCACAGGTGTGCCCCCGCGTCACCCTCATGGCCGCCGGGCTGCCATTGACTTTGAAAGAACCCCGTTCATGAAACCGACTCCCGTGCGCCGCATCCTGTGGGTGATTGCGATTCTTATTGCGCTGGGCTTGCTCATGGCCGGGCTGGCGCAGGCGCAGGCGCAGCCGGTGCACATCACCGATGACCGGGGCCGCGCCGTGGCGCTGCCGCGTTCGCCCCAGCGCATCGTGAGCCTGCTGCCCTCGCTGACCGAAAGCGTGTGTGAATTGGAGCAGTGCCACCGCCTCGTTGGGGTCGACCGCTATTCCAACTGGCCCGACGCTGTGGTGGGCAAGCTGCCTAAAGTGGGCGGCGGGCTGGACCCGAGCATTGAGGCCATCGTGGCCCTCAAGCCCGATGTGGTGTTGATGTCTGTCAGCTCGCGCGCCAGCGACCGGCTGGAGGCGCTGGGCATCACGGTAGTGGCCCTGGAGCCCAAGACCCACGCCGATGTGCGCCGCGTGCTCGGCGCCGTCAGCGACCTGCTGGGCGTGCCCCGCGCGCAAGGCTCCGACCGCCTCTGGCGCGTGATCGATGCGGGTGTGCAGGCGGCGGCGCAGTCGCTGCCACCCAGGGCCAAAAATGCGCGCGTGTACTTCGAGGTGAGCCGCGGGCCTTATGCGGCGGGCGAGGCATCGTTCATCGGCGAATCGCTCACCCGGCTGGGGGTGCGCAATGTGGTGCCCGCATCGCTCGGGCCTTTTCCCCGTCTGAACCCCGAGTTCGTGGTGCGCGCCAACCCCGACATCATCATGATCGGCAACCGCAGCATGCAGGCCATGGTGCCGTACCCCGGCTGGGCCAGCATGCGCGCCATCCGTGAGAACCGGCTGTGCGTGTTCGGCCCCGGCGATTCCGACGTGGTGGTGCGCCCGGCCCGCGCATGGCCGAGGCCGCCCGCATCATGGCGCGCTGCCTGGTGGAAAAAACACCCCCTGAGTCGCCTGCGGCGCCTTCCCCCTATCCTGCGGGAGGGGGACGCACCCAGTGGCCTGGCAAAGCCAGTTCCACGGGTGCACTGGCCTCGGCCGTGCCTGTCGCAGCTGCTGCCAACATTGGAAATAGCGACAAGTGAATTCGTCCACCAATTACGTCGGGCAAAGCCGCCGCGCGGCATGGTGCGCCGCCTGGCTGCTGCTGGCCAGCGCCGTGCTGGCCCTGTGTGGCGCCAGCGTGGGCAGCACGGGTTTCGACAGCGTGCTGCGCATGCATGGCGACCCCGTGGCCTGGCAGATCGTGTGGGACATCCGCCTGCCGCGCACGCTGGGCGCCTGGCTGGCGGGCGCGCTGCTGGGCCTGTCGGGCGCGGTGGCGCAGGGGCTGTTTCGCAACCCGTTGGCCGACCCATACCTGCTTGGCAGTGCCTCGGGCGCAGCGCTGGGCGGGGCCGTGGCCATGGCGCTGTTTGGCGTCTCGCCGGTGGCGGCCCATTGGTTGGCGCGCATCGGCATCACGGGCATGGCTTTCGTGGGCGCGGCGGGCGCCGTGGTGCTCACGCTGCTGCTGGCCAAGGGCGTGCAGCACACGCTGCGCCTTTTGCTGGCGGGCGTGATCGTGGGCGTGGTGCTGGGTGCGCTGCGCGACCTGGTGGAGCTGGCTTCGCCCGACATCCTGCAGGCCATGCAGGCTTTTACGCTGGGTAGCACGGCTTTTGTGGGCTGGATGGCCTGCGTGCTGATGGCCGTGGCCTTTGGTTTGTGCTCGGTGGTGGCGTGGATGCTGGCGCGCGCGCTGGACGGCCTGACGCTGGGCGAGGCCACGGCCGCCAGCCTGGGTTTGCCGCTCATGCCCATGCGCGCCGGTCTGGTGGCCGCCATGGCGCTGGCCACGGGCACGGCCGTGGCGCAGACCGGGTTGATCGCCTTTGTAGGGCTGGCTGCGCCGCACCTGGTGCGATCCATCGTGCGCGTGACGCATGAGCGGCACATCGTGCTCTCCAGCCTCATGGGCGCGGTGCTGCTGCTCGCGGCCGACATTCTGGCGCGCTGGCTGCTGGCGCCGCAGGAGTTGCCTGTGGGCGTGCTCACGGCGGCGCTGGGCGGCACCTACCTGCTGTGGCTCATGCACCGGCGCACATCGCAAGGTGGGGCACTATGAATTCAGTAGCTATCAGCGCTTGCAAGATAAGCGCCAGCATCGGAAATCGCTCAATATTGCAGGGCATTGACCTGCAACTGCCCGCCGGGCGCTGGACCAGCATCGTCGGCCCCAATGGCGCGGGCAAGTCCACCCTGCTCAAGGTGCTGGCGGGCCTGCTGCCGCGGGCTGCGGTGCAGGGCGATGTGCAGTTGCTGGGCCGCCCGCTGGCGCAGATCCCGGCACGCGAGCGGGCCCGGCAACTCGCCTGGCTGGGCCAGAACGAAGGCTCTGCCGACGACCTGACGAGCTATGACGTGGCCATGCTGGGCCGCCTGCCGCACCAGGCGTGGCTGGCACCGCCGGGTGCGGCCGACCACGCGGCGGTGGAGCAGGCGCTGCGCACTACGCAGGCCTGGGACTGGCGCCACCGCCCGCTGTCGCAACTGTCGGGCGGCGAGCGCCAGCGCGTGCTGCTGGCCCGCGCCCTTGCCGTGCAGGCGCAGGTGCTGCTGATGGACGAGCCCCTGGCCAACCTCGACCCACCGCACCAGACCGACTGGCTGCACACCATGCGCGCGCTGGTGGACGCCGGTGGCACGGTGGTCAGCGTGCTGCACGAGGTGTCGCTAGCGCTGCAGGCCGACGACATGGTGGTGATGGCGCAGGGCCGCGTGCTGCACCAGGGCGCCTGCGATGCGTCCGAGACCCACGCCGCGTTGGAGCAGGTGTTTGACCGCCGCATCCATGTGCGGCATCTGGATGGCATGTGGATGGCGCTGCCGTCCATACATCGCCATGACAACAAGACCAAGGAAATAGACGCATGAACATCGAATCGGGTTTTGCGCAGGTCGCGCAGTCGCTGCTGTGGCCCGTGCTGGCACTGGTAGGGCTGGCGTTTGTCTACGCGCTGTGGTCGGGCGGCGCCACGCTCATGGAGGCCTGGCAGCGCTGGCGCCAGCCGCAGTACCGCTCGCTGCGCGTGGCCCCTGGCTTGTCGATGGAAGAGCTCGAGCTGCAGCTGGTGCGCCAGGTCGAGCCCGTGCGCCTGCTCAGCCGCCTGTCGCCCATGCTGGGGCTGATCGCCACGATGATCCCGCTCGGCCCCGCGCTGCAGAGCGTGGCGGCGGGCAACGGCCAGCAGGCGCTGGTGGTGTTCAGCGGCGCGTTTGCCGGCGTGGTGCTGGCACTGGCCGCCGCGTCGGTGGGGCTGGTGGTGTACTCGGTGCGCCGCCGCTGGCTGCTGGCCGAACTGCTGGTGGTGCGCAAGGAGCGCGGGGTGGCGCAATGACCCTGAGGCACCTGAGCGTCCTGGCCGAGGACGACGACGACCCGATGCTGTCCGCCGTCAATCTGGTGGACGTGTTCCTGGTGCTCGTCGTGGCGCTGCTCACGGCCGTGGCCGTGCAGACCCAGACCAGCGCCAATGAAAGCGTCACCATCATCCGCAACCCCGGCCAGCCCGACATGGAAGTGGTGGTGCGCGAGCATGGCAAGGAAGTGCGCTTCAAGGGCGCGGGCAGCGCAGCGCAGGGCAGGGCGTGCGCGCGGGTGTGGCCTACCAGCTCGAAGACGGCAACATCGTCTACATCCCTGAAACGGGCGCTGCGCCAGCCAGTGCCTCGGCCAGCGGCGCACCCGCCACGCCATGAAGACGCTGGTCCTGCGCGTGGCACTGTGGTGTCTGCTGCTGGCTGCGCCACTGGTGCAGGCCGCACCGGCGGAGAAGGCGCACAGAGCCGACGGCGCCGACAAGACAGCGCCCGTGCTGCTGTGGCTCACCTCCGACATCACCACGGCCCGCGCACGGCCATGGTGCAGCGCCTGGCCGCCGAGGCGGGCCTGGGCTTTGTGCACATCGACTACCCGCTGGCCGGCCCGGCGGTACTGGATGCCGCCCAGGCCCAGAAGCTGGAGAGCGCTCTGGCCGGCGC
Source organism: Acidovorax carolinensis (assembly GCF_002157145.1). Taxonomy (NCBI): domain Bacteria; kingdom Pseudomonadati; phylum Pseudomonadota; class Betaproteobacteria; order Burkholderiales; family Comamonadaceae; genus Acidovorax; species Acidovorax carolinensis. Next base: position 1,620,650 of record NZ_CP021361.1, read on the forward strand.
TGCGCTGGTGTGGGTGGATGCGCCACATGCCAGCGTGGAGGCGCGCTTGCGCCGCATGGTGGGCGCGCAGCTCGATGTCCGCGCCGCACGCGCCCCGGGCCGCGTGGTCTGGGTGTCTGCGGGTACGCCCGTTGTTGACCTGTCTGCGCTGGAGGCTCCCGCCCGCATGGTGGCCTACCTGCAGGCGGGCGGCCCGAGCAACCTGAAGAACGCCGTCGCCCTGGCACAGGCCGTGGTGCGGGGCACAGCTCTGCCCACCGTGCCCGCGCCAGACATCCTGCCCCCCGTGGCATCTACCACCCGACGCGCCCGCCTGCTGCCCACGCCGCCGCGCTGGAGGCCTGGCGCCAGGGCCAGCCCGCGCTGCGCAGCCTGCCCGCCGTGGCCGTGCTGGTGCATCGCCACCACTTCATCGACGGCAGTACGGAGTGGCTCGATGCCTGGCTGCGCACCTTCCGCCAGCAGGGCCTGTTCGCCTATGCGGCCTTTGGCCAGCAGGTCACGGCGCAGACGCTGGCCGAGGTGCTGGAGTTGCCCCCCGTGGGCGGTGCGGGCACCGGCCCGGCCGCCTGCATGCCTCGGCCCTGGTGCTGCACCAGCTCGTGCCCCAAGCCGCCGCGCTGCAGCCGCTGCTGGCGCGCTGGGGCGTGCCGCTGCTCGCCACCCAGCCCTACCGCGCGGGCGATGCCGCTGCGTGGGAGGCCAGCGACACGGGCCTGTCTCTGTCCGATGTGCCGTTCTATCTCGCGCAGCCCGAGGCTGCCGGCGCCATCGATCCGGTCCTGGTCGCCGCCACGGCGCCGAGGGGCAAGACTTTCGCTTCATCGAGCGCCAGGCCCAGGCCGTGGCCGCCAAGGCGCGGCGGCTGATCGCGCTGCAGACCCAACCCGCCGCCGACAAGCGCCTGGTGGCCATGGTCTACAACTACCCGCCGGGTGGCACCAACTTTGGCGCCTCGTTCCTCAACGTGCCGCGCAGCCTGAAGCAGGTCTCCAGCGGCCTGGCGCAGGCGGGCTACCGCACGCAGCAGGTGCCTGAGCAGGGCTGGATCGACGGCCTCAAGCCGCTGCTGGCCGCCTACTACCCTGGCGCCGACCTGCGCGCGCTGCTGCAAAGCGGTCAGGCCGCCGCGCTGCCGCTGGCGCGCTATGAGCAGCACCTGGCCACTTTTCCAAAGGCCGTGCGCGAGCGCATGAACGCGCACTGGGGCGCCCCGAAAAGAGCCGCTACGTGGTCGAGTGGCAGGGCGAAAAGGTATTCGCCATCCCGCGCCTGCAGGTGGGCCATCTGGCCGTGCTGCCCCAGCCCCCGCGCGAAGAAACCCTGCGCCTGGGCCAGAACCCGTTCATGCACAAGAGCAAGGCGCCGCTGTCGCACCATTACCTGGCGGTGTACCTGTGGGCGCAGCGGGAGGCCGATGCCCTCATTCACTTCGGCACCCACGGCACGCAGGAATGGGCCGGCGGCAAGGCGCGTGCGCTCGATGTGCATGACGACGCGCTGCTGCCATTGGGCGACCTGCCCGTGGTCTACCCCTACATCGTGGACAACCTGGGCGAGGCCCTCACGGCCAAGCGCCGGGCCGCGCCGTGCTGGTAAGCCACCGCACGCCGGTGTTCGCCCCGGCCGGCTTCGAGGCGCGCATGGCCCACATGCACGAGGTGATGCACGAATGGGAGACGGTGGACGAAGGCCCCACGCGCCGGGCGCTCGAAAAGCAGCTGGTGGCGCAGTTTGTGGAGCACCAGCTGCACCGCGACCTGGGCTGGAGCGCTGACCGCATCGCGGCCGACTTCCACGGCTTTCTTGAAATCCTGCACCCCTACCTGGACCAGCTCGCGCAAAGCTCGCAGCCCAAGGGCCTGGCCGTGTTCGGCCGCGTGCCCGCGCCCGAGCAGCGGCTGGAGACCACCCTGCAGGCGCTGCGCAAGCCGCTGATCGAGGCGCTGGGCGAAGACATCGACGAAGCCTTCCTCATCCGGCACGATGCGGTGCTGGCAGCCCGCCCCGCACGCTGGCTGGAAGTGGCCTTGAAGGATGCGCAGGCCGCCAGCGTGCTGGACCTGCGCCCCGTGCTGCCTGCACAGGCGGCAACGCCGGGTGCGGCGGGTACATCCGACTTGGTGCGCGCCGAAGACCATGTGCCCAACCGCGCCGCGCGCAAGCCCATCGACACGCCCGCGCTGCTGCAACTGGCACAGCGCGCGCAAGAGCTGGAACGCCTGCTGGCCACGGAGGGCGAGCTGCCCGGCCTGCTGGCTGCGCTGGAAGGGCGCTACCTGCCCGCCGCCTACGGTGGCGACCCCATCCGCAACCCCGACAGCCTGCCCACAGGCCGCAACCTCACGGGGCTGGACCCGAGCCGCCTGCCCACGCGCCAGGCCTATGCCGTGGCACAGACGCTGTTCAACGACTGGTTCAAGGACTACCAGGCACGCCATGGCGGCCAGGCACCGCAGCGCATGGCCCTGTCGCTGTGGGCGGGCGAAACGCTGCGCCACCAGGGCATCATGGAAGCGCAGGCGCTGGTGGCGCTGGGCATGCGCCCGGTGTGGGACGACGCGGGCCGCCCCGTGCGCGTGGAGACCATCGCGGCCGACGAGCTCAAACGCCCGCGCGTCGATGTGCTCATGAGCATTACCGGCTCGTACCGCGACCAGTTCCCGGCTCTCATGGCGCTGCTCGACCGCGCCGTGGCCCAGGCCGCCACTGCCGAGCCCGGCAATGTGATCGCACGCAATACCGAGCAGATCGGCCAGGAGCTGCGCAAGCAAGGCGTGCCCCGGGCGCAGGCCGAGCAACTGGCGCGCGTGCGCTCGTTCGGCAATGCGGTGGGCGACTATGGCACCGGCCTGTCGGACGCGGTGCAAAGCGATGGCCTGCAAACCAACGATGCGCGCCTGGGCCAGATGTTCCTCGAACGCATGAGTCAGCCTTACCTGGATGGCGAGCCGGTGACGGGCGTTGTGGGCGGTGTGGCGGCCCAGGCATTGGGCGCCCACCTGCGCCGCACCGATGCCGCCATCCTCTCGCGCAGCTCGAACCTGTACGCCATGGTCAGCTCGGACGACCCGTTCCAGTACCTGGGCGGCCTGTCGGCCGCAGCCCGCGTGGCCGGGCGAGCGCAGGGGCTGGAGCTGCATGTGGCCCAGCTGCAGGATGCAGGCGAGCCCACTACCGAAACCGCGCAGCGCGCCATTGCGCTGGAGATGCAGTCGCGCTACCTGCACCCCGGCTGGCTGCAGGCCCAGAAGGCCGAGGGCTATTCGGGCACGCTGCAGGTGCTCAAGGCCGTGCAGTTCGCCTGGGGCTGGCAGGCCGTGGCGCCCGATACGGTGCGCAGCGACCATTGGCAAAGCTTCTACGACGTGCTGGTGCGCGACAAGCACCGGCTCGGTCTGCCCGAGTGGCTGAAGGAACACCCGCAGGCCTACGCCCAGTCGCTCGAACGCTTGGTGCAGGCGCAGCGCCAGGGCTATTGGCAGGCCGATGCCGACACGCAAAAGCAACTCGCGCAGATGTACCAGGAGCTGACGCGCGCGGCGCCGCTGGCGGCCGAGCTGCCCAGCGTGCGCCGCTGGGTCGAGCATGCCGTGCAGGGCGCCGCCCCTGCACCCGTCGGCGTGGCCGCGGCCACGCCGCGGTTGCCTGCAGCTGCGTTGGCGCAGCCCGCGCCACTGTCCGCCGATCTGCCTGCACCTGCGCCCCAGGCCAACCTCCATCCGGTCGCGCCCGATCTGCCCGCCATGGGCGTGCTGCTGGAGCGCCAGCCCGAGCGCGAAGCCACAGTGACCGAAATCACGTTGTTGGAACGCATGGCTGGCATCGTGGCGCTGCTGGTCATGGCCCTGGTGGTGCTCGCTGGCGCTGCCTGGCAGGCCCGCCGCCCATCTTCCCTGTCCCCAAAGCCGCAACGGGCCGCGATGTGACGCCCGACCACTCTGAAAGAATGAACGCCATGCAAATTGAAACACCTCCCACCGAGAAGCGCTATGAAAAACCGAGGGCGAGCGCCGTGGCCTGGTGATCGTCAACACCGGCGATGGCAAGGGCAAGAGCACTGCCGCCTTTGGCCTGGCGCTGCGTGCCCATGGCCGCGGCAAGTCCGTGAAGATCTTCCAGTTCATGAAGGTGCCCACGGCGCGGTTTGGCGAGCACCGCATGTTCGAGCAGATCGGCATTCCCATCGAGGGCCTGGGCGACGGTTTCAGCTGGAAGAGCCAGGATCTGGAGCACTCCGCACAACTGGCGCGTGACGGCTGGGAGAAGGCGCGTGTCGCGATTCTGTCGGGTGATTATTTTCTGGTGGTGCTCGACGAGATCACCTACCCGCTCATCTATGGCTGGCTGCCGCTCGAGGGCGTGCTGCAAACGCTGCGCGACCGGCCTAAAGATGTGCATGTGTGCCTGACCGGCCGCCGCTGCCCGCCCGAGATCATCGAGCTGGCCGACACCGTGACCGAGATGCAGCTGGTCAAGCACGCGTTCAAGGCGGGCGTGCCCGCGCAGCGCGGCATCGAGGACTGATGGTGACGGCGGTGGAGGGCGCAGGCAGCGCCAACCATTCCTCCCAGGCCTTTGCGCCCGGCGATGCCCGGGCCGTGTACCGGGCGATCTTTGAACGGCGCGACATGCGCCACTTTGCCGGCGGCCAGGTGGCGGACGAAACCCTGCGCCGCCTGCTGCAGGCCGCCCACCATGCGCCCAGCGTGGGCTTCATGCAGCCGTGGCGCTTCGTGCGCGTGACCAACGCCGCATTGCGCCATCAGTTGCACGATCTGGTGGAGCAGGAACGCGTGCTTACGGCCCGCGCCTTGGGCGAGCGCGAGGACGAATTCATGCGCCTGAAGGTGCAGGGCCTGCTGGATGCCGCCGAGGTGCTGGCGGTTTCGCTGGCCGATGGCCGCGCAAAGCACATCTTTGGCCGCCGCACGCTGCCGCAGATGGACCTTGCCTCGGCCGCCTGTGCCATCCAGAACCTGTGGCTGGCGGCGCGCGCCGAGGGCCTGGGCATGGGCTGGGTGTCGCTGTTCGACCCCACCGCCGTGGCCCGCGTGCTGCAGTTGCCCGAGGGTGCCGAGCCGATCGCCTTGCTGTGCCTGGGGCCGGTGCAGGCGTTTTATGCCGAGCCCATGCTGGCCCAGGCCCGCTGGGCCCAGCGCCAGCCGCTGCAGGCGCTGGTGTTCGACAATGCCTGGGGACAGGCCAGCAGCCTGTTCCCGGAAGGACCAACGCCATGAATCTCGAAGCGGTAGGGATGTTGCCCCAGTCCATGGTGGCGGCGCTGCTGGGCGCGGTGGCGCTGCTGCTGGCGGTGTGGCTGGACCGCCTGCTGGGCGAGCCGCCCGCGCGCGCGCACCCCGTGGTGTGGATGGGGCAGGTGCTGCGCTGGTGGGGCGAGCGGCTTGCGCCGCTGTCGCCCAGGTCGGCCGATTGGAAGTGTTTTTGGGCTGCAGCGCTTGTCTGGTGTGCGCTGGCAGCTATGGTTTTTGTAATCTTCTGGGGCCTGCAATGGGCCGCGCTGCAACTGCACTGGGTGCTGGCGGCGGCGCTGATGGCGCTGCTGCTCAAGCCCTTGTTTGCCTGGCGCATGCTGTGCGACGAAGTGCTGGCGGTGGAAGACGCTCTGGCCCGCTCGCTGCCCGAGGGGCGCGAGCGCCTGTCGCGCCTGGTGAGCCGCGATGTGGCGCAGCTCGATGCATTGCAGGTGCGCGAATCGGCCATTGAATCGCTGGCCGAAAACCTCAACGACTCGGTGGTGGCGCCGCTGTTTTGGTTTGCGTTGCTGGGCCTGCCCGGCGCCGCGCTGTACCGCTTTGCCAACACGGCCGATGCCATGTGGGGCTATCCGGGCATGCGCGGCGGCCGTTACTGGCAATGGGCGGGCAAGTGGGCCGCCCGCGCGGACGATGTGCTGTCGTGGCTGCCCGCGCGCATCACGGCGCTGCTGCTGGCGCTGTCCGCACGGGGCCTGCCGCTGCGCACCCTGGCGCGCCAGGCGCGCAAAACCCCCTCGCCCAACAGCGGCTGGCCCATGGCGGCGATGTCCATGGCACTGGGGGTGCGGCTGGCCAAGCCGGGCGTTTATGTGCTCAACAGCAAGGGCCGCAAAGCCGGACCGCTTGACACGCGGCGCGCGGAAAAGCTGGTGTCCACGGTGGTGATGGCGCTGGTGCCGCTGGCGGCGGTGGTTCACTGCCTGGTCGTGGTGGCGACCGGCGCATGACCAACGTGGTGGCGGTGTTGCCCATGCATGGTGGCCCCGATGCGGCGGGCGTGCCGCTGCACGATTTTTCGACCAACAGCAACGCCTGTGGCCCGTGCCCCGAGGCGCTGCACGCCGTGCAGGCGGCCGACGCCACGCGCTACCCCGACCCGGCCTACGCCGCGCTGCGCGAGGGTCTGGGTGCTTTTCATGGCGTGCCCCCGGCGCGCATCGTGCTGGCGGCCAGCGCCAGTGAATTCATTCACCGCATTACCGCGCTGGCGGCGCAGCAGGGTGCGGTGCAGGTGGCCTTGCCCGCACACAGCTATGGCGACTATGCCCAGGCGGCACAGGCGCGTGGCCTGCCAGTGGTGCGGGGCGGCGTCGTCGCCGCTGCGGGTTTGCAATGGGCCTGCGAGCCCTCTAGTCCGTTGGGCTGTACCGACCCTGCTGTGCATAGATGGCGGCATGGGGCCACCGCCCCAGTGCTGCGCGTGCTGGACTGCGCCTACGCGCCGCTGCGGCTGGACGAGGAGGGCGCCTGGACGGGCGTGCCCGCGTTGCAGCTGCCACCGGCCTGCTGGCAGCTGTGGACGCCCAACAAGGCCTTGGGGCTTACCGGGGTGCGCGCAGCCTACGCCGTGGCGCCCGCAGGCATGGATGCGCAGGTGCTGGCCCTGAATGCCCTGGCCCCCTCGTGGCCCGTGGGGGCGCATGGCGTGGCGTTGTTGCAGGCATGGATGGAGCCTGTGGTGCAGCAGTGGCTGGTGCACAGCCTGGGTAGCCTGCGCGACTGGAAAGCGCGCCAGCAGGGGTTGTGTGCGGAGTTGGGCTGGCAGGTGCAGCCCGGCAGCCTGGCCAACTATTTCTGCGCCCTGCCCAATGGCTCCCATCCGCCGCAGGCCTTCGCGCACATGCTCGACGGGCTGCGCAATGCGGGCATCAAGCTGCGCGACTGCGCTTCGTTTGGCTTGCCGGGGCAAGTGCGGCTGGGCGTGCTGCCACCCGCCTCACAGGACGCACTGGTTGCCGCGTGGCGCGCAATGGTGGCGACCCTTCCCAACCAGAAAGACATGGCATGACAACGACTGTTTCGGCTCGCCCACTGGCCCGCTGCGTGATGGTGCTGGGCACTACCAGCGGCGCTGGCAAAAGCTGGCTGACCACCGCCCTGTGCCGTTACTACAGCAACTTGGGACTCAAGGTCGCGCCGTTCAAGGCGCAGAACATGAGCAACAACGCGCGCGTGGTCGAGGGTATCGACGGCGCCTGGGGCGAAATCGGTTCCGCCCAATACTTTCAGGCCCTGGCCGCAAACGCCCGGCCCGAGGTGCGCATGAACCCGCTGCTGCTCAAGCCCGAGGCCGACACGCACAGCCAGGTGGTGCTGATGGGGCAGGTGAGCGCCGAACTCACGGCCATGCCCTGGCGCGGCCGCAGCGAAAAGGTCTGGCCGCAGATCGCCGCGGCGCTCGATGCCTTGCGCGCCGACAACGATGTGGTGGTGATCGAGGGCGCTGGCTCGCCCGCCGAAATCAACCTGCACGCCAGCGACATCGTCAACATGCGTGTGGCGCGCCATGCGCAGGCCCGCTGCCTGCTGGTGACCGACATCGACCGGGGCGGCGCGTTTGCCCACCTGTATGGCACCTGGGCGCTGCTGCCCGAGGACGAGCGTGCGCTGATCCACGGCTTTGTGCTCAACAAGTTTCGCGGCGACGCGGCCCTGCTGGCGCCCGCCCCGCAGATGCTGCAACAGCTGACCGGTGTGCCCACCGTGGCCACCATTCCCATGCAGTGGCAGCACGGCCTGCCCGAAGAAGACGGTGTGTTTGACGACCGCAGCGTTGCCGCCGGGGTGGTGACAAAAACCATTGCCGTCATCGCCTACCCGCGCATCAGCAACCTCGACGAATTCCAGCCGCTCAAGAACATGCAGGGAGTGCGCCTGCAGTGGGTGCGCAGTCCGGCCGATGTGGCGCTCCTGCAGCTCCGCGACTGGATCGTGGTCCCCGGCTCCAAGGCCACGGCGGCCGACCTGGCCTGGTTGCGCGCGCAGGGGCTCGATAGCGCCATTGCCGCGCACGCCGGGCGCGGCGGCGCAGTGCTGGGTGTCTGCGGCGGCCTGCAGATGCTGGGCGAGGCGCTGATCGACCCCGAAGGCATCGACGGCAACGGCCCCGGCCTGGGCCTGCTGCCGCTGGTCACGGTGTTCGAGCCCGCCAAAACGGTGCGCCACACCGAGGCGCGCTTTGGCCAGCTGGCGGACGGTCCCTGGGCGGCACTGTCGGGCGTGCCGGTGGCCGGCTACGAAATTCACCACGGCCAGACCGCGCAGCACACCGCCATGGCGGCCAAAGGCGACGTGGCGCGGGCGGCCATTCCCGGCCTGGCCTGGCAAAACCGCGCGGGCAATGTGCTGGGTTTGTATCTGCATGGCCTGTTTGAAGACTCGGCTGCCTTGCAGGCGCTGTTTGCCACGTCCGGCAACGCGCCCGTGCGCACGCTCGATGCCGTGTTTGACGGCCTGGCCGATGCGCTTCAGGCGCACTTTGCGCCGGGCGTATTGCAATCCCTGATCCATTCCTGAGCCATTTTTTTCATGACCTTCAACTGCACGATTCCTGTCATTTCCGACCTGCACGACACCGCGCTGACGGCGCGCCTGCAGCACCGCATCGACCACAAGACCAAGCCCCTGGGCGCGCTGGGCCGGCTGGAGCCGCTGGCGTTGCGCATCGGCCAGATCCTGGGCAGCGAGTCACCCCAGCTTGAGCACCCGCAAATGCTGGTCTGCGCGGCCGATCATGGGTTGGCGGCGCGCGGCGTGTCGGCCTACCCGAGCGACGTGACCTGGCAGATGGTCGAAAACTTTCTGGCCGGTGGCGCCGCCGTGAGCGTGCTGGCGCGCCAGCATGGCCTGGCGCTCACCGTGGTGGACTGCGGCGTGGCGCGCGACTTTGCGCTGCGCCCTGCCGTGCCCGGCCAGCCACAGCTGCTGGTGCGCAAGGTGGCGCCGGGCACGCACGACGCATCCACCGGCCCCGCGATGACGGCCGCGCAATGCGCCCAGGCGCTGGCCAACGGCATGGACGTGGTGCGCAATCTGCCCGGCAACGCGCTGCTTCTGGGCGAAATGGGGATTGGCAACACCTCGGTGGCCTCGCTGTTGCTGTCGCGCCTGTGCGGCATACCTTTGGACGAGTGCACCGGCGCCGGCACCGGCCTGGACGCGGCCGGCGTCGCGCGCAAGCGCGCCGTGCTGGCGCAGGCATTGCAGGCCAATGAGGGCGCGGTCGAACCCCTCGACGCCCTGGCCGCGCTGGGTGGTTTCGAGGTCGCCACACTGGTGGGCGCCGTACTGCAGGCTGCGTCGGAGCGCCGTGTGATCGTGGTCGATGGCTTCATCACCAGCGCCGCCGTGCTGGTGGCCGCGCGCCTGCAACCCCACGTGCTGCAGCGCTGCGTGTTTGCCCACGGCTCGGCCGAGCCCGGCCATGCGCACCTGCTGGCGCACCTGGTGCCACATCCGCAGGCCCGGCCGCTGCTGGACATGGGCCTGCGCCTGGGCGAGGGCTCGGGCGCGGCGCTGGCCTGGCCGCTGTTGCAGTCGGCCTGCTGCATCCTGCGCGAAATGGCCAGCTTCGAGGCGGCGGGGGTGGCCACGCAGTCGGCGTGATGGTTTTGACGCGGTGGTGCGCTAGCAGTAGTATTACAAATGTAATTACAAAGGCCACCATGCACACCCTCAAACTTACCCAGGTCGGCAACTCCGTCGGCGCCATTTTTCCCAAAGAGCTGCTCGCGCGCTTGCAACTGGAAAAAGGCGACGAGCTGTACGTGACAGAAACGCCCGACGGCTTGCGCATCACGACGCATAACCCCGAGTTCGAAGCGCAGATGCGCGTGGCACGCGAGATCATGAAAGAGCGCCGGGCTGTCTTGCACGAGCTGGCCAAATGAGGCGCGAATGGGTCTGGCTAGATCGCGCAGTCGTTGTCGCCATCCACGAGATGCAACTGGCCGAGCACGGTGGCGGCGCCGGCGTGCGCGATGCCGGCCTGCTCGACTCGGCCCTGGGCAAACCGCTCCAGCTGCAGGCGTATGGCGATCCACCACCTGACGCCGCAGCGCTGGCGGCGTCCTATGGCTACGGTATCTCGCGCAACCACCCGTTCATCGATGGCAACAAGCGCACCGGTTTTGTGGCTGCCGAACTTTTTCTACGCCTTAATGGGCAGGTGCTGGGGGCCGACGATGCGTCGTGTGTGCTCACAATGCTCGCCGTTGCCGCCGGCGACATGTCGGAAGAAGGCTTTGCGGCGTGGCTGCGTATGCACAGCGCTGCACGGGCATGAGAAGGTTTTGATCGATTCCAAGCCATTTATGGTTCTAGCGCTTGTGTAGCAAGCGCATGAAGCTATTGAAAATATAGCAATCAAGTGCGGGCATACCGCCATGCCAGCGCATGCACGGCGGTGTGGGCGAGGCGCCTGGAAGGCGGCCGTCACCCCGCGCAGGTCTGGTTGCGGCCCCGCTTCTTGGCCTGGTAGAGCGCAGCGTCGGCGCGTGCCAGCATGGCGTCCAGGGTGTCCGTCTGACCCTGCCAGCTGGTCACCCCGATGCTGAGCTGGCAGTCAAGCGGGTGCCCTGCCTGAAGCAGCGCGTGGATGCGTTGTGCCACATGGTGGGCTGCCGGGGCATCGGTGTCGGGCAGCAGAACCAGAAACTCTTCGCCACCGTAACGACCCAGGCGGTCTTCGCTGCGCAATGCAGACTTGGTGCACGCAGCGAAATGGACCAGCACCGCATCGCCATGCTGGTGGCCATGGGTGTCGTTCACCGCCTTGAAGTTGTCCAGGTCGAGCATCATGATCGACGGCCCGTGGCCATAGCGGCGGGCGCGGTCCAGTTCCTCCTGGCACAGCTGCATCACGGCGCGGCGGTTCAGTGTCTGGGTGAGCGAGTCGTGTGTGGCCAGGTGCTCCAGTTCGGTGCGCACCCGGTCGGTCGCCAGCAAGATGGCGCCAATGGACAGCATCAGCACCGTCATCACATACGCGCCCATGTATATCGTCTGGAAAGGTGAAGGCTCCATGACGCCGTTGCCGGCCCGGCCCATGAGGACCGAAGTGAAGCGCGCCATCAGCACCAGGATGTGCAGCGCCAGCACGACCTGCACCAGCCGTGTGGGAAAGCCCTTGCCCCCATGTCGCAATTGAAAGCGCAGGTGCGCGCCATACAGCACCGCCATCAGCAGCGAGAAGATGGCGACGCGCATTGCATAACTGGGCGTTACGTAAGTCAGCCATGTAATCACCAGCGTGGATGCGACCGCGACGCTGCCCCACAAGGCCCATCCACCACCATGTCCCAGGAATCGGCGGCTGCCGATGTAATAGACCGTGGCGCCCATCAGCAGCGCCTGGTTGGCCAGAACGACTGAGAGAAATTGGGGGAGCTCACCACGGCTGCTGAAGAGCAGCATTGACACGAGCCAGAGCACGGGAGCAGCAGCCCAGTAGTCCAGCCCGCAGATGCCAGGGGGTAATTGCTCCGCATGAACAACAGCACCACCGCCATCGTCGTGGACATGAACCCCGCCATGACAATGAGGGTGTGCGGATCGAGTTGCATCTTCCGGTAGGGGCAACAGGGACGGGCTGTAAACAAATGTTTGATTCAGTATAGCCAGACAGCCCTTTTTGGGCGAACAAATTTGGGGGGTGGCTGCCTGCGTGCGGCGGGAGTGCTTGGTTGGCTGCCAATCTCGAGAACGCACGGTCAAAAAAAGCCGCCCCCTTGCGGTGGCGGCTTTCGGGCTGTGAGCGCAGGGCTGTTCAGGCGGGGGTGGATACACGCTCCATGCGCGTCAGTGGCAGGGCTTCGTCGGCACTGGCGGCGTTCTGCATCACGAAGTTGAACTTCGTGCGCGTGAAGGGCGCGCTGATGCCCAGCGATTCGTAGCCTGCAGGCGCCACGTTTTTCTCCAGGGCCACGATCAGGCCATCGCGCGTGGCGAAGGCAAAGTCGTCGTCGATGTAAGTGTCGCCGGGGATGTTGACCTGTGTGGTCAGCGTGCGCATGCCGGGTGCCGCCACCAGAAAGTGGATGTGCGCGGGGCGGTTGCCGTGGCGGCCCAGGGCCTCGAACAGCTCGGACGTGGGGCTGTTCGGGGGAATCGCGTAGCCAGGTGGCAGGAACGAGCGAAAGCGGTACTGGCCCTTGGCTCCCGTCTCGATGCGGCGGCGCAGCTCGTAGGGCTTCATGCCGGGGAAGAAGTGCGAATAGCCGCCCAGCTCATTGGCGTGCCACACATCCACCGAGGCGTGGGGCACAGGCTGGCCGTTCAGGTCCTGCACCTGGCCCTCCATCACGAACACTTCGCCCTTGGGCTCGCCCTCATCGAGGCGCACCTCGACCTGGGACATGGGTGCACCCGCCACAAACAGCGGGCCTTCGATGGCGCGCGGCGTGCCACCTGCGCGGCCCGCCTTGGCGTCGGCCTCGTCGGCACGGATGTCGAGCAGGCGGTCAAAACCGAGGCCCGCGGTGATCAGGCCCGTCTGGCCCGCCGCGCCCAGGCGCGTGAGCCAGCCGGCGGCGGCCCAGAACTCGTCGGGGGTCACATCGAGTTCGTCGATGGTCTTGAACAGGTCGGTAACGATGCGCTCGGTGAGCTGGCGCACGCGCGCATTGCCGGGGGCGATCTTCTTGGTGTTGACCAGTGCAAGCAGTTGGGCTTGGGTGAGTTCGGACATGGATGTCTCCTCGGTGGAATGGGGTAGAATGAATGCAGGGAGGGTCAGTCGAGCTTGATGCCGCGCTCGGTGATCAGCTTGGTCCAGCGCTCGGACTCGCGGGCCAGGTGTTTGGCCAGCTCGTCGGGGGTGGAGCCCACGGGCTCGGCGCCGATGGTTTCAAAGCGCTTGACCACGTCGGGGTCTTTCATCGCGGCCAGCAAGGCCTTGTTGAGCTTGCCGACGATGGCCTTGGGTGTGGATGCGGGCATGAACACGGCAAACCATGGTGACACCTCGTAGCCGGGCACGCCGGCCTCGGCCAGGGTGGGCACCTCGGGCAGGGTGCTGGAGCGCTTGGCCGTGGTCACGCCCAGGGCGCGCAGCTTGCCCGACTGGATGTGCGGGCGGGCCGAGGTGATGCTGTCAAACATGTAGTTGATCTGGCCGCCCAGCAGGTCGGCCACCGCCGGGCCGCTGCCCTTGTAAGGAATGTGCAGCATGTCCACATTGGCCAGCGAAGTGAAAACCTCGCCCGCCAGGTGGATGGAGGTGCCGTTGCCGGCCGACGCATAGGTGAGCTTGCCGGGTGCGCTGCGGGCCGCGGCGATCACGTCCCGGGCGGTCTTCACATCGGGCTGGGTGGCGTTGGTGACCAGCACATTGGGCACCACGGCCAGCAGGCTGACGGGGCAAAGTCCTTGATCGGGTCGTAGCTCAGCTTGCCGTACAGCGGCTTGTTGGTGGCCATGCCGATTGAGGTGATCATCATCGTGTAGCCGTCGCCGGGCTGCTTGGCCACGAAGTCGGCACCAATGTTGCCACCCGCGCCAGGCTTGTTTTCGATGACGAAGGGCTGGCCCAGCGACTTGGCGGCCTTTTCGCCCAGCGTGCGCGCGATGGCGTCCATGGCGCCACCGGGCGGGAAGGGAACCACCCAGCGGATCGGCTTGTTGGGCCATTCGGCGGCCGCAGGCTGGGCGTGGGCAGTCAGGCCCAGGCCGGCCAGGGCCAGCAGGGCCAGGAGGTGACGTTTGGTGTGCATCGTGTTTGTCTCGTGGGGTTGGATTGAGGGGCTTCAGATGGCCGAAGGGTGCTGCGCCAGCGGGGTGACGGAGATCTTCATGAACGGGAACAGCGGCAGGCCTTGCAGCAGCTGGTGCAGTTCGTCGTTGGACGCCACATCAAAGATGCTGTAGTTGGCATATTCGCCCACCACGCGCCAGATGCTCTTCCAGCGGCCGTCGCGCTGCAGGTCTTGCGAATAGGCCTTTTCGCGGGCCTTGATCTCGTTGGCTTGCTCCACGGGCAAGTCGCGCGGAATGTTCACATCCATACGAACCAGAAACAGCATCGGTTTTCTCCTTAAACGGGGGTGGTGGTGTGTGCGGCCATATCAACGTGCACGGCGGTGAGGCCCTGGCGGGCGCGGTCAAAGCGCTCCAGCTGGGGCAGCGAAATGTCGACGCCAAAGCCCGGGCCGTCGGGCAGTTGCAGCTCGAAATCGACAATCGGCATCTGCTGCTCGACGATGTCGTCCACCAGCAGCTGCGGGCCGAACAGCTCGCAGCCATGGTGCTGGCCGCCCAGCGTGGAAAACACATGGGCCGATGCGGCGCTGCCCAGCGATGTCTCCAGCATGGTGCCGCCGTACCACCCGATGTCGGCCGCTTCGGCCACAGCGGCCACCTTGCGGGTGCGGATCAGGCCGCCGTGCTTGGCCACCTTGAGCGAGAACACATGGCTGGCTTTCTCGCGCGCCAGCATCATGGCGTCTTGCGGGGTGCACACGGTTTCGTCGGCCATGATGAGCGCGCCATCGAGCGTGGCCGTGAGGCTTTTGAGCGCCTCCACGTTCCACTGCGCCACGGGCTGCTCGATCAGCGTCACGCCGGCTTCGACCAGTTGCGGCAGATAACGGCGCGCGGTGTTGCCGTCCCAGGCCTGGTTCACGTCCACCGTGAGCGTGGCCTTGCCCTGCAGGCCGCGCGCGATCTGCGACACATGGGCCACGTCGGCCTCGGGTGTGCGGGCGCCGATCTTCATCTTGAAGATGCGGTGGCGTTTTTGCGTGAGGCGCAGATGGGCCTCCTGCAGGTCGCGCTCCACGTCGCCGCTGGCCAGCGTCCAGGCCAGGGGCAGGCTCTGGTGCACCTTGCCGCCCAGCAGTTGCCAGGCGGGCAGGTCGAGCGTGCGGGCCACGGCGTCGATCAGCGCCATCTCGACAGCGCTCTTGGCAAACGCATTGCCTTTGCAGGCCTTGTCCATGCGCGCCAGGGCGCCTTCAAAACCGCCCGCGTCCTGGCCGATGAGCGCGGGGGCGAGGTAGTTTTGAATGGCGTGCAGGATGCTTTCGGGTGACTCTTCGTTCCACGACGGGCCGCCAATGGTGGCCGCCTCGCCGAAGCCCGTGGCACCGTTTTTGAGCCACACCTGCACGATGACCGGACTCTGGCGGCTGATGGAGCCAAACGACAGCTTGTGCGGGCGGATCGTGGGAATGTCCAGAATCCGCGCCTGCAGGCGTTCGATGGTGAAGCGGCTATGCATTGCTGTGTACCTTTTTTGGGGACCAGAAAAATGGCGTTGGCCCATCTTGGAGCCAGCAAAAAAGGCAAGGTTAGATTTAATCCGTATGACGTTCCAATGATTTATTTGCAACTTATCATTCGATTGAATCGAACGAATAAATGGGAGCGTCCTCAATGGAAATCCGGCAGTTGCGCTACTTTCTCGACATCGCTCAGACCGAGCACCTCACGCAGTCGGCGCAGAACCTGTTTGTCACGCAGTCCACGTTGTCGCACGGCCTGCGCCAGCTGGAGCAGGAGCTGGATATCCAGCTTTTTGACCGCCTGGGCCGGGGCTTGCGGCTGTCACAGGCGGGGGCGGCTTTCCGCGTGCACGCCGCCCGCGCGCTGCAGGAGATCGAGGCCGGGCGTATGGCGCTGGCCGACATGACCGGGCTGCAGGCGGGCGTGCTCACCGTGGGCGTCATCCCCACCTTCTTGCACACCCTGGTGCCGGCCGCGGTGGCGGCCTTCAGCATGGCCTATCCCAAGGTGAACATCGTGGTGCGCGACCTGCGCGCCGGGCCCATCGAAGAGCAGCTGGTGGAAGGCTTGCTCGATGTGGGCATTGCCTTTCACCCCACGCAGCGCGAGGAGATCGAGACCGAACCCCTGTTCGAGGAGCGCATGCAGCTGGTGGTGAACCGGGCCCACCCACTGGCGCGCCGCCGCAGCCTGGCCGTCAAGGCCCTGGCCCAGGTGCCGCTGGCCATGCTGCCGCGCACGTTCGCCACACGCCGCCTGATTGACGACAGCCTGCGCGCGGCCGGCGTGCAGCCCTGGGTGCGGGTGGAGATGGAATCGGTGGAGGGGCTGATCGATGTGTGCCGCTGGGGCGAGCTGGCCTGCATCGTGCCCGAGCGCGCCGCGCGCCAGGCGCCGGACATGCAGGCCATCCAGCTGCATTCGCCGCAGATGGTGCGCCACGCCGGCATTCTGTGGCGCCGCGGCGCATCCCGCAGCCGGGCGGCCGTGGAATTTGCGGCCTTGCTCGGGCCAGAGCATCGGCTTACGGGTGGGCGTTCAAACATTTGAATGAAAATGCCTTTTGCGCTTATGGATAAAGCGCCTATAGCTATTTTAATAATAGCAATAAAGGGTTGAAAGCACGCGCTGTGCAAGCTGCGCCGATGGATCCGCTTTTGGCAGCGTCATCGGCAGCGCCGTCAGCCGGGCTAAGGCGCGCTGGTCTTGGGCTGAAAGTCGCAATACGGCGCCACCAGGCATTCCCAGCAGCGCGGCTTGCGCGCCTGGCACACATAGCGGCCCAGCAGGATCAGCCAGTGGTGCGAATCGACGGCGTAGGCGGGGGGCACGCGCTTCATCAGCTGCATCTCCACCGCCAGCGGGTTCTTGCCGGGGGCCAGGCCGGTGCGGTTGCTGACGCGAAAGATGTGCGTGTCCACCGCCATGGTGGGCTGGCCGAACGCCACGTTGAGCACCACGTTGGCCGTTTTGCGGCCCACGCCTGGCAGGGCTTCGAGCGCCTCGCGCGTGCGCGGCACCTGGCCGCCATGCTGCTCCACGAGGATGCGGCAGGTCGCCATCAGGTGGCGCGCTTTGCTTTTGTAGAGGCCAATGGTCTTGATGTAGCCCTCCAGACCCTCCAGGCCCAGGGCCAGAATGGCCTGCGGCGTGCCTGCCACCGGGAACAGCTTGCGCGTGGCCTTGTTCACGCCCACATCGGTGGCCTGCGCCGACAGCAGCACAGCCGCCAGCAGCTCGAACACGGTGGTGTATTCAAGTTCGGTGTTGGGCAGCGGGTTGGCGGCCTTCAGGGTGGCGAAAAAGGGTTCGATGTGCGCGGTTTTCATGGCGGGCAGTGTAGGGGTTGATGGTTCCAAGCTGCACGCATCCGTGCCGCATGCCAATTGGCGACAATGCGGTATTCACCGTCCACTGAAAGCACCGTCCATGCAATTTGCCGATCGTCTGAACAACGTAGAAACCTCTGCCATCCGAGAGCTCTTCAAGCTGCTGGGCAAGCCCGGCATCATCAGCTTTGCCGGGGGCTTTCCCGACAGCGCCATGTTCGACGTGGACGGTATTCGCGCTGCCAGCAATGCCGCTCTGGCCGAGGAGCCGGGTGCTGCCCTCCAGTACGGCGCCACCGAAGGGTACCAGCCGCTGCGCGAGCAGCTGGCCGCCTTCATGGCAAGCAAAGGGGCCCCGGATGTGGCGCCCGATCAGCTCATCGTCACCACCGGCAGCCAGCAGGCGCTGGACCTGCTGGGCAAGACCATGATCGGCCCCGGCGACAAGGTGATCGTCGAAGGCCCCACCTTTCTGGCCACCATCCAGTGCTTTCGCCTGTATGGCGCCGAGGTCATCAGCGCGCCCATCGATGGCGATGGCGTGCAGGTGGATGCGCTCGAGCAGCTCATTGCCGAGCACCGCCCCAAGCTGGTGTACCTGATCCCCACCTTTGGCAACCCCAGCGGCGCCACGCTGAGCCTCGCGCGCCGCAAAAAGGTGCTGGAGCTGGCCGTGAAGTACCAGACCCTGGTTGTGGAAGACGATCCCTATGGCGACCTGTATTTTGGCGAGGCGCCACCGCCCAGCCTGCTGGCGCTGTCCAGCGAGGTGCCCGGCAGCCGCGCGCTGCTGGCCCATTGCGGCTCCCTGAGCAAGGTGCTCAGCCCCGGCCTGCGCATTGGCTGGCTGATTGCCCCGCCAGAGCTGCTGGCCAAGGCCGTGATGTGCAAGCAATTCAGCGACGCGCACACCAGCACATTTGCCCAAGCCACGGCGGCGCAATACCTCAAGGCCGGCCGCATGCCCGCCACCCTGGCGAATGTGCGCAAGGTCTATGCCGAGCGCGCCCAGGCGATGTGCGACGCACTGCGCAAGGAACTGGGTGACGCCGTGGAGTTTGTGCAACCCAAAGGAGGCCTGTTCGTGTGGCTGCGCCTCACCGGTGCGGGCGGCAAAGTGGCTGATGCCAACGTGCTGGCCAAGTCCGCCATCGAAAAAGGCGTGGCCTTTGTGCCCGGCACGCCGTTCTTTGCCCAGAACCCCGACCACGCCACGCTGCGCCTGTCGTTCGCCACGGCCGATGTGGACAAGATCCGCGAGGGCGTGGCACGCCTGGCGCAGGCGCTCTGACAACGCCATGCAAGACAACAACACCCGCGATGCGCGAGACATCCAGCAGCGGCTGGAGGGCCTGGAGATCAAGGCCAGCTTCATGGAAGACCTGCTGGACCAGCTCAACCTGACTATTTACCGCCAGCAGGAGCTGATTGACCGGCTCACGCACGAGGTCATCCAGCTGCGCCAGCAGGCGCCCGAAGGCGGCTCGAACGGCCCGCGCAACCTGCGCGACGAATTGCCGCCGCATTACTGAACCTCGGGCCCAGGATCGTGTACACGGTTCGACAGGACCCGGAACAACCCCCAAGCTGCCTTCATGACTTCTTCCGCCAGCATCGCGCCGCCACCGGGGCAGGCGCTGTACCCCCACCTGCTGGCACCGCTGGACCTGGGCTTCACCACCATCCAGAACCGCGTGCTCATGGGCTCCATGCACACGGGGCTGGAGGACGGGCGCGACCTCACGCGCATGGCGGCGTACTTCCGTGAGCGGGCCGAGGGCGATGTGGGGCTGATCGTGACGGGCGGCTTTGCGCCCAACATCGCGGGCTGGGCCAAGCCGTTTGCGGGCACGCTGGCGACCTCGGGCGCGGCCAAACGCCACCGGGTGGTGACCGACGCGGTGCATGGCGCGGGCGGCAAGATCGCGCTGCAGATCCTGCATACGGGCCGCTACGCCTACCACCCGCTGGCCGTGGCGCCCTCGCGGCTGCAGTCGCCCATTTCGCCGTTCACGCCGTTTGCGCTGTCGGCGCGCGGGGTGGAGCGGCAGATCCGGGCGTTTGTGAACTGCGCCGTGAAGGCGCGCGAGGCGGGCTATGACGGCGTGGAGGTGATGGGATCGGAGGGCTACTTCATCAATCAGTTCCTGTCGCAAGCCACCAACCTGCGCACCGACGCCTGGGGCGGCGACTACAGCCACCGCATGCGCCTGCCGGTAGAGATTTTGGCCCGCATGCGCGAGGCCGTCGGGCCGGACTTCATCATCATTTACCGTCTGTCGATGATCGACCTGGTGCCCGGCGGCAGCGCGTGGGATGAAATCGTCACGCTGGGCAAGGCCGTGGCCACGGGCGGCGCGAACATCGTCAACACCGGCATCGGCTGGCACGAGGCGCGGGTGCCCACCATAGCCACCAGCGTGCCGCGCGCAGCGTTTGCGTGGGTCACGCAGAAGATGAAAGCCGAGTTCGCGGCGGCGGGCATCACCACGCCGCTGGTCACTTCCAACCGCATCAACACGCCCGAGGTGGCTGAAGCCGTGCTGGCCGACGGCTGCGCCGACATGGTGTCGATGGCGCGGCCCCTGCTGGCCGACGCGGCCTTTGTGAAAAAGGCGCGAGAGGGCCGGGCCGACCGCATCAACACCTGCATCGCCTGCAATCAGGCCTGCCTGGACCATGTGTTCCAGAACAAGACCAGCAGCTGCCTGGTGAACCCGCAAGCCTGCCATGAGACGGAGCTGGTGTACCGGCCGACCTCAGCGCGCAAGCGCATTGCCGTGGTGGGCGCAGGACCCGCGGGCCTGACGGCCGCCACGGTGGCGGCCGAGCGTGGGCACGAGGTGCATCTGTTCGATGCCGCTGTCGCCATCGGTGGCCAGCTCAACATGGCCAAGGTGATTCCGGGCAAGGAAGAATTCCATGAAATGCTGCGCTACCTGGCCACGCGGGTGGAAGACACGGGTGTGCACCTGCACCTGAATCAGCGCGTGCAGGCCGCCGACCTGGCGGGCTGCGACGAGGTGGTGATCGCCACGGGCGTGGAGCCGCGCGACCCCAAGATCCCCGGCCAGGACCACGCCAAGGTGCTGAGCTACATCGACGTGCTGCGCCACGGCAAGCCGGTAGGCGAGCGTGTGGCCATCATCGGCGCGGGCGGCATCGGCTTTGATGTGGCCGAATTCTTGACACAGGGCGATCACCCGTCCACCACGCTCGATCTGCCCGCCTGGAAGGCCGAATGGGGCATCACCGACCCGGCCGAAGCGCGCGGCGGCCTGGCCCCCAACGGCCCGCGCGTTACGCCCCCTGCGCGGCAAGTGACGCTGCTGCAACGCAAGAAGGGCAAGCTTGGCGCCGGTTTGGGCAAGACCACCGGCTGGATCCACCGCACCACGCTCAAGATGAAACAGGTGCAGATGGTGAGCGGCGTGAACTACGAGCGCATCGCCGATGAGGGTCTGCTGGTGTCCTACGGTGACCAGCGCGAGGACCCCACCTGGATCGCCTGCGACACCGTGGTGCTGTGCGCCGGACAGGTGCCGCTGCGCAGCCTGGCAGAGGCGCTGGAAGCGGCGGGCCGCAAGCCGCATCTCATTGGCGGCGCGCTGGAGGCGGGCGAGCTCGATGCCAAGCGCGCCATCGACCAGGCGGCGCGGCTGGCGGCACGGCTGTAGCCCCAAGCCATTGCGATGCGCGGGCCGCAGTAACATGCAGTGCCGGTCTGGGCAGAGGGTGCCGGGCCGGTGATTTCCGCCCTTACCCGCACTCCAGGCCCCGTTCCATGCAATACCGCAACCTTGGCAAAAGCAATCTCCAAGTCTCCCGTCTGTGCCTGGGCACCATGATGTTTGGTGACCAGACCCCGCGTGACGAAGCCGCCGCCATCGTGGCCGACGCCCATGCCCAGGGGGTGAACTACATCGACACGGCCGATGTGTACACCAAGGGTGCTTCTGAAACCATGCTGGGTGAGTTGTTGCGCGGCCAGCGCCACGACTGGGTTCTGGCCACCAAGCTGGGCAACAAGATGTCGGAGCGCATGAACGAGTCGCACTATTCGCGCAGCTGGATGCTGCGCGAGGTCGAGGCCAGCCTGGGGCGGCTGCAGACCGACCATGTGGACATTCTGTATCTGCACCGCGACTACAACGGCATGAACCTGGAGGAGCCCCTGCAGGCGCTCGATGCCATGCTGCGCGCGGGCAAGATCCGCTACTGGGGTGTCTCCAATTTCCGGGGCTGGCGCATCACGGAGCTGGTGCACCTGGCCCGGCAGATGGGTATGCCCGGGCCCGTGGTGTGCCAGCCCTACTACAACCTGCTCAACCGCATGCCCGAGGTCGAGATATTGCCGGCCTGCGCCCACCATGGCCTGGGCGTGACGCCCTACAGCCCGGTGGCGCGCGGTGTGCTCACGGGCAAATACCTGCCCGGCCAGCCACCCGTGGAAGGCTCGCGAGCCGCCCGGGGTGACAAGCGCATCGCCCAGACCGAGTGGCGCGAAGAGTCGTTGCAGATCGCCCAGACATTGCAGCGCCATGCGCAGGAGCGGGGCGTGACGCTGGCGCAATTTGCAACGGCCTGGGTGCTGGCCCACCCGGCGGTGAGCTCGGTGATTGCCGGGCCCCGAACGCTGGCGCAGTGGCAAGACTATGCGCCAGCACTCGGCTACGCCATGACCGGCGAGGACGAAGCGCTGGTGGACTCGCTGGTGGCGCCGGGCCATCCGTCCACGCCGGGATACACCGATCCAGCCTACCCGCTGGACGGGCGGTAGGGCGGTTTGAAACCATGCCGTGAGCGGGTGCGTTGATGAACCATTTGTGCGTAACTCGGCCGAGCGTCGGCCAGGTGTTCCGGGTAACCCACAGGCTCTGAAACCCATCCGCACAACAACCGTTTTGCCCCTGGCCGGGGTGGTGCCGCTGCCGCAGGCGGTACGATCGCCCATGAAAAAAACTTTCCAGCTCCACATTGAAGGCAAGAACAGCGACCGCGTCCTGGATGCCGTCAAGCATGAAATCCGCAAGTACATCAAGCGCGAGCGCGGCCGCCCTGTGCCTGCCGGTGCGGATTTCTGGGACTTCGATTGCAAGTTCGGCCGCAGCGCCGAAACCGCCGAAGTCGCCCACCTTGCTGCCCTGATCGGCCTGATTGACGGCGTGGCCCGCGAAGGCGGGGCGCAGTTCTATGTCGAAATTCTGGCCAAGGGCGGATACCGCCAGGCCCGTCCTGCCTCGACGGGGGGAGAGGGCGACGGCGGCGCCACCACCGACGACGGCAATGAAAGAGGCGACGGCGACGGCGACTGAGCGTCCGTCCTTAATCCTGCCCTTTTGCCGCCTGCGCTGCCGCGGCTGCCGCGCGCAGCTTGTCTTTCTTGCTGGGCCGCTTGCCTTTGATGCCGCCGGTGCTTGCGGCCGTGGCCTCTGGTGGCACTTCGGTGGGCTCGAATCCGGGGATCTGTTCGCGCGGCAAACTCAAGTGCTGGCGTTTCTCGATCAGACGGAAATGCGCTTCGGCATCGGCTGTGACAAAGCTCACGGCCACGCCGCTTTCGCCCGCGCGGCCCGTGCGGCCGATGCGGTGCACGTAATCCACCGCAGAGCGGGGCAGGTCGTAGTTCACCACCGCAGGCAGCTGGGCGATGTCGATGCCACGCGCTGCCAGGTCTGTGGTCACCACCACCTGCCAGCGGTCGTCCTTGAACTCCTGCAGCACCTGCTTGCGCGCGCCCTGGCTCAGGCCACCATGGAAGGGTGTGGCAAAGATGCCGGCCTTGTAGAGCTTTTCGGCGACATGTTCGGCCGCATATTGCGTGGCCACGAACACCAGCACGCGGCTCCATTGGTGCTCCTGCACCAGGTGGCGCAGCAACTGCGTGCGGCGGCTCGCGTCCACCGCAATGGCGCGCTGCGCGATGGACGGCTCGTTGGCCGGGGTGTCGGCCACGGCCACGCGCACGGGGTCGGTCAGCAAGCCCTCGGCCAGCGTCTGTACAGCCGCCGGAAAAGTGGCCGAAAAGAACAGGTTCTGCCGCTGCTGTGGCAGCAGCGCCAGGGTGCGCTGCAGTTCCTCGGCAAAGCCCAGGTCGAGCAGGCGGTCGGCCTCGTCCAGCACCAGCAGGTTCACGCTGGCAAGCTGCAGTGCGTTGTGCTCCACCAGATCGAGCAGGCGGCCCGGCGTGGCGACCACCACATCGGCCCCACCGCGCAGGCCCATCATCTGGGGGTTGATGGAGACGCCGCCAAACACCACGGCCACTTTCACGGGCTGGGGCAGGTGCTGGGCCAGGGTGCGCACCACTTCGCCGACCTGGGCCGCCAGTTCGCGCGTGGGCACCAGAACCAGCGCACGCACCCGCCGCGGCGTGTGGGGCGCACCGGCTTGCAGCAGCTGCAGCAGGGGCAAGGCGAATGCCGCCGTTTTGCCCGAGCCCGTCTGGGCCGAGCCCACGACATCGGCGCCGCGCAGGATGGCCGGAATGGCCGCCTCCTGGATGGGCGTGGGCGCGACAAATCCCATGGCCGTGGCGGAGTGGATGAGTGCGGGAGAAAGACCGAGGGCAGAAAATGGCATGGTGTGAGACAAAAAATTCAGGCCACCAACCCGGCGCCACTGCGCAGCAGGTCATGGCCAGCAAAGAACACTGCGCGGCAGCCGTTGCACACACGCTAACGCCGTGCCATCCATGAAAACGCCTGCCGCCGGTGCTGTGGTGGGGCCGGCAGCGCCAAGGGCGTAGTGCCAGTCGCAACGGCAACCTGTGGGCGTGCATTGTGCGCCACCGGCGCGGGTGGCGATAATCGCAGCCCGTCCGCGCCCCGCGCTGCACAGCCTTTTTGATGCCATGAACCTTGCATTTGATTCGTCCACCATCACCCACAGCATCCAGTTGTCTGTGGCCCCGGTGTTTCTGCTGACCGCCGTGGCCGGCATGATTGGCGCGGTGGCCGGGCGGCTGGCGCGCATCATCGACCGTGCCCGCGTGGTGGAAAACAGTGCCCGCCACAGCGATGACGCTGATTTTCTGCAGCGCGCGCGGCTGGAGCTTGGGTACCTGCGTACCCGCGGACGCATGGCCAATGGCTGTATCGGCCTGCTCACGCTATGCGGTTTTCTGATCGGCGTGACCATCATCTTGCTGTTTCTGGGCGAAACCACCGACTTTCGCGGCCACACCTGGGCACTGGGTAGCTTCTTGAGCGGCGTGCTCTCGTTCCTGCTGGCCCTGGTGCTCTTTTTCGTGGAAACGGTGATGGCCACGCGCATCCTCAATTTCCACATGCTGCGCCCGCCGGTGCCTGCATCGGCATTTTCCCCTGCCCCTGCAACAGCGCCCACACCCGTCAACCCGCAGACCTGAGGCCCGCACCATGAAATCCTTGCGTGATCTGGCAGGCCTGGGCGGCCTAGTCTATTCCACCGACCATGGCCGCATGTGCCCCGACTGCCGCCAGCCGCAGGCGCAGTGCGTGTGCAAGGCCGCATCAGTGCCTGCAGGCGACGGCATCGTGCGCGTGTCGCGCGAAACCAAGGGGCGCGGGGGCAAGGCCGTCACGGTTGTCAAGGGCGTGGCGCTCGATGCCGATGCGCTGGCCGGGCTGGGCAAGCAACTCAAGGCCGCATGCGGCAGTGGCGGCACGGTCAAGGAAGGCGTGATCGAGGTGCAGGGCGACCATGTGGAGCGCGTGATGGAGGCACTGAAAAAACTCGGTCATCAGGTCAAGCGCGCAGGCGGTTGATGATGGACCCCACCCAGCTGCAGCGCCTGGTCACGGTGACCATGCCGTATGGCAAGTACAAGGGCCGCGTGCTGGCCGACCTGCCCGGCAACTACCTCAACTGGTTCGCCCGCGAGGGCTTTCCGCGCAGTGACCTGGGGCGCTTGCTGGCGCTCATGCACGAGATCGACCACAACGGCCTGTCACAGCTGCTCGAGCCCCTGCGCGCCGCCGCCGGCCTGCCGCCGCGCGCGCAAGACGGCTGAGGCAAGTCCTGCGCCGGTGCGGCCGAAAAACCTGGCTGGCAGGCTTTCGCGGCATGGTTTTGAATGAAACTGGGCTCTAGCCCAATATCCATAAGCGCAAGCAGCTATCTTTTTTGAGTATTTTGGTTGACTACGCCGTCGCGGCGGGCACCAGCCTCTGGCGCGCGGCCGCCATCACGCAATGGGTCAGCCGCTCAAGGCTTGCCTGGGCAGAGCGGGCGTGCACCCAATACAGCGCCATGTCCATGCCAGTGCCGGGCAGCAACTCCACCAGGGCGCCGGCATCGAGCTGGCGCTGGATCAGCGACCTCGGGTGCATGCCCCAGCCCATGCCCGCTTCGCAACCCCGTACGAAACCGTCGTTGGACGGCAGAAAATGCTTGGGCGGATTGCGGCGCGAGGCCAGGCCCTGTTGCTGCAGCCACTGCTCCTGCAGGCGGTCCTTGCGGTCGAAGGTGATCATCGGTGCGCGGGCAATGGCCTCGGCGCTGACCCCGCCGGCGAAATGCTGCGCCACAAACGCCGGGCTGGACGCCGCCACATAACGCACCGATCCCAGCGGCCAGGTGTTGCAGCCCGCGATGCTGCCCGCGCTGGCCGTCACGGCGGCCAGCACGTCGCCCTCCTTGAGGCGCTGGGCCGTATGGTCCTGGTCGTCGATGCGGATGTCCAGCAGCTCGTTGCCGCCGGCCGTGAAGGCGGCCATGGCATCCATGAACCAGGTGGACAGCGAATCGGCATTCACCGCCAGCTTCAGCGTGGGGGGCGCGGCCTGGCCGTCGGGCATCAGGGTCGGGTTGGTGCGGCGCAGTTCGTTTTCGAGCAGCGCCACCTGCTCCACATGCAGGCACAGCCGCCGCCCGGCATCGGTGCCGGTGCAGGGCGTGCCGCGCAGCACCAGCACCTGGCCCGTGCGTTCTTCCAGCTGCTTGATGCGCTGCGACACCGCCGAGGGCGTAACGTGCAGCCGGCGCGCGGCGTGCTCGAAGCTGCCTTCGCGCACCACGGCGGCCAGCGCCTGGAGTCCGGTGTAGTCGAGCATGAAGAGTTGCTAACTTTGGTTCAGGTGAATTAATTTTACTTAATCATGCCCGCTGCCCAGAATCGGTGGCATGTGGACTGCCAATGTTTCCTCTTCGTGGCTCGCCGGTTTCACCGTCTGCCTGTCGCTCATCGTGTCGATCGGGGCCCAGAACCTGTATGTGCTGCGCCAGGCCGTCAGCGGCCAGCATGTGCGCGCCTGCGTGGCCTGGTGCGTGGCCAGCGATGCGCTGCTGATTGGCGTGGGTGTGGCCGGCATGGCGCAGTTGCTGGGCCGCTCGCCCACGCTGGCCTATTACCTGACTATGGGCGGCGCGGCCTTCCTGCTGGCCTATGGCCTGTTGGCCTGGTGGCGCGTGCTGGCTGCGCCCGATGCCAGTCTTGGCACGGCGCAGGGCGTGGCGCCGCGTGGCCTGCTCAGCGTGCTGGGCACCCTGGCGGTGATCACGCTGCTCAACCCCCATGTCTATCTGGACACCGTGGTGCTGGTGGGCACGATCGGTGCGCGCCAGGATGGCGGGCTCAAGTGGATCTTTGTGGTGGGGGCTGCCTCGGCCAGTCTCGTGTGGTTCGCCACCCTGGCGCTGGCCGGGCGGCGGCTGCAAGGCGTGTTCGCCAACCCGAAGGCGTGGCGCGTGCTCGATGCGCTCACGGGCGCGATGATGTTCGTTCTGGCGTGGTGGATGTGGAGCGGCGCCCCCGAATAGCACCGCACGGGGCCGCTCCCCGAACCAGCCTGGCCCGGCAATCAGAACGCGGGAATGATGGCGCCCTTGTACTTGTCCTGGATGAACTGCCTCACTTGCGGTGTGTGCAGCGCTTTCACCAGTTTCAGGATGCTGGGGTCGTTGGCGCGGTCCTTGCGGGCCGCGATGAAGTTGGCGTAGTGCGAACTACCGTACTCCGGGAACAGCGCGTCTGTGGTGGGATTGAGCTTGGCTTCGATCGCATAGTTGGTGTTGATGAGGGCCAGGTCCACATCGGCGTGCGGAACAGCCGAGGCGGCCATTTTGAGCACCATATCGGCGGCCTGGGCGCCCAGGGCCAGCGTGGCCAGAGCAAGTGCGGAGAGTGTTTTCTTCATCATGGCAAATGACTTTCTTGGGCAATGACAACGGTGCAACGCGACGATGAATGCCCTGCGCATCCAGGTGCTTGCAGCCGGGTGGAACGTCTAGGTGCCGGTTGGGCGCAGTCTGGATTTTTATACCCGTATAGATATAACGAATTGTGTTGTTATTCTTCATTTCCTGCCGTTGCGATTTTGTATCCGATGGGCAGTTAGCCCAATAGATACAAGCGCAAGCAGCTATCAAAAAGAGAGTCAACGAGGATGATGACCGGCGGGCACTTCAGCGCGGTTCTGCCGCCTGCTCGCGTTGGTTGTGACATTTCAAGCGCGGTCCGACATCGCACTCGGTGAAAACGAATCAAGTGCGCCATTTGCCAGCGCGTGGATCACTTATTTCTTTCGTGCTGGATGTGGCCAGCTTTGGTGCTGGCACCCGCCCATGGGGGCCGCGGCGCCATCCTGTGGTGCGCACGTCGCGCCGCCCGTGGCGGAAGGCGGGGGCGTTTGTCGGGGATACTTCCATCCCGTTGCCTGCAGTCACGGCTCCCAAGCCTGCGAGCAGGCTGCTACACACACACCGCCGCCATTTTTCTGCCATGGATCCGCGCACCTTGAAACCGCCTGTATTCACCCGCCATGCATGGTTTGTCCTGCTGGGAGGCATGCTGGCTGCCGCCTGCGCCCAGGCGGCAGACCCGGCTGCGTCGTCCACATTGGTGCCGGCGGAGGATGGCGCCTCGGTCATCGATCTGCGGGCCCGGCTGGTCTGGCCGCGCTGCGTGGAGGGATGCAATGGAACGGCAAGACCTGCACCGGTACCCCGCAGCGGCTGGACTATGCGCAGGCCGCGGCGCTGGCCAATGCACGCTGGAAGGCCGACGGCGTGCGCTGGCGGCTGCCGCGCGTCCCTGAGCTCAAGCGGCTGGTGGACAAGACCGCCCGCCCGCCAGGGCCCAACCCGGTGCTGTTTCCGGCCACTCCGCCCGACTGGCATTGGTCGGGCACCGCCAATGTGCAGACGGGCTCGGGCAATCCATACAACTATGGCAGCGTCATGGACAGCCGCGCCGCAGGGGCGATGGCGGCAAGGCTTTCCGCCAGGGCTGGGCGGTGAACATGGAAACCGGGGAGAGCCGCGGCGACGTGGGCAAGGGCACCCGGCTGCTGGTGCGGCTGGTGCGGCCCCATGAACCAGACCCGGCGCCTGCCGAAGGCGCACGGTAACAGTGGCTTGCCGTGGCGGGCGGGCCTGGGCAGCGCAGGTCAGTGGCGCATTCTGGAATATCTGGAAAATTGGCCTGTAGCGCAATCGCGGTAAGCGCCTTGCGCTATGAAACCAGGAGTTCAGTGGCCGGCTGCTGACGCTCGATCGGCGGCCCCATCGCCAAACACGGGCTGCGAGCCGAAATACCCGACGAACAGATTGCGGGCGATGCCGTGGGCAGTGACCTGCAGGTCCTGCGCTACATCGGGTGCGAAAAGCCGGTGGGTGTGCTCGCCCCACAGGCGCACCCAGGCGGCAAAGTGCGCGGGCGTCACGCCCTGCAATGCCATGTGCTTGCCGAGCACGTTGCCGCGAAAACGTTTGCTGCCCAGCGCCACGGTGCACCAGAAGTCCACCATGCGCGCCAGATGGGGCTCCCACCGGTCGCGCAGGGCTTCCTCGAACACCGGGCCCAGCAGGGCGTCCGCCCGCACGTCGGCATAAAAACCGTGCACCAGGGCGGTCAGGCTCTCCACGCTGGGCGCGCGCCGCCCGCCGGTGTCTTCACCGCTGGGCGTCGGGCGCGGCGCAGAGGGGCTCAGCTGCATGCACAGCCCGTTGAACCGCAGCCACCGGCTGCGGCAGGGGCTGCCTCGAACTGGGGAAACAGCACGTTGTTCTCCAGGTGGATGTGGTTGATCAGGTCATCGCCAAACTGCGCAATGCCCGCATACAGGGCACGCCAGGTGTTGCATGCGCCTGCCGGGGGCGTGGCGTCATGGGTCAGGGCGTTCAACTGGTCGAGGGCCGTGCCATGGTCCACATGCTCGGCCCGCATCATGCCGATGGGCTGGCCCACAAACGGGTTGCCACCCGACTTGAGCATGGGAAACAGAATGGCCTCTTCCTTTTGCATGTGCGACAGCAGCTCTTGCTCCATTTCTTCGAGCAGATCGGCCAGCCCGGCCGGTACATCGGGGTTGTCGCGGTGCACGGCTTCCACCCGTCGGGCCATGCGGATCAATTCGGGCAACTGGACGCGATGGACGTCGTGGTAGCGCGTGAGGATGTGGTCCACCAATGCGCTCGGGTCACGTATTTCGGGAGTGGCGCTGGGGCGTTGCAGGGCGGCCAGCTCGGACAGCACGGCGTTCACGTCCAGACCTTTCTCGGCAGCTGCCGTTGCCAGGGGCACCTGGCCGCCGCAGCAGAAATCCAGCTTGAGGCGGCGGAATACGGCGGTGGCGCCGGGCAGTTGCACCGCAATCTGGCCGATTTGCTGGTCGGCACTCAGGGTGGCAGTGGCGGGCGCGGTGGTTTCCAGACGGGCATTCATGGTGTGGTCCTTTAAAGATTCATGTGGTGTGAATATTTTATGGCATAAAATTCATGTCATCTATCCCTATTAATTGATCTGCGGCAATCAAATGCGTCTGACCCAATGGACCGACTACACGCTGCGCGTGCTGATGTATTGCGCAGCCAGCGAAGGGCGCGTGCAGCCCGTCACCATCACCGAGGTGGCAGAGAGCTATGGCATTTCACGCAGCCACCTCACCAAAATTGTCCAGGAGTTGTCTGCCCTGGGCCTGCTCAATACCTCGCGCGGGCGCGGCGGCGGCATACGCCTCATGAAGCCCGCGAGCGACATCAACATTGGTGCCGTGGTGCGCGCCACCGAAACCGATTTCAATCTGGTTGAATGTTTTGACCCGGAGCACAACCAGTGCCGGCTCAACAGCCACTGTTACCTCAAAGGGGTGCTTGGTCAGGCCATGCAGGCCTTCCTCACCGTGCTGGACAAGGTGACGCTGGCCGACCTGCTCACCGAGCCCCACAGCGTGGTGGCTATGCCCCAGTCGCGTCGCGTGGCTGCGGTGCAGATGGTGCCGGGGTTGCCGGATGCGGTCGCGTAGCCAGCGGCTGAAAAGCACTGCTGGCACGGGATGTGGCCTGGTGTGCCGGTCCCCGTCCATCTCCGAGCCCTTCAGGGGCGTAGCACTTCCAGAACGCGATCCAGTCCGCCCTCGTTGATGGCAATCTTGGCCTGCGCGCGCACGGCGGGCTTGGCATGGTAGGCCACCGACAGGCCTGCGGCGCCCATCATGGGCAGGTCATTGGCGCCGTCGCCCACGGCAATCGCCTGCGCGGGCGAAATGCCCATGAGCGAGGCCAGTTCGAGCAGGGTGCGGCGCTTCTCCAGCCCGTCACAGATGTCACCCCAGGACTGGTCCACCATGCGGCCCGTGAGCAGGCCGTTTTCCACTTCCAGCATGTTGGATCGGGCAAAGTCGATGCCCAGGCCCGCCCGCACGCGGTCGGCGAAGAAGGTGAAGCCGCCCGAGACCAGCAGCGTGGTCAGGCCGGCGGCCTTGGCGGCGGTGATGAGTTCCTTGGCGCCGGGGTTAAAGCGCAGGCGTTCCGAGAACACCTGCTCCATGTGGCCTACGGTCACCCCTTCAAGCAGGGCCACGCGCTGGCGCAGGCTTTCCTTGTAATCGGAGATCAGGCCCTGCATGGCGGCCTCGGTGATGGCCGCCACTTCGGCCTTGCGGCCGGCGGCATCGGCGATTTCGTCCACGCACTCGATGTTGATGAGGGTGGAGTCCATGTCAAAGGCGATGAGCTTGTAGCTCGACAGGGACAGCGGGGCGCAGATGTCTTGAACAACAAGGCCGGGGGCGAATTCGGTAGCGTGGGTCATGAAAAAAAAACGGGGCGGTGTCATGGATGGCAAGGGCGCCATGTTAGCCGCGCAGACCGGGTGCCACGCTCCTCCCGCACCCCGAGGGGCGGCCATTGATGCTCAGTGGGGGCGTTGTGGCCGGGCGCCTCGCTCTGCATTCGCGCAGGTGTGGGCTGCAGCACTCTCGTCGATCCTGCCCAGAAACAGGCGAATGAAGAAGACCATCATGCACAGCATGAAGGCAATACCGATGATGCTCATCAGGCCGTAGTCGGTGGAAAAGAGATCGGTCAGCAGTTTCATGAAACCCTCCTGATTGAATGGTTTTCCGACTATTGCGCCAACGCAGGTCGACCAGGTTGATGTGCATCAATGGGTTGTGGAGTGGGCGCCGCTGCCTACTTCGGATGCCCAAGGTAGAGCGGGTCGGACCAGGTGGCCAGCCACTGCGGCTTGAAGGCCACGAAGATGGCCGTGAGCATGCCCGTGACAAATGCATCACCCCAGGCCATCAGCCAGCGCGCCACCAGCGAGAGTTCGTCGCCCACCCCGGGCAACGGCTGACCGCTCCATTGCGACAAGGCGCCCGACGCAAAGAGGCACAGCACTGTGCCCAGAAACGCGCGGCCGAGCACATAGACGAAGAGGTGGGTTCCGAGGAAGCGCCGCACCAGCGCCCCCACAATTAGCGCCAGCGTGGCCGGTACCACGCCTTGCCAGGCGATGGCCCCCAGCGCCTCTGGCCAGCCCATCGCCGGCGATACCAGGCAGGCAATCACCCCCACCCCCACCAGTACCGGAATGGCCAGCGGCCAGCCCAGCATCAGCACCACCATGCAGGCGCCTGACCATTGCAGCTGCAGCGGCATGGCATGCAGTGTGGGCAGGGCCCACATCCACGGCAGCACCACCAGCGTGGCCAACAAGGGGGTGAGCAACGGGGAGGGCTCGCGGTCGGCCCCATTGGCCGCCATGTGGCTGCCCAGCAGGCGCCAGGGGCGCAACCCCAGCGCGGCCAGCAGGGCGATGGCCGTCAGCGCAGCTTCAAGCACCATGGCGGATCGCAAAGTGGGCGCTGCGCATGGCTCAGGCGGCAACAGGCTGCGCCAGCGGCTGGCCCAGGCTGCGCAGGATGTCCCGCACCATCTGCGCCCGGTCCTTGGGGTCCTTCAGCTCACGCTCGATGCGCAGCTTCTCGTTGCCCGCCAGCTTGATGTGCTTGTTCTTCTGGATCAGCTCGATGATGCGCATCGGGTCAATCGGTGGCTGGGGCTTGAAGGTGATGTGGATCACACCCGGTGCGGCATCCACCTTCACCACGCCATAGGGCTGGCTCAGCACGCGCAGGCGGTGCACGTCGATGAGCGTCTGGGCCTGCGGCGGCAGCTTGCCAAAGCGGTCCACGATCTCTTCGAGCAGGCCGTCGATCTGGTCGGGGTTCTTGGCCGTGGCCAGCTTTTTGTAGAACGACAGGCGCAGGTGCACGTCGCCGCAGTAGTCGTCGGGCAGCAGGGCAGGGGCGTGCAGGTTGATGTCGGTGGTCACGGACAGCGGGCTCAGCAGATCCGGCTCCTTGCCGGCCTTGAGCGCCTTGACGGCCTCGTTCAGCATCTCGTTGTAGAGCTGGAAGCCTACTTCGAGCATGTTGCCGCTCTGGTTCTCACCCAGCACCTCGCCCGCACCGCGGATCTCCAGGTCGTGCATGGCCAGGTAAAAGCCGCTGCCCAGTTCCTCCATCTGCTGGATGGCGTCAAGCCGCTGCTGCGCCTGCTTGGTCAGGCCCTCGATGTCGGGCACCATGAGGTAGGCATAGGCTTGGTGGTGGCTGCGGCCCACGCGGCCGCGCAGCTGGTGCAGCTGCGCCAGGCCGAACTTGTCGGCGCGGCTCATGATGATGGTGTTGGCCGTGGGCACGTCGATGCCGGTCTCGATGATGGTTGAGCACAAGAGGATGTTGTAGCGCTGGGCCACAAAGTCGCGCATCACGCGCTCGAGCTCGCGCTCGGGCATCTGGCCGTGGGCCACGGCGATGCGGGCCTCGGGCAATATCTCTTCGAGCTTCTGGCGGCGGTTCTCGATGGTCTCCACCTCGTTGTGCAAAAAGTAGCATTGACCGCCGCGCTTCAATTCGCGCAGCACCGCCTCGCGGATCACGCCCGTGCCCTCGTTGCGCACGAAGGTCTTGATCGCCAGGCGCCGCTGCGGCGCGGTGGCGATGACCGACAGGTCGCGCAGGCCTTCCAGCGCCATGCCCAGCGTGCGCGGGATGGGAGTGGCCGTGAGGGTGAGCACGTCCACCTCGGCGCGCAAGGCCTTCATCTGCTCCTTGTGGCGCACGCCGAAGCGGTGTTCCTCGTCGATGATGAGCAGGCCCAGGTTGTGGAACTTGGTCGATTTGGAAAGCAGCTTGTGCGTGCCCACCACGATGTCCACCGTGCCGTCGCCGATGCCCTTGATGGCGGCGGTGATCTCCTTGCCCGAGCGAAAACGCGACACCTCGGCCACCTTCACCGGCCATTTGCTGAAGCGGTCCTGCAGCGTCTGGTAGTGCTGCTCGGCCAGCAGCGTGGTGGGCGCCAGAAACGCCACCTGCTTGCCACCCGTAACGGCCACGAAGGCTGCGCGCAGGGCCACCTCGGTCTTGCCAAAGCCCACGTCGCCGCAGACCAGGCGGTCCATGGGGCGGGGGCTGATCATGTCCTGGATCACCGCGTGGATGGCGGCGTTCTGGTCGGCCGTTTCTTCGAAGCCGAAGTCGTTGGCAAAGGTCTCGTAGTCCTGCGGGCTGTAGCGGAATGCGTGGCCCTCGCGCGCGGCGCGGCGGGCGTAGATGTTGAGCAGCTCGGCCGCGCTGTCGCGCACCTGCTCTGCGGCCTTGCGCTTGGCTTTTTCCCACTGGCCGCTGCCCAGCTTGTGCAGCGGCGCCTCATCGGCGCTCACGCCGGTGTAGCGGCTGATGAGCTGCAACTGGCTCACCGGCACATACAGCACGGCCTTGTCGGCGTATTCCAGGTGCAGGAACTCCTGCATGGCAGGCGTGCCGTCGGGGTTCTTGTTGCCCACGTCCATGTTGATGAGGCCCCGGTAGCGGCCGATGCCATGCTGGCTGTGCACCACCGGGTCGCCCACGTTCAGTTCGGCCAGGTCCTTGATCAGCGCCTCGACGTCGCTCACCTGCTCCTGCTTCTTGCGCCGGCGCGTGGTGGGGCCGGCGGCGAACAGCTCGGTCTCGGTGACGAAGTCGATACCGTCCTCGATCCAGCTGAAGCCCACGGTGAGGCCGGCGGTGGCAATGCCCACCTTTTCGTCGGCATGGCCCTGGAATTCAGCCAGCGAGTCGAAGGCCGGCGGGTTCAGTTGCGAAGCGCGCAAAAAATCGAGCAGGCTCTCGCGTCGGCCATCGCTCTCGGCCAGCAGCAGCACCCGGTGCTGGGTGTTGCGGATGTGGGCGTGCAGGCGGGCCAGCGGGTCCTCGGCCCCGCGCACCACCGACAGGTCGCCCAGCTTGTGGAAGTGCGGGTTGTCATTCACGTCCTGCACACCCGGGCGCAGCGACAGTTGTGCGTGCTGGTTGGCCCGTGTGTAGAACTGGTCGGCGGAGAGGAACAGCGCTTCGGGCGGCAGCGCCGGACGCTCAGGGTCGCCCTGCACCAGGCGGAAGCGGTCTTTGGTGTCTTGCCAGAAGCGCTGGAACGCGGGCTCCAGGTCGCCATGCAGCACCACGGTGGCCTCGCCACCGAGGTAGTCGAACACGGTGGCCGTTTCGTCGAAGAACAGCGGCAGGTAGTACTCGATACCGGCCGTGGCCACGCCCGCGCCCATGTCCTTGTAGATGCGGCTCTTGGTCGGGTCACCCTCGAGCATCTCGCGCCAGCGGCTGCGGAATTTGGCCCGCGCATCGTCGTCCATGGGGAACTCGCGGCCGGGCAGCAGGCGTACCTCGGGCACGGGGTAGAGGCTGCGCTGGCTGTCGGGGTCGAAGGTGCGAATGGAGTCGATCTCGTCGTCGAACAGGTCCACGCGGAATGGCACGAGCGAACCCATGGGGAACAGGTCGATCAGCCCGCCGCGCACCGCGTATTCGCCAGGGCTCACCACCTGCGACACATGCGAGTAGCCCGCCAGGGTGAGCTGGGCCTTGAATTTGGCCTCGTCGAGCTTTTGCTTGACCTGGAAGTGGAAGGTGTAGCCCGCAAGGAAGGACGGTGGCGCCAACCGGTACAGCGCGGTGGTGGCTGGCACCAGCACTACATCGGCTTCGCCCTGCGAGATGCGCCACAGCGTGGCCAGCCGCTCGCTGATCAGGTCCTGGTGCGGCGAGAACGTGTCGTAGGGCAGTGTCTCCCAGTCGGGGAACAGCGCGCAGCGCAGGCCCGGGGCAAAGAACGCCATTTCTTCGATGAGGCGTTGCGCATCGGTCGCATCGGCCGTGACGATGGCAGTGGTGCGGCCGCCAGCCTTGTCGCGCTCTGCCAGGCGGGCCAGCAGCAGGGAATCGGCGCTGCCCACGGGGCGGGGCAGGGTGAAACGTTTTCCGGGGAGAGTTTGGGCAGTTCCATGCGGGACGGTGTCGTCTGGGGCCGCCGCATCCCCTGGGGCGCGAAACGCGCACGGGCTGGATGGGGGGCAGCGGGAGATTTTAGAATGAGCGACCCATGACTGCCCCGCTACCGCATTCACCGATCGCTCCCTTGTCCGCCCCGGGGCGCTTTTGGGCGCTGGTGCCTTGTGCAGGCATGGGCTTGCGGGCCGTGCCGCCTGCCGCCACGCCCGCCGCGGCATCGGCTGACCCGGCCTTGCCAAAGCAGTACCACCCGGTGGCGGGGCACCCCATGGTCATGCACACCCTGGCGGCCTTTGCCGGCGTGAGCCGCTTGCTGGGCACGCTGGTGGCGGTGGCGCCGGGAGACCATTTTCTGGACGCCTACGCCCATCCCACGTTCTTCACGGTGGAATGCGGTGGGCCCACGCGTGCAGATACCGTGCTGGGCGGCTTGCGCGCCCTCGTTGCGCGTGGTGCCCTTCCCGACGATTGGGTGCTGGTGCACGACGCGGCACGCTGCCTGGTGACATCCCGGCAGATCGATACGCTGATCGACACCTGCCAGCACGACGCCGTGGGTGGCCTGCTGGCGCATAAATTGGCCGACACGCTCAAGACATCGATTGATGGACCCGGTGGCGTGCGCGTGGCCTCCACCGTGGACCGCAGCGACAAGTGGCTGGCGCAGACGCCCCAGATGTTCCGCATGGGCCCTTTGAGAGCGGCCAT
This sequence comes from Acidovorax carolinensis, assembly GCF_002157145.1. Classification (NCBI taxonomy): domain Bacteria; kingdom Pseudomonadati; phylum Pseudomonadota; class Betaproteobacteria; order Burkholderiales; family Comamonadaceae; genus Acidovorax; species Acidovorax carolinensis. Next base: position 1,657,247 of record NZ_CP021361.1, read on the forward strand.
CGAACATGTGGGCTCGGGTGCCACCGACGAAGCCAGTGCCATGGAGGCGATGGGCCTGCACCCGCGGCTGGTGCCCGGTGGGGCGCAGAATTTCAAGGTGACGTATCCGGACGACTTTGCCCTGGCGGCCGCCGTGCTGGCGCAGCGGGCGCATGGTGCGACGCTGGATCGTTTTGGTGGCGCGCGCGGGCAGGTGGCGCCGGCCTATGGCAAGAAGACCATGTTTTGAGCCCCCCCGTGGGCGAAAGTGACTCGATGAATTTCAGGATTGGTGAAGGCTGGGACGTGCACGCACTGGTACCTGGGCGCCGGCTGGTGATCGGCGGGGTGGAGATATCCCATTCCATGGGCCTGCTGGGCCATTCGGATGCGGATGTGCTGCTGCATGCGATCACCGATGCCCTGCTGGGGGCCGCTGCCCTGGGTGATATTGGCAGCCATTTTCCGGACACTGACGCGGCGTTTCGCGGCGCGGATTCGGGTGTGCTGCTGGCCGAGGCGGCGCGCCGGGTGCGCGCGGCGGGCTACGACATCGGCAACATCGACAGCACGGTGGTGGCGCAGGCGCCGCGCCTTGCACTGCATATTCCCGCCATGCGCCGGTGCATTGCAGCTGCGGTCGGTGTGGACGATGCGCAGGTGAACGTCAAGGCCAAGACCGCCGAACGTCTGGGCCCGGTGGGCCAGGGGCTGGCCATGGAGGCCCGGGCGGTGGCGTTGCTTTTCAGAGCCTGACGTGCCAGCGTGGGTGGCGCGCCGCGCGGACTGAGCGGGTCGTGCCCTGGTGTTCAAGCCCGGTCTGGAACGGCAATGATCGCCGCGTGCCGGCGGCCGGGTTGGCCAGGCACGCGGCGCGAACTCAGCCCATGTGGTCTTCGGCCCGGCGGCGGGGAAGCTGCCGCTTGACGGAGGGACGCTGCAGGCGTTGCTTGGGGTCTTCGCCCTCGGGCATGTTGGTGGCCCGCTGCAACTGGATATGGGCCACGAGCCCGCCACTGCTGGAATTGGCCAGTGCAAAGATGCCACCCATGCGCTGCACCGTCTTGTCCACGATCGACAGGCCCAGCCCGGCACCTGCGGCCGCGGTGCGCGCCGAATCGCCGCGAAAGAACGGCTTGGTCAGGTTGGACAGTTGCTCGGGCGGCACGCCGGGGCCGTGGTCGCGCACCTTGATCAGCACCCAGTTTTCGCGGCCCTTGGCGGCAATGTCCACATGGGTGACGCCGGTGTCCACGGTTTTGCCGTAGCGGCGCGCGTTTTCCAGCAGGTTGGAGATCACGCGCGCCAGCTCCACCTCGTCAGCCAGCACGTTCAGGTCTTCAGGGACCGCCATGGTGATCTGCAGCTCGCGGTGGTCCTGCACCGCATAGACACAGGACGACACCACGCCGTGCAGGTTGACGGGGGTGAGTGTGACGTGGTCGGGGCGGGCGTAGTCCAGAAACTTGTCGATGGTGGCGTCCAGCTGCACGATGTCGGCCACCATGTGTTCGCGCGCGATTTCGTCCACCACGCTCATTTCGGTTTCGAGCCGCAGGCGCGCCAGGGGCGTGCGCAGGTCGTGTGAAATGCCGGCCAGCATGACGGCGCGGTCCTGTTCCAGCTTGGCAAGCTTTTGCGCCATGCGGTTGAAGCCGATGTTCACCTCGCGGATTTCGCTGGTCACCGCCTCTTCATCCAGGCGGCTGGCGGCAAAGTCGCCATCGCGCACGCGGTTGGCGGCATAGGAAAGCTGCTTGAGCGGCTGGTTGATCAGCCGTGCAATGGCGGCGGCGCCGGCCAGGGACAGGGCGCCCGCCGTGATCAGCCAGATCAGCCAGGTGCGGCCACCGGCAGGGCTGAAGCGTGAGCGGTCCATCAGCAGCCAGTTGGGGTCGCCGTTGATGTTGAAGCCAACCCACAGGCCGTTTTCGCCGTTCACGTTCTGGGCCACGATGGTGTCCGGACCCAGGCGCTGGGTCAACTCGTCCGTGAGGCGGTTGCCCAGTGCGGTGCTGTCAAGCAGCGTGAATTTGTCGCCCGGCTCGCGCGGCAGGATGCGCACCCCCTCTTGGTCGGCCATGGTCTTGATGAGCGACACCCGCGCGATGGCGTCGGCGTGCACCAGGGCTGCGCGGCTGAGGTTGACCAGCGAGGCGATCTGCTGGGCCGTGTGCAGCGTGCGCGGCTCGAATTCCAGTGCCCGCAGCGTCTGCAGCCAGGCCAGGATGCTGCCCACCAGCAGCAGCGCCAGCAGAAAGAAGGTGCGCCAGAACAGGTTCAGCCCCACGCGTGCGCGCTGCTCGCGTGCACGGCGCAAGGATTCCAGCGGCGCGGGGCTGGTGGCGTCGGAGGGGGCGGTCACCGGCTGCCGGGGCGATGCCACCGACGGGCCTTCGGGTTTGCGCATGAACAGATCAGCTCGTTCCGTCCGGTACGAAAACATAGCCTACGCCCCACACGGTCTGGATGTAGCGCGGTGCTGCGGCGTCCACCTCCACCAGTTTGCGCAGGCGTGAAACCTGCACGTCCAGGCTGCGGTCAAAGGGCTCGAACTCGCGGCCGCGCGCCAGCAGTGCCAGTTTTTCGCGCGACAGCGGCTGGCGCGGGTGGCGTACCAGGGCCTTGAGCATGGCAAATTCGCCCGTGGTCAGTGGCAGCTCTTCACCATTGCGCTGCAGCGCGCGGGTACCCAGGTCGAAGGTGAAGGGGCCGAAGGTGACCACCTCGTTGTCGCCCGATGGGGCGCCCGGCGCTTCCTGCGCGGGGCGACGGCGCAGCACGGCGTGCACGCGCGCCAGCAACTCGCGGGGGTTGAAGGGCTTGCCCAGGTAGTCATCGGCGCCGACTTCCAGGCCAACGATGCGGTCCACGTCCTCACCCTTGGCGGTGAGCATGATGATGGGCGTGCGGTCGTTGGCGGCACGCAGGCGCCGGCAAATAGACAGGCCGTCTTCGCCGGGCATCATCAGGTCGAGCACGATGAGGTCGACCGTTTCGCGCAGCAGCAGGCGGTTCAGGGCCTTGCCGTCTTCGGCGACCATGACTTCAAAGCCTTCCTGGGTCAGGTAGCGGCGCAGCAGATCGCGGATGCGTGCATCGTCGTCCACCACCAGAATCTTGTCGGTACGGTTGGTTGCTGTAGCCATGATGATTGCGGGTCCAATTTGTAACAGAGCCAATTCTGACCAGCTTCAGCCCCGAAGTTCGGTTTTCTGGCCGGTGTTTGACCAACTGTTACAAGTTTTGCCCCGGCAAGCAAGCCGCTGACGCCCCGTTCACGCAGCCGATCTCTGCAGCGGTTACTGTGGTGGCCTGTGCGGCCCGGTGTGGGGCGGCGCGTTGACCCCAAGGATGTTTGCCGATATGAAAAATGCTATTCGATTGATAGCTGCTAGCGCTTTGTTGGTGTGCGCTGGAGCGGCTTTTTCTCAGAATTCCCAGGCCGTTGAGCCGCGCAACGTGGTGCAGCTGTCGGCTTCCGGTACGGTGGAGGTGCAGCAGGATTTGCTGGTGCTGGCGCTGTCCACCAGCAAGGAGGGCGCGGATGCGACCACCACGCAGGCCCAGCTCAAGCAGGCACTGGACGCGGCATTGACTGAGGCCAAGCGCAATGCGCAACCCGGGCAGATGGATGTGCGCACCGGCCCCTTCGGGCTTTACCCGCGCTACGGCAAGGACGGCAAGATCAACGGCTGGCAAGGCCGGGCTGAGCTGGTGTTGGAGGGCCGTGACTTTGCCCGCATCACATCCACGGCTGGGAAAATCCAGACCATGGCCATCAGCCAGGTGGGGTTTGCGTTGTCGCGCGAAGCCCGGGCCAGGGTGGAGGGCGAGGCCCAGACCCTCGCCATCGAGCAGTTCAAGGCGCGCGCCGCCGAACTGAGCCGGGGGTTTGGCTTTGCCAACTACAGCCTGCGCGAGGTGTCCGTGAACAGCAACGAGATGTCCCCCGGCCCGCGCCCGCGTGCCATGGCGATGGAGGCCAAATCGGCAGCGTTTGCCGATGCACCGGTGCCGGTCGAGGCGGGCAAGGCGCAGGTGGTCGTCAATGTGTCGGGCTCGGTGCAGATGCGCTGATGAATCTGCCGGAACGATTCGGTGGCGGCTTCTTTGGCATGAAAATAGCCTGTAGCGCTTGTATGTAAAGCGCCAGTAGCTATTGAAATAGGAGCAGTTCTGGCGATGCCAAAGGTTTGAGCGGCCTTGCCATTGGCTCCCGCCGCCGCCACGATGCCAGTTACTGGGCGGTCCAGCCGCCGTCCATGTTCCAGGCCACGCCGCGCACATTGTTGGCGGCGGGGGAGCAGAAGAACACGGCCAGGTCGCCCAGCTCATCGGGCGTGGTGAACTGCATGGAGGGCTCTTTTTCGCCCAGCAGCAGCTTGATGGCTGCGTCATTGGATATGCCGCGTTCGGCCGCCTTGGCGTCCACCTGCTTTTGCACCAGCGGCGTCAGCACCCAGCCGGGGCAGATGGCGTTGCAGGTCACGCCGGAGGCCGCATTTTCGAGCGCCGTCACCTTGGTCAGGCCCACGATGCCGTGCTTGGCTGCTACATAGGCCGACTTTTGTGCGGAGCCCACCAGCCCGTGCACCGAGGCCACATTGATGATGCGGCCCCAGTTGGCGGCCTGCATGGCGGGCAGGGCCAGGCGTGAGGTGTGAAAGGCGCTGGTCAGGTTGATGGCGATGATCGCGTCCCAGCGCTCCACAGGAAAGTCTTCGATGCTTGCCACATGCTGGATGCCGGCGTTGTTCACGAGGATGTCCACCCGCCCGAACTGCGAGGCGCTGTACTTCATCATGTCCTCGATATCGGCCGCGCGGCTCATGTCGGCGCCGTGGTAGGCCACCTGGGCGCCTGCTGCCTGGCCGGCCGCCAGCACCTCGGCACGCGGGCCGTCCACGTCGCCAAAACCATTGAGAACGATGTTGGCGCCCTGGCGGGCCAGGGCCTTTGCGATGCCGAGACCGATGCCACTGGTGGAGCCGGTAACGAGTGCGGTTTTGCCTTTGAGCATGCGAGTCTCTCCGAATGAATTACGATGCAATGCAGCCATTATCGAACGCTGCCGCCTGATCCCGCACCCATGATTGAACCTACGCTGAACTACGTACTGTGCCCTGGCGCCGCCTCTGCGGCGGGCCCCACGGGGGGGCGCTGACCCGCCCGCCAGCGCAGCACCGCATGGCGTACTGGGAATGGAACGGCACCGGCAATCCGGCCCACCCGCATGTGGTGGTGTGCGTGCATGGCCTTACGCGCCAGGGGCGTGATTTCGACACTTTGGCGCGCGCGCTGAGCCGCAACGCGCGGGTGATTTGCCCGGACGTGGTGGGCCGCGGCCAGAGCGACTGGCTGGCCGACCCCGCTGGCTACCAGATTCCCCAATATGTGGCCGACATGCTGGCCTTGCTGGGCCAGTTGCAGCAGCAGGCCCCGGTGCAGACGCTGGACTGGGTGGGGACCAGCATGGGCGGGCTGATCGGCATGGCCCTGTGTGGCCAGTTGGGGCTGGGCGTGCCCGACGAACCCAGTGGGTCCGCGGAAACCTCTGTAACTGCCGTGGGGAGCCTGTGGCCGCTGGCCGTGCCGGTGCGCCGGCTGGTGCTCAATGACGTCGGGCCGGCCATCGAATGGCTTGCCTTGCAGCGCATCGGCCAGTATCTGGGGGCGCCGGTGCGCTTTGATTCGTTGCAGCAGGCGGCCGATGCCATGTGGGTCATTTCATCGAGCTTTGGCCCGCACACCCCCGAGCAGTGGCTGGAACTGTCGCGGCCGATGGTGCGGGCCTTGCCGGATGGCGGCCTGGCGCTGCATTACGACCCCGCCATCGCGCAGGCCTTTCGGTCCATGACCCCCGAGGCCTCTGCTGCGGGTGCGTTGCAGCTGTGGCAGCTCTATGACCGCATCCGGGCGCGCACGTTGCTGCTGCGCGGTGCGCAGTCCGACCTGCTGGCGCCCGAGACCGCCGACGCGATGACGCGCCGTGGGCCGCGGGCGAAACGGGTGGAATTCGAGGGCGTGGGGCATGCCCCCACCTTGATGGCGCAAGACCAGGTGTCGGCCGTCACGAACTTTCTGCTGGCCCCGCAAGAAACGGTGCCAGCATGAAAACGCACCCACCGTCAGTCGCGGCGCATGCCCCCTCGGCCGACAACACACTCCCGCAACTTATTGCAGCTACGGCGCACACGCTGCCCGAGCAGGTCAATGCCCTGGCGCGTGCGCGCGCCTTTGCCGAGCCCCTCATTGCGGGCGAGATGCTTGATTCCGGCGAGAACACGTTGGCCCACGCCGATGCCGTGGCCGCCATCCTCAAAACCATCGGGGGATCGGATGCCATGCAGGCGGCCAGTTACCTGGTGTATGCCTGCGGGCACCTGAACAAGCCCCAGGAGGTGATTGCCAAGGCGTTTGGCGACAACTTTGCGGCCCTTGCGGTGGAGACCACCAACCTGATGCGCGTGCAGCGGCAGGCGCGTGGCGCCCAGCAGGTGGACGACCCCGCGATGCAGACCGAGAACGTGCGCAAGATGCTGCTGGCGTTTTCGCGCGACCTGCGGGTGGTCATGCTGCGCCTGGCGTCGCGGCTGCAGACGCTGCGCTTTCATGCGGCCAGCAAAACCCCGGTGTCGCCCAGCCTGGCGCGTGAATCGCTGCAGGTGTTTGCCCCGCTGGCCAACCGGCTGGGCATCTGGCAGGTGAAATGGGAGCTGGAGGACCTGTCGTTCCGTTTTCTGGAGCCCGAAACCTACAAGGAAGTGGCCCACCTGCTCGACGAAAAGCGTGGCGAGCGCGAGGTCTATATGGAGCAGCTGCGTGCGCGGCTGGAGTCCGACCTGCGCGCGCGCAGCATCAGCGCCAGCGTGCAGGGGCGGCCCAAGCATATCTACAGCATCGTCAAGAAGATGCGCGGCAAGTCGCTTAACTTCGACCAGGTGCTGGATATCCGGGCCTTGCGCGTGGTGGTGCCATCGGTCAAGGACTGCTATGCGGCCCTGAGCTGGGTGCATGAGCAGTTCACGCCCATCGTGGAGGAGTTCGATGACTACATCGCGCGCCCCAAGCCCAATGGATACCAGTCGCTGCACACCATCGTGCGAGACGCCGCCGGCAAACCCATCGAAATCCAGATTCGCACCCAGGCCATGCACGACCATGCCGAGCATGGCGTGGCGGCGCACTGGGCTTACAAAGAGGCGGGCAACAAGGGCTATGCCGGCGTGTCGGCAAGCGGCGAATACGACGCCAAGATCGCTGTGCTGCGCCAGCTGCTGGCCTGGGAGCGCGACCTGGTCGGCACGGCGCAAAACCGCGGCCTGTTTGAAGACCGCATCTACGTGCTGACCCCCGAAGCCGCCGTGGTGGAGTTGCCGCAGGGCGCCACCCCGGTGGATTTTGCTTACGCCGTGCACACCAGCGTGGGCCACCGGTGTCGCGGCGCCAAGGTGGACGGCGCCATGGTTCCGCTCAACACCCCGCTGCAGAACGGCCAGACCGTGGAAATCACCACCGTCAAGGAAGGCCGCCCCTCGCGCGACTGGCTCAATGCCGAATTGGGTTACCTCACCAGCAACCGGGCCAAGGCCAAGGTGCGCGCCTGGTTCAACGCCCAGGTCACCCACGAAACGGTGGCCCGGGGACGCGAGGCGGTTGAAAAACTGCTGCAGCGCGAAGGCAAGACGGCCATGAAGCTGGACGACTTGGCGGTGCAGCTGGGGTTCAAGTCGGCCGACGCGCTTTTTGAGGTGGTGGGCAAGGACGAGTTTTCCCTGCGCAGCATCGAAACCCTTCTGCGTCCGCCTGAGCCGGTGCTGCAGCCCGACGACTACCTGCTGCTGAAAAAGACCCGCACCAACGAATCCGCCCCCAAGGGCGGCGTGCTGGTGGTGGGGATCGACTCGCTCATGACGCAACTGGCCAAGTGCTGCAAACCCGCGCCGCCCGACGATATCCGCGGCTTTGTCACCCGGGGCAAGGGCGTGAGCGTGCACCGCGCAGACTGCAGCAATTTCCGGGAGATGGCGGCGCGCAGCGGCGAACGGGTGATTGACGTGGAATGGGGCACGCCCAAATCCGCAGTGGGTGCACCGGTGTATCCCGTGGATGTGGCGGTGGAGGCAGCCGACCGCCAGGGCTTGTTGCGCGATATCTCGGAAGTGTTCGCCCGTGAGAAGACCAACGTCGTCGGCGTGCAGACCCAGTCGGTCAAGGGCACGGCATGGATGACCTTCACCGTGGAAGTCGCCGACTCAGGGCGCCTCAACAAGGTGCTCGCGATTGTTGCCAGCGTGGCGGGCGTGCGCTCGGCGCGGCGACGCTGACCGGCCTTGCGGCCACCTGGGCTGACGATCGCGCCGATTTTCCGCGGGCGTTCAGAACGGAGATTTTTTGCTGCTATAATCGTGTTCTCGAATACAAACAGGCGCGTAGCTCAGCTGGTTAGAGCACCACCTTGACATGGTGGGGGTCGTTGGTTCGAGTCCAATCGCGCCTACCAGTTTTCTGACCAAAAACTGAATGAAATCAAGGACTTAGCTGTAATGGCTAAGTCCTTTTTCATTGGTTCGTTCGTTGAAAGAAGGCACAGAGCGGCACAGAACGGCGTCACGCTGTCATGGTGCCGCCGACAGCAAAGACCGCATCCCGCCGCGCTGAGGTGCCTGGCAAGCCAGCGCGATGGAGGTCACGCGAGGAGCTGTAGGCCATGAAAGGCGGATACCATGCGCGCGACCGCTTGCGCTATGGCGCAAACTCGGCGGAAATCACCCACTTGGGGTCATCAGGGTAATCCTTTGCAGGGAAGGGGGTTGTCACTATCTAGAATCTGCTGCACTGCAATAAATGGGCCCAAGCCCGAGGAGTCCGTAGTGCCCGACAAGAAAAATGCTCCACCCGCCAAGATGCCGCAGCGCGTGATCAAGAAATATCCGAATCGCCGCCTGTACGACACGGATACCTCCACCTACATCACGTTGGCCGAAGTGCGCGAACTCGTCATGGCGCACCACAATGTTGTGGTGCGTGATGCCAAGACGGGAGAAGACCTCACGCGCAGCATCCTGCTGCAGATCATTCTCGAAGAAGAGGCGGGCGGCGCGCCCATGTTCACCGAGGCGGTGCTGGCGAACATCATCCGCTTCTATGGCCACGCCATGCAGGGTTTCATGGGGGCTTACCTCGAGAAGAACGTGCAGGTCTTCACGGATGTGCAGGCGAAGCTCGTCGAGCAGTCGCAAAACGTCACGCCTGAAATGTGGGCGCAGTTCATGAGCCTGCAGTCGCCCATGCTCAAGGGCATGATGGGCAACTACGTGGAGCAGTCGCAGTCGATGCTCAACCAGATGCAAGAGCAGATGCAAAAGCAGACCGAGCAGATGCTGGGCGCCTTTGGTGTGAAGCGCTGAACTGGGCCAAATCCGGCCGTCCAAACCGCCTGGACGCCGGAACTGGGACAATACGGGGATATGAGCGAAGCACTCTCCCCCACCAAAACACCCAAAGTCGGATTCGTCAGCCTCGGTTGCCCCAAGGCCCTGACGGACTCTGAACTCATCCTCACGCAACTGAGCGCCGAGGGTTACGAAACCTCCAAGACCTTCCAGGGCGCGGACCTGGTCATCGTCAACACCTGCGGTTTTATTGACGATGCCGTCAAGGAAAGCCTGGACACCATTGGTGAGGCGCTGGCCGAGAACGGCAAAGTCATCGTCACCGGCTGCCTGGGCGCGCGCGCGGGCGAGGGTGGCGGCAACATGGTGCGCGAGATGCACCCCAGCGTGCTGGCCGTGACCGGCCCCCACGCCACGCAGGAGGTGATGGATGCCGTCCACCTGAACCTGCCCAAGCCGCATGACCCGTTTGTGGACCTGGTGCCCGGTGGCTTTGGCATCGCGGGCATCAAGCTCACCCCCAGGCACTATGCCTACATCAAGATCAGCGAAGGATGCAACCACCGCTGCACCTTCTGCATCATCCCCTCGATGCGTGGCGACCTGGTGTCGCGCCCCATTGGCGATGTGCTGAGCGAAGCCAAGGCCTTGTTTGAAGGTGGCGTGAAGGAGCTGCTGGTGATCAGCCAGGACACCTCGGCCTATGGCGTGGACGTGAAATACCGCACCGGCTTCTGGGACGGCAAGCCCGTCAAGACCCGCATGCTGGAACTGGTGCAGACGCTGGGCGAAATTGCCGAGCCCTACGGCGCCTGGGTGCGCCTGCACTATGTCTACCCGTATCCGAGCGTGGACGAAGTCATTCCGATCATGGCCACGGGCCGTGTATTGCCGTATCTGGATGTGCCATTTCAGCACAGCCACCCCGATGTACTCAAGCGCATGAAGCGCCCGGCCAGCGGCGAGCGCAACCTCGAGCGCATCCAGCGCTGGCGCGAGGCCTGCCCCGAGATCGTGATCCGCAGCACCTTCATCGCCGGCTTCCCCGGCGAGACCGAAGAAGAGTTTCAGCACCTGCTCGATTTTGTGCGCGAGGCGCAGATCGACCGGGCCGGCTGTTTTGCCTATAGCGACGTGACCGGCGCCGCCGCTAACGAGCTGCCCGGCATGTTGCCCCTGGAAGTGCGCGAAGAGCGCCGCGCCCGTTTCATGGCCGTGGCCGAAGAGGTCTCGATTGCCAAGCTGCAGCGCCGTGTGGGCGCCACCATGCAGGTGCTGGTGGACCACGCGCCCGCGCTGGGCCGCAAGGGCGGCGTGGGCCGCACCTATGCCGATGCACCCGAGATCGACGGCACCGTGCAGCTGCTGCCGCCCGAGAAGATCAGCAAGACCATGAAGGTCGGCGAGTTCACCAAGGCCCGCATTGTGGGTGTGCGCGGGCACGACCTTGTGGCGCAGCCTATCTGATGGGTTGATGGGGCTATTGAATTAATAGCATTCGGCGCTTTCTACACGGGCGCCAGAGTCTAAAAAGGACACAAAAAAGGCTTCCCTCGGGAAGCCTTTTTGTTGTGCGGAACACATTTACACGCGCTTGCGGTATTCGCCGGTGCGGGTGTCGATTTCGATCTTGTCGCCTTGCGACACGAACAGGGGCACGGGCACTTCAAAGCCGGTGGCGATCTTGGCAGGCTTGAGCACCTTGCCGGACGTGTCGCCCTTGACGGCGGGTTCCGTCCAGGTGATTTCGCGCTCGACGCTGGTAGGCAGTTCGACCGAGATGGCCTTGCCGTCGTAGAACACCACTTCCAGCGACATGCCGTCTTCCAGGTAGTTCAGTGCGTCGCCCATGTTTTCGGCTTCGACTTCGTACTGGTTGAACTCGGTGTCCATGCAGACGTACATGGGGTCGGCGAAGTAGGAGTAGGTGCACTCCTTCTTGTCCAGGATCACGTTGTCGATCTTGTCGTCGGCCTTGAACACGTTTTCGGTGCCGAAGTTGCCGATCAGGCTTTTGAGCTTCATGCGCACGGTGGCGGCGCCGCGGCCGCCGCGTGCGTATTCGGTCTTGAGGACGACCATGGGGTCCTTGCCGTGCATGATGACGTTGCCGGCGCGGATTTCTTGAGCGATTTTCATAGCAGGTTGCTTGGGTTGGGGCCGCTCAACGCAGGGGCTGGTGGCCTTCAGGGTCTGAAGGCGCGCCGTGCCGATGCATGTTCCGCGGCGGGAATGCGCTTGGGGCTTGCACGATGTGCCGCACCCGTTTTGCGCAAAGCCTCGAATTTTACCGTTTTTCGGCGACAAAGCCCAAAAGTTGTGCAACCAGATTGTCCTGCGTCAGAAGGCGTGCGCGGGCGGCTGCAATGCAGGCGGTCCACTCCGCCAGGGTGTGATCGTCAGGCCATTGCAGCGGCGCCGTATCCAGCCCGTTCCAGGTGGCGTGAAACTGCCGCAGCGATGCGGGGGCCTGCAGCCAGTCGAGAAAGGCCCACAACTTGTCGTGGTGGGCGTTGTCGTGCTGCGGGTAGATGTGCCAGACCAGCGCCTGCCCGGCCCACAGCGCCCGCACCAGCGAGTCCTCGCCGCGCACGGCGTTGAAGTCGCAGGCCCACAGCATTTCGTCAAACGCGGGCTGGGGGCGGTGGGGTAGGTATGAAATGAATAGCTGTTCGCGCTTGTCAGACAAGCGCTGGGGGGCGATTTGCCCCCTATTTTGATCGCCAGACTTTGCCAACGCCGCCAACACGGCACCCGTGGGGCGACCCGGAGTGACGAGCAACTGCGTGGGCTGCGCCTGGCCATGTTGCAGCAGCTCGTGCAGGGCGGGGGGCTCGTAGCAGAACAGCGACACCCAGCGTTGCCTCGGGTCGACCTCGCCCAGGCCGAACGCTGCCGCGTGTGCAGCCCGCCAGGCGGTGCGGTCAAACGCTTCGCGGCGTTCCATCAAGCCGGGCTCGCGCAGCAGCCCGCCGGTGGCGGGGGTGAAGCCCGGGTAGAAGAACCAGCGTGTCCAGCCAGCAGCAGGGCCAGACAGGATGGGCGACGGCAGCCGGTGGTTGCGCTCCACATAGCCTTCCGCCGACAGGTATTCCAGGTTGATCCAGACAGGTTTTTGGCCTCTGGCGCTTGCCTGGCAAGCGCTAAAAGCTATGAATTCAGGAGTAATCTCACAACCGAAGGCCTCCACCATCACGTCGGTCGGTGCTTCGTGCGCGGCAGGCACGGGCGCGCCCCAGGCGCGCACCTCCACACTTGGGCAGCCCTGCGGCGCCATCCACTGCAGTGCCGAGGCGTCGTCCACCCACAGGCGCACCTGCTGGCCTTGCCCCGCCAGTTGCGTGGCCAGCCGCCAGCACACGCCGATGTCGCCAAAGTTGTCGATCACGCGGCAGAAAACATCCCATTGCAGGGCGGCGATGGGTTGGGTCATGGGGTGGCGGCCGCGCCCGGCGGGTTGCGCAGGTGGTCCACCAGCAGCCGTGCGACGCTGGACAGGGATTCTTCGGCGCGCACGCACAGCACCAGCCGGCGCGGCGCCCAGGGCTCGTTCAGCGTGATGGCCCGGATTGCCAGCGTGCCGCGGTAAAGCGCGGCGCTGCCGCGCGGCATTACGCCAATGCCCAGGCCGGCGGCCACCATGAGGCACAGCGCGTCGTAGCTCGTGACCTGGATGCGCAGCTTGAGCGGCAGGTCCGCCTCGGCGGCGGCACGCATGAGCTGGTTGTTCACGGCGCTGCCGGGGTGCATGCCGACAAAGTCAAAGGGCAGGGCCTCGGCCAGGCGCACCGCCTTGCGGCGGGCTAGCCCATGGCCCGTGGGCACGATCAGCACCAGTTCGTCGCTGCGGTAAGGCAGCAGCGTGATGCGCTCGCCATACTTGCCGTCGTTCAGGATGCCCACATCGGCCGCGTTTTCGGCGACCGACTGGGCAATGGCCGTGCTGATCTGCTCCTGCAGGCGCACATCCACCTGCGGGTGCAGCGCCAAAAAGCTTTGCAGCTCGCCGGGCAGAAACTGCGTGATGGCCGAGATGTTGGCCACCACGCGCACATGGCCGCGCACGCCGGTGCCGTACTCGCGCATCTGGCTGGCAATGCCATCGAGGTCGTTGAGCACGCCGCGCGCCAGGTTCAGCAGGGCGAATGCTGCGGCCGTAGGCTCGGTGCCCCGGTTGCTGCGGGTGAACAGTTCCACCTGCAGCGCGGCCTCCAGGTCGGCCAGGCGGCGGCTCACGGCCGATGCCGCCAGGTGTTCGCGCGCGGCGGCGGCGGCGATGGTGTTTTCTTCCATCACGGCAACAAACAGGCGCAGGGAGACGGGGTCGAGTTTCATGGGGCATGGATCGTACCTTGTCACCATGCCGGTTTGCGATGGCAGCTTCGCGCATCAGCGTTTTACGGCCGGGGCGGGTGTGGGCATGATGCGGGCCAAACCCACACAGGCCACGCGCCTGCGGAGACAACGCTGCATGGAATCGTCGCAATCACTTTCGGCCCCGTCACCACCCACTTCACCCGCCGCGCTAGCGGGTGTGCGCGTGGTTGAAATGGGCCAACTCATCGCCGGGCCGTTTTGCGGCAAGACACTGGGTGAGTTCGGGGCCGATGTGATCAAGATCGAGGCCCCGCAGACCCGAGCCGACCCGGTGCGTCGGGCGGCGACCCGCTGCGCAACTGGCGCCTGATCAAGGAAGGCACTTCGGTGTGGTGGCAGGTGCAGTCGCGCAACAAGCGCTCGGTGGCGCTGGACCTGCGCCAGAAGGAGGGCCAGGATATCGCCCGCCAGCTGATTGCCGAGGCCGATGTGCTGATCGAGAACTTTCGCCCCGGCACGCTCGAAGGCTGGGGCCTGTCGCCCGAGGAGCTGCATGCACTCAACCCCGGCCTGGTCATGCTGCGCATCTCGGGCTACGGCCAGACCGGCCCCTACCGCGACCTGCCGGGCTTTGGCGCCATTGGCGAGGCCATGGGCGGCCTGCGCCACCTGACGGGCGAGCCGGGCCGCGTGCCGGTGCGCGTGGGCGTGTCGATTGGTGACACGCTGGCGGCGCTGCACGGCACCATCGGCGTGCTCACGGCGCTGTACCACCGCAAGGTCAACGGCGGCCAGGGCCAGGTGATCGACGTGGCGCTGCACGAGGCCGTGTTCAACGTGATGGAAAGCCTGATCCCCGAATACAGCGCGTTTGGTGCGGTGCGCGAGGCCGCAGGCAGCGCGCTGCCAGGCATTGCGCCGTCCAACGCCTACCCCTGCCAGGACGGCTGGGTGCTGATTGCAGGCAATGGCGACAGCATCTTCAAGCGGCTGATGGACACCATCGGCCGCCCCGACCTGGGCGCCGCGCCCGACCTGGCCGACAACGCCGGCCGCGTGGCGCGCGTGCAAGAGCTCGACGCCGCCATCGGCGCCTGGAGCGCGCAGCGCACGGTGCAGCAGGTGCTGGATGCACTTGCCACCGCTCGCGTGCCCGCCGGCAAGGTTTATACCGCCAAGGACATTGCCGAAGACCCGCACTACCGCGCACGCGACATGCTGCTCTCGCAGACCACGCGCGACGGCTACACGGTGGAGGTGCCCGGCATTGTGCCCAAGCTATCGGCCACGCCCGGCACCATCCGCAGCAGCGCGCCGCACCTCGGTGATGACACCGACGCCGTGCTGGCCGAGGCGGGCTTGTCGCGTGAACAGATTGCGCTGCTGCGCAGCAAAGGGGTGATTCAATGACTGCATCCAACACGGTTTGGCAAGGCGCGGGGCGCCGCATTCACATGCAGGAAGTGGGCACACGCGACGGCCTGCAGATGGAGCAGGCCTTTGTGTCCACCGAGGACAAGATCACGCTGGTGAATGCGCTGTCGAACGCAGGCCTGTCCAAGATCGAGGTGACCTCGTTCACTTCGCCTACGACCATCCCGGCGCTCCGGGATGCCGAAATCGTCATGCGCGAGGTCACGCGCCGCCTCGGCACCGTCTACAGCGCCCTGGTGCCCAATGTGCGGGGGGCTGAGCGCGCCATCGAGGCGCGCACGGATGAGCTCAACCTCGTCATGTCGGCCAGCGAAACGCACAACATCGCCAATCTGCGCATGACACGCGAGCAGTCATTT
Organism: Acidovorax carolinensis; assembly: GCF_002157145.1. Classification (NCBI taxonomy): domain Bacteria; kingdom Pseudomonadati; phylum Pseudomonadota; class Betaproteobacteria; order Burkholderiales; family Comamonadaceae; genus Acidovorax; species Acidovorax carolinensis. The sequence continues at coordinate 1,672,734 of NZ_CP021361.1, forward strand.
GCCAGCCTGGCGCAGGTGGTGGCCACGGCGCAGGCCGCGCAGGTGGCCGTGAACATTTCGCTGTCGTGCGTGTTCGGCTGCCCCATGGAGGGCGATGTGGCCCCGGCCGACGTGCTGGGCTGGGTGCAGCGCTTTACCGACCTGGGCGTGCGCGGCGTCACGCTGTGCGATACCACGGGCATGGCCTACCCCGCGCAAGTGGCGCAGCTCACGGCCGCAGCCCGGGCGCGCTGGCCGGGCGTGGATTTTACGCTGCACTTTCACAACACACGCGGCATGGGGCTGGCCAATGTGCTGGCGGCCATTGATGCGGGGGCCGACCGGTTTGATGCCTCGCTGGGCGGCCTGGGCGGCTGCCCCTACGCGCCGGGCGCGTCGGGCAATGTGTGCAGCGAGGAAATCGTGCACGCGCTGCAGCTCATGGGCTACGACACGGGGGTGGACCTGGCCCAGCTGGTTGCCGCCGCGCAGCGCCTGCCCGCCCTGATTGGCCACGATATTCCCAGCCAGATCGCCAAGGCGGGGCCGCGCCTGTCGCTGCACCCGGTGCCTGCGGACTTCGAGGCGATTCGTGCGCGGGCGCTGGCGCGCTGACCTTTGCTCGCATATTCGCGGTTGCTGCCCATTTCATCCACAAAAACCCGGAGACAAAAGCAATGCCCTTTCACCCGATTTCCCGCCGCGTCTTCACTGCTGCCGTGCTGTGTTCTGCCGCCTTTACGGCGGGCGCGCAGGACAAGTTCCCGTCCAAGCCCATCACCGTGGTGGTGCCGCAGGCCGCGGGCGGCGCCAACGATGCCATTGCCCGCGTGCTGGCGCAAAAGCTCGGCGAGCAGCTGGGCCAGAGCGTGATCGTGGAGAACCGCCCCGGCGCTGGCGGCACGCTGGCCACGGGCACCTCGGCCCGTGCGCGCAACGATGGCTACACGCTGCTGCTCACGGCCGACAGCGCGCATGTGATTGGCCCGGCGCTCTACAAGAACCCGGGCTTTCACCCGGTGAAAGATTTCACGCCCGTGGCACCCGTTGCAACGGCGGGCTATGTGCTGGTGGCGCATCCGTTATTCCCCGCCAACACCGTGGCTGAGCTGGTCACGCTGGCCAAGGCCAGCCCTGGCAAGTATTCGATTGCCTCGGCGGGCAACGGCACGCTGAACCACCTGATCGGCGAGATGCTGCAAAAGGCTGCAGGCATCCAGCTGCAGCACATTCCCTACAAGGGCTCGGCGGCCGCGGCCACCGACGTGGTGGGCGGGCAGGTGCCGCTGTCGGTGCAAAGCCTGCCCTCGGCCATTGCCTTCATCAAGGCGGGCAAGCTCAAGGTGCTGGGCGTGGTCAACGAAAAGCGCGTGGCCGCCTTGCCCGATGCGCCGACGATTGGCGAAACCATCAAGGGTTTTGGCCAGGCGCCCTGGTATGCGCTGTTTGCCCCGGCCGGCACGCCAGCGCCGATCGTGGCGCAACTGCAGGCCGAGGTGGCTCGCGCGCTGGAGCACAAGGATGTGGTCGAGAAGCTGGCCGCCGTGGGCTGCGAACCCTTCAAGGGCACCGCAGCCCAACTGGGCGCATTGGTGCAGGCCGACCTGCCCAAGTGGAGCCGCGTGGTCAAGGACACCGGCGCCACTGTGGATTGACCGGGTAGCCGGGGTTTTCCCCGGCCAACCGCCCGCTGCAACGACATTCAACAACAGAGATAACGGAGACACCGCATGAACATGCATCGCAAACAATTCACCACCCTGGCCCTTGCGGCCCTGGCCCTGGGCACCATCGGCAACGCTGGGGCGCAAGGTGCCTACCCCAGCAAGACCGTGACCATGGTGGTACCCACCGCAGCAGGCGGCACCACCGACCTCTCGGCCCGCATGCTGGCCCAGGCGCTGGCGCCGGTGCTGGGCCAGTCGGTGGTGGTGGACAACAAAGGCGGCGGCAACGGCAACATTGCGGCCAGCATCGTCAAGCGCGCCGAGGCCGATGGCTACACGCTGCTCATGCAGTACTCGGGCTACCACGTGATCTCGCCCCACCTTACCAAGGTGGCGCAGTGGGCGCAGAGCGACTTTCAGCCGGTGGCCAATGTGATATCGGCGCCGCAGATCATTGTGGTGCGCAACGACCTGCCGGTGAAATCGCTGCCCGATCTCATCGCCTACGCCAAGGCCAACCCGGGCAAGCTCAACTACGCTTCGTCGGGCAACGGTTCGCTGCAGCACGTGACCGGTGCCATGCTGGAACAGCAGGGTGCCATCAAGATGGTGCACGTGCCCTACAAGGGCACCGGCCCCGCGCTGCAGGACCTGCTGGGCGGCCAGGTGGACCTGACCTTTGGCACGGCACCGCCCTTCATGCCCCACATCGCCAGCGGCAAGCTGCGCGTGCTGGCCGTGACCGGCAAGCAGCGCCTGCCCAGCCTGCCCGATGTGCCGACCACCGCCGAGGCGGGCTACCCCAAGGTCGATGCCACGTCGTGGTTTGCCGTGTTTGCCCCCGCCGCCGTGCCCAAGGCGGTGGTGGACAGGCTCACGGCTGACATCCGCACCGTGGTGCAGAACGCCGCTTTCCAGCAAAAGGCGCAGGAGCAGGGCGCCACGGCCGACTACCAGACCCCGCGCAGCTGGGCGACAAGGTCAAGGCCGACCTGGCCAACTGGGCTTCGGTGGTGAAGACGTCAAAGATCGAAGCGGAATAAGGGTGAAAATGACCGCTGACGCTTGATAAACGCTATGGATAGGTATCAAAAAGGTAGCATCAGCCAGTCAACAAAGAGAGCGCCCCGGTGGCGCTCTTTTTGTTTGGTTTTCAGCCCGCGCAGGGTTCAGCGCAGCGGGAATCCGGCACCATGCAGCGCCTCGACCAGCCGATGGCGCCCCTTGAGGGATTCGGCATTGCGCAGGCGCTCCAGCACCACGTTGCTCCAGCCGACCTGGGGCAGACCTTCGCTGGCCTGGAAGCCGCTGAGCTGCGCGTCGTAATCGCCAATTTCGGCATCCAGGCTGTCGGGGGCGGTGTAGCGCTCGTGGTGCAGCACCGTGGTCTGGGGCAGGCGGGGCTTGATGGCGGCGGGGTGTGCCGGGTCGGGATGGCCCACGACCAGGCCAAACACCGGGAACACCCCCTGGGGCGTGCCCACCACCTCGGCCACGGCCTCGGGCTGGTTGCGCAGCGCGCCGATGTACACGGTGCCCAGGCCCAGCGCCTCCGCTGCCACCACGGCGTTCTGCGCGGCCAGGGCCGCATCGATCACGGCCATGAGGTAGGTGTCCAGGTAGGGCAGGCCGTCGGCTGGCTGCTGCTTGTATTGCGCAATGCGGGCAATGCGCGACAGGTCGGCCAGCCACACCAGCAGCAAGGGCGCCTGGCGGATATGCGCCTGGTTGCCCGCCAGCGCCGCCAGCCGGTCGCGACTGGCCTGCGACTGCACCGCCACCACGCTCCAGGTCTGCAGATTGGACAAACTGGCCGCCGACTGCGCAGCCGCCACCAGCATGGGCAGCGTGTGCCCGGGCAGTGCATCGGGCAGGAAGTTGCGCACCGAGCGGTGCGACAGCAGGTGCTCCAGCACGGTGTTTTCTGGAACGGGCAGATCTTTGGCGGCTGCGCCGTAGCGCGCGTGCAGAGAGGTTCGGGTATGGGGCATGCGGCTCCTTGGAGAAGAAATGCGGTGATGTCGGCGGTGCAATAAGAGCAGTGGCACCCACTGTAGCGATTCGCTTGCTCAAAAGCCGCATGTGGCTATGCGCCCGCGCTATATGGGCACAGGGCGGGCGCTGCACTTCTGACGCCGCCGCCGCCTGGGCTGCCATGGCTTGCCGCGACAATAGGCGCTATGTCTGATGTGCATTCCGATGAACTGCTGGCGCAGGTGGCTGCGCTGCCCGCGCTGCCCGGTGTTTACCGCTATTTCGACGCGCAGGACGCGCTGCTGTACGTGGGCAAGGCGCTCAACCTCAAGCGCCGCGTCTCCAGCTATTTCCAGAAGAACCATGGCGGCACGCGCATCGGCCACATGGTCGGCAAGATCGCGCGCATGGAGACCACGGTGGTGCGCTCCGAGGCCGAGGCGCTGCTGCTGGAAAACAACCTCATCAAGTCGCTGAACCCCAAGTTCAACATCCTGTTTCGCGACGACAAGAGCTACCCCTATCTCAAAATTACTGGCACTGCCAACGCCACGGGCGATGCCCCGGCCAGTTGTTTCCGCGCATGGCCTATTACCGCGGCGCGGTGGACAAAAAACACCGCTATTTCGGCCCCTACCCCAGCGCATGGGCGGTGAAAGAAACCATCCAGCTGCTGCAAAAGGTGTTTCGGTTGCGCACCTGCGAGGACACGGTGTTTGCCAACCGCACGCGGCCGTGCCTGCTCTATCAGATCAAGCGCTGCACGGGGCCCTGCGTAAACCTGATTTCGCCCCAGGCCTATGCAGCCGACGTGCAGAACGCAGAGGCCTTGCTGCGCGGCGAAACCCAGGAACTGCTGCAGGCTCTGGAAGCACGCATGATGGCGCATTCGGACAAGCTCGAGTTTGAACAGGCCGCCGAGGTGCGCAACCAGATCCAGGCCCTGTCGCGCGTGCTGCACCAGCAGGCCATTGAAACGGCCGACGACAAGGACGTGGACATCCTGGCCGTGCGCGTGCAGGGCGGCCGCGCGTGCGTGAACCTGGCCATGGTGCGCGGCGGGCGGCACCTGGGCGATAGGCCCTATTTCCCCGTGCATGTGGAAGACGCGGCAGGGGTTTTTGCGGAAGAGGAGGGCGAGGAGGCCCCACCAGGCACCCAGCCAGTGCGGCCCGTGGAGGTGCTGGTACTGGAAGCCTTTATCGCCCAGCACTACATCGGCGTGCCCGTGCCGCCCCTGCTGGTGACCAGCGTGCCGGTGGACAAGGCGTTGCTGGATGCGCTGACCGAGCAAAGCGGCCTGCGCGTGAGCGCCATCCACCAGCCGCGCGAGCAGCGCCGCGCGTGGCTCGACATGGCGCAAAAGAACGCCGACCTGCAGTTGGCCCGCCTGCTGGCCGAAGAGGGCTCGCAGCAGGCGCGCACCCGGGCGCTGGCCGAGGCGCTGGATTTGCCGCCCGAAGACCTGGATCGGCTCACCATCGAGTGTTTTGATATCTCGCACACGGCGGGCGAATCCACGCAGGCCTCGTGCGTGGTGTTCCATCATCACAAGATGCAGAGCAGCGAATACCGCCGCTACAAAATCGAGGGCATCACGGGCGGTGACGACTACGCCGCCATGCGCCAAGTGCTCACGCGCCGCTACAGCAAGGTGGCCGAGGCCGCGCGCGAGGCCGGGGGCATCGACTATGCCGCCAACCCCGGGCCGGAGGACGAAAAGGCTGCCAGGCCCAAGGGCGCGGCGCGCCTGCCCGACCTGGTGCTGATCGACGGCGGCAAGGGCCAGGTGGGCGTAGCACGCGAGGTGTTCACGGCGCTCGGGTTGGACCTGACGCGCATCGTGGGCGTGGAAAAAGGCGAGGGCCGCAAGGTGGGCCTGGAAGAGCTGGTGTTTGCGGACGGGCGAGAAAAGGTTTACCTGGGCAAGGATTCGGCCGCACTCATGCTGGTGGCGCAGATCCGCGACGAGGCCCACCGTTTTGCCATTACCGGCATGCGCGCAGCGCGCGCCAAGGTGCGCGTGGGCGGCGGGCAGCTGGAGGAAATTGCCGGTGTGGGCCCCAAGAAGCGTGCCCGGCTGCTGCAGCGTTTTGGCGGTGTGCGCGGCGTGGCGGCGGCCAGTGTGCAAGACCTGGTGACCGTGGACGGCATTTCACGCGAGCTGGCCGAGGAAATCTATCGCGCGCTGCGCTGATATCCGTCGGGCCAGCGTGACACAATCACGCCCATGTTTTTCACCATTCCCACCATCATGACCTGGACGCGCATCGTCGCGATACCTTTGATCGTGGGGGTGTTCTACGCGCCGCTTGACCCGGCCACGCGCAATCTCATCGCCACCGTGATGTTCGTGGTGTTTGCCGCCACCGACTGGCTCGATGGCTTTCTGGCGCGCAAGCTCAACCAGACCTCGTCGTTCGGCGCTTTTCTGGACCCGGTGGCCGACAAGTTTCTGGTGTGCGCATCGCTCTTGGTGCTGGTGCACCTGCAGCGCGCCGATGTGTTTGTGGCGCTCATCATCATTGGCCGCGAGATTGCGATCTCGGCCCTGCGCGAATGGATGGCGCAGATCGGTGCCAGCAAGAGCGTGGCCGTGCACATGATCGGCAAGCTCAAGACCGCGGTGCAGATGACGGCCATCCCGTTTCTGCTGTATGACGGGCGCCTGTTTGGCGTGATCGACACCGGGGTGTGGGGCACCTGGCTCATCTGGGTATCGGCTGTGCTCACGGTCTGGTCCATGGTGTATTACCTGCAGAAAGCCCTGCCAGAGATTCGGGCGCGTGTGAAGTAAGTTCAAAGTATTTTTGACCGCTAGCGCTTGACGGGTAAGCGCTGATAGCTATATTTTCAGGAGCGTATGAATGGCAAAGCATCGCATCGCGGTGGTGGCCGGTGACGGCATTGGGAAAGAGGTCATGCCCGAAGGCCTGCGTGTGATGGACGCCGCGGCCCGCAAGTTCGGCATTGACCTGCAATTCGACCAATTCGATTTTTCGAGCTGGGACTATTACGAGAAGCACGGCAAGATGCTGCCCGATAACTGGAAGGACCAGATCGGCGGCCACGAGGCGATTTATTTCGGCGCGGTGGGCTGGCCCGAGAAGATTGCCGACCATGTCTCGCTGTGGGGCTCGCTGCTGCTGTTTCGCCGCGAGTTCGACCAGTACATCAACCTGCGCCCCGCGCGCCTCATGCCCGGCGTGATCGCCCCCGTGGTGCGGCGGGATGGCTCGCCCCGCCTGCCGGGCGAGATCGACATGTTCATCGTGCGCGAGAACACCGAAGGCGAATATTCCAGCATCGGCGGGCGCATGTACGAAGGCACGCCGCGCGAAATCGTGATGCAGGAGACGGTGATGTCGCGCCATGGCGTGGACCGCGTGCTGAAGTTCGCCTTTGAGCTCGCGCAGTTGCGCCCCAAGAAGCACCTGACGAGCGCCACCAAATCCAACGGCATCGCCATCACCATGCCCTACTGGGACGAGCGCGTGGCCGAGATGGCCAAGGCGTATCCGGATGTGAAGGTGGACAAGTTCCATATCGACATCCTTACCGCGCATTTCGTGCAGCGCCCTGACTTCTTTGACGTGGTGGTGGCCAGCAATCTGTTTGGCGACATCCTGAGTGATCTGGGTCCAGCCTGCACCGGCACCATTGGCATCGCGCCCAGCGCCAACCTGAACCCTACACGCACCATGCCCTCGCTGTTCGAGCCTGTGCACGGCTCGGCACCTGACATTGCGGGGCAGGGCATCGCCAACCCCATCGGCCAGATCTGGTGCGGCGCGATGATGCTCGACTTCCTCGGTTACCGCGCCGCGCACGATGCCGTGCTGGCTGCCATCGAGGCCGTGCTCGATCCCCAGGGCGGAGGCCCGCGCACGCCGGATCTGGGTGGAAAAGCCCATACACAGGACGTGGGGCGCGCCATCGCCTCGGCGCTGTAGCCAGCAACACCCGCGCAGTGTCAATCAGGAATGTTGCCCATGCGGCAGCTTTGAGACAAAAACGCCTTGCAAGCCCCGTCGCGCCGTGAAATGCGACTAGAATTCAAATCAACGCTGCGTCAAACCAGCGTGTTGTATTGACACCCGGAAACTCGATGGCTTTAATCTGATGCAGCAGCGCCTGCTGCGTACGCCAGTCATTCCCCCGTCTGATGCCTGCCAGCCCGAAGGGTTGTGCTTTCGGACGTGTGAAGACCAGATATCCGCGAGAATTTCCATCAACTCTTTTCCGAGAGGCTTCTTGTGAACAAAACCGAACTGATTGAGCACATCGCTACCAACGCCGATATCTCCAAGGCCGCTGCAGCGCGCGCCCTGGAATCCACGATTGAGGCCGTCAAGAAGACCCTGAAGAAGGGCGGCACTGTTTCGCTCGTCGGTTTTGGCACCTTCGCAGTTGGCAAGCGTGCTGCCCGCACCGGCCGCAATCCCCGTACCGGCGCTGCGATTAAAATCAAAGCTGCTAAAGTTCCAAAGTTTCGTCCAGGCAAGGCTTTGAAAGACGCCTTGAATTGATGGCCAGTTAGGTTGGGGTCCTTAGCTCAGTTGGTAGAGCGGCTCCTTTACACGGAGTAGGTCGGCGGTTCGAGACCGTCAGGACCCACCACCACCGAACAAAGGCGAACGAAAGTTCGCCTTTTGTTTTTTTGTCACTGAAAGATCGACCATGTTTGAATCCATCCGCAAGCACTCCAAGATCGTGATGCTCTTGTTGTTCTTGCTGATCATTCCATCGTTTGTGCTGGTGGGCATCGACAGCAACTACTTCTCCGAAAAGAGCGCGGTCGTTGCGCGCGTTGATGGTCACGACATCAAGCAGACCGACTGGGACAACGCCCACCGGATGGAGACAGACAGAATCCGCGCCCAGTCACCCACGCTGGATGCCAAACTGCTCGACTCTCCCGAGGCGCGGTACGCAACGCTGGAGCGTATGGTGCGTGACCGGGTGTTTCAGGCAGCGGCGCAGAAGATGCATCTCGTCACCAGTGACAGCCGCCTGGCCCGCAGCCTGCAAGAGATTCCTGCCATTGCCGCCCTCAAGCGTCCCGATGGTTCGCTGGATGCCGAGGCATACCGTGCCCTGGTCGGCGCCCAGGGGTTGACGCCGGAAGGCTTTGAGGCCAACGTGCGCCGGGACATTTCCGTGAACCAGGTCGTGGGTGGTGTCATGGGCTCCGCCTTCAGCACCGATGCGCAGGTCAAGTTGTCGCTGGATGCCTTGTACCAACGCCGTGAAGTGCAGATTGCACGCTTCAACCCGGCGGATTTTTCCGGCAAGGTGACGCCAGCCGACGCAGACCTGGAGGGCTATTACAAGTCCCATACGTCCGATTTCCAGCAGGCCGAACAGGCTGCCGTGGAATTTGTAGTGCTGGATCTTGACAGCGTGCGTGCTGGCATTACCTTGAACGAAGACGACCTGCGTACCTATTACAAGGAAAACGTGGCCCGCCTTGCCGGCAAGGAAGAACGCCGCGCCAGTCATATCCTGATCAATGCGCCCAAGGATGCGCCGGCCGCCGACCGCGAGAAAGCCAAGGCCCGTGCAACGCAATTGCTGGAGCAGGTGCGCAAGGCCCCCGCCACTTTTGCGGAGGTTGCCAGGAAGTCGTCCGAGGATTCAGGGTCTGCCGGCGCCGGTGGCGATCTGAATTTCTTTGGACTGGGTGCCATGGTCAAGCCGTTCGAGGAAGCGGCTTTTGCGATGAAAAAAGGGGATATCAGCGATGTGGTGGAAACCGATTTCGGATACCACATCATCTTGTTGACGGATATCAAGACACCGCCTCAGCCGAGCTTTGAAGAACTGCGCCCGTCCATGGAAGCCGAACTCAAGCAGCAGCAAGCGCAGCGCAAGTTTGCCGAGGTGGCCGAATCGTTTGCCAATGGCGTTTACGAGCAATCCGACAGTCTCAAGCCCGTGGCTGAGAAGCTCAAGCTCAAAGTGCTGACCGCATCGGGTGTCACCCGTACGCCGGCGCCTGGCGCGACGGGCCCGCTGGCCAATGGCAAATTGCTGGAGGCGTTGTTTTCGTCGGACTCCATCGAGAACAAGCGCAACACCGAAGCTGTCGAGATCGGCCCCAGCCAGATGGCGGCCGCCCGCGTGACCACCTACACCGCTGCACGCACCCTGCCGCTGGACGAGGTGCGTTCGCGCGTACGGAGTCTTTACGTCGCCGAGAAGTCGGCCGAACTGGCCCGCAAGGAAGGCGAGGCCAAGCTGGCCGCATGGAAGGCTGCGCCGGACAAGGCTGCCGGTCTGCAGCCAGCCATCGTTGTCTCGCGTGACCAACCCCAAAATCAGCCACGGCTTGTGGTGGATGCGGTTCTGGGTGCCAGTGCGGGCACCTTGCCAGCCTGGGTCGGTGTGGACCTCGGAGCGCAGGGATATGCGGTAGCCAAGGTCAATCGACTGGTTCCGCGCGCGACACCCAACGAACAAACCGCACGCCAGGAGCGTCAGCAATACCTGCAGTGGTTGAGCAATGCCGAGGGGCTGGCCTACTATGAGTTTCTGAAAGATCGCTTCAAGGTGCAGATCAAGGCGCCACGCCCCAAGCCCACACAGGGCTGATCGGAAATTTGACAAATATTGGCGTGAAGCCCGGTTTTCTCGGGCTATAATTTATATCTACGGTGGCTGTAGCTCAGTTGGTAGAGTCCAGGATTGTGATTCCTGTTGTCGTGGGTTCGAGCCCCATCAGCCACCCCATCTAATTACTTTCCGCCTATAAGTGCCTGATTTCCTTAGGAATCAGGCACTTTTTGTTTGGGGCGACGGAAAAGTTGTCACACAAGCTGTCACACAGCACGGTGTAACAACTACCATGAATGCAGTCGACGAATTCATCTACGAGCGCGGCAAGCGCTGCACGAAGTACCTGCGTCGTCGCATACCTGCCGACCTGCGCGCCGCGTACCCATCCCAACGCACTCACATCACTCTGAGCCTTGGCACATCCGACCTACGGGAAGCCAAGGTCCGTGCCAGGGCTACGCTGATGCGCATGGATGCCGAATTTGATAACGCTCGGCAGCGCTTAGGCTCCCGCCAGACCGCTTTGGCTGCCCGACAGATATGTATAACCGACGAGGCTGAACTTTTCGGGAACGCCAAGCCTTGGACCCAGCCAACCTTGCGAGCTGGGGACAACCAGGCCCCTGCGGGGACGCTGAACGAAGTTGGCTCGACGCTCCCTGTGTCCGAGGCGGCCATGCGAGCCATTGAGGCCCTGCAGGTCGAGCTTTCAAAACTCATAGGACCGGAACCTGTTCGGTCCGTGCTTGCAGCTTTACAAGAATTCTTGAAAGCACATGGAAACGTTTGTGTATCGGACTGCGGTGATCTGAATTGCAGCAGTCAAGGGTTCACGTCTCCCGCGCCAGAGGTGGTGGAGACAGATGCCCATGATGGTTCGTCGGAGGGGGCAGACTCCCATTCTGTGGTCTGCAAGGCACCTTCCCAGGCGCCTGCGGTTCAACCAGTTGGCACGTCTGTTTCAGCTCCTATTTCCACATTGATGACGGGGGGCGGAAAGAGGCCGCCGTCATGGGATGAGGTATTTGCATGCTGGCGCGACTTTGTCTTAGATCGCCCGCGGTCGACAGCGATTGCGGCGCAAACGCCTTGGCGCGACCTACATCGCTTCATGGCCGGTAGAGTTGTATCGCCCCCATGCATGACTCCTGCCGAGGTGTCGCCACAGGATATGACGGCTTTCGCGCAGGATATGCGTTCACGCGGTTTGGCCGTCGACGGGCGTGTCCGAATTTCCGTGTGTGAGGCTCATTGAACCTTCACCGATTTCGTGAAGCTGGTTGGATATCTTACGTGCTCGGTTTCATGAATCGTTCTTCGTAGAGGATTGCAAACTGGTTCATCGCTGATTTCCAATGGTTGGCTGCTCGCCCCCAGTCCTCGGTGATGTTGCGCAGGGCCAGCCAGATCAGCTTGGTGGCCGCATCGTCGCTGGGGAAGTGTCCTCTGGTCTTGATGATCTTGCGCAGCCGCGCATTCACGCTTTCAATCGCATTGGTCGTGTAGATCACGCGTCGCACCTCGGGCGGGAAGGCGAAGAATGGGATCACCTTTGTTGGCGCCGACCGAAAACTGAGCCACTTTTGAGGGTAGTGCCGACCCAAAACTGAGCCAGGTGAACAACTTAATCTGCTGCTTTTTTGTGCAGCAGAGGACAAGGAGTGATCACCATGGACATGATTGGCAGGATCCGGCATTTGTATGCCCGCAAGAACAAATCGGAGCGCGAGATATCGCGCATGACAGGGCTATCGCGCAACACGGTGGCGAAGTGGCTGCACGGCGAGGTGGACGGCCCACCGAGGTACCGCCGCAGCGAACAGCCCAACAAACTGACGGCGTTTCATGACGCGCTCATGCTGGCCTTGAAGGCCGATGCACGGCGGCCCAAACACGAGCGGCGCACGGCCAAGGCGCTGTACGCCGAGATCAGGCAAGCGGGCTACGAAGGGGGTTACACGCGGGTGACCGACTTCATCCGGGCGTGGCGCCAGAGCGAGGGTCAGGGGGCGGCCGTCAATGCCTTCGTGCCGCTGGCCTTCGAGCTGGGAGAGGCTTTCCAGTTCGACTGGAGCGAGGAAGGCATGGTGATCGGCGGCATCTACTACCGGGTGCAGGTCTCGCATATGAAGCTGTGTGCTTCGCGGGCCTTCTGGCTGGTGGCGTACCCCAGCCAGGGTCACGAGATGCTGTTCGATGCCCACACCCGATCGTTCGCCGCGCTGGGCGGCGTGGCACGCCGGGGCATCTACGACAACATGAAGACCGCTGTAGACAAGGTCAAGAAGGGCAAGGGACGCATCGTCAACGAGCGCTTTGCCACCATGTGCGCGCACTACCTCTATGACCCGGACTTCTGCAACGTGGCCAGCGGCTGGGAGAAAGGGGTGGTGGAGAAGAACGTGCAGGACAGCCGCCGACGCATCTGGATCGACGCGGCGCAGATCAAGTTCGGCAGCTTCACCGAACTCAACGCCTGGCTGGGCCAGCGCTGCCGCGCGTTGTGGGACGAGGTACGCCACCCCGAGCACAAGCAGTTCAGCGTGTCGGAGATGCTCGAACACGAGCGGGCGCACCTCATGCCCATGCCGCTGCCCTTCGACGGCTACGTCGAGAAACCCGCGCGGGTTTCCAGCACCTGCCTGGTGTCTGTGGCGCGCAACCGGTATTCGGTGCCGTGCGAACGCGTGGGCCAGATGGTGAGCACGCGGCTGTACCCGGGCCGCGTGGTCATCGTGGCCGATGATGAGGTCATCGCCCGCCACGAACGTCTGAGCAACGCGGGCGAGACCCGGTACGACTGGCAGCACTACATCCCGCTGCTGCAGAGAAAGCCCGGGGCGCTGAGAAACGGAGCGCCCTTTGCGGACATGCCCGAGCCACTGCAGCGGCTGCGCCGCGGGCTATTGCGTAACCCGGGAGGCGACCGGGTGATGGCGCAAGTGCTGGCGATTGTGCTTGGCGCCGGTCTGGACGCGGTGCTGGTGGCCATCGAGCTGGCGCTGGAGAGCGGTGCGCCAGGCAAGGTGAGCGTGGAGCATGTGGTCAACGTGCTGAGCCGGCTCAACGCGCAGCCGGCACCTCCCACGGCGGCCACACGGCTGAAGGTGACAACGCCACCGCTGGCAAACACGGCCCGCTACGACAGCCTTCGGGCCGACACCGCGGACAGTGCCGTGGGCGCCACCACCGAAGGAGCCCGCCATGAAGACTGATGTGCTGGTCGAACTCAAGGCGCTGCGCCTGCACGGCATGGCCGGTGCCTGGGCTGATCTGGTCGAGCAAGGCGGTGGCGATGGCGGCGGCCTGGGCATCGAGACCTCGCGCTGGCTGATCGAGCACCTGCTGCAGGCCGAGGGCACGGACCGGGCGATGCGCTCGATCAGCCACCAGATGCACGCGGCGAAGTTCCCGGTGCACCGGGACATGGCGGGCTTTGACTTCTCGGTCTCGCCGGTGGACCGAAAGCTCGTCACCACGCTGGCCGGCACTGCCTTTACCGACGAGGCGCACAACGTGGTGCTGGTGGGCGGCCCGGGCACGGGCAAGACCCATCTGGCCACTGCCATCGGCGTCTCGGGCATCACCCGCCATGGCAAGCGGGTGCGGTTCTACTCCACGGTCGATCTGGTTAACGCACTGGAGCAGGAGAAGGCGCAGGGCAAGGCCGGTCGCATCGCCACCAGCTTGCTGCGCATGGACCTGATCATCCTGGACGAGCTGGGTTATCTGCCGTTCAGCCAGGCCGGCGGGGCGCTGCTGTTCCACCTGCTGAGCAAGCTGTACGAACACACCAGCGTGATGATCACGACCAACCTGGACTTCGCCGAATGGTCCAGCGTGTTCGGCGACGCGAAGATGACCACCGCGCTGCTGGACCGTCTCACGCACCACTGCCACATCGTGGAGACGGGCAACGAGTCGATCCGGTTCAGCCGCAGCACGGCCGCTGCGAAGAAGCGGATCAAGGCCCGGGAACAGGACCGAAAGAGTGCCTCAACGCAGGCTGAGCCCGACCCATTCTGAGCAGGCACCGCGCAGGGCAAGCCGCTACGGGCTACGCCCTTCGCGGCTTGCCCAGCGCCTTCAACACATCAGCAAGGAGATCAGCAAACCAGGATAGCACCTACACTTATCCACAGCCGACCCTTGAAACGTCGGCTTCCACCCCTGGCTCAATATTCAGTCGGCACGGTGGCTCAGATTTGGATCGGCGCCGACATGCTTGCGGAAACGAATCCGAACCTGAAGCCCTTCGGGTCGGAGATTTGACGCGATTTCCCTGGGGAAATTTCAGAGGGTGCGGCACCTTCCCATCGCGGTGCCGCGAGAAGCACATAAGAAGCCATAGAGCGGAGGACGCTAGCGCCAATTCTGACGCCTTGGGCGAGATGTTTGAGAGGTCCCGCGGCGCTCTTGCACATGATACTGATGTTTTGTACAGTATTGTAAAAAATGACACCGAGAAAGCCATGTACAAACCATGCCGTTACGTATTCCGTCCTGCCCGACCGGCTCCCGCATTGCTGCGCCGCATCTGGGCATGGTTCTGAGCTACCACTGCAGCGCCACCGGGGCATGCCCAGCCTACGGGAAGTCAAGGGTGTGCGGTCTGTGTCCACCACCTGAGGCTGAAGGCAGCCGCTCATCGCTAGATGGTCGTTCATCATGGATCAGCTACTGGCGTTGTACAAAGAACGTCGCCGCTATTAGCATGGCAATATGTCAAAGAATCCAGCGCAGAAACATCGGAGGAATTCAACGCCCTGTGATTCGAGTGAGGACGGCGCTTGGCTTGATGCGGCGCCTGTAGGGCGTGAGTTCGGAAGTCCGAACTATGAGAGATTGATAGCACTGGATCACGCAGCCTTCGCAGCGTTCCAATCCTGGGAAAAGGTGCGAGCTTGGCTGTCCGAACCGAACTCTCAGCTTGATGGAGCTTGCCCTGAGGACGCGACCCGAAGCCCTGCTGGATTTACCAAAGTCATGTCAATCCTGATGTCAATGGGGAGCCATGCCAGTACGGACTTCATGAGCGAGATTGACGTTTTGCCAGTCCAAGATCGAGATAGTCTCAAAGGTATATAGCTGTTTCCAGAGGAATGTATGCGGGGTTTTGAGTGGGCTGCTTCTGGCCGACAGTGCGCGTTCGATGAGGAACGGTGAATGACCGCAACCGCTGCATGGCTGTCATCCAGTCCCTAGAGATGAGCCCGTCACGATCACCCTGGGGGCAGACAAAGGCTACGACACCAAGGAGTTCATCCAGGCCCTGCAGGAGATGAACGTGCTGCCCCACGTGGCGCAAAACAAGTCAGGGCGCCAATCTGCGGTTCCTGACGCGATTGCAGACAGCGAAGGCTACGCCATCTCTCAGCAAAAGAGAATGCTGATTGAACAAGGCTTTGGCTGGGCCAAGACGGTGGGGCACATGCGCCAGGTGCTGGTGCGTGGGATCAAGAAAGTCGATCAGATGTTTGTGCTGACGATGGCAGGCTACAACCTCACGCGACTGCGCAGCCTGGAGCAAATCCGTCTGCAGGGGGCAGATGCGAGGGAAAAAGGAGCAGCAAACCGTGCTTTGCGGCTGAAAACACGCGTGTTTTACGGGCTGACTTTCAGGATGCGGAAAGCTGCTGCGCAAAATGCGTTTGCAGACACTGAGCTGGCTCGGCCGCAGGGGAGTATTTCAGCAGCCTGTTAGTTGCACTTTACAAATATCTTGGCTCGACACATTCTCTAGGCTTTTATGACTATTCTGTATTCGACCTTTGCAGCTGGTTCGGATAAACTGCATTTCATCGGACAGAAATCGAAGTGCTTGGAAGTTGTTCAAGTTTCATGATTTTTCTGAGCGCGGCTGCATAAGCCGTTTCTTATACTGAGAGGTTTCGGCCAATCAGGGAATTAGGACTCTCGGGTCATTGTTCCAACCTCGGCTGCATAAGCCGTTTCTTGTACTGAGAGGTTTCGACCAATCAGGGAATTAGGACTCTCGGGTCATTGTTCCAACCTCGGCTGCATAAGCCGTTTCTTGTACTGAGAGGTTTCGACCAATCAGGGAATTAGGACTCTCGGGTCATTGTTCCAACCTCGGCTGCATAAGTCGTTTCTTGTACTGAGAGGTTTCGATCAATCAGGGAATTAGGACTCTCGGGTCATTGTTCCAACCTCGGCTGCATAAGCCGTTTCTTGTACTGATAGGTTTCGACCAATCGGGGAATTAGGACTCTCGGGTCATTGTTCCAACCTCGGCTGCATAAGCCGTTTCTTGTACTGAGAGGTTTCGACCAATCAGGGAATTAGGACTCTCGGGTCATTGTTCCAACCTCGGCTGCATAAGCCGCTTTGTATTTGTGGGTTTAGACCAACTAAGGAATGAAGGCCTTCGGGCCTTTGTTTCGGCCACCACGCACCGTTTGTTGCAATCGCTGGTGGGAGAGGGCATGGTGGAGCAGGACGAGCGCAGCAAGCTCTACCGCCTGACCATGGACTTCTTCGTCCCGGCCGCCAAAGCAGGAAACCCCGGTGACCTGCGTAGCTTGTGCCGCCTCGCGCTGCTACGCCTGTGCGCCAGCTTAGGCGACAGCATTTTTTTGCTGGTACGCAGTGGGTTTTACGCCGTTTGCTTGGACCGTAGCGAGGGCCCGTTTCCTATCCGTTCGTTCACCGGTGACATCGGCGGACGCGTAGCCTTGGGAGTGGGGCAGGGCGCACTGGCCATCCTCGCGTTTTTGCCTGAGGCCGAGCGCGAGGAGGTTATCCGCTTCAACCTCTCGCGCGTGCGTGAATACGGCTTGTTTGACGAGGTCTATTTGCGCACCGAGATCGAGCGCGTACGCCAACTGGGCTGCGCGGGCCGCAGTACCGGCTTGCTTGAAGGTATGGCGGGTGTGGCCGTACCCATCTGCGACCGCGAGGGGCGCGCTGTAGCCGCGCTCAGTGTGGGCACCATCTCCGCGCGTCTGAACGATGACCGGATGCCCACAGTGGTGGAACTGCTCAAGCGTGAAGCGGCTGCCATTGGGCCAAAGATCAATCCGTTTGATGTGACGTTGCGGCGGCCTGCGCAGAGTTTTACGGGTGGACGCAGCGAGATGCAAAGGCAGTCTGAGTAGTAGCGTGGGAACGTCCCTAGGGTAATCGCATATCTGATTGGAGTAGGTCACATGACACTTCTCTAACTTCGGTGAGCCTGACCACCTAATTGTTGGCGCCGACCGAAAACTGAGCCACTTTTGAGGGTAGTGCCGACCCAAAACTGAGCCAGGTGAACAACTTAATCTGCTGCTTTTTTGTGCAGCAGAGGACAAGGAGTGATCACCATGGACATGATTGGCAGGATCCGGCATTTGTATGCCCGCAAGAACAAATCGGAGCGCGAGATATCGCGCATGACAGGGCTATCGCGCAACACGGTGGCGAAGTGGCTGCACGGCGAGGTGGACGGCCCACCGAGGTACCGCCGCAGCGAACAGCCCAACAAACTGACGGCGTTTCATGACGCGCTCATGCTGGCCTTGAAGGCCGATGCACGGCGGCCCAAACACGAGCGGCGCACGGCCAAGGCGCTGTACGCCGAGATCAGGCAAGCGGGCTACGAAGGGGGTTACACGCGGGTGACCGACTTCATCCGGGCGTGGCGCCAGAGCGAGGGTCAGGGGGCGGCCGTCAATGCCTTCGTGCCGCTGGCCTTCGAGCTGGGAGAGGCTTTCCAGTTCGACTGGAGCGAGGAAGGCATGGTGATCGGCGGCATCTACTACCGGGTGCAGGTCTCGCATATGAAGCTGTGTGCTTCGCGGGCCTTCTGGCTGGTGGCGTACCCCAGCCAGGGTCACGAGATGCTGTTCGATGCCCACACCCGATCGTTCGCCGCGCTGGGCGGCGTGGCACGCCGGGGCATCTACGACAACATGAAGACCGCTGTAGACAAGGTCAAGAAGGGCAAGGGACGCATCGTCAACGAGCGCTTTGCCACCATGTGCGCGCACTACCTCTATGACCCGGACTTCTGCAACGTGGCCAGCGGCTGGGAGAAAGGGGTGGTGGAGAAGAACGTGCAGGACAGCCGCCGACGCATCTGGATCGACGCGGCGCAGATCAAGTTCGGCAGCTTCACCGAACTCAACGCCTGGCTGGGCCAGCGCTGCCGCGCGTTGTGGGACGAGGTACGCCACCCCGAGCACAAGCAGTTCAGCGTGTCGGAGATGCTCGAACACGAGCGGGCGCACCTCATGCCCATGCCGCTGCCCTTCGACGGCTACGTCGAGAAACCCGCGCGGGTTTCCAGCACCTGCCTGGTGTCTGTGGCGCGCAACCGGTATTCGGTGCCGTGCGAACGCGTGGGCCAGATGGTGAGCACGCGGCTGTACCCGGGCCGCGTGGTCATCGTGGCCGATGATGAGGTCATCGCCCGCCACGAACGTCTGAGCAACGCGGGCGAGACCCGGTACGACTGGCAGCACTACATCCCGCTGCTGCAGAGAAAGCCCGGGGCGCTGAGAAACGGAGCGCCCTTTGCGGACATGCCCGAGCCACTGCAGCGGCTGCGCCGCGGGCTATTGCGTAACCCGGGAGGCGACCGGGTGATGGCGCAAGTGCTGGCGATTGTGCTTGGCGCCGGTCTGGACGCGGTGCTGGTGGCCATCGAGCTGGCGCTGGAGAGCGGTGCGCCAGGCAAGGTGAGCGTGGAGCATGTGGTCAACGTGCTGAGCCGGCTCAACGCGCAGCCGGCACCTCCCACGGCGGCCACACGGCTGAAGGTGACAACGCCACCGCTGGCAAACACGGCCCGCTACGACAGCCTTCGGGCCGACACCGCGGACAGTGCCGTGGGCGCCACCACCGAAGGAGCCCGCCATGAAGACTGATGTGCTGGTCGAACTCAAGGCGCTGCGCCTGCACGGCATGGCCGGTGCCTGGGCTGATCTGGTCGAGCAAGGCGGTGGCGATGGCGGCGGCCTGGGCATCGAGACCTCGCGCTGGCTGATCGAGCACCTGCTGCAGGCCGAGGGCACGGACCGGGCGATGCGCTCGATCAGCCACCAGATGCACGCGGCGAAGTTCCCGGTGCACCGGGACATGGCGGGCTTTGACTTCTCGGTCTCGCCGGTGGACCGAAAGCTCGTCACCACGCTGGCCGGCACTGCCTTTACCGACGAGGCGCACAACGTGGTGCTGGTGGGCGGCCCGGGCACGGGCAAGACCCATCTGGCCACTGCCATCGGCGTCTCGGGCATCACCCGCCATGGCAAGCGGGTGCGGTTCTACTCCACGGTCGATCTGGTTAACGCACTGGAGCAGGAGAAGGCGCAGGGCAAGGCCGGTCGCATCGCCACCAGCTTGCTGCGCATGGACCTGATCATCCTGGACGAGCTGGGTTATCTGCCGTTCAGCCAGGCCGGCGGGGCGCTGCTGTTCCACCTGCTGAGCAAGCTGTACGAACACACCAGCGTGATGATCACGACCAACCTGGACTTCGCCGAATGGTCCAGCGTGTTCGGCGACGCGAAGATGACCACCGCGCTGCTGGACCGTCTCACGCACCACTGCCACATCGTGGAGACGGGCAACGAGTC
Source organism: Acidovorax carolinensis (assembly GCF_002157145.1). Taxonomy (NCBI): domain Bacteria; kingdom Pseudomonadati; phylum Pseudomonadota; class Betaproteobacteria; order Burkholderiales; family Comamonadaceae; genus Acidovorax; species Acidovorax carolinensis. Next base: position 1,692,490 of record NZ_CP021361.1, read on the forward strand.
GATCCGGTTCAGCCGCAGCACGGCCGCTGCGAAGAAGCGGATCAAGGCCCGGGAACAGGACCGAAAGAGTGCCTCAACGCAGGCTGAGCCCGACCCATTCTGAGCAGGCACCGCGCAGGGCAAGCCGCTACGGGCTACGCCCTTCGCGGCTTGCCCAGCGCCTTCAACACATCAGCAAGGAGATCAGCAAACCAGGATAGCACCTACACTTATCCACAGCCGACCCTTGAAACGTCGGCTTCCACCCCTGGCTCAATATTCAGTCGGCACGGTGGCTCAGATTTGGATCGGCGCCGACAGATGTGTCGCTGTTCGAGACGGCCACTACCTGGGCATCGCTGTTGGCGGCGCAGGTGATGGCCAGCGGCAAGGAAGTGGAAAAACAGGGCTCGGGTGCGCCGGGTATCGCACCCTACAAAGCCTATGGCACGCAGGATGGCGAGGTGGTGATCGCCGCAGGCAGCGACGCGCTGTTCAAGGGTTTGTGCAGCGTGTTGGGCCACCCCGAGTGGGTCAGCGATGCGCGCTTCATTGACAACCCGAACCGCGTTGCCAATCAGGCCGTGCTGTACGGATTGATAGACCCGTTGGTCGCGGCCCAGCCCACGTCGCACTGGGTGGATGCGCTGGAAGCTGCTGGGGTGCCTTGCGCACCGGTCAACACCGTGGGCCAGGTGCTGGAGCACGCCCAGACTCAGGCGCTCGACTTGATACACCCCGTGCCCGGAACAAGCATGCGTTTTGTGGCTTTGCCGGTGAGCTTTGATGGCCAACGCCCGCGCGTGCGCAGCGCGCCACCGGCATTGGGTGCTCATACACAGCAGCTGTTGTTTCCCGAACTGGTCTGAGGCAGGAGCCACACCATGGAATTCTTGAATTGCGCTTACGAGACCTTGATTGTGTCGCTGGTGGGCGAGCATGTGCTGCAAGTCACGCTGAATCGCCCCGAGGCGGGTAATGCGCTGAACACCCAGATGGGCCGCGAGATGCTGCAGCTCTGGAACGCGCTGACCGAAGACGCTGGGTCTGTGCGCTGCGTGGTCCTCACAGGCGCGGGCAGCAAGATTTTTTGCGCTGGTGGTGATTTGAAAGAGCGCAACGGCATGACCAAGCGCCAATGGCAGCTGCAGCACGAACTGTTCGAGCGCATGTATTGGACGCTGACCGACCTGCCAGTACCGGTGGTGGCGGCCGTCAACGGCCACGCCTATGGCGGCGGCATGGAGATGGCCCTGGCCTGTGATTTTGTCTACGTGAGCGACATGGCGCGCTTTGCATTGCCCGAGGTAACGCTGGGCATCATGCCCGGCGCCGGTGGTACGCAAAACCTGCCCCGCGCCGTGGGCGAGCGCCGCGCCAAGGAGCTGTTGATGACGGGCAAGCCGCTGAGTGCCACGCAGGCCGTGGAATGGGGCGTCGCCAACAGCGTGCACGCAGCCGATCAGGTGCTGGCAGCCGCGCTGGAGACGGCGACCACGATTGCCGGCAACGCGCCGTTGTCCGTGCGGCAGATCAAAAAATCGGTGCGCTACGGCGGCCAGATGGAATTGCGCACGGCCTACCGCTTCGAGGTGGAGGCCTACAACCACCTGGTCGATACCGATGACCGCATGGAAGGCGTGCGTGCCTTTAACGAGAAGCGAAAACCCGTTTTTACGGGGCAGTGATTTTTGAAGCAGACCTTTTTTTCTAGGTGTGAGGACCTCCCATGACTGAAGCTGTAGTCCATATCGAAGCTGGCAATGACTTTGCCGATATCCGTGACAGCGTGCGTCGCGTTTGTGCCGATTTTCCCGGCGCTTACTGGCGCAAGCTGGAAGAAACGGGTGCCTACCCCTCGGAGTTTGTACAGGCACTGACCGATGCCGGTTTTTTGAGTGCCCTGATACCCGAGGAATATGGCGGCAGCGGTATGCCGCTGCGTGCGGCGGCGGTGATCCTGGAAGAGATTCATGCCACCGGTTGCAATGCCGGTGCGTGCCATGCCCAGATGTACACCATGGGCACTGTGCTGCGCCACGGCTCGCAGGCACAAAAGGATTTGTATCTGCCGCAAATCGCTGCGGGCACGCTGCGCTTGCAGGCCTTTGGCGTGACCGAACCCACCACCGGATCAGACACCACCAAGCTCAAAACCCGGGCGGTTCGTGAAGGTGACGAATACGTCATCAACGGTCAAAAGGTATGGACTTCACGCGCGCTTTTCTCCGACCTGATGCTTTTGCTGGCACGTACCACGCCCCTGGATGAATGCAAGAAGAAAAGCGATGGTTTGTCGGTGTTCCTGGTGGATATGCGCGAGGCCAAAGGAAATGGCATGGAGATTCGCCCACTCTCCGCCATGGTCAACCACAACACCACTGAAATCTTCTTTGAGAACCTGCGCATTCCCGCCAGCAGCTTGGTGGGCGAGGAAGGTAAGGGCCTGAAATACATCATGGACGGCATGAATGCCGAGCGTATTTTGGTGGGCGCCGAGTGCATTGGTGATGCGCGTTGGTTCACAGATACCGCCGTGAAGTACGTGAGCGAGCGCCGCGTGTTTGATCGCCCCATTGGCCAGAACCAGGGCGTGCAGTTTCCCATCGCCAAGGCCTATGCCGAAATGCGTGCGGCCGATTTGGTGCTTCGCCGTGCAAGTGCCATGTTCGCGGCCGGATTGCCGTGTGGTGATGACGCCAATATGGGCAAGCTACTAGCGTCGGAAGCTTCTTGGCATGCAGCCGAGTCCTGCATTCAAAGCCACGGCGGATTTGGCTTTGCTACCGAATACGACGTGGAGCGCAAGTGGCGTGAAACGCGCATTTACCAAGTGGCGCCCATTTCTTCCAACCTGATCTTGTCGTACGTAGGCGAGCACATTCTGGGCATGCCCCGTTCGTACTGAAGGCGTCGCATGACCAATTCTTCATCAAAGTCCGTCCCCTTGACCCAGGCTTTGGCGCAGTATGTGCTGGAGCCAACGTGGGGCGGGCAAGAACAGGCAGCCTGCGCGGTGGCGCTGACGGGCACCCTGGACACTTTTGCCACATTGCTGGCTGGGCAAAATGAGCCTGTAGTGCACATCGTGCGCCAGCATTTGGCGGCCAGTCGCAGCACGTTGGCTGAGGCACCCGCACCGTCGGCCCGTGACATGTTGGGTGCAGCCCATGCGGCTTTCGTGAACGCCGTAGCCGGGCATGCGCTGGACTATGACGATGTGGCCTTGTCGGCGCACCCCAGCACGGTGCTGGTGCCGGCAATCTGGGCCGAGGCGCATCGCTTGCGAGCCAGTGGCCCTGACATGCTCCGCGCCTACGTGGTGGGCTATGAAGTGTGGGCGGAGCTGTTCAGCCGCGAAAGCGACCAGTACCACCTCAAAGGCTGGCACCCTACGGGAGTGTTTGGCGTCGTGGGTGCCGCTGCTGCTGTGGCGTATTTAAACCGAGAGAAATTGACGCAGCTGCAGGTTGCGCATGCGCTTTCCATAGCGGCGAGTTCAGCCTCGGGCGTGGTAGCCAATTTCGGCACCATGACCAAGCCCTGGCACGCAGGACGCGCTGCGGCAGCAGCTATCGATGCCGTGCGTCTCGCAGAATTAGGACTAACAGCAGCGACTGACGCGCTGGAACATCGGGCGGGTTTTCTTGCCGCCATCTCGCCAATGGGGAACGTCGATCTGGACCGCCCAACCACCATAGGTGGTAAGCCGCGCATCCTGGAGTTGGGGCTTTCCATCAAGCGGTATCCCGTGTGCTATTTCGGCCACCGTGTGATTGATGGCGTCCTGGCGCTGAAGGCCGCGCATAACCTGAAAGCGGACGATGTGGAGAGCGTCGAGGTGACTATTGGCGCTGCGGCGGCCAGCACGCTACGCAACCATTTGCCCGTGACCGCCCTGGAAGCCAAATTCAGTATTGAGTTTGATGTGGCTAGCGCGCTTGTCGCAGGAAACGTAGGCTTGGCGCAGCTGACGGATGCCTTCACAAACCAGGCGCAGATGAAGGCGCTCATGCAAAAGGTTCGGGTCAGGATCACCGAGCGAAGCTGTCCGCTGGACCCAGCATTCTCTTACGCGGATTCCGTGCGCATTACCACCCTGGCTGGCCGTGTGCTGGAGAGCGGCGACATTCGCTTTCCCAAAGGACATGCCATGCACACACTCAGCCCGCAAGAGCTGCGTGGCAAGTTCCTCGATTGTGTGACTTACAGCGGCTTGCCCTGCGATGGCGCCGCGCTCTATGACACCTTGCTAGCACTGAGCGATATGCCCGATGTCAGTGTGCTTGCAAACCATTTTTGATGTGCTAGTTCCGGTTGCTGCGGGGCAGACCGTGCGGCTTCACAAGGGCTGTATCTATCGCTTTGCAGAGACCGCCTACAAGTGGTGGATAACCAGAAGAAACGGCTTGCAGCCGTGCGAGAAGCCTTAAACAGAACGTGCGCTACAAGCGCACCACTTTGACGGAGACCGCTATGTCCAAATTTCCTTCTACTCCTGTGGCGTTGGCCCATGCATCTGGATTGCGCCGCCGCGATTTCTTGGCGGCTGGGGCTGGCTTCGCTGCCAGCAGTCTGCTGCCCGGCTTGGCTTTCGCTCAAGGGAGTTGGCCGGATAAGCCCATCCGCATCCTTGCGGCACAGGCGCCGGGTTCTTCGAACGATGCCACTGCACGCGCGCTAGCCGACTACCTTTCCACCAAGCTTGGTGTCGCCGTAGTGGTGGAAAACAAACCTGGTGGTGTTGGAATGATTGCTGCCGAGGCGCTCGTGCGTGCGCCCGCAGACGGGTACACGCTGATGATGACCTTGCACAGCCAACCTGCGCAGGCACCGGCGTTGCTCAAGCGCTTGCCGATCAATCCTGACAAAGACATCGTACCCATCGCCGCCATTGGTGTGGGCTCTGTGCCGGCGGTGGTTCACAAGGACTTTCCGGCCAAGACCATCCAGGAAGTGATTGCCTACGCCAAAACCAAACCGGTCAACGTTGGCAATTACGCCGTGGGATCGGGTTGGCAGCTCATGCTGGACCAATTGGCCAAGGACACGGGGGCTCAGTTCAACGTGGTCAATTACAAGGGCACCGGGGCCATGCTGATGGATTTGTATGGCGGTCAAATTGACATGGGTGCAGGTTCATTGGCGGGTGTTGGCGGCGGGATAAAGCAAGGCAGCGTTCGCCCGGTGGTCATCGCGATAGGGCCTGCCTCCAGTAGGCTGCCCGGTATACCCACCTGGAAGGAAGCTGGCTTCCACGGAAGCGCGTATGAGAACTTGACCGAGTGCAATATGCTTTTTGCGAAGGCTGGAACCCCCTCGGTCATTCTGGAACGCTTGGCGCAGCTCGTGATTAGCAGTTACAAAGAATCTGATCGAATTAAAAGTGTGCGCGAAAACCTGGGAGACGAGGAGCCGGCACTCACAGGGAATGAATTGCGCGCCTACATCGACCGTACTTGGCCGGTTTACCGAAATTTGACGAAAGCCATGGGCCTGCTGGCGAATTGATTCATCATGAGTAATACGCATATCCAAGTGCGCGAGGTGGGCCTGCGTGACGGTTTGCAAAGCATCGCGCGCACGCTGGACACGCAGCACAAACTCGAGTGGCTGCGCGCTGCCTACGACGCCGGTGTACGCGAGATCGAGGTCGGCTCGTTCGTACCCGCCCGGCTGCTACCGCAACTGGCGGACACGGCCGAACTAGTGGACTATGCGCGGACCTTGCCAGGCCTCACGACATCGGTGCTGGTGCCCAACCTTAAGGGAGCGCAGGCTGCGTTGGACAGTGGTGCCCATGTGATGCTGCTGCCCCTGTCGGCCAGCCATGCGCACAGCTTGGCCAACCTGCGCAAGACGCCCGATGCCGTGGTGGAGGAGATCGGCCGCATCCGCAGCCTGCGCGACAGCAGCGGATCGGCCTGCCTGATCGAAGTAGGCATGAGCACCGCATTCGGTTGCACGATCCAGGGCCTGGTGGACGAGAGCGAGGTCATGCGGTTGGTACAGGCCGTGCTCGATGCAGGCGCCGACCGGGTGGGCCTGGCCGACACGGTGGGCTACGCCGATCCGCTGCAGGTCAAGCGCCTGTTCGAAAAGGGCTTTGCCGTGGCCGGCCACCGCCTGGCCTGCGGGCACTTCCACGACACACGCGGGCTGGGCCTGGCCAACGTCTTCGCTGCCTGGGAGACCGGCATCCGCCGTTTCGACACCTGCACTGCAGGTATCGGCGGGTGCCCCCATGCGCCAGGTGCCAGCGGCAACGTGTCGACGGAAGATGTGGCTTACCTGTTCGCCAGCATGGGCCAACCTACGGGACTGGACTTCGACAGCTTGATCGCGCTGCGGGCCCGCGTCACCGGTTGGCTGGAGGGCGAGGCGTTCTACGGGTCGGTCTGGCGGGCAGGGCTGCCCAAGACCATGCAGCCGCAGGCCGTTGGCACGGCCTGCGCATAAGACTGGACGCGCGTCAATCGGCCAGGAACCGGTGCGCGTCCAGAGCGGCCATGCAACATTGCACCGCGTCCGTCGACATCACCGTCGTCGGCACGGGCAAAAAATTCGAGTGCCACTTCCGCGCCGTTTCCTTGGACGGGTGTCGACCATGCTTCCAACACTGTGCGCGGCAAACTGGTTGGCATGTCATTCAATAGTAGAAAAATGCCCATGAAAATCCTAGTCCCCGTCAAGCGCGTGGTGGACTACAACGTCAAAGTCCGCGTCAAATCGGACGGCACGGGTGTGGACACCGCCAACGTCAAGATGAGCATGAACCCCTTTGACGAAATCGCCGTCGAAGAAGCCGTGCGCCTGAAAGAAAAAGGCCTGGTCACCGAAGTCATCGCGGTCAGCTGCGGCGTGCAGCAGTGCCAGGAAACCCTGCGCACCGCCATGGCCATCGGTGCCGACCGCGCCATCCTGGTGGAAACCCCTGCCGATCTCGACCTGCAGCCCCTGGCCGTCGCCAAACTGCTCAAGGCCCTGGTCGACAAGGAACAACCCGGCCTCATCATCCTGGGCAAACAAGCCATCGACGACGACGCCAACCAGACCGGCCAGATGCTCGCAGCCCTGGCCGACCTGCCCCAGGCCACCTTTGCCAGCAAAGTCGAACTCACGGCCGACAGCGTCAGCGTCACCCGCGAAGTCGACGGCGGCCTGGAAACCCTGGCATTGAGCCTGCCAGCCGTCATCACCACCGACCTGCGCCTGAACGAGCCCCGCTACGTCACCTTGCCCAACATCATGAAGGCCAAGAAAAAGCAGCTCGACACCGTCAAACCAGAAGACCTCGGAGTGGACGTCACCCCGCGCCTGAAGACCCTGAAGGTCACCGAGCCCGCCAAGCGCGGTGCCGGCATCAAGGTGGCCGACGTGGCCGCCCTGGTCGAAAAGCTGAAAAACGAAGCCAAAGTCATCTAAGGAGTACAAGAAATGACCACCCTCGTTATTGCTGAACACGACAACGCCACCATCAAAGGCGCCACCCTCAACACCGTCACCGCCGCAGTCGCCTGCGGAGGCGACGTCCATGTGCTGATCGCCGGCCACAACGCCAGCGCCGCCGCCCAGGCCGCCTCCAAAATAGCCGGCGTCGCCAAAGTCATCCACGCCGAAGCCCCCGGCCTGGAACATGGCCTGGCAGAAAACGTCGCCGCCCAGGTCCTCGCCATCGCCGGCAACTACAGCCACATCCTCTTCCCCGCTACTGCCAGCGGCAAGAACGTGGCCCCCCGCGTGGCGGCCAAGCTTGACGTCGCCCAGATCAGCGACATCACCAAGGTCATTACCGCGGACACCTTCGAGCGCCCCATCTACGCCGGCAACGCCATCGCCACCGTGCAAAGCGCAGACAGCGTCAAGATCATCACCGTGCGCACCACCGGCTTTGACGCCGCAGCGGCCACCGGAGGCAGCGCAACGGTTGAAACCACCGCCGCCACGGCAGACAACGGCAAAAGCCGCTTCATGGGCAGCGAAATCGCCAAGAGCGACCGCCCCGAGCTCACCGCCGCCAAGATCATCGTCTCCGGTGGCCGGGCCCTCGGGAGCAAGGAAAAGTTCGACGAAGTCATGACCCCGCTGGCCGACAAGCTCGGAGCGGCCCTCGGCGCCAGCCGCGCCGCGGTCGACGCAGGCTATGCCCCCAACGACTGGCAAGTGGGCCAGACCGGCAAGATCGTGGCGCCGCAGCTGTACATCGCAGCGGGCATCTCGGGCGCCATCCAGCACCTGGCGGGCATGAAGGACTCCAAGGTGATCGTGGCGATCAACAAGGACCCGGAGGCGCCGATCTTCAGCGTGGCCGACTATGGGCTGGAGGCGGACCTGTTCACGGCAGTGCCGGAACTGGTCAAGGCGCTCTGACCCAAGGTGTTGAGTTTGGCGCAGCATGCGTGCTTCATCCGCCGTGCGCAGGTGCGACTGCAGGCGGCTGCGCAGATTGACGCTCTTGCCTATGTACAGCGGCAGGTCACCCTCTTGCCCATGAAAGATGTACACCCCGGGCGCCGACGGCATGTCCGAGATGGCCTCACGCAGGTGCACGGGGTATTCGTAGAACCGGGCCTCGTCGAATTCAGGCCGGCGGCGGGCAGGAATGTGCATGGCAGCTCAGGTCTTGAATTGCTTGATGCTGGCGATCACAACGCCCCAGACCTCAATGGTCTGGCCATCCTGGGGAATGATGTCCTCATAGGCTGGATTGGCGGCTTGTAATTTGAGTCTGCCACCCTGCAGCCACAGCTTCTTGCAGGTGTAGGCCCCGTCAACCACCGCCACGACGGTCATGCCATGGCGTGGCTTGATGGCCCGGTCCACCAGGATGATGTCGCCATCGAAAATGCCTTCGTCGCGCATGGAGTCTCCCCGCACTCGCAGGGTGTAGGTGGCCTGGGGATGCAGGATGATGTGCCGCAGCACGTCAATGCGCTCTGCCTGTAATTCCTCGGCCGGGGACGGAAACCCCGCATGCACGCAGGTATCAATCCCCAGGGCCGACAGGCCAAGGACATAGGGCTCGGGAGCCAGGCAGGGCAAATCAAGAACCGGGAGCATGGGGGCAGCGCCAGGGCGAGCGGGAAGAGGCACAGAAAGGAACGGAGAAGGCTGAACGCCAGAGAGGTATCAGTACTGTGATTAACAACAGTATATTGCCTACTGTCGTTCCAGAGCGATTCCCGACCATCGTGGTCTGCCCATCTTCCAAACCAGCGCGTTTCGACCCGAACCAAAGTAAGGGGCATTCCTGACCCGTATGCTCTCGCCCCTTTGATGAACCGACGAATTGAAGTGAAACAGACCACGACCTGGTCGCGCATGTTGCGCCTGACCGCTTTCTTCATGCTGGCCGTTGCCAGCACGGCCCATGCCCGTATCCCGATCTTTGAAGCCCTGGACAGTGCATCCGGCCACCCCACCAGCTTTGCGCAATGCCCGCAGTTCTTCGCACAAGGCAAGCCGCCAGCCGTGTCGCCACGACCCCAACTTCGTGAGCTGTGCTACGAGGCCTTTGCCATCCTGCACAGTGAAGAAACCAAGACCCCGGTCTTCGTGGCCCAACGCCTGAACCGCGAGAGCATCGAGGATGCCGACGAAAAGCGTGCGACCAGGTTCTTTGCCGATGCCCGGCTACCCCGGCGGGAGCGCGCTGAATTGGAGGACTACAAGCGCTCCGGCTATTCCCGGGGCCATATGGCACCAGCGGGGGATATGCCGACACCAACGGCCATGGCCCAGAGCTTCAGCCTGGCCAACATGGTTCCCCAGAACGCCCAGCACAACGGGGGTGCCTGGGCCAAGATCGAGCAGGACACGCGGCACTACGTGCGCCGGGCCAAGGGGGATGTGTATGTGATTACCGGGCCGGTGTTCACCGAGGGTTCGCCTCGTATCGGCAACAACGGGGTGATGGTGCTGACCTACCTGTTCAAGTTGGTGTATGACCAGCACACGAACAGGGCCTGGGCACACTGGCAGCAAAACCAGGAAGGCGAGCGAGTCGGCCGGCCTATCAGTTACGAGGAACTGGTGAAGCGCACGGGCGTGGAGTTCTTGCCGGGTGTGGGGATGTAGGGTTTTGGGTGCTAACGGGCGCCACGCTTTTGCACCCGGAATGCGAATGTCCTGGTTCGAACCGGAACGCTAACGGGCGCGGCCAGCGCGACGCGGTAGCAGTCGACATACCGCAAATGACCTGCGCTTAGTTCATCCCCATGAGCAGTGCCCGAAACGCTTTGGCATTGAGCTGCGACTTGTCTTCCATGCAGTTGTTGAACACGGAGTGGGCGTACTTCACTGACCGGGTAATGGGATTGAAGCGTTGGGCCAGGGCCTGCAGTTCATCAGCCGTGTAGGCGTAGTCGAATCGCTCGGCGGCCGTCTTGGCCGGCATCACGTAAGCCTGCACATTGCGCCCATGCAGGCGCAGCAGGGCGTGCTCCGGGTGGGTGGTCTCCCAGATGGCCGGCACGCTGTAGGGTGAGCCCTGTGGTCCATCCACGATGGTGTGCACCATGCCGAGCTCGCGCAGCATGGCCAGGGTCTCTGCCGTGGTCTCTGCGTTCTCCCACCAGCTGGGGTTGCGAAACTCGATGCTCAGTGTGTGGCCCGGGAGGTGCTCCAGGCAATGCTCGATGTGTTCGACGGCCGCTTTATGGCGGGACACCTTGGGTGAGAACTGAAAGTGAACCAGGCCCAGCTTGCTGTTGGCCCTGAGGGGCACCAGACAGGCAGCAAATCGGCGCCACAGTTCTTCCCTGAGCTCCTCGGCCATGTCCTTGTAGACCATCCTGCGACCGGCACCCAGGGCCTGCTTGATGTCTTTCGGCAGCACGTCCGTACTGGTCCACTGCCCGGTGAACAGGCTGAAGGCCTTCACGTTGAACACGAACCCTGGTGCCGTGCGTTCAGCCCAATGCTGGGCCGTGGTCACGGAGGGGATGGCGTAGTAACTGGTGTCCACCTCGACCAGGTTGAACTGCGAGGCGTAAAAGCGCAGACGCGCCTCGGGCGACTTCACGCTCTCGGGGTAGAACGTGCCGCTCTCCAGGAGCGTCCTGTCTGTCCAGGATGCCGTTCCGACCAGTAACGTCATGGGTGCCTCCGTGGGGTCATCCTACATTGAGGAAGCTCTTTTCTCTGAGAGGATTGAGCCATGAAGAAGTCGAACAAGTTCTTGCCCGAGGTCCGCGAGCGGGCGGTGCGGATGGTGCAGGAACACCGGGGGGATTACCCATCGCTGTGGGCAGCCATTGAATCTATTGCCCCCAAGATTGGCTGCGTGCCGCAGACGCTGCATGAATGGGTCAAGCGATTCGAAGTCGATGCTGGCGTGCGCGAAGGCGTCACTACCAGCGAGGCGCAACGGGTCAAGAATCTGGAGCGCGAGGTCAAGGAACTGCGCCGGGCCAACGAGATACTGAAGCTGGCCAGCGCGTTTTTCGCCCAGGCGTGTCGGCGCCGATCCAAATCTGAGCCACCGTGCCGACTGAATATTGAGCCAGGGGTGGAAGCCGACGTTTCAAGGGTCGGCTGTGGATAAGTGTAGGTGCTATCCTGGTTTGCTGATCTCCTTGCTGATGTGTTGAAGGCGCTGGGCAAGCCGCGAAGGGCGTAGCCCGTAGCGGCTTGCCCTGCGCGGTGCCTGCTCAGAATGGGTCGGGCTCAGCCTGCGTTGAGGCACTCTTTCGGTCCTGTTCCCGGGCCTTGATCCGCTTCTTCGCAGCGGCCGTGCTGCGGCTGAACCGGATCGACTCGTTGCCCGTCTCCACGATGTGGCAGTGGTGCGTGAGACGGTCCAGCAGCGCGGTGGTCATCTTCGCGTCGCCGAACACGCTGGACCATTCGGCGAAGTCCAGGTTGGTCGTGATCATCACGCTGGTGTGTTCGTACAGCTTGCTCAGCAGGTGGAACAGCAGCGCCCCGCCGGCCTGGCTGAACGGCAGATAACCCAGCTCGTCCAGGATGATCAGGTCCATGCGCAGCAAGCTGGTGGCGATGCGACCGGCCTTGCCCTGCGCCTTCTCCTGCTCCAGTGCGTTAACCAGATCGACCGTGGAGTAGAACCGCACCCGCTTGCCATGGCGGGTGATGCCCGAGACGCCGATGGCAGTGGCCAGATGGGTCTTGCCCGTGCCCGGGCCGCCCACCAGCACCACGTTGTGCGCCTCGTCGGTAAAGGCAGTGCCGGCCAGCGTGGTGACGAGCTTTCGGTCCACCGGCGAGACCGAGAAGTCAAAGCCCGCCATGTCCCGGTGCACCGGGAACTTCGCCGCGTGCATCTGGTGGCTGATCGAGCGCATCGCCCGGTCCGTGCCCTCGGCCTGCAGCAGGTGCTCGATCAGCCAGCGCGAGGTCTCGATGCCCAGGCCGCCGCCATCGCCACCGCCTTGCTCGACCAGATCAGCCCAGGCACCGGCCATGCCGTGCAGGCGCAGCGCCTTGAGTTCGACCAGCACATCAGTCTTCATGGCGGGCTCCTTCGGTGGTGGCGCCCACGGCACTGTCCGCGGTGTCGGCCCGAAGGCTGTCGTAGCGGGCCGTGTTTGCCAGCGGTGGCGTTGTCACCTTCAGCCGTGTGGCCGCCGTGGGAGGTGCCGGCTGCGCGTTGAGCCGGCTCAGCACGTTGACCACATGCTCCACGCTCACCTTGCCTGGCGCACCGCTCTCCAGCGCCAGCTCGATGGCCACCAGCACCGCGTCCAGACCGGCGCCAAGCACAATCGCCAGCACTTGCGCCATCACCCGGTCGCCTCCCGGGTTACGCAATAGCCCGCGGCGCAGCCGCTGCAGTGGCTCGGGCATGTCCGCAAAGGGCGCTCCGTTTCTCAGCGCCCCGGGCTTTCTCTGCAGCAGCGGGATGTAGTGCTGCCAGTCGTACCGGGTCTCGCCCGCGTTGCTCAGACGTTCGTGGCGGGCGATGACCTCATCATCGGCCACGATGACCACGCGGCCCGGGTACAGCCGCGTGCTCACCATCTGGCCCACGCGTTCGCACGGCACCGAATACCGGTTGCGCGCCACAGACACCAGGCAGGTGCTGGAAACCCGCGCGGGTTTCTCGACGTAGCCGTCGAAGGGCAGCGGCATGGGCATGAGGTGCGCCCGCTCGTGTTCGAGCATCTCCGACACGCTGAACTGCTTGTGCTCGGGGTGGCGTACCTCGTCCCACAACGCGCGGCAGCGCTGGCCCAGCCAGGCGTTGAGTTCGGTGAAGCTGCCGAACTTGATCTGCGCCGCGTCGATCCAGATGCGTCGGCGGCTGTCCTGCACGTTCTTCTCCACCACCCCTTTCTCCCAGCCGCTGGCCACGTTGCAGAAGTCCGGGTCATAGAGGTAGTGCGCGCACATGGTGGCAAAGCGCTCGTTGACGATGCGTCCCTTGCCCTTCTTGACCTTGTCTACAGCGGTCTTCATGTTGTCGTAGATGCCCCGGCGTGCCACGCCGCCCAGCGCGGCGAACGATCGGGTGTGGGCATCGAACAGCATCTCGTGACCCTGGCTGGGGTACGCCACCAGCCAGAAGGCCCGCGAAGCACACAGCTTCATATGCGAGACCTGCACCCGGTAGTAGATGCCGCCGATCACCATGCCTTCCTCGCTCCAGTCGAACTGGAAAGCCTCTCCCAGCTCGAAGGCCAGCGGCACGAAGGCATTGACGGCCGCCCCCTGACCCTCGCTCTGGCGCCACGCCCGGATGAAGTCGGTCACCCGCGTGTAACCCCCTTCGTAGCCCGCTTGCCTGATCTCGGCGTACAGCGCCTTGGCCGTGCGCCGCTCGTGTTTGGGCCGCCGTGCATCGGCCTTCAAGGCCAGCATGAGCGCGTCATGAAACGCCGTCAGTTTGTTGGGCTGTTCGCTGCGGCGGTACCTCGGTGGGCCGTCCACCTCGCCGTGCAGCCACTTCGCCACCGTGTTGCGCGATAGCCCTGTCATGCGCGATATCTCGCGCTCCGATTTGTTCTTGCGGGCATACAAATGCCGGATCCTGCCAATCATGTCCATGGTGATCACTCCTTGTCCTCTGCTGCACAAAAAAGCAGCAGATTAAGTTGTTCACCTGGCTCAGTTTTGGGTCGGCACTACCCTCAAAAGTGGCTCAGTTTTCGGTCGGCGCCAACAATCAGTCGTGTGGTGTCATTGCACGATGAGGTGGCCATGAGCGGAAGACCAAAGACTCCATTGGTGTTGAGCGTGACGGAGCGCGAACAGCTGATCGCGCTGACCAAGCGTCGCAAGACGGCGCAGGCTCTGGCGTTGCGAGCGCGCATCGTGCTGGCCTGTGCCGAAGGTTCGGATAACAAAGTGGTGGCAGCGCGCCAGCGGGTCACGCAGCAGACGGTATCGAAGTGGCGCGGTCGGTTTGTCCAGCTGCGGCTGGACGGTCTGCTTGACGCACCGCGCCCGGGTGCACCGCGTACGATCGACGATGCCCGAGTCGATGCCGTCATCGCCAAGACGCTGGAGTCCGTGCCCGCTGGTGCCACGCACTGGAGCACGCGCAGTATGGCGCGCGCCATGGATGTGTCACAGACGGCTGTGAGTCGAATCTGGCGGGCTTTCGGCTTGCAGCCGCACCGCCATGAAACCTTCAAACTCTCCAGTGATCCGCTGTTCGTCGAGAAGGTGCGCGACATTGTCGGCCTGTACATGGATCCGCCGCTCAAGGCGATGGTGTTGTGCGTGGATGAGAAGAGCCAGATCCAGGCGCTGGACCGTACACAGCCGATCCTGCCGCTGGCACCGGGCATCCCCGAGCGGCGAACCCACGACTACATGCGCCATGGCACGACGACGCTGTTTGCGGCGCTGGACATTGCCACGGGCGAAGTGATCGGGGAGTTGCATCGGCGCCATCGCAGCACGGAGTTCCTGCAATTTCTGCGAACCATCGAAGCCAACGTGCCTGCTGGCTTGGACGTGCATCTGGTGATGGACAACTACGGCACGCACAAGACCCCCTCAATCAGGGCATGGTTCGGCAGACATCCCAGGTTTCACGTGCACTTCACGCCCACCTCTGCATCCTGGCTGAACCAGGTCGAGCGCTGGTTCGCCACCCTGACCGAGAAGTGCATCCGTCGCGGCACGCACAGATCAACAAGACAGCTCGAACAAGCAATCCGCGAATACCTCGAACTCAACAACGCGGATCCAAAACCATTCGTCTGGGCCAAGTCCGCCGACGACATCCTTGCAAGCATCGAAAGATTTTGTCTGCGAATTTCTAACTCAGGACACTAGCTTGCCCAGCACAAACCCCGGATTCCGTGCGTACCGGCCTGCGCACCAGGTGATGCGTACCGGCTGAAAACATGGGTTTCCGTTGAAGCACCTTGGAAACCTGCGGCTGGAAACTGAGGTTTTCTCAGGCTCCAGAAATGCGCTGTTCGCTGTTACAGCGCCTGTTACGTGCTCTCCAGAAAAGTGCGCTTTCGCTGGTAACCGGCTTGTTAACCATGCGCTGGTAACCATCCAGCAAATGCCCGATTGCGTGGATTCCAGTGGCATCACGCATTGCGTTGTACATCCCCGACCGGGGCAGCGGGTTCTAGAGGGTGCTTTGCACATCCAGAACGTCAATGCCTATCACGGCAGGCTAAAGAACTGGATGGCCCGCTTTCATGGGGTGGCAACCAAATACCTTGCCAATCATCTGGGGTGGCGACGCATGCTCGAGCGGTATCGGCAGTCCATCTTGCCTGCGCATTGCTTGCAAGAAGCCCTGGGGCGCGCTTCGCAACACGTAATTGGGGCATAGCCAAAAAAAAGCCCGATCCTGAGATCGGGCTTTAAAGGGATCCCTGAAACGGGGGTTTCGAGAGGATCCAAGGAGACAACTGGCGGTCCCTGGCGCGGGACCATTGTTCAATTATCAGGGTAATCCCTGAACGCTGGCTAGAGTTCGCACTCAAAGCGCAGCGCGGTGCTCTGCTTAGCGCTTGCGGGGAGCGGCCGACTTGGCGGCGTCGGCAGCGGTGCTAGCGACGGCGTTGAAGTTGGCTTCTGCCACGTCAGAGGCTTGCTTGACAGCCTTTTGCACCGATTCAAATGCATTGTTGGCAGCGGCCACGGCGCTCTTCATCACGGCAACGGCGGTTTCGGAACCGGCGGGGGCGTTCTTGGCAGCGCTGTCCACCAGATTGGCGAATGCCTTTTGTGCGTCGGTGGTCTGGGTTTCCAGAGCCTTGCCAAATTCGGCGCCCGTGCCCGAAGCGATGTCATACAGGTGACGGCTGTAGGCGGCGGTCTTTTCAGCCAAGGGCTGGAACAGGCCAGCTTGCAGGGCCAGCAGTTCTTGTGCGTCCTTCACGCCCAGAACGGCCTGGGTGTGCTGTGCGGCTTCCGACAGGGCAGCGCGCGTAGCGGTCACGTTCAGTTCAACCAGCTTTTCCACGCCTTCGAAAGCCTTGGTGGTCAGGCCGAACAGGGTTTCGATGTTGGCTTTGTGGGATGCCAGGATTTGTTCTGCGGTCAGCGACATGTCATATCTCCTAAAAATGGAACCCGGATGGGTCAAGGTGGCTTACGAACATCTGCGCTGACCTTGACTCGGTAAAGTCATGTTGCAGTGCAGCATGGAATGAATTTTAGAGGGTTGCTGACCAATTGCAAGCAGTTTTTGCTGCAATGCAGCATATTAGGGGCGACTCCCCAGCGGCCGTGGGGTTGCCACAATCCCGTCATGCATGCCTATTACGCGGACCATTTTGTGTTGCCCCTTCCTGAGGGGCACCGCTTTCCCATGGCGAAATACCGGTTGTTGCGGGACCTACTGGCGCAGCAGTTGCCCCAGGTGCTGCTGCAGGTGGCCTCACCGGCATCGGATGGCGAACTGGCGCTGGCGCACACGCCGGGCTACATCCAGGCGATTGCTGCTGGCACCTTGCCCGCAGCCGCGCAGCGGGAGATCGGCTTTCCGTGGAGCGAGGCGATGGCCGAGCGTGCCCGGCGCTCCGTGGGGGCCAGCATCGCGGCATGCCGCGTGGCCCTGCGGGAAGGGCTGGCGGGCAATCTGGCGGGTGGCACGCACCACGCCTATACAGACAAGGGCAGCGGGTTTTGCGTGTTCAACGACATCGCCGTGGCTGCGCGTCTCATGCAGGCCGAAAGGGCGTCTGATCTCGACGGTGGCACGGGGCAGCCGCTGCGGGTGGCGGTGATCGATCTGGATGTGCACCAGGGCAATGGCACGGCACATATCTTTCGCAGCGATGCCAGTGTGTTCACGCTGTCACTGCACGGGGCTCGCAACTTTCCGTTCCGCAAGGAGGCCAGCGATCTGGATGTGGAGTTGCCCGACGGCTGCGCGGACGACGAATATTTGCATGCGTTGGAGCAGGCGCTGGACACGCTGGACCAGCGCTTTGCGCCCGGGCTGGTGCTGTATTTGGCGGGCGCCGACCCGCATCTGGGCGACCGGCTGGGCCGCCTCGCGCTGAGCCACGACGGCCTGGAGGCGCGTGACCGCCGGGTGTTCGACTGGGCCTGGCAGCGCCGCGTGCCGCTGGCCTTCACCATGGCCGGGGGCTATGGCCGTGACATGGCCGACACACTGCAGGCGCAGCTGACGACCTGGCGGGTGGCGCAGCAATACCATGCGCGCTGGCAGAATGCTCGGCCATGACCACTGCCGCCACTGCCGCCACTGCCACCACTTCCCAGGCTGACCAGCCCGCCCAACCCACCCAGTCAGCAGCGCGCCCCGCGCCGCAGCCGCGCAGCGCCTACCGGGCCTTCCGCCCCATAAGCACCCGCTGGGCCGACAACGATGTCTATGGCCATGTGAACAACGTCGTTTACTACAGCTGGTTCGACACGGCTGTGAACGCGCACCTGATCGAGCACGGCGTGCTCGATATCCACACCGGTGAAACCATCGGCCTGGTGATCGAAACCCAGTGCAATTATTTTGCCCCGCTGGCGTTTCCGCAGACCGTGGAGGCGGGCATTCGCGTGGCGCGGCTGGGTGGCTCCAGCGTGCGTTACGAGGTGGGTTTGTTTGCCCAGGGCGAGCCGCTGTGCGCCGCCGCCGGGCATTTCATCCATGTGTACGTGGACCGCGCCACGCGCCGGCCCGTGCCGGTGCCTGAGCCCTTGCGTGCCGTGCTGCAGGCGCTGGTGGTGGGTGGGTGAGTATTTTGCTATATAAAATATAGCTACTTGCGCTTTATGCGTAAGCACTAGAGCAATATTTGACATATATTTGCAACCGGGAATGTTCTGGGTCCTTTGGACAGTGGCTGCATGCGCCTGATGGCCTACACTCTGGAGCCCCTGGCTTCGCCAGCGATGGTTTTTGCATCCCCAGGCCGCCCTGCCGTGGCCCCGCCTCACCATGATCATCACCAGTCTGCTCGACACCGACCTGTACAAGTTCACCATGATGCAGGTGGTGCTGCACCAGTTTCCGGGTGCGCAGGTCGAATACAAATTCAAATGCCGCAACCCCGGCGCGCAGCTGGCGCCTTATGTGGCTGAAATTCGCTCGGAAATCCGCTCGCTGTGCAGCCTGCAGTTCCAGGACGACGAGCTCGATTACCTGCGCTCGCTGCGCTTCATCAAGAGCGACTTTGTCGATTTTCTCGGCCTGTTCCGGCTGAACGAGAAATACATCACCGTCACGCCGCAGCCCTCGGGCGAGATCGACATCACCATCCGTGGGCCCTGGCTGCACACCATCCTGTTCGAGATTCCGGTGCTGGCCATCGTGAACGAGGTGTACTTTCGCAACACGCAGAAAGTGCCCGATTTCCCCGAGGGGCGCCGGCGCCTGGACGACAAGATGGCGCTGCTGCAGGCCGAGGGCCTGGCCGACCTCAAGATCGCCGACTACGGCACGCGCCGGCGCTTCAGCCGCGCGTGGCACGAAGAGCTGCTGCGCGTGCTGGTGGCCCGTCTGGGCACCGGCGACCGCCGTCCGGGCGCGCCGCCCGGCCCCGGCCAGTTTGCCGGCACCAGCAATGTGCTCTATGCCATGAAGCTCGGTGTGACGCCGCTCGGCACCATGGCGCACGAATACCTGCAGGCCTGCCAGGCGCTGGGCCCACGCCTGCGCGACAGCCAGGTGTTCGGCTTTGAAATGTGGGCCAAGGAATACCGGGGCGATTTAGGGATCGCCCTGTCGGACGTGTATGGCATGAGCGCCTTTTTGCGCGATTTCGACCTGTATTTCTGCAAGCTCTTTGACGGCGCGCGGCATGACAGCGGTGACCCGTTTGCCTGGGGCGAGCGCCTGCTCGACCACTACCGCAAGCACCGCGTGGACCCGCTGACCAAGACGCTGATCTTCAGCGACGCCCTCACGGTACCGCGCACCATCGAGCTGTACCAGCAGTTCCGGGGGCGCTGCCAGCTGGCATTCGGCATTGGCACCAACCTCACCAACGATCTGGGTTACGAGCCGCTGCAGGTGGTCATCAAAATGACGCGCTGCAACGACCAGCCCGTGGCCAAGGTGTCTGACACGCCCGGCAAGGGCATGTGCGACGACGAGAAATACCTGGCCTATCTGCGCCAGGTGTTCGAGATTCCGTCGGTGCCCTGACTACGCTGTTGACGCTGCCCGCGCGGTGCGCGTGGCCCAAGCCCATCCAGCCCAACCCTCGACAAGAAGGAGACAAACCCATGACGATTTCCCGCTGGCTGACCGCAGCCGCCCTGTGCATGCTGCCCGGCCTGGCCTGTGCCGCCGATATCGACGGCAGCCGCCTCTCGATGCTGTGGGGTGTGCCGTTTGCCGGCATCTTGCTGTCGATTGCGCTCGTGCCCCTGCTGGCGCCGATTTTCTGGCACCACCATTTCGGCAAGGTGGCGGCGGCCTGGGGGCTGGCGTTCCTGGTGCCGTTCGCGTTGGTATTCGGGCCGGGCGTTGCGGGCGCAAGCTTCGTGCATGCACTGCTGGCCGAATACGTCCCTTCGTCATTTTGCTCACGGCGCTGTTTGCGGTGTCGGGCGGCATCTACATCCGCGGCAACCTGCATGGCAGTCCGGGGCTTAACACGGCCATTCTGGCCATTGGCGCCGTGCTGGCCAGTTTCATGGGCACCACGGGGGCATCCATGCTGCTGATTCGCCCGCTGATCCGCGCCAACGACAACCGCAAGCATGTGGCCCATGTGGTGGTGTTCTTCATCTTCATCGTCTCCAACGCGGGCGGATCGCTCACGCCGCTGGGCGATCCACCGCTGTTCCTGGGCTTTTTGAAGGGCGTGGATTTCTTCTGGACGGTGGCCCATATCTTTCAGGAGACGCTGTTCCTGGTGGGCGTGCTGCTGGTGCTGTTCTATGCGCTCGACAGCTGGTATTACCGCCGCAACAAAGAGATGACGCCGCAAGACCCGACCCCCGACACCCGCGACGCCCGCGATATCGGCTTTGATGGCAAGGTCAACTTTGCCCTGCTGGGCGTGGTGGTGGCGCTGGTGCTGCTCAGCGGTTTCTGGAAATCGCCGGTGGTGTTCAGCATTGTGGGCACCGAGGTCGGGTTGCCTGGCATCGTGCGCGATGTGGGCCTGGTCCTCGTCACGCTGGCCTCGCTTTGGCTCACGCCCAAAACAGTCCATGCCGACAACCAGTTCGGCTGGGGCCCCATGCAAGAAGTGGCCAAGCTGTTTGCGGGCATCTTCCTGACCATCATTCCCGTGATCGCCATGCTCAAGGCGGGCGTGAACGGGCCGTTTGGCGCCATCGTCGCCGCCGTGACCCGGCCCGACGGGTCGCCCGACCCGGCCATGTATTTCTGGGCCACCGGCGCGCTGTCGTCGTTTCTGGACAACGCCCCGACCTACCTGGTGTTCTTCAATACCGCCGGGGGCGACCCTGCGGTGCTCATGACCACGCTGGCCCCCACGCTGGCGGCCATCTCGGCCGGCGCTGTGTTCATGGGCGCCAACACCTACATTGGCAACGCGCCCAACCTTATGGTCAAGGCCATTGCCGAAGACCGCGGCGTGAGGATGCCCAGCTTCTTCGGCTACATGCTGTGGTCCTTCGGCATCCTGGTGCCGCTGTTCGTGGTGATGACCTTCATCTGGTTCAAGTGAAGTACATCCCCCAGAGCGACTTGGTCGCTTCCCCCTTCTCTCGCATCGCTACGCGCTGCGGGAAGGGGGACGCCGCCCTCGCTGCAGGGCGGCCCTTGCTCGGCGGCCCTGGCCTGGGTCGCGCCCGTTTCATCAGCTGTGATCGACGCACAACACATTGGAGATAAAAAATGAGCAAACCCCGCATCCTGGTCGCCCGCGCGATTTTTCCTGAAGTGGTTGCGCGCCTGGCGCAGCATTTCGAGGTCGAGGCCAACCCCGATGACGTGATCTGGTCGCCGCAGGAGCTGGCCGCGCGGCTGGCCGACAAGGACGGCGCCTTCACCACGGGCAGCCAGCGCATCGACGCGGCGCTTCTGTCCGCAGCGCCGAGCCTGAAAATCGTCGCCAACATGGCCGTGGGCTACAACAACTTTGACGTGGACGCCATGACCGCCGCCGGCGTGCAGGGCACCAACACGCCCGATGTGCTGACCGAAACCACGGCCGACTTCGGCTTTGCGCTGCTGATGGCCACGGCCCGGCGTGTTGCCGAGAGCGAGCATTTTCTGCGCGCCGGCAAGTGGACCACCTGGCGCTACGACATGTTTGCGGGCTCCGACATCCATGGCAGCACGCTCGGCATCATCGGCATGGGACGCATCGGCCAGGGCATCGCCAGGCGCGGCGCACACGGCTTTGGCATGAACGTGGTCTATCACAACCGCTCGCGTCTGCCTGCCGCGCTGGAGGCCGAATGCAAGGCCCGCTATGTCGAGAAGGATGAGCTGCTGCGCACGGCCGACCATGTGGTGCTGGTGCTGCCGTACACCCCGGCATCGCACCACACGATCGGTGCGGCCGAGCTGGCGCTGATGAAGCCCACGGCCACGCTCATCAACATTGCGCGCGGCGGCATCGTGGACGACGCGGCATTGGCCGTGGTCCTGCGCGAGCGGCGCATCGCGGCGGCGGGCCTGGATGTGTTCGAGGGCGAGCCCAGCGTGTACCCCGATCTGCTCACGGTGCCCAACGTGGTGCTCACCCCGCACATCGCCAGCGCCACGGTGCCCACGCGCCTGGCCATGGCCAACCTGGCCGCCGACAACCTGATTGCGTTTTTCGACGGGCGCGGCCCGCTCACACCGGTGAATCAGCCGGCTGCAGCGCGATCTGCCTGAGTTTTGAATGAAATCGGCCTCTGGCGCTTATTGGATAAGCGCTGGCAGCTATATAAATAATAGTGAATGCCTTGACTACTGACACGCTCGTTTTGCTGGTCGCGCTGGCCCTGGTGCTGGTGCTTTTGGTGCTGCTGCTGGTGCGCCGCCCGCGTGTGGACCTGCCGCCCGAATGGCTGGCGCGCCTGCAGGCGCTGGAGGGCACCACACAGGCCACGCAACTGGCCGTGGCCAAAAACGATGGCGCCATGGATGCGCTGGCTCACCAGCTCAGCGGCTTCACGCAGGCCACGCAAACCACGCTCGAAACCCTGCGCCACGCCGTGGACGAGCGCCTCGCCCAGGCCGTGACCGAGTCGCGCAACGGCCGTGCCGAGCTGCTGGCCGCGTTTGGCGTGTTCGAGGCGCGGCTGGAGCAGCGGCAGACAGCGCTCGATGTCTCGCTGGCCCAGCGCTTCGATGGCCTGCAGCAGGCCGTGGCCGGGCGCCTGGAAGAAAGCAGCAAGGCGCTGCTGGCGCACTTGGCGCAGGGCCAGGCCGATGCCGCAGCAGCGCGCACCGAGCTGTCGGCCACGCTGGTGGGCTTTCGCACCGAGCTCACCACCACCACGGCCGCGCTGGCCGCCGAGAGCGTCAAGTCGCGCGAGGCCATGGGCGAGAGCGCGGCGCTGTTTGAAAAGCGCATCCAGGAGCGCTTCGAGGCGCTGACGGCCGCCACGCGCCTCACACTCGACTCGCTCAAGACCGACATCCAGGCCCAGCTGGGCACCATGTCGAATGCGCTCAAGGACCAGCTCGAAGGCAACAGCTACCAGATCAAGAACCAGTTCTCGGTGCTGCAAGACGCGGTGTCGCAGCAGCTCACCGGCCTGGTGCAGGGCAGCCAGCACAACGCCGAGCAACTGCGCACCGCGCTGAACGAGCGGCTCGGCGCCATCCAGGCCGACAACGCCACCAAGCTCGAAGAAATGCGCCGCACCGTGGACGAAAAGCTGCACGCCACGCTGGAGCAGCGCCTGGGCGAATCGTTCAAGCTGGTGAGCGACCGGCTCGAACAGGTGCACAAAGGCCTGGGCGAGATGCAGACCCTGGCGGGCAGCGTGGGCGACTTGAAGCGCGTGATGACCAACGTGAAGTCGCGCGGCACCTGGGGCGAAATGCAGCTGGGCGCCATCATCGACAACGTGCTCACGCCCGACCAGTTCGCGCGCAACGTCAAGACCGTGCCGGGCAGCGACGAGCTGGTCGAATTTGCCATCCGCTTGCCCGGCAAGAGCGACGAGCACCCCGTGTGGCTGCCCATCGACTCCAAGTACCCGGTGGAGCAATACCAGCGCCTCATGGACGCGCAGGACGCCGCCGACAAGGCCGCCATTTTGTCGGCGGGCAACGCGTTCGAGACCTCGATCAAACTCGAAGCCAAGAAGATCTTCGCCAAATACGTCTCGCCCCCGCACACCACCGACTTTGCCGTGCTGTATTTGCCCACCGAAGGCCTGTTTGCCGAGGTCATGCGCCGCCCCGGCCTGGTCGAAGCGGTGCAGAACGACTGCCGCGTGATGATCACCGGCCCGGCCAACCTGGCCGCCATGCTCAACAGCCTGCAGATGGGTTTTAAAACGCTGGCGATCGAAAAGCGCTCGTCCGAGGTGTGGAGCCTGCTGGGCATGGTCAAGACCGAGTTCGCCAAGTTTGGCGATGTGGTCGAGGCCACCAAAAAATCCATCGACGCGGCGGCCCGCAAGTTTGACGAGGTGGGCGTGCGCACCCGCGCCATCCAGCGCCGGCTGCGCGATGTGCAGGACCTGCCCGCACCCGACACGGCCGTGCCCCTGGCGGGCACCAGCACGGCTGTGCTGCCCGGACTGGACCCCGAGGACGATTAGTGCACAACACGCTTTCACCGTGAACTGGGCGTTGGCGCGCCTGATTGCGGGCCAGATCTGCGTGCACGCCTGCATGGCGGGCATGCGCATGGCCGCGCCGCTGCTGGCGCTGCGCGAGGGCTATAGCGCTGCGGCCGTTGGGGTGCTGCTGGCGCTGTTTGCGCTCACCCAGGTGTTTCTGGCCCTGCCGGCAGGTCGCTATGCCGACCGCCACGGCTTGAAGCGCCCCGTGGGCCTGGCGGTGGCGGTGGCGTCGGTGGGGCTGCGCTGGCGCTGGTGTTGCCGGTCTTTCCCGTGCTGTGCCTGGCCGCGCTGATGACCGGGGGCGCCAGCGGCGCGGCCATCATTTCGCTGCAGCGCCATGTGGGCCGTGCCGCGCACGACGCCACGCAACTCAAGCGCGTGTTCAGCTGGCTGGCCATCGGGCCGGCTGTGTCCAATTTCATTGGCCCTTTCTGCGCCGGCTTGCTGATCGACCATGCCGGCAGCACCGCAGGCAGCCTGGAGGGCTACCGGGCCGCGTTTGCGCTGATGGCGCTGCTGCCGCTGGCCACCTGGTTCTGGGTGCGCGACACCGTGGAACTGCCTCCGGTGATTGCCGCCGCCGGCGGTGCCCGCAGCGGGCATGGGATCTGGTGAACGAACCCCGGTTTCGGCGCCTGCTGCTGGTCAACTGGTTCCTGTCGTCGTGCTGGGACGTGCACACCTTTGTCGTGCCGCTGCTGGGGCATGAGCGCGGCCTGTCGGCTTCGGTGATCGGCACCATCCTGGGGGCGTTTGCCATCGCGGCGGCCTTGATCCGGGTGCTGATGCCGCTGGTGGCAGAACATCTGCGCGAGGCGACTGTGGTCACCACCGCCATGCTGGTCACCGCGCTGTTGTTTGGCGTTTATCCGCTGTTGCCCACGGCGCTGGCCATGGGCGCCTGCTCGGTGCTGCTGGGCTTTGCGCTCGGGTCGGTGCAGCCCATGATCATGAGCATGCTGCACCAGATCACGCCGCACCACCGCCACGGCGAGGCGCTGGGGTTGCGGCTCATGACCATCAACGCCTCCAGTGTGCTCATGCCCGTGCTGTTTGGCTCGGCGGGGGCGCTGATTGGCGTGGCCGGCCTGTTCTGGGTGGTGGGCGCCAGCGTGGCTTTTGGCGCGCGGCAGGCGTGGCTGATGGGGCGGGACTCCTGAAGGGGCGGCCCCGTACCGGTGCCGGGGGCGCCTTCAGAGCTTGTAGAAAGCCCTGATCAGCCCCCAGGCCTCCTGCGGGTCGTCCGTGTAGTGGAACAGCTGCAGGTCCTTGGCCGAGATGGTGCCTTCTTCCACCATCACGTCAAAGTTGATCAGGCGCTTCCAGTAGTCGGTGCCAAACAGCACGATGGGCACCGGCTTGGCCTTGCCGGTTTGCACCAGGGTGAGCACCTCGAACAGTTCATCGAGCGTGCCAAAGCCGCCGGGGAACGCCACCAGGGCCTTGGCGCGCATCATGAAGTGCATCTTGCGCAGGGCAAAGTAGTGGAACTTGAAGCTCAGCGAGGGCGAGATGAAGCGGTTGCCGCTTTGCTCGTGCGGCAGGCCGATGTTCAGGCCCACGTTCAGTGCGCCCGCCTCGTGGGCACCCCGGTTGGCCGCCTCCATGATGCCGGGGCCGCCGCCCGTGCAGATATAGATGCGGTCGGTCGGGCGCTGGCGTTCGCTGTAGTCGGCCACATGGCCGGCAAACTGGCGCGCGAGGTCGTAATAGCGGGCATTGCGCACGGCCTGGCGTGCGCGCTGCAGTTGTGCTTCGTCGCCGCTGGCTTCGGCTGCGCTCAACTGGGCAGCCGCCTCGTCGGGCGCCTTAAAGCGGGCGCTGCCATACACCACCACCGTGTTCTCGATGCCTTGCTCGGCCTGGCCCAGGTCGGGCTTGAGCATTTCCAGCTGGAACCGGATGCCGCGCGTTTCACGGCGGAACAGAAACTCGGGGTCGGCAAAGGCCAGCCGATAGGCATCAGCGTGCAAGGGGTTGTCGTTGTTGGCGTGCGCGTGCAGTTCGGCCCAGGCATCGGCCAGGCGGCGTTCGTTGAGTTGGGTGTTGGCTTCCATGGGAATTCCAGACGTCGCGGCGGCTGCCGGACTGTGAGAGTGGGGTGTTGACAAGGGCCCGACCGTTGCGTTGGGAACTCTGCGGGAGTTTACAGGTGAAAGGCGCTGTTACGCTTTGCCGTTCTGCGCTGGAAGCTATGAAAACGATAGTAACCCAAGGTGCGGAAAGACCGGAGAATCACCGCGTGGGCAGCCCGTCAGGGCCGGGTGGCCAGCGCCAGCGCCACCGTCTGCAGGCCCAGCAAGGTCATGAGCAGCGAGCCCCCAGGTGCAGCCCGGTGGTGCCGGCCGCCAGCAGGTAGCGCTGCTGCTGCAGCATGGTTACCACCTCGGCCGAGAAGCTGGAAAACGTGGTCAGCGCCCCCAGAAAGCCAGTGACCAGCGCCAGTCGCCAGGCGGGGTCGATCTGGGGCAGGGCCTGGAAGGCCGCCACGCACACACCGATGAGGTAGCCGCCCACCAGATTGGCCGCCAGCGTGCCCCAGGGCAGCAGCGCACCGGGGCCGCTGAGCCACAACCCCAGCCGCCAGCGGGCCAGGGCGCCCAGGCTGGCGCCGATACAGATGGAAAGAACATTCAGCATGGCGCCATTGTCCACATCCGGTGGGCCGCAGCTGCCAAAATCTGCGCGAGCATGCAGACTGGTGCCGGGCGTTGCTGCGAGCGGCGTCGGCCCGCCACGGGTTTCAATCCACCCGCTTGAGCCGGTGGTTGTCGGGTTCCGTTTTTTTGATGAAACAAGGCTATGGCGCTTATGTGTCAAGCGCCAATAGCTATAAATTGAGTAGCAAAAAATGCCTATCCAAACTTCTTTCTCTCCCCGCTGGCAGTTCTGGATCGACCGGGGCGGCACCTTCACCGATGTGGTGGGCAAGCGCCCCGATGGTGCACTGGTCACGCACAAGCTGCTTTCCGAAAACCCCGGGCAATACAAGGACGCGGCCGTGGCCGGCATCCGCCACCTGCTGGGTTTGAAGCCCGGCGAAGCGGTCACTTCCGATCTGGTGGAGTGCGTGAAGATGGGCACCACCGTGGCCACCAATGCGCTGCTCGAGCGCAAGGGCGAGCCCACGCTGCTCATCACCACCAAGGGCTTCAAGGATGCACTGCGCATTGCCTACCAGAACCGCCCGCGCCTGTTTGACCGGCATATCGTGCTGCCCGAGCTGCTGTACAGCCGCGTGATCGAGGCGCATGAGCGCGTGGGCGCGCAGGGCGATGTGATCGAGCCGCTGGATGAGGCGCATCTGAAAGAACGCCTGTGGGCGGCCTACGATGCGGGCCTGCGCAGCGTGGCCATCGTGTTCATGCATGGCTGGCGCTACACCGCCCACGAGCAGGCGGCCGGCCGACTGGCCGAGCAGGCGGGTTTCACGCAGATCAGCACGTCGCACGCCACCAGCCCCATGATGAAGTTCGTGAGCCGGGGCGACACCACGGTGGTGGATGCCTACCTCTCGCCCATCCTGCGCCGCTATGTCGAGCAGGTCGCGGATGAGATGCCTGGCGTGCCGCTGTTCTTCATGCAGTCGTCGGGCGGGCTGGCGGATGCGAACCACTTTCAGGGCAAGGACGCCATCCTCTCGGGCCCGGCCGGCGGCATTGTGGGCATGGCACGGACAGCGGAGCTGGCCTTCGGCAGTGCGTCCGCGGAGCTGGCGGGGCACGCGCGTGTGATCGGCTTTGACATGGGTGGCACGTCCACCGATGTGAGCCACTATGCCGGCGCATTCGAGCGCGAGTTCGAGACGCAGGTGGCCGGCGTGCGCATGCGCGCGCCCATGATGGGTATCCACACCGTGGCGGCCGGTGGCGGCTCGGTGCTGGGCTTTGACGGCGCACGCTTTCGCGTGGGCCCGAGAGTGCCGGCGCCAACCCCGGCCCGGCCAGCTACCGCCGGGGCGGCCCGCTGGCCGTGACCGATGCGAACGTGATGGTGGGCAAGATCCAGCCCGCGCATTTTCTGCAGGTGTTCGGCCATGCCGCCAACGAGCCGCTCGATGCCGATACGGTGCGCGCCCAATTCGGCGTACTCGCCGTGCAGACCGGGCGTGCCCCCGAGGAAGTGGCCCACGGCTTCATCCAGATCGCCGTGCAGCAGATGGCCAATGCCATCAAGAAGATCAGTGTGGCGCGCGGCTACGACGTGACGCGCTACACCCTGCAGTGCTTTGGTGGCGCGGGCGGGCAGCACGCTTGCCTGGTGGCCGATGCCTTGGGCATGGAGCGTGTTTTTGTGCACCCGCTGGCGGGGGTGTTGAGCGCCTATGGCATGGGCCTGGCGGACCAGAACGTGATGCGCGAGCAGGCCGTGGAATGCACGCTGGTGCCCGAGGCGCTGGCGGGCATCGAAGCCACGCTGGATGCGCTGGCTGCTACTGCGCTGGCCGAGCTGCAGCGCCAGCAGGCGGGCAGCGGCAGCGCCGTGGTGCACCGCCGCGTGCATGTGCGCTACGAGGGCAGTGATTCCGCGCTGATGGTTCCGTTTGGCACCCCGGCCGAGATCACCGCCGCATTCGAGAACGCCTACCGCCAGCGTTTTGCCTTTTTGATGCAGGGCAAGGGTCTGGTGGTGGAGGCCGTGTCGGTCGAGGCCGTGTTGCCCGGCGATGCGCCGGTGGAGCCGCGCCACGCGCTGCAGCCGCTGCGCGAGGTGCCGCGCCGCAGCACTGTGCGCATGTACACCGTGGGCACCAGCGGCGCCCCGGGTGGCACGAGGCCGCGCTGGTGGAGCGTGAGGACCTGCGACCCGGCGATGTGATCCCCGGCCCGGCCATCATTGCAGAGAAGAACGCCACCACCATCGTGGAGCCCGGCTGGGAAGCGCAGGTGACCGACCTCAACCACCTGCTGCTCCAGCGCCGCGTGGCGCGCGCCGCGCAGCATGCGGCGGGCACGACGGTCGACCCGGTGCTGCTCGAAGTGTTCAACAACCTGTTCATGAACATCGCCGAGCAGATGGGGCTGCAGCTGCAAAACACCGCCTACTCGGTCAACATCAAGGAGCGGCTTGATTTCAGCTGTGCGCTGTTCGACGCGGCAGGCCACCTGATCGCCAATGCGCCGCACATGCCGGTGCACCTGGGCTCGATGGGCGAGAGCATCCAGACCGTGATCCGGGAAAACGCCGGCTGCATGCAGCCCGGCGATGTGTATGTGCTCAACGACCCCTACCACGGCGGCACGCACCTGCCCGACATCACGGTCATCACGCCGGTGTACCTTGCCGATGAGGCGCAGCCCAGCTTCTACGTGGGCAGCCGGGGCCACCATGCCGATGTGGGCGGCATCACGCCGGGCTCGATGCCGCCGTTTTCCACGCGCATCGAAGAAGAGGGCGTGCAGATCCACAACTTCAAGCTGGTCGAGCGCGGTGTTCTGCGCGAGGCCGAGATGATTGCCTTGCTGCAAAGCGGTGAATACCCTTCACGCAACCCGCAGCAGAACCTGGCCGACCTGAAGGCGCAGATCGCCGCCAACGAAAAGGGCGTGCAGGAACTGCGCAAGATGGTGCAGCAGTTCAGCCTGCCCGTGGTGCAGGCCTACATGGGCCATGTGCAGGACAACGCCGAGGAGTCGGTGCGCCGCGCCATCACGCGCCTCAAGGACGGCGCCTTCACGCTGCCGCTGGACAACGGCGCGCAGATCAGCGTGGCCGTGAAGGTGGATGCGGCGAGCCGCAGCGCCACCATCGACTTCACCGGCACCAGCCCGCAGCAGAGCAACAACTTCAACGCGCCCACGGCGGTGTGCATGGCGGCGGTGCTGTATGTGTTTCGCACGCTGGTGCAGGATGACATCCCGCTGAACGCCGGGTGCCTGAAGCCGCTGAAGGTGATCATCCCGCCCGGCTCCATGCTCAACCCGAACCCACCGGCCTCGGTGGTGGCCGGCAATGTGGAAACATCCACCTGCATCACCAATGCCTTGCTGGGTGCGCTGGGCGTGATGGCTGCCAGCCAGTGCACCATGAACAACTTCACGTTCGGCAACGCCCGCTACCAGTATTACGAAACCATTTCCGGCGGCAGTGGCGCGGGCGGCGTGTTCGATGCCGCAGGTGCCCTGGTGGGCGGCTTTGGCGGCACAAGCGTGGTGCAGACCCACATGACCAACTCGCGCCTGACCGACCCGGAGGTTCTTGAATTCCGCTTTCCGGTGCGGCTGGAAAGCTATGCCATCCGTGCCAACTCGGGCGGCGGCGGCCGCTGGGCGGGCGGCAACGGCGGGGTGCGGCGCATCCGCTTTCTGGAGCCGATGACGGCCAGCATCCTGTCGAACGGCCGCCTCCACGGCGCGTTCGGCATGGCCGGTGGCAAGGCCGGAATGCCCGGCGTCAACAAGGTGGTGCGCGCCAATGGCCGGGTCGAGCTGCTCGGCCACATCGGCCAGGCCGAGATGCAGCCGGGCGATGTGTTCGAGATCCACACCCCGGGTGGTGGCGGGTTTGGTGCTGCGTAAGCAATTTGTGCATCAAATATGTTGAAAACGCTTGATGGTAAAGCGCTTGCAGCTATTTAATCAGGAGCAAATCGTGGCAAGAACATGCCACGGAATCCATCACGAATCGCGCTCGACCGAGGCCGTGCTGCGGCTCAGGCTGGGGGGCACATCGCTGCCCGTACGCCGCGCGCGGAACAGGGCGGCACGCATGAGGAAGATGTTGGTCACGGGCACCGTGATGGCCACGAACAGCGCGATCAGCAGGGAGTGCAGTGCCAGGCCCTCTCCCTGTAGCGAAAAATACACGATGGTGCCGTGCATGATGCACCAGCAACCCATGGTGGCAATGATGGACGGCGCGTGCACGCGCTCGAAATAGGTTTGCAGGCGCAGCAACCCCCAGGAGCCCAGTAGCGCAATGGCTGCGCCCGCCAGCACCAGTACCGCGATGGTGATTTCTGCCCACAGCGGCAGCGCGGCATCGGTCATTCGATCACCTCGCCGCGCAGCAGGAATTTGGCCATGGCCGTCGTGCCGACAAAGCTGAACAGCGCGATCAGCAGCGCCCCCTCGAAATACGCGCTGCTGCCATAGTGAATGCCCAGCACCAGCGCCAGCAGCATGCCGTTGAGGTACATGCAGTCAAGGGCCAGCACGCGGTCTTGTGCCGAGGGGCCCTTGAGCATCCGCACCAGGGCGAGCACCATGGCCAGCACCAGCATGCCCAGGGCAATGGGCAGGGCCCAGGAAAGAACGGGGTGGTTCACTCAAAAATCTCCATCAACGGCCGCTCGTAGTACTGCTTGACGTGGTCGATCAGGGTCTGCGGGTCGTCCACCTCCAGGGCGTGCAGCATGAGCATCGAGCGGTCCAGCGAGAGCTCGGCCCAGGCCGTGCCGGGCGTGATGCAGACGATCATGGCCAGCACGGCCAGCGCATTGGGGTCGCGCAGTTCCAGCGGAATAAGCACAAAGTTGGCGCCATGGCGCGGTCGCCGGGGAGAAAGCAGCAGGCGCGCTACGGCAATGTTCGATGCCACCGTGTCGGCCACCACCGTAAAGCCCAGCCGCAGCACCGTGCCCGGGCGACGGATACGCACCGGCAACGGCCGCAGCCCGCGCGTGAACAACGGGATCAGCCATGCCAGCAACAGCGCCAGCACCAGGTTGCCGGGGCTGAGTGACTGGTTGAGCAGCAGCCATAGCAAGAACAGCGCAGCCGACAGCAGGGGGGCGGGCAGCAGGCGCTTCATGGGGCCTCCCGGGGCAGATTGGCACGGTCCGGTGTGACCGGACCAGGAACCGGCTTTGCCTGCATCACGGCGCGGATGTAGGTGCCCGGCGAATGCAGGGCGTCGGCCGTGGCCTGGGTGAACTGCATCACGGGCCCGGCGATCACGGTCAGTGCAATGCACAGCGCCAGCAGCACGGCGATGGGCAGGCCTTCCAGCACCCGGAGCTGCGGTGCAACGCGTTCATGGGTGGCCCAAAAGTGGCGGATGCCGGCCCGCGAGAGGGCAATCAGCGCCAGCAGGCCGGTGGCAATCATCAGGGCAAACAGCGTCCAGCCCGGCACGCCCGGCTGGGTTCCCGCCGAAGAGGCCAGGCCCAGCGGGTTGAGCAGGGCGCTGAGCATGGCGACCTTGCCGACAAAGCCCGACAGCGGCGGCAGGCCGGCAATCACCAGCGTGCAGACAAGAAAGGCCAGGCCCAGCAGGGCGGCGGCAGCGGGGATCACGCGGCCGATCAGCACTTCCTCATCCTCGTCGAGGTTCAGCCCCTCGGTGGGGACGAGTTCGGCGTTGAGAAAGGGTGCGTTGTCGGCCTGCTCGAACGGTGCGTAGCTGGCGCCGTCGTTGCGCCAGCGGTCGATCAGGTCGGCAGTCAGGAACAGGGCGCTGACGGCCAGCGTGGAGCTGGGCAGGTAATACAGCAGCCCGGCCGTGAGCAGGTTCTGGCCAAAGCCCGCCGCGGCCAGCAGGGTGCCGGATGACAGGATGGCCGCAAACCCCGCCAGGTGCGTCAGGCGCTGCGAGCCCAGCATGCCCACGGCACCAAAGCCCATGGTCAGCATGCCGCCGACGATCAGCCACAGGCTGCCGAACAGGGCCGAGGCGCCGGCCTCGCTGCTGAACAGCAGGGTCCACAGCCGCAAGATGGTGTAGATGCCTACCTTGGTCATCAGCGCAAACAGCGCGCCCACCGGCGCTGTGGCGGCGCTGTAGGCGGGCACGAGCCAGAAGTTGAGCGGCCACACGGCGGCCTTGATGAGGAATGCCGTGGCCAGGATGGCGGCGGCCGCGTGCAGCAGGCCGCGGTCGGCAGCGGCCACCAGTGGAATGGTCTGCGCCAGATCGGCCATGTTCAGCGTGCCGGTGATGCCGTACAGCATCGACACGCCCACCAGGAACAGCGAGGACGCTGCCAGGTTGATGGCGATGTAGTGCAGCCCCGCCTGCACACGCGGCCGGCCCGAGCCATGCAGGAGCAGGCCGTAGGACGCGGCCAGCATGATCTCGAAGAACACGAACAGGTTGAACAGGTCGGCCGTGAGAAAGGCGCCCGCCAGGCCCATGAGCTGGAACTGGAACAGCGGATGGAAATGCACGCCCGCACGGTGCCAGCGGGCCCCCGCAAACACGATGGAGGCCAGGGCAACCACGCTGGTCAGCACCAGCATCATGGCCGAGAGACGGTCCAGGGCCAGCACGATGCCGAACGGCGCCTGCCAGTTGGCCGCCAGGTACACGCCCATGCTGCTGGTGGCACCGGGCTGGTCGGACCACAGCAACAGGGCCAGCGCCACCAGCAGGCCAAGCGCGGTGGAAAGCACGTTGAGGGTGAGCTTCAGGCGATGGTGCTCCTCGCGCATCAGCAGCATGAGTGCGGCCGTGAGCAGGGGCAGGGCGATGGGGGCCAGCATCAGGTGCGGCATCAGTGCCGAGGTTGCTTGCACCACCAGTGCGGTCAGGCCTTCGGTCATGGGGTGACCCCGGTGCGCGGCGCGGCGGCGCGGGCAGGGCGCCGAGCGTGCGGGGAATGCGGCGCGGTGTTCATGGCATCTCCTGCAGGTCGCGGGCGCTGCTGCCGTCCACATGGTCGGTGCCCGACATGCCGCGGGAGGCCAGCAGTACCACCAGAAACAGGGCCGTCATGGCAAAGCCGATGACGATGGCCGTGAGCACCAGCGCCTGCGGCATGGGATCGGCGTAGTGCGCCAGATCATGCGGCAGGCCGGGCCGCAGCACCGGCTCCTTGTCGATCGCCAGGCCCAGTCGGCCCATGCTGAAGATGAACAGGTTGACGGCATACGACAGCAGCGACAGCCCCATGATGACCTGGAAGGTGCGTGGGCGCAGCAGCAGCCACACGCCCGAGCCTGTGAGCACGCCGATGGCGATGACCAGAACGATTTCCATCAGCGGGTGGCCTCCTGTGCGGATGTGTGGTCGGCATCGCGCTCGGCCGCTTCTTCGGCCAGGCGGGCGTGATAGCGGTGGCCGCGCACCGATTGGTGGGCAATGGCTGTGAGGATCAGCAAGGTGGAGCCCACCACCAGCGTGAAAACGCCGATGTCAAAGAACATGGCGCTGGCGACATGGATGTCGCCCAGCAGCGGCAGCGTCAGGTGGAAGGTGTGGCTGGTGAGAAACGGATAGCCCACCACGATCGCGCCGAGCCCCGTGGCCAGGGCGAAGAGCAGGCCGGTGCCGATCCAGCGCCGGGGGAGCAGCGGCATATGGGCCTCGACCCAGTGTGTGCCCGAGATGATGTATTGCAGCAGCAGCGCCACCGAAATCACCAGCCCCGCCACAAATCCGCCACCGGGTTCGTTGTGCCCGCGCATGAACAGGTAGAACGCCACCACGGTGGCAAAGGGCAGCAGCAGGCGCACCAGCACGGCAGGCACCATCAGATAGCCCACGGCAGTGTCGGTGGCGTGGCGCGGATTGAGCAGGTCGGTTTGCAGGTCGGCCGGCAAGTTGCGCTGCTGCTCGGGCAGGTCCATCGTTTCGCGCGCGGGGCGAAAGCGCCGCAGCAGTGCATATACGGTGAGGGCCACCACGCCCAGCACCACGATTTCACCAAAGGTGTCAAAACCGCGAAAATCCACCAGCATCACGTTGACCACGTTGGTGCCGCCGCCCTGGCTCAAGGCATTTTCCAGGAAGAAGGTGGACGTGCTGTCGGGAAAGGGGCGGCTCATCATGGCAAAGGCCAGCCAGGCCATGCCGCCGCCGGCTGCCAGCGCCAGCGCCATGTCGCGCTGGCGGCGCCAGCGGGTGGTGGCCTGCTCGGCAGAGGTGGCAACACGCAGGGTTTCGTCGCGTTTGGGTAGCCAGCGCAGGCCCAGCAGGATGAGCACCGTGGTCACGATCTCGACCACGATCTGTGTCAGTGCCAGGTCGGGCGCCGAGAACCACAGAAACGTGATGCAGGTGCAAAGTCCTGCTCCACCCGCCAGCGTGAGCGCCGCCAGGCGGTGGTATTTGGCCTGCCAGGCGGCCGCTACGGCGCAGACCATGCCCACGGCCCAGAGCAGCGCGAACGCGGGCGACAGCGGCAGCATGCTGCGCTGGCCCAGTTGCACACCCTGGCTCCACAGCGGAAGAGCGCCCGCGGCCAGCGCCGCGCTCACCAGCCACAGCATCTGCCACTGCAGGCGCTGGGTGGACAGCATGCGCCGGCCGTTGCGCCCCATTTGCGTGAACAGGGCCAGGCCGCCGTCAAACAGGCGCCGCCCCTGGATGTGGTGCATGAGCGGCGGCGCATCCACCTGGCCGGCGGCTCGCAGCGCCCGCAGCGCCAGATACAGCACGATGCCGCCGCCCAGGGCCACCAGGCTCATGACGAAGGGCGTGTTGAAGCCGTGCCACACAGCGAGGCTGAAGGCCGGCAGTTCTCCGCCCACCACGGGCCTTGCCGCCGCATCCAGAAAGCGGCCCACGGACCAGGCCGGCAGCATGCCCACCACGAGGCAGGCCAGCACCAGCAATTCGACCGGCACGCGCATCCAGTGCGGGGGTTCGTGCGGCGGGTGGGGCAGATCGGTGGCCGGCGGGCCAAAGAACACATCGACCGTGAAGCGCAGCGAATAGGCCACGCTGAACATGCCCGCCACGGTGGCGGCAACGGGCAGCAAAGCGGCTACCAGCGGCGTGGTGTCCACGAACACCGTTTCGGCGAAGAACATCTCCTTGGACAGGAAGCCATTGAGCAGCGGCACGCCCGCCATCGCGGCGCTGGCCACCATGGCCAGCGTGGCGGTGACCGGCATCATGGTGCGCAGCCCCGACAGGCGCCGGATGTCGCGCGTGCCGCTTTCGTGGTCCACGATGCCGGCGGCCATGAACAGCGAGGCCTTGAAGGTGGCGTGGTTCATGATGTGAAAGACGGCGGCCACGGCGGCCAGCGGGCTGTTCAGGCCCAGCAGCAGGGTGATGAGGCCCAGGTGCGAAATGGTCGAGTAGGCAAGCAGGCCCTTGAGGTCGTTCTGGAACATCGCCGCATAACCGCCCACCAGCAGCGTGGCCAGGCCCGCGCCGCCCACCAGCCAGAACCAGGGCTCGGTGCCGCCCATCACGGGCCACATGCGGGCCAGCAGAAACACGCCGGCCTTCACCATGGTGGCCGAGTGCAGATAGGCCGAAACGGGCGTGGGCGCGGCCATGGCATTGGGCAGCCAGAAGTGAAACGGAAACTGCGCGCTCTTGGTGAAGGCGCCCAGCAGCAACAGGACGAGGGCCGTGAGGTACAGCGGATGGTTGCGCACCTGCTCGCCGGCTGCGAGCACATGATCGAGGTCGTAGCTGCCCACGATGCGGCCGATGACCAGCATGCCGCCCAGCATGCACAGGCCGCCCGTGCCGGTCACGGTGAGCGCCATGCGTGCGCCGCGCCGCGCATCGCGCCGGTGGTGCCAGTAGCCAATCAGCAGGAAGGAAAACAGGCTGGTCAGTTCCCAGAAGAACGCCAGCTGGATGATGTTGCCCGCCAGCACCACGCCGGTCATCGCCCCCATGAAGGCGAGAAAAAACGAGAAGAAACGCGGCACCGGGTCGGCAGGCGACATGTAGTAGCGCGCATACAGCACCACCAGTGCGCCGATGCCCAGCACCAGCATGCAGAACATCCACGCAAAGCCATCCATGCGGATGACCAGGTTCAGCCCCAGCGCCGGGAGCCATTCAATTTCCTGGCGCAGCACGCCGCCGTCGGCGATCTGGGGAAAGTAGAGCGCGGCCTGCACGGTGCAGAACAGGGCAATCAGCCCCGCCACGGTCGATTCGGTGTTGCGGGCATTTGCAGGCAATACCGCCGCAAGGAAGCTGCCGATGAAGGGAAGAAGAATGAGGGTGATCAGGGGCATGCGCGGGCAATTTTACGGGGCGGCCTGCTCCCGTCATTGAAAAGACCATGCGTGCCCAGGCGTTTGCCCCGGGGTGCCGGTCCCCAAAGAAAACCCGCCGCAGCGGGCTTGGTGCCTGCGTGGGGCGCTTATTGTTTGGGAGCGCTGGCGGCAGCCCGCGTGGGGCCGCAGCAGAGGCCTTGAAGCCCCGGCCGTTCACCGTCATGCCTTCGGCAGAAAATTTGCCGGCATTGGCCTCGCCTACACCGCGCACCCGCTGGATGAAGTCGTTCCAGTCCTTGAACGCACCGTGCTTGCGCTCTTCGATGATCTTGCCCGACAGGCCCGGCCCGATGCCCTTGATGCCGTCCAGTTCAGCGGCCGTAGCCTTGTTCACATCGACCGCTGCAAACGAGGCGGCGGCATAAAGCATGGCGACAAGGGCCAGTATTTTCTTCAGCATGGATGGAGCTCCTGATGGATGAAGCGGCACGATGAAGCCGCGTGGTCATCATAGCCATGCCCGCCGCACACGCTGGATGACCACCTGCTCGTGCAGCCGGCTCAGAGCTCTTCGACCCGGCGCGCGGGGTAGCTGTCCCAGGTCTGGCAGCCCGGGCATTGCCAGAAATGCTGGCGGGCCTCGAAGCCGCAGGCTGCGCAGCGGTAGCGTGTGAGCGGTTTGACGGCATGGTCAAGCGCCCGCTGCACCTGGGGGTGGAACTCTTCGTGCTCCAGCCTTTCTTCTGCCAGCCACTTGGCGGCCGCCACCAGGGATTTTTCTTTGTCCAGATGCCGGACATACCACTGTCGCGCTGTGGCCTGCGCTGTGGCATCACGGGTCTGTAAGGCCACGATGCCTTCCAGAACATCCAGCGAAGGCGCCTCGGCGTAATGCGCTTGCAGCAATGCCTGCATCTCCGGCGCTGTGCCCGCTGCGATGGCCGCTTCGACCATCAGGGGCGTGGCCAGGGGCAGCGCGGCGGGAGACAGCCGGCTGAGTGCCTGCAGGGTGCCCAGGGCCGCACCGGTGTCACCCATCAGCTGCTGCAGCCGGGCGAGGTCGATGCGGGCGCGGGCAGCGTCGGGCGCGGTGTCCACGGCCTGGTTCAGCAGGGCCAGAGCGCCAGCGCGGTCGTTGCTGGCAATGCAGGCTTGCGCCTGTTCGCACAGGTAATGCGCCTGACGGGTGCTGAAATCGCCTTGGCTGGCGTCGTGCATCTTGCGGGCAATGCCGGCGGCGTGGGGCCAGTCGCGCGAACGTTCGTAGATGGCCAGCAAGGCAAGGCGGGCCTGGCTCTCGAAGGGCGTGCCTTCCAGCTGGTTTAACGCCGCTTCGGCCCGGTCGAGCAGGCCGGCTTTCAGAAAATCGAGCGCCAGGGCGTGTTGGGCGCGCTCCCGGTCAGCGCGGGACAGGTCGCCGCGCGACAGCAGGTGTTCGTGCACCCGCACTGCGCGGTCGTATTCGCCCCGGCGGCGAAACAGGTTGCCCAGGGCAAAGTGCAGTTCGGAAGTGTCGGGGTCGTTCTGCACCGCTTCGATGAAGGCATCGATGGCCTGGTCCTGCTGCTCGTTGAGCAGAAAGTTCAGTCCCTTGAAATAGGCCTTGGGAGCACGGCGGTTTTCCGCCCGCAGCTGGCGCAGGTCAAAGCGCGACGCCAGCCAGCCGAGTACAAATGCCAGGGGCAAACCCAGCAGGATCCAGCTGATATCAAATTCCATGGGGGGGCAGCATTTCGGCGGACGATGGCGCGGTGGTTGGTGCGGGAGCGGTTGGCGCAGGCGATGGGCTTGCAGACACATCGGCGCGGCGCGCCGCCCGGCGGTGCTTCCACCAGCGGGGCACCATGCCCAGAACGCCCACCACCAGGCCGGCAGCAAACGCGGTCAGCACCACCAGCACCAAAGGCGCACGCCACTGCGTGCCGAAGAAAAAATGCACGGTGGCGTCTTGCTGGTTGTTCAGCGCGAACGCAAACAGCGTAAAAAAAATGGCTGCCTTGAGCAGCCACAGGAGGTATTTCATGGAGCTCCCCGGTGGTGGGGAGATTCTAAGAGCTTGCTCATGGGACCTGGCCGCAATGGTGCGCGGCGGAGGTTACTCACGGGTTAAGCATGATTTGTGCCGCAAGCGCTTATCCATCAAGCGCAAGCCGCTATCAAATTTGAAGTAATGGTCTCTCAAAGACCTTTTTCCAGCTCGGCCGTGCGCTGGTCCACGGATTCGCGAAGTGCCTTTCCTGGCTTGAAATGCGGCACGCGCTTTTCCGGAATGGCCACCGCCTCGCCACTGCGCGGGTTGCGGCCCATGCGGGGTGGGCGGTGGTTCACAGAAAAACTGCCAAAGCCCCGGATCTCGATGCGGTGCCCCCGCACCAGGGCGTCACCCACGGCGTCCAGTATGGTCTTGACGGCGAATTCGGCATCTCGGTGCGTCAGTTGACCAAAGCGGGCGGCCAGTTCTTCAACGAGGTCGGAGCGGGTCATGGAGTCTTGGGGCATGGCGGGGAATCAGGGGCTGAAAGAGAAGCGGGCGCACAAGGCGCCCGCTGTCTGACCGTTTAACGGGTCAGCGCTTTACTTTTCCGAGTTGTCCAGCTTGGCGCGCAGCAGGGCGCCCAGGCTGGTCGTTCCGGCGCTTTCGCGGCTCGATTGCTGGCTCAGGTTGGCCATGGCGCCTTGTTCGTCGGCCATGTCCTTTTGCTTGATCGACAGCTGGATGTTGCGGGTCTTGCGATCCACATTGACCACCACAGCGGTGACTTCGTCGCCTTCCTTGAGCACGTTGCGGGCATCTTCCACGCGGTCGCGGGAGATTTCCGAAGCGCGCAGGTAGCCCACGATGTCTTCGCCGAGGTCGATTTCAGCGCCACGGGCGTCCACGGTCTTGACCTTGCCGGTCACCGTCTGGCCCTTGTCGTTCACGGTCACGAAGGTGGTGAACGGGTCGCCGTCGAGCTGCTTGATGCCCAGGGAGATGCGCTCACGGTCCACGTCCACGGCCAGCACGATGGCTTCGACTTCCTGGCCCTTCTTGTAGTTGCGCACGGCGGCTTCGCCGGCTTCGTTCCACGAGAGGTCAGACAGGTGCACCAGGCCGTCGATGCCGGCAGCCAGGCCCACGAACACGCCGAAGTCGGTGATCGACTTGATAGGACCCTTCACGCGGTCGCCGCGCTTCGTGTCCTGTGCGAATTCTTGCCATGGGTTGGCCTTGCACTGCTTCATGCCCAGGCTGATGCGGCGCTTGTCTTCGTCGATTTCGAGGACCATGACTTCGACTTCGTCGCCCAGCGAAACCAGCTTGGCGGGAGCGATGTTCTTGTTGGTCCAGTCCATTTCAGACACGTGCACCAGGCCTTCGATGCCGGGTTCGAGTTCGACGAACGCGCCGTAGTCGGCAATGTTCGTGATCTTGCCGAACAGGCGGGTGCCTTGGGGGTAGCGGCGGTTCACGCCCATCCATGGGTCGTCGCCCATTTGCTTCAGACCCAGCGAGACACGGTTCTTCTCGGTGTCGAACTTGAGGATCTTGGCGGTGATTTCCTGGCCAGCGGTCACCACTTCGGAAGGGTGACGCACGCGGCGCCATGCCATGTCGGTGATGTGCAGCAGGCCGTCGATGCCGCCCAGGTCCACGAACGCACCGTATTCGGTGATGTTCTTGACCACGCCCTGAACGATGGAGCCTTCCTTCAGGGTTTCCATCAGCTT
The DNA here is from genome assembly GCF_002157145.1 of Acidovorax carolinensis. Taxonomy (NCBI): domain Bacteria; kingdom Pseudomonadati; phylum Pseudomonadota; class Betaproteobacteria; order Burkholderiales; family Comamonadaceae; genus Acidovorax; species Acidovorax carolinensis. The sequence goes on from NZ_CP021361.1 coordinate 1,733,148, forward strand.
GGCGCGCTCTTCGCCCATGGACGCTTCCACCACAGCGCGGCGGCTCAGCACCACGTTGTTGCGCTTGCGGTCCAGCTTGATGACCTTGAATTCCATGGTCTTGTTTTCGTACGGCGTCAGATCCTTGATCGGACGGGTATCGATCAGCGAACCGGGCAGGAATGCGCGGATGCCGTTGACCAGGACAGTCAGACCGCCCTTGACCTTGCCGCTGGTCGTGCCAGTGACGAATTCGCCGGATTCCAGGGCCTTTTCCAGGCTCATCCAGGAAGCCAGACGCTTGGCGGTGTCGCGCGACAGGATGGTGTCGCCGTAGCCGTTTTCGATGGAGCCAATGGCCACCGACACGAAGTCACCCACTTGGACTTCGACTTCGCCCTTGTCGTTCTTGAACTCTTCCAGCGGCACGTAGGCTTCAGACTTGAGGCCAGCGTTCACGACCACGAAGTTGTGCTCGACGCGCACGACTTCAGCGGTGATGACTTCGCCTGGGCGCATTTCCGTGCGCGTCAAGGATTCTTCAAAAAGGGCGGCAAAAGATTCGGACATGTGTTTCCTTGCCACAAACAGGATTCCGGCAGCACCATTGCTGTCGTTTTTATAGCTGTTTGCGGTGGTTTTTTGCGGTAGAACCGCGGGTTAGGTTATCGATCCAGGCAACCTGTGCGCTGGCGCGCGAAAGGGGCTGCATGGGCCTGTTGCAAGGCCTTTCGGCATTGCTTGCGGGGCCCACTTTTAACAAAGGCCCCGTACGTTTCAGCCCGGCGCAGAGACTGCGAAAGGCTGCCGCTCCTGCCACCAGGCCAACACCTGATTGACGGCTTCATCAATCGTCAAGGTGGAGTTGTCCAGGACCAGAGCGTCTTGCGCGGGCTTGAGCGGTGCGACGCTGCGGGTACTGTCCCGGGCGTCGCGTGCTTCGAGGTCTGCGCGAAGATCTTCGATACTAGCTGAAAAACCCTTTGAAATCAACTGTTTATGGCGGCGTTCTGCCCGACAGGCGGCGCTGGCCGTCAAATAAACCTTCAAAGGGGCGTCCGGGAAGATCACCGTGCCCATGTCGCGGCCGTCCGCGACCAGCCCCGGCAGACGCCGAAAGCTGTGCTGGAGTTGAACCAGGGCCGTGCGCACGGAGGGCAGGGCAGAGACGCGGGACGCGTTCATGCCGGCTTCTTCGGTGCGGATGGCATCGGTCACGTCGTCGCCACCGAGCAACACCCTGCCGCCTTCAAAGCGCACAGGCAGGTTCTGGGCCATCGCCGCAATGCGCGTTTCGTGGTCTGCTTCGATCGCCAGCCCAGCGCGCAGCGCGGCCAGTGCGGTGATGCGGTACATCGCCCCCGAATCCAGGAACCGGTAGCCCAGCCGCTGTGCCACGGCCGCCGCCACCGTGCCTTTGCCCGAGGCCGTGGGGCCATCGATGCATATCACCGGAATGTGATCCGTGGCTGTCTGGGTGACAGAGAACAGGGCTTCAAAGTAGTCCGGAAAGGTCTTGGCCACGCACTTGGGGTCTTCGATGCGCACGGGCAGGTGCGCCGGGTTGAAGGCTGCCAGCGAGAAACACATGGCCATGCGGTGGTCGTCATAGGTGTGGATGCTGGCGGGTTTCCAGACTTCCACACGGTCGGGTGGGGTCACGCGGATAAAATCGACACCCTCCTCGACCGTGGCGCCAAGCTTGCGCAGCTCGGTGGCCATGGCGGCGATGCGGTCTGTCTCCTTCACGCGCCAGCTGGCAATGTTGCGCAGCGTGGTGGTGCCATTGGCATACAGCGCCATGACGGCCAATGTCATGGCCGCGTCGGGGATGTGATTGCAATCCAGGTCGATGGCCTGGAGGGGCCATGCACCGCGTTCGATCTGCAGCCAGTTGGCACCACCGGTTACCACGGCGCCCATGGCCCGCGCCGCTTCGACAAAGCGGATGTCGCCCTGGATCGAATCCAGGCCTACGCCCTGAATCTTGATGCCTTTTTGACCTGTAGCGCTTGGTGCAATTGCGCCAAGCGCTATGAAATAGCTAGCGGATGAGGCATCGGCCTCCACATGGATGCTGCCAGGCGACTGGTATTTGCTGCCCGCCGGGATGGTGAATCGCTGCCAGTTCTGGTGCTCGACCACGATGCCGAAGCGCGCCAGCAGCTGAAGGGTGATGGCGATATAGGGCTTGGAGATCAGCTCGCCCACGACCTCGATCACCACCGCCTGCGTAGCGGCGGCCAGCGGCAGCGCCATGAGCAGCGCGGTGAGGAACTGGCTGGACACATCGCCGCGCACGCGGATCGGTGCGGACAGTGCCAATGCTGGAACACCTTGGGCATGGGCAATACGCAGCGGGGGTAGCCGTCGTTGCCCAGGTAGTCGATCTGGCAACCGAGCTGGCGCAGCGCATCGACCAGATCGCCAATCGGGCGCTCGTGCATGCGCGGCACACCAGACAGTTCGAATTCGCCGCCCAGCAGCGCCAGGGCTGCCGTCAGGGGTCGCATGGCGGTGCCAGCGTTGCCCATGAAGAGTTTGGCGGGCGACAGCGGTGCACGGCCACCCAGACCGGTAATGCACACAGTGCTGCCCCGGTTTCGTCCACCACACAGCCGATCTGGCGCAGCGCATCGAGCATCACGAGCGTGTCGTCGGAGGCCAGCAGGTCGTGCACGGTGGTGGTGCCACGGCTCAGGGCGGCCAGCAGCAGCACGCGGTTGGAAATGCTCTTGGAGCCGGGCAGGTGGACCTCGCCGGACACGGCTTGCATGGGAGGCAGATCTAAGAATGCGGTGCTGTACATCGGTGTGGTTTTCCGGTTAGGCCAATGTCGTGTGCACCGGCGTGTCCTAGGCCAGTGCCACCGTGGAACTGGCTTTGCCAGGCCACGGGTGGCGTCCCCCTTGGGGGAAGGCGCCGCAGGCGACTCAGGGGGTTATTTTCTCTTTGCGCCCATGCGCCAGTGGGCACGGGTCTCGCTGGCCAGGGTGAGCATGTCTTCAAGGCGCTGCGAGTCGCCTTTTTCCATGGCCTGCTCAAAGGTGTGCAGGGCCTGCTGGAACAGGCGCGACTGGGCGAGCAACTCTTCGCGGTTGGACAGCAGGATGTCGCGCCACATCTTGGGGTCGCCTGCGGCGATGCGGGTGAAGTCGCGAAAGCCCGGGCCCGCCAGCGACAGGAAATCGTCGCCGTTCGATTGACCGGTGATGCTGTTCATCATGGCAAACGCCAGCAGGTGCGGCAGGTGGCTGACCGCGGCAAAGGCCGCATCGTGCGATTCGGGCGACATGCTGGTCACCCGGCATCCCAAAGCCGCCCATACCTCTTCGGCTTTTTGCAGCTGCGCGGTGAGCGTTCGCTCGATGGGGGTGAGGATGACCTGGCGGCCGCTGTACAGCTCGGCATCAGCGTGTTCCACACCGGAAACCTCGCGCCCGGTGATCGGGTGCGCAGGCACGAACGAGCCCAGCTGGTCGCGCAGGGAGCGCCGGGCCGCCTGCACCACATCGGCCTTGGTGGAGCCCACGTCCATGATCAGCATCTGCGGCGTGACGAGGTGCTTGATGGCCTTGAGCGTGGCCTCCGTGGCAGCAACCGGCACGGCCAGCAGCACGATATCGGCCCCCGCCACGGCCAGCAGGGCCGAAGGGGCCTCGACATCGATCACGCCCAGCTGGCGGGCGCGGTCGGTGGTGGAGGGGGATTTGCTGTATCCGACCACGCGTTTGACGAGGCCGGCCTTCTTCATCGCGAGTGCAAAAGAGCCTCCCATGAGGCCGCAACCGATCAGTCCGAGTTGTTCAAACATGCCTGCTCCTCACGCTGAGACAGGGTAGGTTCCCAGAACCTTGTAGAACGCACACAGGCTGCGCAGCTCTTCCAGTGCCCGCGCGACATGGGGCTGGGCCGGATGGCCGTCAAGATCGATGTAGAAGTAATACTCCCACTGGCCCGTGCGGGCTGGGCGCGATTCAAAGCGCGTCATCGAGACGCCATGGGTCTTGAGCGGCACAAGCAAGTCATGCACGGCGCCTGGCCGGTTGGGCACGGACACTATGAGGCTGGTGCAGTCCTTGCCCGAGGGCGGCGGCGTCTGCAGCGTGTGGGGCAGGCAGATGATGGCGAACCGTGTGCGGTTGTAGGCATCGTCCTGAATGGCATGGGCCACGATGTGCAGGCCAAACTGCTGCGCTGCGCGCTCGCTGGACAAGGCGGCCCACGCGGGGTTGGTGGTGGCCAGGCGCGCGCCCTCGGCGTTGCTGGAGACCGGTCGGCGCTCGGCATGCGGCAGGTGCTTGGACAGCCAGGCCTGGCATTGGGCCAGCGCCTGCGGGTGGGCCAGCACCACCTCGATGCCATCCAGCGAATTGCTGGTGCGCAGCAGGTTGTGGCGCACCAGCAGGCTCACTTCGCCGACCACATGGGTGGGGGTGTGCAGGAACAGATCGAGCGAGCGCGTGACCACGCCTTCGGTGGAGTTCTCCACGCCCACCACGCCATACTGCGCACTGCCCGCCGCCGTGGCGTGAAAAACCTCGTCGAAATTGGCGCAGTACATCAGGTCAGCGGCGCCGCCGAAGAATTCAATCGCCGCCTGCTCGCAGAACGTGCCTTCCGGGCCCAGCACGGCCACGCGCTGGGGCGATTCGAGCGCCAGGCAGGCCGACATGATTTCGCGCCAGATGGCCGCTACATGGGCGTCTTTGAGCGGGCCGGGGTTGGCGGTCTGGATCTTCTCGATCACCTGTGCCACGCGATCGGGTCGGAAGAACGGCGTGCCTTCGCGTTTTTTGACTTCGCCCACCCGTTCGGCGACCAGCGCACGCTGGTTCAGCAGCGTGAGCAGTTGCTGGTCGATGTTGTCGATCTGCACGCGCAGGCTGGCGAGGTCGGGGGAGGCTTGTGGATTGTTCATGAATGACGGGGCGTTCGCGGAGCGTGCGGCTGAACGGGTGTTCAGGCGTGTTTTTGTTCAAATTCTCGCAGGTAGTCCACCAGCGCCTGCACGCCTGCCAGGGGCATGGCGTTGTAGATGCTGGCGCGCATTCCGCCCACCGACTTGTGTCCCTTGAGTTGCAGCAGTCCACGCTCCTTGGCGCCCGCCAGAAAGGCGTCATTGCGGCTCTCGTCGCGCAGGAAGAATGGCACGTTCATGCGCGAGCGGCAGTTGGCTGCCACCTTGTTGACATAGAACTGCGATTGATCGATGGCGTCGTACAGCAGGCGGGCTTTGGCGATGTTGCGCTGCTCGATCGCCGCCACGCCGCTGTGTTCACCCTCGCGCTGGCGCTTGAGCCACTGGAAGGTCAGACCTGCCACGTAGATGCCCCAGGTGGGCGGCGTGTTGTACATGGAATGGTTGTCGGCCACGATTTTGTAGTCGAACGCACTGGGGCAGGCCGGCAGGGCGTGGCCCAGCAGGTCTTCGCGCACCACCACCAGCGTAAGGCCCGCAGGCCCCAGGTTTTTTTGCGCGCCACCGAAGGCCAGACCCACGCGCGTCCAGTCCACGGGGCGCGAAGCCACATGGGACGAAAAATCGATCACCAGCGGGGCGTCGCTGCCCAGCGCCTTCAGGTCGGGCAACTGGTGGAACTCGATGCCGTTGATGGTTTCGTTACTGCAGATATGCAGATAGCTGGCACCCCGGCTGACCGTCCAGCCCGCAGGGTCGGGCAATGTGGTGAATCCATTGTCTTCACCCGACGCGATCACGTTGACTTCGGAAGCGTATTTGCGCGCTTCCTTTTGCGACTTTTGGCTCCAGCTGCCGGTCACCACGAAATCGATTGCGCCGGCACGCGACAGGTTCAGCGGCACGATGGCGTTCTCGGCCAGGCCGCCACCCTGCATGAACAGGATCTTGAAATGGGAGGGCACCGCCAGCAGCTCGCGCAGGTCGGCCTCTGCCTGCTCGTAAATTGACAAAAACTCTTTGCCGCGGTGGCTCATCTCCATCACGCCCATGCCGCTGCCGTGCCAGTCCAGCATTTCGGCTGCAGCCTGTTCCAGGACTTCGGTGGGAATGGCGGCCGGGCCGGCCGAGAAGTTGTGCGGGCGTGTCATCGAATTTTGATCAAAAAGGCTTCCAGCGCTTGCTGAATAAGCGCGAGCAGCTTCGTTTTTAATAGCGCTGGTAGCGCGCGGATCGTGCGATACGGGGGCTCAAGCGTCTGGCGAGTCCGGGGTGTCGGGCTCAGCGGTAGCACCACTGTCCGTGCCCGATCCGCCATCGGCTTGCTCGTCGGCCATGTTCGCATCGTTTTCGACAATGCGTTGCAGGCCACTGAGCTTGGAGCCTTCGTCCAGCGCAATCAGCGTCACGCCCTGCGTGGCACGGCCCAGTTCGCGGATCTCGCTCACGCGGGTGCGCACCAGCACACCCTTGTCGGTGATCAGCATGATCTCGTCGTCGGCATGCACCAGCGTGGCGGCCACGACCTTGCCGTTGCGCTCGCTTTGCTGGATGGCGATCATGCCCTTGGTGCCTCGGCCATGGCGGGTGTATTCGGTGATGCTGGTGCGCTTGCCGTAGCCGTTTTCGGTGGCGGTCAACACGCTGGTGCGTGTTGACTCGGAGCCCTCACGGTTTGCGTTTTCGTCTTCGGCCACCAGCATGCAGATCACGCTCTGGCCTTCTTCCAGCATCATCCCGCGCACGCCACGGGCCTGGCGGCCCAGGGGGCGCACGTCGTTTTCGTCAAAGCGCACGGCCTTGCCGCCGTCGCTGAACAACATCACGTCGTGCTGGCCATCGGTGAGGGCCGCGCCGATCAGGTAGTCGCCATCATCGAGGTTGACGGCAATGATGCCGCCCTTGCGCGGGTTGCTGAATTCGTCGAGCGCCGTCTTCTTCACGGTGCCCATGCTGGTGGCCATGAATACGTAGCGGTCGGCCGGGAAGGTGCGCATGTCGCCCGTGAGCGCCAGGACCACATTGATCTTTTCGCCTTCCTGCAGCGGGAACATGTTGACGATGGGGCGGCCGCGCGAGCCGCGCGAACCCGCCGGCACTTCCCAGACCTTGAGCCAGTACAGGCGGCCACGGTTGGAGAAGCACAGGATGTAGTCGTGCGTATTGGCGATGAAGAGCTGGTCGATCCAATCGTCTTCCTTGGTGGCCGTGGCCTGCTTGCCGCGACCACCGCGCTTTTGGGCGCGGTATTCACTCAAGGGTTGACTCTTGATGTAGCCAGTGTGGGACAGCGTCACCACCATGTCGGTGGGCGTGATCAGGTCTTCGGTGGAGAGGTCCTGGGCGCTGTATTCCACCACGCTACGGCGTGCGCCAAGCTTGTGCTGGCCGAATTCCTGCTTGATGGCGGTAAGTTCGTCGCCAATGATGACCGATACACGCTCGGGCTTGGCCAAAATATCGAGCAGGTCTTCGATGACTGCCATGACTTCCTTGTACTCGGCCACGATCTTGTCCTGCTCCAGCCCAGTTAGGCGCTGCAGGCGCATCTGCAGGATTTCCTGGGCCTGCGTGTCCGACAGGCGGTACAGGCCGTCCTGGCCCATGCCGAATTCCTTTTCCAGGCCTTCGGGGCGGTAGTCGTCAGCGTTGATCACGCCGCCGTCCGCACGAGTGCGCGTGAGCATTTCGCGCACCAGCTTGCTGTCCCAGGAGCGCGTCATGAGTTCAGCCTTGGCTACGGGCGGCGTGGGCGATTCGCGGATGATGCGGATGAAATCGTCAATGTTTCCGAGGGCGACGGCCAGGCCTTCGAGCACATGGCCGCGGTCGCGCGCCTTGCGCAGTTCGAACACGGTGCGGCGGGTCACCACTTCGCGGCGGTGCTGCAGGAAGACGCTGATCAGGTCCTTCAGGGTGCACAGGCGGGGCTGACCGTCGATCAGCGCCACCATGTTCATGCCGAAGGTATCCTGCAACTGCGTCTGCTTGTACAGGTTGTTCAGCACCACCTCGGGCACTTCGCCGCGCTTGAGTTCGATCACCAGGCGCATGCCGGATTTGTCGGACTCGTCCTGGATGTGACTGATCCCCTCGATCTTCTTTTCGTGCACCAGCTCGGCCATGCGCTCCTGCAGCGTCTTCTTGTTGACCTGGTAGGGGAGCTCGTCCACGATGATCGATTGGCGCTGGCCGCGGTCGATGTCCTCGAAGTGGCAGCGCGCGCGCATCACCACCTTGCCTCGACCGGTGCGGTAGCCGTCCTTCACGCCATTGATGCCGTAGATGATGCCGGCCGTTGGGAAGTCGGGCGCCGGAATGATCTCCATCAACTCGTCGATGGTGGTTTCCGGGTTGCGCAGCATGTGCAGGCAGGCATCCACCACTTCGTTGAGGTTGTGGGGCGGAATGTTGGTGGCCATGCCCACCGCAATACCGGCCGAGCCATTGACCAGCAGATTAGGGAGCTTGCTGGGCAGTACCAAGGGTTCTTTTTCACTGCCGTCGTAATTGGGGCCGAAATCGACAGTTTCCTTGTCAATATCGCCGAGCATCTCGTGCGCGATTTTGGCCAGGCGGATTTCGGTATATCGCATGGCGGCGGCGCTGTCGCCGTCCACCGAACCGAAGTTGCCCTGGCCATCCACCAGCATGTGGCGCAGTGAGAAATCTTGTGCCATGCGCACGATGGTGTCGTACACCGCCGAGTCGCCGTGTGGGTGGTATTTACCGATCACGTCGCCCACAATGCGGGCCGACTTCTTATATGGACGGTTCCAGTCGTTGTTGAGCTCGTGCATGGCAAAGAGCACGCGCCGGTGGACGGGCTTGAGGCCATCCCGCGCATCGGGCAATGCCCGTCCCACGATCACGCTCATGGCGTAGTCGAGATAGCTGCGCCGCATCTCCTCTTCAAGGCTGATGGGCAGGGTTTCTTTGGCAAACTGGGTCATTGGGGGCGGCGGTGACGGCAAAGGAGAGTCATTTTAGGGGCAAGTGCATGTAGCGGCTTAGCAACATATCGTGGCAATTGCGCTTTTGTCCTACGGAACCTTAACCGCCGTACCCTCACTTGCCCTGTTACGTATGGCACAATCGATTGAACGTTTTTGGTGATGGTCACCGATGACGTCCTGATTCGCAGCGCGGCTGCGGCTTTTTCCCCAAGAGGAGAACCATGAAGAAACTGAACAAAGTGGCGATGTTGTTTGCCTCCGCAGCGCTCGCAACCGCCGCTGGCGCACAAACCGTCGACAACTGGAAAAATGGCTCCAACGAGCTGGTCTGGAAGAACGGCACCAACGAATACTGCTGGCGCGATGCCAACTGGACGCCCGCAACGGCTGCTCCAGGCTGCGACGGCGCTCTGGCTGCTGCCCCAGCTGCTGCTCCAGCGCCTGCTGCTGCTCCAGCGCCTGCCGCCGCTGCACCTGCTCCCGCTCCAGCACCTGCTGTGGCCACCAAGGTGACCTACGCTGCCGACGCCTTCTTCGACTTCGATAAGTCTGTTCTGAAGCCCGAAGGCAAGGCAAAGCTGGATGATCTGGTTTCCAAGGTCAAGGACATCAACCTGGAAGTCATCATCGCTGTGGGTCACACCGACTCCGTCGGCTCCGATGCCTACAACCAGAAGCTGTCGGTACGTCGTTCCGAAGCCGTGAAGGCCTATCTGGTCTCCAAGGGTATCGAAAAGAACCGCGTGTACACCGAAGGCAAGGGCGAAAAGCAGCCTGTCGCTGATAACAAGACCAAAGAAGGTCGCGCAAAGAACCGCCGCGTCGAAATCGAAGTGGTCGGTACCCGCGCTGCTGCCAAGTAATCCTCGGATTGCTCACAAAAAGGGCCCCGGTTTCGGGCCTTTTTTACGTCTGTACTTTTCTCGTCTGGGGCTTGATGGACAATGACTGTCATGAGTGAATCTGTGAACGCCGATCCTGCCGAACTGGCCAAATTTTCTGAACTGGCCCACCGATGGTGGGATCCTGAGAGTGAATTTCGGCCCTTGCACCAAATCAACCCACTTCGTCTGGACTGGATTGACGGCTTGGCAGATTTGTCGTCAAAACGCGTGTTGGATGTTGGTTGTGGCGGCGGCATTCTTTCGGATTCCATGGCGCGCAAGGGGGCTACCGTCACCGGCATCGATCTGTCCACAAAAGCATTGCGTGTGGCCAGACTGCATGCATTGGAGGTGCAAACTGCCAACCTGGATTTCCGGGAAGTGAGCATCGAAGCGTTGGCTGCAGAGCAGCCCGAGAGCTTCGACGTGGTGACCTGCATGGAAATGCTTGAACATGTACCAGACCCTGCATCTGTTGTTCAGTCCTGCGCACGACTCGTGAAGCCGGGTGGATGGGTCTTTTTTTCCACTATCAACCGCAACGCCAAGGCCTTCATGTTAGCCATTCTGGGGGCAGAATACATTTTGAACATGCTGCCACGCGGCACGCACGAATACGCCAAGCTGATTCGTCCCAGCGAACTGGCTGCTAGCTGCCGCGCCGCTGGACTGGACGTCATGCACACCTGCGGCTTGGAACACAATCCGCTCACCCGCCGCTACTGGCTTGGTAACGATACCAGTGTCAACTATATGTTTGCCACTCGGCGTGCTTCTTGAGGCGCTGCATGTTTCACAACATTCGCGCTGTGCTGTTCGATCTGGATGGGACCTTGATTGATAGCGCTCCCGATCTCGGTGCCGCTGCTGACAAGATGCGCACAGACCGTGGTATGCCGTCCTTGCCTGCGGACCGTTACCGCCCCATGGCCGGTGCCGGAGCGCGGGGCATGCTGGGCGAAGCGTTTGGCCTGACGCCAGAACACCCTGACTATGAAGCGTTGCGTGAAGAGTTTTTCGTGAATTACGAAAGACGCATGACCCATCTGACCACTGTCTTTGATGGGGTGGGGCCACTGATTGAGCAGTTGCTACACAAACAAATGCTATGGGGTGTAGTTACTAATAAATCGGCCCGGTTTACTCAACCACTCACCCTTGCCATGCCGCTGTTCACTACAGCCAGCGCTGTTGTGAGCGGGGACACAACACCCCACGCCAAGCCGCACCCCGCACCCCTTTTGGAGGCTGCAGCGCGTCTGGGATTGGCTCCGGACCACTGTATCTATGTCGGTGACGATGAGCGCGATATCATCGCCGGCCTTGCCGCTGGCATGGGAACTGTGGCTGCAACGTATGGATATCTGGGAGCGAAGTCAGACCCTTTGCAGTGGGGAGCCCATGCGGTAATAAATTCACCGACCGAGCTCTTGCAATTGCTTGGAAGGGCCTAAAATAGCTGTCTTGGGGCTGTCCTGGTTTCGACGTGGGTTCGGAATCGGTGTGGTGCATGTCGAGCTTGAGTCACGCTCGTAAATCTCGATTTAAAAAACTAACTGCAAACGACGAACGTTTCGCACTCGCTGCTTAATTGCCAGTGAGCCTTGCAACAGTTGGCCGATGGGCTGGGCAAGGGGGTTCTGAGTAATCAGCGCCTCCCGGCTGCAAGGATAATTACATGGGCTGGCCTTGATCCGGGTACCTTGGATTGGGGTGAGAAAATAGGGTGCTGGCGGCCGGTGTAGCGTGCGACTGCGCGACAACGGTGGCGAGACTTAAATCAGATCGCTAAACATGTAGATCTGCCCGATGAAGGCTTGCGGACGCGGGTTCAATTCCCGCCAGCTCCACCATAATGTGAAATCCCAACCCTTATCCGGTTGGGATTTTTTTTGCCCGTTCCCCCACTGTTAGCGTGGCTTTAGAGCATGGCGTCTCGAGCGCCACCACTGCGAGCCCGGCAGTTCCATTGCGCTCTGCCGGGTCATCCCTGTGCCCGGTATTTCATTCGTAGATCGCCTGCGTAATCTGAGTATTGCCGTCCATGAGCCGAAGCCTATCGTCGCCACGTGGTGGTGCGCGACGATGTAAGAATTCGTGAACCCAGCGCATTGCACGTAATGAATCGGACCAATCGTGGCGATCACGTTAAATGCGAATTTCGTTCGATTACCATGGAAAGATGCACATTGAAAGGCCTTGCAAATCGCGTGCCTCCAAGTCCCACGGGGGCATGTTGAGGGCAAGGCTGATCTGATCAGAGGAATCGCCCTCAAAGTTTCCAATACAACGGTCGTGGGGTTCATTCAGTAGCTCTGATGAACGCCTTTTTCCACAGGTGTATCTACGCCATCGGCTGCGTGATGGCCGGTGGATGTTTGTGGACGGTCAATACTGATTATTGCGGGAGGGAGATCGGGGTAACTGCGTTTGTTCGACAGCGTACAGACTAAGTGCACTCCACCCAGGTAAAAAAGGATTTACGTGCCGCATTTTTCGCTGTGCGGTCCATTTGTCTAGGAGCCCTCCATGTCCCATTCATCCACCTTTGCCGCTGCGTGGGACACGTCTTGCGTGGGGCAGCCTGCAGACGTATCGCTGGTGGAGCTCTCCCACCTGGGCGAGCATCTGGCGCATTGTGCTGCGCTGCGCGGGCAACTGGAGCGGTTTGTCGCCGGGGCCGCATGGCTGCAGGCTGTTGTTGCGGGGCATGTGGTGACCGTGGCGCTGGTGACCGCGTTGTTGGTGGGGGCCGTATCGCTGGTGCAGTAGGGGCGGCGCGCATGGGTTTACGTACAGAATGGCCATGGATTTCTGACGCAATCGACCGCATGCTCGATGCCCGCAGGGGGCTGGTGCTGGAGCCCCTGCGGGCGGAAGTCTATGGCGTGGCCCGCTTTGATGAGCATGGCCGCCATCTGGGCGCCTCACACGACGCGGGCAAGGCGCCGTTTGGCCGGGCGACGTTTTATCCACGATTGCAGGGCAATGTCCGCGCGTTGCGGGCGGCGTATCGATATATCTTTGATGCGCCACACGACGAGCACGCCATCAGTCCGGCCGCCGAATGGCTCTTTGACAACTTTCACCTCATCGAAAGCCAGCTCAAAGAGATACGAGCAGGGCTGCCACCGCGTTACTACCGTTCGCTGCCGGTGCTGAAAGGTGCGCCCCTGGTGGGTCTGCCGCGCGTGTATGGCCTGGCCTGGTCGTTTGTTGCGCACACCGACAGTGCGTTTGACGAATCACTGCTGGTGCGTTTTCTCAATGCTTACCAGCAGACCCGCGAACTGACCCAGGGTGAGCTGTGGGCGCTGCCCACCACTTTGCGCGTGGTGCTTATCGAAAACCTGCGCCGCCTGGCCGAGCGCCTGGCCAGCCACAAGGCCGCGCAGGAGGTGGCCAGCCTGTGCGCCATCCGCTACAACGACCTCACCGTGCGGGCGTTGGACAGCGCATTTACCGCGATGGAGCAGCGCGGCGTAGGAACCGTGTTCCTGGTTCATCTTGCACAGTCCACTGCGGGGCGCAGAACGCCAGGTGAGTCTACGCCAGTGCAGCCGCTGTCGCCCGTGCAGCAGTGGCTGCAGACCGCCGTGCCCGACCTGGTCGCGTTGCAGAACCAGCAGCAGATCAATCAGGCGGCGGACCAGCTGAGCATGGGCAATGCGGTCACGGCGCTGCGGCTGATCGGTGCCGCCGACTGGTCCGACATCATCAGTCAGACCAGCCTGGTGTTGCGCGTCATGTTGCAGTCGCCCGTGTTCGCGGCCGAAGACGAAGCCACGCGCAACACCACGCTGCATGGCATTGAACGCCTGTCGGCCCGCAGTGGGCAGGGTGAGGCTGCCGTTGCGCAGGCGCTGTTGGCCCGGATGTCGGGCGCGGATGGTGATCGTGATCGTGATGGTGCGGATGCGCTGGCTGGCTACTGGCTGCAAGGCGCCGGACGCCGAGACCTGGAGCAGGCACTGGGCGCCCGCCGCCATGCCAGCGAGGCGGTGGCCCTGTGGCGCTCCGTTGTGGGCGTGTCGCGGGTGCCGTTGTACCTGGGCGCCTTGCTGCTGGGCTCGCTGGGGTTGCTGGCCTGGTTGATGTTGCACCCGTGGGCCGCGCAGGTTGGAGCACACGCCAGCGCCCCACGACTGGCGGGCCTGGTGCTGGTGGCCGCCCTGTTGCTTTTGCCCGTGTCCGAGATCGTGGTGGCGCTGGTCAACCGGCTCATCAGCGAATCCATCCAGCCTGCTCACATGCCGCGCTATTTGTTGCCTGCGGGTATCCCGGCATCGGCGCGGGTACTGGTGGCCATTCCGGCCCTGCTCAGCAGCATCGGCACTATCGACCGGCTGGTGCATCGCCTGCATCTTCACTTTCTGGCCAATCCCGAGCCCTGTGCGCAATTCGCGTTGTTGACCGATGGTGCGGATGCCGATGCGGCCGACCTGCCGGAGGACGGCCCGCTGCTGGCGCACGCCCAGGGCCTGATGCAGGCCTTGAACCAGCAGCACCCCTCTCCAGCGGGCAGTGCACCGCGTTTTGTGCTGTTGCATCGCGCCCGCACTTACAGCGCGACGCAGCAGCAGTGGATTGGCTGGGAGCGCAAGCGAGGCAAGCTGGAGCAATTGGTGGCAGAGCTGGCCACCGGTGGGGCTGGCGCTTTCATTGACCTGGGCGAGCTCTCGCGCTTGACCCCGCAGACTCGCTATGTGCTCACGCTCGACAGTGACACGCAGTTGCCACCAGGCCGCCTGCGCGCCCTGGTGGGTGTGGCCGAGCATCCCCAGAACGAGCCCCGGCTCGATGCTGCGGGCCAGCGCGTAGTGCAGGGCTACGGCATCCTGCAGCCGCGGGTGCTGGCACCGCTGCCCGCGCGCGCCACCACCTCGCTGTGGCAGTGGATGTTTGCGGGCCAGCAGGGGCTGGATCCGTACAGCGCCATGTCGTCCGACGTGTACCAGGACTTTTTTGCCGAAGGCAGCTTTACCGGCAAAGGCCTGCTGCACGTGGCCACGGTGCATGCCGTGCTGGGTGGACGGCTGCCTACAGACCAGGTGCTGAGCCATGACCTGCTCGAAGGCGCACTGGTGCGCTGCGCTGTGGTGAGCGACGTGACCCTGGTGGAGGCCGAGCCCGAGCACAGCGACACTGCCGCAGCCCGCCTGCACCGCTGGACGCGGGGCGACTGGCAGCTGTGGCCGTTTCTGGTCCATGCCCGACGCTGGGGCCTGTCGCCCATCAACCATTGGAAGCTGCTGGACAACCTGCGCCGCTCGCTTGTTGCGCCCGCATCGCTGCTGATGCTGGTGATGGCCTTGGCCGGTCTGGGCCTGCCACTGCTCACCACGCTGGCCGTGGTAGTGGCAGCGTATGCCGCGGGGCCCGTGATGGGTGCGCTGGCGGGCTTGGTGCCGCGGCGTTGGGGGGTAGTGGGCGTGCGCTATGTACACGAGGCCTCGGCCGACCTGCTGTGCGCCCTGGCCAGTGGCATATGGCACCTGGCCCTGCTGCCCCAGCAGGCCCTGCTGCTGTGCGATGCCATCGTGCGCACCGTGCACCGGCAGACCGTGAGCCGCTGGCACCTGCTGGAGTGGACCACGGCCGAGGCAGCACAGACCAGCTTGCTCACGGGCCTGGGCGCCACGCTGCGGCGGCATGTGGCCGCGCCTGCGCTGGCGGTGGGCTGTGCCCTGGTGCTTGTGGCATGGGGAGCGTCGGGCCCATGGGCCGTGGGGTGGCCGCTGCTGGCGCTGTGGGCACTTTCGCCGCTGCTGGTTTGGGCTGCCAACGCGCCTCAGCCCGGCCGGGACACGCAGCAGCTTGCTGCAGACGACCGGCGCCTGCTGGACGGCGTGGCACGCGACACCTGGCGATGGTTCGAGCGCTGCGTGGACGCGCAAAACCACCACCTTCCGCCCGACAACCTGCAGACGGCCCCCTATGAAGTGGTGGCACACCGCACGTCGCCCACCAACATCGGTCTGTACCTGCTGAGCGCCAGTTGCGCGCGCCAGTTCGGCTGGATCGGCACGCTGGAGCTGCTCGATCGGCTCGAAGCCACGCTGGGCACTCTCCAGGCGATGGAGCGGCACCGGGGGCATTTCCTGAACTGGTACGACACCGAAACCTTGCAGCCCCTGCACCCGCGCTATGTTTCCACGGTGGACAGCGGCAACCTCTGTGCCCACCTGGTGACCGTGGCGCAGGCCTGCAGCGCACTGGCAGCGCAGCCTCTATCGCCTGAGGCGGGCGAGCAGGCCATCCGCACTTCGCTGGCCCGGCTGCAACCCCGGCTGGGTGCGCTGCACCATGGCAAGCGGGGCCTGCAGCACCAGTCTGCGCTGAGCCGCCTGCTGGGCATGGCACCACCCAACCCCGCGCACCAGCCAGAGGCCACGGCGTTTCGCGCGCTGCTGGCGCAGGCGCAGGAAGAGCTGCGCGGCATGGCCGAGCCGAGGCACGCTGCCATCGTGCACACCCGGCCCACGGCCCACGACGAACTGTTGTGGCTGCTGGCCGACCATTTGGCTACGCTGCACTCGGTGGACCGCGACGCGCAGGCCGCACACAGCGGTGGCGCAACCGAGGCCACGCGGCGCCTCATGGCCCTGGCCGAGGCGCTGGATGCGCTCGCCTGGCAGGCTGACTTCCGGTTTCTGTACCACCCCCGGCGGCATCTGCTGCACATCGGCTACCGGCTGGAAGAGCAGCAGCTCGACACCTCGTTCTACGACCTGCTGGCCTCCGAATCCCGCACCACCAGCCTGATGGCCATGGCCAAGGGCGATCTGCCCGTGCGGCACTGGTCGGCGCTGGGCAGGCCATTTTTTGCCAACGGCTATCACGCGGTGCTGCGCTCGTGGTCGGGTTCGATGTTCGAGTACCTCATGCCCACCCTGGTGATCGCCGAGCCCTACCACAGCGCCCTGGGCGAGGCAGGGCGTTCGGCCTTGCATGAGCATGTGGCGTATGTGCAAGACCTGGACAAGGACATGCCCTGGGGCATTTCCGAATGCGCCTATGCCGGGCGCGACCACACGCTGGCCTACCAATACGCCCCGCAGGGCGTGCCCCGACTGGCATTGCGCCTCGCGCCCGTGGGTGAGCTGGTGATTGCCCCCTATGCCACGGCGCTGGCCACACTGGTGGATGCCCGTGCGGCCTGCGACAACTTGCGCACGCTGGCTGCGCTGTCGGCGCGCGGCCGCTACGGCTTTTACGAGGCGCTGGACTTCACGCCCGAGCGCCAGACCCATGGCGAGAAACTCACGCTGGTCAGCACTTACATGGCCCACCACCAGGGCATGACCATCGTGGCGCTGGCCAATGTGCTCATGGGCGGCGTGGCGCAGCGCTGGGGCAGGTCGCATTCACGCATAGAGGCCGTGCTGCCACTGCTTCAGGAGCGCGCCCCGCGCGAGCTGCCCACCTTGCTGACTACGCCACCGCGCCTGCCGCTGCACGCGCGCCAGCAAAAAACGCCCGACCATGTGCGCCCCGTGACGCCAGGGGCACAGGCGCTGGAGCCCACCCACCTGCTCAGCAACGGGCGATACAGCGTCACGCTGCGCGCCAACGGTGCGGGCTGGAGCCGTTGGCACCAGACCGGCATCAGCCGCTGGCGCGACGATGCCCTGCGCGACGCGCACGGCAGCTTTCTTTACGTGCGGCAAATGGGCTCCAGCGTGCCTGCGTCTGTCACCAGCCACCCCGCGCCCGATGCGCGTGCGGTGTACCGCAGCATCTTCCACACCGACCGCGTGTGCTTTGATGCGCTGTGGCCTGGGCTCAGGGCGCACACCACCGTGTGGGTGAGCCCGGAAGACGACATCGAACTGCGCAAGGTGGTGGTGAGCAACCTGGGCGACGAAGTGATCGAGCTGGAGCTGATCTCGGCCCTCGACATTACCCTGGCCACCCACGCGGCCGACGAGGCGCACCCGGCGTTCTCCAACCTCTTCATCACGGCCCAATGGCTGCCCGCACAGCAGGCACTGCGGTTTGTGCGCACCCCCCGCCTGCAAACCGAAATCACGCTGCAGGCCGCGCACTTTGTGGCCGGTGCAGAAGGGAATGTGCTGGGCCTGCGTTGCCAGACCGACCGGCGACTCTGGCTGGGACGCAACCACACGCCCGCCCAGCCGCTGGCGCAGATGACCCGCGTGCCCGAGATGCCTGCCGCGCTGGACACGGGCCTGGACCCTGTGGCCGCCCTGGGTGTGATGCTGCGCATTGCGCCCGGCGCGCACGCTTGCGTCACCTTTGCCACGGCGGCATCGCAAGACCCGGCCACGCTGATGGCCATCATCGACAAATACCGCCAGCCCAGCTACGTGGAGCGGGCCTCTGCCATGTCGGCCACGCTGGCCAGCATCCAGTGGGCGTCGCAGCGCCCGCACCGCGACTACCTGCCCGCAGTCCAGGCCCTGACCACGGCACTGGTGTTGACGTTGCCCAAGGTGGAAGCGGTGAATGCGGGCCTGCGCGCCACACCCATGGCACCCCATCGCGTGTGCGACCGCCGCGTGCTGTGGCAACTCGGAATTTCTGGCGACAGGCCTTTGGTGCTGGTCATGGCCGGATCGCGCCAGGGCCTGGGCCTGCTGCGCACACTGGCCCAGGCGCTGCGCGAATGGGCGCATGGCGGTGTGGCCTGCGACATGGTGGTGCTGAACAGTGAACCCCACTCCTACGACATGCCCTTGCAGCGCGAGCTCTCCCTGCTGCGCGAGCACCATGAGGCGGGCCTGCAGGTTCTCTCGGGCCCGGTGGTCACCAGCCTGCATGTGCTGCGGCTCGATGAGCTGTCGGCAGAGCAGCTCTGCACGTTTGCCAGCCTGGCCCGCATCACGCTGCAGGCCGATGGACATGCGCTCATGCACCAGGTGAAGGCCTGGGTGGCCGCCCATGGCGTGTCCATGGCCAGCCCGTGGCGCGGTGGCGCCAACGACGAGGTGCCCACGCACCAGCCCAGCACATCCGTGCCCGCGCCGGTGGGCACTTTTGCACCCATTACCGGCACCTTCGGGTTTGATGTATCGCAGGGGCTTCGGCCCTCCAAACCGTGGGTCAATGTGCTGGCCAATGCCCAGCTGGGAGCGCTGGTGTCCGAAAGCGGCGCGGGCAACACCTGGGCGCTCAACAGCCGCCTGAACCAGCTCACGACCTGGTCCAACGACCCGGTGGCCGACCCGCCCGCCGAATGGCTGTTGCTGCAGGACCGCCGCACGCGCGAAGTGTGGAGCCTGACGCCATCGGCCTGGGGCGCGGCCGATGCGGTGTATCGCGTGGAGCATGCCCAGGGCACCACCACCATCCGCCACCGCCGGGGCGCGCTGGACGTGGTGGTGCGCTGGTGTGTCGATCCCGTCACCGCCGTCAAGCAGGTGCATGTGCAGGTGCGCAACATGGGTACTCGGCGCGAGCACCTGCGCCTCATTGGCATGGTGGAGTGGATGATGGGCGAAAAGCGCGGCGACCGCGCCACGCTGGCCACCGCACCATGCTTTGCGCCGCTGCCTGGTGGCCGCTTGCTGGGCCTGCTGTGCACGCAGGCCGAGGCGGCCGCAGGCTTTGGCGGTGGCACCGCGTTCTTCTGCGAGGCCTCGGTCGGGCCGGACACGGACGACCGCGCCAACGACAGCCTGGACTGGACCTGTGACCGCCGCGAGTTCTTCGACGCCCAGGGCGACCTGGTGGTGCCCTTGCAACTGGGGCAGCGCAGCGGGTTTGGGCTGGACCCCTGCGCGGCCTTGTCGCGCATGGTCACGCTGCGGGCCGGGGCGGCGTTCGAGCGCGTGTACCTGATGGGCTACGCCCCCACCGAAGCGGCGGCACTTGCGCTGGTCCATGAGGCCATGGCCGTGGGCGCCATTGCGCGTGAAGATGCGTGCATAGAGCACTGGAATGCGCTGCTCGGTGCCACCGAGGTCACCACGCCCGATCCGCTGTTTGATGTGCTGGTCAATCGTTGGCTGCTCTACCAGACCGTTGCGTCGCGCCTGCATGCCAAGGCCGGCTTTTATCAGGCAGGCGGCGCCACAGGCTACCGCGACCAGTTGCAGGACGCCATGGCCCTGGCCTGGGCGCGGCCGGACACCTTGCGCGCGCAGATCATGCTGTGTGCGTCGCGCCAGTTTGAAGCCGGTGATGTGCAGCACTGGTGGCACACGCCGGGCGGGGCCGGGGTACGCACGCATTTCTCGGACGACCTGTTGTGGTTGCCCTTTGCCTGCACGCACTATCTGGAGCGCACGGGAGACCACAGCGTGCTGGACGAGCAGGTGGAGTTTCTGGAAGGCTCGGCGATCCCCGAGGGGGCAGAAGACATCTATGAATCCCCCAGCGCCAGCGCCACCACGGCGAGCGTCTACGAGCATGCCGCCCGCGCCATCGACCGCAGCCTGCGCACGGGCGCGCACGGCCTGCCGCTGATGGGCGGCGGCGACTGGAACGATGGCATGAACCGCGTGGGCGACGGCGGGCGTGGCGAATCGGTGTGGCTGGCGTGGTTCCTGTGCGCCATCGTCACCGACTGGGTTCCCCTGGCCCACGCGCAGGGCGATCTCGCGCGGGTGCAGCGCTGGGACGCCGCGCTGCGCGGCTGGCGCGCTGCGTTGGAGACCGAGGCGTGGGATGGCGACTGGTACCAGCGCGCCTTCTTTGATGATGGCACCGCCCTGGGCAGCCACACGCGGACGGAAGGGCGCATCGACCTCATTGCGCAGGCGTGGGCGGTGCTCTCGGGCGCTGCACCGCCTGCGCGGCAACGCAGCGCGATGGACGCGGTTGAGGCCCATCTGGTCGACCCCGCTGCAGGGCTGATCCAGCTGCTGACCCCCCCGCTGCGCCACGCCGAGCCCAGTGCGGGCTACATCCAGGCCTATCCACCTGGCGTGCGCGAAAACGGCGGGCAGTATGCCCATGGCGGCGTCTGGGCGCTGATGGCTGCCGCCGCGCTGGCGGTGCGGGAGCCCGGGCAGCCCGGTGCGTTGGACGTGCCCTACCGCTACTTCACCTACCTGAGCCCGGCGCACCGCGCGCAGCACGTCGCATGGGGCCCGCCCTATGGGGTGGAGCCGTATGTGATGGCCGCCGACATTTACAGCCAGCCGCCCTATGTGGGGCGCGGCGGCTGGAGCTGGTACACGGGCGCCGCGGGCTGGCTGCACCGGGCGGCGGTGGAGTCCATCCTGGGGCTGCAGATGCGGGCGCAGGAGCTGTTCTTCACACCTTGCCTCCCATCCCACTGGCCAGGCGCAGAGATCACGCTGGTGCGCGAGTTGCGCACCCTGCGGTTTGTGCTGGTGCGGGTCGAGTCCGTGGCGGCCCAGCGTGTTTTGCCCGGCGATGCGCCCCCAGGTGCACGCCTGCTGCAGGTGGGGGAGCCCCTGCGCTGGCGGAATTTGCCCGCTGACGCATGCTTCGTGATCCCGCTCTGGGCCGGAGCAGAGCCGGACACCGACCCGCCCATGCCTGCGCCGGCCCCTGTTGCCCGGTAATTGTTTGTATGTGCGATAGCGCACATACTGCGTAGGGATGCCGTGGGAGACTTGTCGTTTTGCACGGCGTCCCTCCAGGGGCGACGTGGTCGTGTGCCGTTTTTGGACCGGAGAAGTTGAACGAAGGGGCTACCGTGAAACCAACAAACTCCCCCTTGCATAACCAGTTGCTGGCCGCTTTGCCTGACGCAGATCTGAAGCGGTGGTTGCCTCACCTGGAACCCGTAGCGCTGAATCTGGGGCAGGTGCTGTACGAGTCCGGTGCGGCCATGCCCTATGTGTATTTCCCGACCAATGCCATCGTGTCTTTGCTTTACGTGCTGGAGGATGGGGCCTCTGCCGAGATTGCGGTGGTGGGCTTCGAGGGTCTGGTGGGAATATCGATTTTCATGGGCGGCGGCACAACGCCCAGCCGCGCTGTGGTGCAGAGCGCCGGTTCGGGTTATCGGCTGCGCGCGGATGTGATCAAGGCCGAATTCGACCACGCCGGTCCGGCCATGCACCTGTTGCTGCGCTACACCCAGGCACTGATCACCCAGATGGCGCAGACGGCCGTGTGCAACCGCCACCATTCGCTGGACCAGCAACTGTGCCGCTGGCTGCTGCTCAGCCTCGATCGCCTGCAAAGCAATCAGCTCGTGATGACCCAGGAGCTGATCGCCAACATGCTGGGCGTGCGCCGCGAGGGCGTGACCGAAGCAGCACTCAAGCTGCAGCGGGCGGGGCTCATCAGCTACGCGCGTGGGCACATCAATGTGCTTGACCGACCGGGCCTGGAGGGCCGCACCTGCGAGTGCTACGACGTGGTAAAAAAAGAATACGACCGCTTGCTGCCCATAAGACCCGCCAGCTAGCTGGCTGGGCGCATGAACTGTGGGTGGGCCCACGGTGGCCCGCTGTGTGCGCTGGCAGACAGTCACGCCGCAAAGGGGCGCCCACACTGCGCACAGACCTGCGCAAGACAAGCTCCTGTGCAGGCGTCATGACGCCGCTTCTTTGAGCGGCGCTGACCGACCCGTGAGACGCCCTGATGCATCGCCCTGAAAATTCTCTTCTTTGCCAATTGCCGCCCGAGGCACGCGAGCAGTTGCTGGAGCATTGCGAGCCGTTTGAGCTGGTGCTTTCGGCTGAGTTGAGTACGCGCGGCGAACCCCTGAGTCACGCCCATTTCCCTATCGAAGGGTTTCTTTCCTTGGTGATTGATGTGGACAGCCATCCGCCGCTGGAAGTGGGCATGGTGGGTGCGGAATCCATGCATGGGTCGGAGCTGATTCTGGGCCTGGCCGCCACCCCCTGGCGGGCACTGGTGCAGGGGGCGGGGTCGAGCTGGCGCATTGGCGCCCAAGAGCTCAGGGCCCAGATCGATGCGATTCCAGCGTTGAAAGCCTTGCTCCAGGCCTGCTTGCTGACGCGCTTGCACCAGCAGACGCTGGCGGCCGCGTGCCAGCGCTACCACCTGATCGCACCACGCCTGGCACGCTGGTTGTTGATGAGCCAGGATCGGTCGCGCTCTGAGCGGTTCCACGTCACCCAGGAATTCATGGCCTTGATGCTGGGCGTGCGTAGGGTCGGCGTGACCGAGGCGGCCAGCCAGTTTCAGGACAGCGGGCTCATTGCCTACCACCGGGGCGAACTGACGGTGCTCAACCGCAAGGCGCTGGAGGCCGAAGCCTGCAGCTGCTATGTCGCCGACAAGGAGATCTACAACCGGTTGATGAAGGTCAAAACCTGACCCAGCCGCTGCTGCACGCCCGTTGTGTTCTTGTGCTTCCACGGGTGCGTGACTGCCTGCACAGCCTGGCGTCCTGAATAGCGCCCGTTTCCGGCACGTTGCGGGTCAATCTCGTCGAACAAGTCAGGGGCTGCAGGCCCCGCAGGGCCGGGCATTTTCAGTGCCTGGCAGATGCGTTGGGAATGTTGCAGGAACTCGTGGCGGTAAATTCCGATGCGGCCGATTCGCCATAGAACGCAAATCCGCTTCGGCCGCGTTTTGCTGCATACATCGCGGCATCGGCGCAGGACAGCAGGTTTTCTGCCGTAGTGCCTGGACGGGAGCAGGTGGCAATCCCAATGCTGGGGCGCACCAGCAGTTGCAGGCTGTCGATCTTCATGGGGCAGGACACGGCGTCCAGCAGTTTGGCGCACAACTGGCGCAGTGGCGCGGGGTCGGCCACGCCCTGCAGCAGGCAAGCAAACTCGTCGCCGCCCAGGCGCACCACCATGTCGCCGTGGCGCACTGCCGCACTCAGGCGTGCGGCGGTGATGCGCAGCACTTCGTCGCCTACGCCATGCCCGTGGGTGTCGTTCACGGCTTTGAAGTCGTCGAGATCGAGGTACAGCACCGTGGGCCCCATGTTGTTGGGGCCATGCCGGGCGAGGGCATGGCCCAGTTGCTGCAGCAGATGGCGGCGGTTGGGCAGGGCAGTCAGATCGTCGTGCAGAGCCTGGTGGCGCGCATGGCGCTCGCCGCTGCGCACACAGGCCAAGTCGGCCTCAGCCTGGGCAAGCGCCGTCCTCGCATCGTGAAAAGCGCGCTCCAGTTCCTGTCGCTGCGCGGTTTCGCGTTCGAGCGCCTGGTGCAGCATCTCCAGCGCAGCCACGCATTCAGGCACGCTGAAATCCGGGTCGGATGGGGCGCGTGTGGCACACGCCAGCTGGGGGAGGGGGTTGCCGTTGTACAGGCCGCGGTAAATCCACTGCACCCGAAGCGCCCGGAACACCTGGCTCCAGTGACGCACCTGCACGGCGGTGGGCCACGTCACGGTGAGGGCCTTGCCCGACAGGAACTGTCTGTGGTTGATCGCCATACGCAAAACCTTTTGTGTCGCTGCATTCACTCAGGTGTGGGCGGGGCAGCAGGGCGCCCGTACGGGCACACAATCAGACAGTGCCCTTCATGCAACCGAGTTTGGGTCGGAGGGGGTTTCGTCACTGTCTGCCACCGCACATAACCGATGCGGGATTGAAACCAGGTGTTTCGCGGTAATCCTGCGGCAGCATCACTGCGCGCATCAGATTGATTGACCGGGCGCAAGGAATCTCCCCGCCATCGGTGCGGTTACGAACAGACGGACCCATTGCCGCATGGGACAGTGATTTCATCGGTCATCCACTTGGTGGCCAGCGTTCCATGGGCCTGTTTCACATGCTTCACCATTCCCGTTCCCGCTGCCTGTCCGGTGCCTTTCTGGGTGCGCTGGCCATGGTGTCATTGCAGGGCTGCCGGCGCACCGATATGGTCAGCACCTGGGTGCCCCCCAGCCCCGCATCCACGGTGTACGTGGCAGACGGTGTGCTTGCGTCGCGCGTGCGCGCCGCGCTAATCCTCTCGCCCGTGCAGCACAGCATCGACATCAACATCGAATCGCACCAGGGGGCGGTGCTGCTCAGCGGCATGATGGTCGACAAGACGCAGATGGATCTGGCGGTGTTCGTGGCGCAGACCGTGCCGGGCGTGAACCGGGTGGACAGCCTCATGATTGCCGCCGGCGTCGAGCCGGTCACGGACAACCGCAGCAACTATTCCCCGGATTTCAGGGAGCTGCGGGCCCGGCGCCTGCTCCAAAGCCAACACCACATCGAATCCGTCAGCCTGGCGGTGCCCCGGCACGACGCGACCCTCGGCCCGCTGCCCATGGGCAGTGAGCAAACCCGCTGAGACGCCATTGCGCAGTACAAGCCGGCCGGTGCACCGGGCCAATGGGGTGTTTGGGCATTGGCAGCAGGCGAGACGAACTGCAGGCCAAGCCGCGGCGATTGCGCCCGGTATCAGAAGAAATATGGGTCAAATCGACCTCAAGCGCTTGTTCTATAAGCGCCAATAGCTATTAAATAAATAGCAATCATGTTTATGAATGCACCGGCATGGCCATGCTGGTTGGTGCGCAGGGCACCCGCAGGCAACGATATCCAGTGCTTGCGCCAGGCCGCACAAGCCCGACTTCCCGCGCAGGTGCTAGGATGGCGCGCGCCTTCCAGCCTGGAGTGCTGCGCCAATCATGCAGACAGCGGGGGGAGCCGCATACGATGGACGATGCGGTTTACTACTACATGCCCCTGTTCCGACAGGGCGTTTCGGTGCAATTCGGACAAAGCCGCGAGACGGTGAGCCATGTCGTGATCCGCCGCAATGCCATGAGGGTCTATCTGGTGGGCCACGACGCGCCCGTGCACCCGGACATGCTGACTCTTGAACCCACTGCGTTTTCCCTCGCACGCGTTCCCGATCACTTCTGACAGCGGGCCGGCATGGGTCGTGCGGACCGCATCCCCTGTGGGTGCGTCAGGTGCTCACTCGCCGGGCCATGGCTTCGCCCAGCTGGATGGGGCGTGCTGCCGCCCAGTCGGGGTTGAACTGCAGCGGCCCCTGTGGGAACAGCATCACCACGGTAGAGCCCAGCAGAAAACGGCCCATTTCCTCGCCTTGCTGCAGGTTCACCGCGCCCGGTGCGTAGTCCCATTGCCGCAGCTCGCCCACGCGGGGCGGATTCACCTGGCCATGCCATACGGTGGCCATGCTGCCGACGATGGTGGCACCCACCAGCACCAGCACAAAAGGCCCGTGGTCGGATTCGAAAACGCACACCACGCGTTCATTGCGTGCAAACAGGCCCGGTACACCGCGCGCCGTGGTGGGGTTCACGGAAAACAAGTCGCCTGGCACATGCACCATGCGCGTAAGCTGGCCCGCGCACGGCATGTGGATGCGGTGGTAGTCGCGTGGGCTCAGGTACAAGGTGGCGAAATGGCCGTGCTCAAAGCGTGCGGCCAGCGTGGCATCGCCTCCGACCAGCGCGGTGGTGGAGTAGTGGTGGCCCTTGGCCTGAAAGATCTGGTCTTTGTCCACAGGGCCGAACTGGCTGATGGTTCCATCCACCGGGCATACCAGATCGGCCGCTGCCAGCGGGCGGGCGCCAGGCTTGAGTGCGCGCGTGAAGAAATCGTTGAATGACGCGTAGCTGGCGATGTCGGGGTTGGCAGCCTCTGCCATGTTCACGTTGTAGCGGGCCACGAAGCGGCGTATCACTGTGGTGGTCAAACCGCCCAGCTGCGCTGAGGCAAATTTTCCGGCCAGGGTGGTGAGGGCCCGTTTGGGCAAGAGGTATTGCGGCAGAACTGCCAGGCGATCGGACACGGCGGAAGCCCTCAGGGACGAAAGCGGCTGATTCTATCGGCCGCATGCCGTGCGGCATGGTGCCCGTGCATCCACGCATCCCATGGCTACGGCCCGGGTCGGTTCCATGCCTTCTTGCTGCAGCAAAATCCCAGTGCGGCAGACTTCGGCAAAATCCTGGACCGCCTGGTGCTTCCCGCGCGATCTTCTCCAAACGGGTACAGGCCACGAACAAGATAAGCTCAGGCGCGACAGTGCTCCAGCGTTTTTGCGATTGCGTCATGCCCACTCCCGATTCCGGCCTTCCGCCCACTTCTAATGCCACGCTCCCGACATCGCCTGGAGTGCGGTGGATGCACTGGCTGCGCCGTTTCTGGCCCGCGCCGGTAGGCATTGATGGCCGCGAAAGGCTCCGGGTGATTGTGGGTGTCTCCCTTGGTGTATTGCTTGCCGCGTCGCTGAGTCGCTGGTGGGCGCTGGACCACGCAGCGGGTCCCTGGATGGTGGCCTCGCTGGGGGCCAGCGCCATCCTGGTGTTTGGCATGCCGTCCAGCCCATTGGCCCAGCCGTGGCCGGTGCTCGGTGGCAGCACGCTGTCGGCATTGGTGGGCGGTATTTGCGCTGCCTTCATACCGGACCCCGCCGTGGCTGGCGCCCTGGCTGTGGGGCTGGCCATGGCGCTCATGGTACCCCTGCGTTGCCTGCACCCACCCGGGGGTGCCATGGCTTTGTATATGGTGATTTCCCAAGGCAACGGTTTGCAGCAGGCGGTGTTCCCCATTTGCTTCAACGCCCTGGTCCTGGTTATTCTGGGCGTGGCCTACAACACCCTGACAGGGCGCCAATATCCCCATTCGCAAGGGTGGCGCGAAACGGCGGGCAAGCGCCCATCGGGCCACTTTGTCGCATCGGACGTGGATGCTGCGTTGGCTCATTACAACCAGCTTTTGGATGTGAGCCGCGAGGACCTTGAGGGGCTATTGCATCTGGCCGGGCGGGCGGCCTTTCAGCGCACGCTGGGCGACCTGCGCTGCTCGGACATCATGTCCAGGCCGCCTTTGGCCGTGGAGGCGGGGGCTTCGCTCAAGGACGCCTGGGCATTGATGCGCAGCCGGCAGGTCAAGGCGCTTCCGGTGGTGGATGCGCATCGTCTGGTGGTGGGAATTGTCACCGTCGCAGACTTCATGCGGCTTGCCAATCTCGATGTACACGAAGGTCTGGGTCAGCGATTGCGGACGCTGGTGATGGGCCGCGCCGGCCAGCCCACATCGGTTGGCGAAATCATGTCACACCCCGTTCAGGTGGTGGAAGAAAAGCAGCACGCCATGGATCTTGTGCCCCTGTTTTCGCAGGGCGGGCACCATCACATGCCGGTCGTTGACGCCCGCCAACAGCTCGTGGGCATCATTACCCAGACGGATCTGGTACGCACGCTGGCTGGCGCCTTGCACATTCCGAAAGAGGCAGGCGTGGCCCCTGCGACTCCGTTTGGCGCGCCAGCATAGGCAGGATGGGGACATCGCGCTACAATTGACAGGCTCATGCACAGCGCCTCGCCTGTCCATTGAAGCCGTCTCCCCGGCCTCTTTTCTGATCTGCGCCCCGGGTGCAGCGACTCCCCCGCCCGCAAAGCACCGTGCTCCGAGCCCCCTGAAGGCACGGCGACGGCGGTTGTGGATGCACGATGTGCTGGCGCGCCAACCACAGAATATTGTTTTTAAGAGATAACCATGGCCAAAGAAGAACTGATTGAAATGCAAGGCTCCGTGACGGAAGTTTTGCCGGACTCGCGTTTTCGCGTCACCCTGGAAAACGGCCACCAGCTGATTGCCTACACCGGCGGAAAGATGCGCAAGCACCACATCCGTATCCTGGCGGGCGACAAAGTGTCGCTGGAACTGTCGCCCTACGATCTGACCAAGGGCCGCATCACGTTCCGCCATCTGGCCGGCCGTGGCCCAGGCCCTTCCAGCCGTTGATGCGTCAATAAGTGGGTCGTGTCGCAGGAAAGACGTGAAAAAAGAAATGCGACAGATCCCAAACCCGTCCGATTTACGGGATAGAATATTAGCTGTCGGAGCGTAGCGCAGCCTGGTAGCGCATCTGCTTTGGGAGCAGAGGGTCGCGAGTTCGAATCCCGCCGCTCCGACCATTGTTCAAAGGACTTGCAGCACATGCTGCAAGTCCTTTTTTATTGCCTGTTCGATATTCACCCAGTCAGACCACACCGGGCGGGGCGATTCGGCCGCTATGCTGGCGATTGCATTGCCGCGCTACCTATGACCGTCCTTCACCCGCACTCCATTGCCACCAGCCCATCCGTACGCTACGACAGCGTGGATGCCCTTCGGGGCTTTGCCATGCTGTGGATGACCGTGTTTCATTTTTGCTTTGATCTCAGCCATTTTGGCTACTGGCCGCAGAACTTTCGCGCCGATCCTTTCTGGACTTTGCAGCGCGCCGCCATCGTGAGCCTCTTTCTATTCTGTGCCGGTCTGGGGCAGGCCATCGCCTTGCAGCAAGGGCAGGAGTGGGCCCGGTTTGGCCGGCGCTGGCTGCAGATTGCGGGGTGCGCGCTGCTGGTGACGCTCAGCTCGTTCGTGATGTTTCCGCAGAGCTTTATTTATTTTGGCGTGCTGCATGGTATGGCGGTCATGCTGCTGGTGGCGCGGTGCACGGCGGGCTGGGGGCGCTGGCTGTGGCCGGCGGGGCTGCTTGCGCTGGCGCTGCCGTGGTGCGCGCAGCTGCTGCTGACTGGTGTGTGGGCAGAGTGGGCGCCGCTATTGAATGCACGCGCACTGAACTGGCTCGGCCTGGTGTCGCGCAAGCCGTTTACCGAAGACTACGTGCCGGTGCTGCCCTGGCTGGGGGTGCTTTGGTGGGGGCTGGCGGCGGGGCAATGGATGTTGTCCCGGTCAGCGCACTGGGTGCCGCGCAAGGTGCCACCGTTTTTGCGACCGCTGGCATCGCTGGGGCGGTGGAGCCTGAGCTACTACATGGTGCATCAGCCAGTGATGATTGGTGGGCTGATGGCGCTGGGCTGGGTGCTGAACCGCTAGCGCGGTGCTGGCCGCAGGGGCATTCACGCGGGAATCAGGACGGGCCTCGCCACCATGAAGAAACGCGGCCTGGGCCGCGTTTTCTCTGGATCGGCGTGCGTTCAAGGCGAACGCCGCTACGGCCTTTTATTCCACCTTGGCTTTGGCGCGCAGATCTTCCTGGAACTTCGCCAGCTTCTGCTGTTGCAACTGTTGCGCCACCTGGGGCTTGACTTCTTCCAGCTTGGGCAATTGGGCCTGGCGCGTATCGTCCAGACGGATCACATGCCAGCCAAACTGGCTCTTCACGGGGGTGTCGGTCATCTTGCCCTTGCTGAGCTTGATCAGGGCCTCGGTGAATTCGGTCACATAGCTGGCAGGGTTGGCCCAGTCCAGATCGCCGCCTTTGGCGCCAGAGCCTGGATCCTTGGACTGCTTTTTGGCGATGTCTTCAAACTTGGCGCCCTTCTTGATGGAGGCAATGATGGCCTTGGCATCGGCTTCCTTGTCCACCAGGATGTGGCTGGCCTTGTATTCCTTGCCGCTGTTGGCCGCCGCGAACTTGTCGTATTCGGCCTGGATTTCGGCGTCGGTAACGGGGTTGTTCTTCTGGAAATCGGCAAACAGCTCGCGGATCAGGATGGTCTGGCGGGCCAGTTCCATTTGCGCCTTGTATTCGGGAGATGCTTCCAGGCCCCGCTTTTGCGCTTCCTGCAGGAAGATTTCGCGGGCGATCACTTCTTCCTTGATCTGGCCTTCCATTTCAGGCGTCACGGGGCGGCCGGACCGCTCTACCTGCTGGCGCAGGACTTCGGCGCGCTCTTTGGGCACGGCCTTGCCATTCACGATGGCAATGTTCTGGGCAGACACAGGCAGGGCCATTGAGCCCAGCACGGCAGCGGCCACGAGGCCGGACAGGAGCTGTTTCTTCATGCGGAATCCAAAAAATGAGAAGGTGATTGCTGGCTGAAGGCCAGCAACCCGATAGATGGTGGCCGGCTCAGAGAACTTCAATGGCGATGGCGTGAACGCCCTGGTCAATAAATTCTTGCAGCGCATCATACACAAGGCGATGTTGCGCCAAGCGGCTGCGGCCGGTAAACAAAGGTGACGCAATGCGCACCCGGAAATGGGTGCCAAAACCCGTGCCGTTGGCGCCCGCGTGGCCCGCGTGGGCGGCACTTTCATCCAGCACGTCCACCTGCGTGGGAGAGAGCTTTTCGCACAGGCGCTGCTGCATCGCCTGGGCCAGGGTGTGGGTGGCTTGGGTGGTCATGCCTGCGGCCCCTTGGTGTCGTCGGTGTCCTTCATGTAGCGGCTGAGATAAAGCGCCTGCGCCAGCACAAACACCAGCATCAGGCCCATGCCACCGAACAGCTTGAAGGTGACCCAGGTGTCGGTGTCGAAGTTGTAGGCCACCCAGAGGTTGAGCACGCCCATCACGGCAAAGAAGCCCGTCCAGCTCCAGTTCATGGTGCGCCACGCGGACTCGGGCAGATCCATCTGGGCGCCCATCAGCGACTTGAGCAGGTTCTTGCGGAAAAACAGCTGCCCGACCAGCAGCGCGCCACCCATCAGCCAGTACAGCACCGTGGGCTTCCATTTGATGAAGGTGTCGCTGTGCGACAGCAAGGTGGCGCCGCCAAACAGCACGATCACCCCCAGGCTGAGCCATTGCATGGGCTCGACCTTGCCGTGCTTGTAGTGCAGGTAGCCGATCTGCACTACCGTGGCTGCAATGGCCACCGCCGTGGCGATGTAGATGCCCCAGATCTTGAATGCTGCGAAGAACAGGAAGATGGGGAAGAAGTCGATCAGGAGTTTCATGTAGCCAGAGGTTGGGGGTGGGGGCAGGGCCGGTTCAAGGCGATTCTGGTTCGAAATCGAGCGAGGCCGAATTCATGCAGTAGCGCAGGCCTGTCGGCGCCGGGCCATCTTCAAACACATGGCCCAGATGCGCCCCGCATTGTGCACACACGGTTTCAGTGCGCACCATGCCATGGCTGCGATCGACGATTTCGGTGATGGCGCCGGGCACTGCCTGCGAGAAGCTGGGCCAGCCGCAGCCGGCATCGAACTTGGTGACCGCATCAAACAACTTGGCACCGCAGCAGATGCAGTGGTAGCTGCCGTCGGCCCAGTGGGCTTCGTATTTGCCGGTGAAGGGGCGTTCGGTGGCGGCATGGCGCGTGACCTGCAAGGCCCCGGGCTCAGCGCCCTTGTCCTTGAGCAGCGCTTGCCATTCGGCGTCGGTTTTCTGGATGGGAAAGCTCATGATGAACAGCTGATTTCGATGGAAGAAGCCCAGTCGGGCGGGAAGTCGGCCCAGGCGTCATGGCCGGGATGCTCGTCAAAAGGATGCTGCAGCAGGCGCTGCAGGGTTTGCAGTTCGGAGAAATCGCCTTGCTTCGCGGCCCGTATGGCCTGCTCACCCAGGTGATTGCGCAGCACGAACTTGGGATTGCTGCTCAGCATCAAATGTGCAGAAACCGCTTTATCGGTAAGCGCTAGTAGCTCTGAATAAGATAGCAACCATTGGTCCCAACCCGCCCGGTCGGCAAACAGGTCGCGCACGGGTTCGAAGTCGTTTTGCGCCACGGCGTGCGACAGGCGCCGCCAGAAGATGGTGTAGTCCACCCCGTTTTTTGCCAGCAGCAGCAAGATGTGATCGATCAGTTCCGCATCGCCGGCACGCTGGGCAGTCAGGCCGAGCTTGGCGCGCATGCGGGCCATGAAGTCGTCGGAGAAAACGGTCTTGTACGACACGAGGGCCGCCTGGGCCTGCTCCTCGTCGCCGATCAGCGGCAGCAGTGCCTGGGCCAGGCAAAACAGGTTCCAGTACGCCACGTTGGGCTGGCGGTTGTAGGCATATCGGCCCTGGGTGTCGCTGTGGTTGCAGACATGGCCGGGCACAAAGGCGTCCAGAAACTGGAAGGGGCCATAGTCGATCGTCAGGCCCAGAATGCTCATGTTGTCGGTGTTCATCACGCCGTGGCAAAAGCCCACGGCCTGCCAGTGCGCCATCAGCGTGGCGGTGCGCTCGCTCACGGCCTGCAGCAGGGCCGCGTAGGCGTTGCCACCAGGCTGCTCAGTGCTGCGGCAGGCCGGGTAATAGCGGTCGATCACATAGTCGGCCAGCAAGCGCAACTCGTTCACCTGGCCACGGGCAGCGAAATGCTCGAAATGGCCGAAACGCACGAAGCTTTGCGCTACCCGGGTCACCACGGCGGCGCTTTCGATCTCTTCGCGGCGCACGGGGGCTGGCGACCCGGTGACGCACAAGGCCCGCGAGGTGGGGACGCCTAGCGCGTGCATGGCTTCACTGCACAGAAATTCGCGGATGCTCGAACGCAGCACGGCGCGCCCATCGCCCATACGCGAATACGGGGTGCGGCCGCTGCCTTTGAGCTGCACTTCCAGTCCGCCCGGGGTTTCACCCAGCAGGATGGCCCGCCCGTCGCCCAGCTGCCCGGCCCACACGCCAAACTGGTGGCCGCTGTAAACACTGGCCAGGGGGGTGCTGCCCGGCAAACGGGCATTGCCCGTAAAGACCTGCAGTGCCTCGTCAGACGCCATCCAGCCGGCATCCAGCGCCAGCAAATCCGCGACGTCGGTGCTGACGCCGATCCAGTGCGGCTGGGGCAGGGGGGTGGGCTGCAACGCGGTAAAGAATGCGGGCCCCAGGCTCGCGAATCCACCCTTCCCAGTCAGATCCAGAGGCGGGATGGCAGCAGTGCTGGCGGCAAGCGGGTTCATCGCTGCATTGTCTCGCAGCCGCGATGCCCCGGCGACCGCAGGGCCTTGCATGAGGGGGTGCTTTGGCGCCTCGTGGTCCAGCCTTTTCGTTGCGCCCTTCGGCTGGGGAGGTTGCATCGGCCTTCGGGGGCAGGCGGCATCTGTCTCGGCGGTGCAGCCAGCACACTCCGACCCGCAGGGAGGGTCGCCAGAGGGTAGGGAAGCCCTTGGCTCCTGTCAGGCGCGCGACACAGGTGGGTGCGTGGGGAAAAAACGCCGCAGACCGTCGCCCAGCCCGCAGTGCGCGCGCACGCTCGCATCCCGGCGGGTTGGCCATGCGTTCGGCGGCGGCCGACGGTCACTCGCCGGGCCGGGCCGCAAGACCGTTTCTTGCCCCCTGCCACGGTAGGATAAGAACTCCACCAACACAATATTCAAGGAGCGCACATGCTGGGCCTGATGCAAAGTCAACCACTGCTGATTTCTTCGCTGATCGAGTTTGCCGAGCGGCACCACGGCGATGCAGAAATCGTTTCCCGCAGGGTGGAGGGAGACATCCATCGCTACACCTACCGCGACCTTGCCCGCCGTGCCAGGCAATTGGCCAATGTGCTGGACGGCATGAAGCTGCAGTTCAGCGACCGCGTGGCCACGCTGGCCTGGAACGGCTATCGACACATGGAGATGTATTTTGGTGTGAGCGGATCGGGCCGCGTGCTGCATACCGTCAACCCGCGCCTGCACCCCGACCAGATCGCGTGGATCGTCAACCATGCGGAAGACCAGGTGATGTGCTTTGACACCACCTTCCTGCCATTGGTGCAGGCGGTACATGCGCGCTGCCCCACGGTCAAGAAGTGGGTGGCACTGTGCGATGCCGACAAGCTGCCAGCGGACACCGGCATTCCGGGGCTGGTGAGCTACGAGGCATGGATTGGCGGCGCCTCCAGCGACTACGCCTGGCCCGTGTTTGACGAAAATTCGGCATCGAGCATGTGCTACACGAGCGGCACCACCGGCAATCCGAAGGCAGCGCTCTACAGCCACCGCTCGACCACGCTGCATGCCTATGCGGCCGCCTTGCCCGATGTGATGAACCTCTCGGCGCGCGACGCGGTGCTGCCCGTGGTGCCAATGTTCCACGTCAATGCCTGGGGCATTCCCTATTCGGCGCCGCTCACCGGCTGCAAGCTGGTGTTTCCGGGCCGGCGCTCGATGGCAAGTCGGTGTATGAGCTGATCGAATCGGAAGGGGTGACCTTTGCCGCCGGTGTGCCCACGGTCTGGCAGATGCTGCTGAACCACGTCAAGGCGGGTGGCCTCAGGTTCAGTACCCTCAACCGCACGGTGATCGGCGGCTCGGCATGCCCGCCCGCCATGATCCATGCCTTCCAGGATGAGTTTGGTGTTTCGGTCCTGCACGCCTGGGGCATGACCGAAATGAGCCCGTTGGGCACGCTGTGCACGCTCAAGAACAAGCACCTGGCAATGCCGCGCGACGAACAGATGAAGATCCTGCAAAAGCAGGGGCGCGCGATCTGCGGGGTGGACATGAAGATCGTGGACAGCGCCGGTGCCGAGCTGCCCTGGGACGGCAAGACCTATGGCGACCTGCTGGTGAAAGGGCCATGGATCGTGGCCGATTACTACAAGAGCGAAGGGGGCAGCCCCCTGATTGCGGACGCACAGGGGCGGGGCTGGTTCCCCACGGGGGATGTGGCCACGATTGACGCCGATGGCTACATGCAGATCACTGACCGCAGCAAGGACGTCATCAAGTCCGGTGGCGAGTGGATCAGCTCGATCGATATCGAGAACATCGCGATGGCGCATCCGGCCATTGCCATGGCTGCCTGCATCGGCATGCCGCACCCCAAATGGGACGAGCGCCCAATCGTTGCGGTGGCGCTCAAACCGGGCGTCCAACTGAGCCGCGAAGAACTGCTGGCCTTCTACGAAGGCAAGACCGCCAAGTGGCAGATTCCCGATGACGTGGTGTTTGTTGACGCCATCCCCATCGGTGCTACCGGCAAGATGCTCAAGGCCAAGCTGCGCGAGCAACTCAAGGATTACCGGCTTCCCGGCCTCTGACCCGGGGTGGATGCGGCGCTCGGGGGAGCGCTGCATCCGTGTCACGACAGCCGCGCACCAGTCGCATGCGCGATAGCTGCTAGGGGCAATCCCTGAGCGGTGGTGTGTTGCAACGCGGTACGCTGCGTCCGGTTGATTCAACAGGAGACAAGACTATGAGATTTGCTATCAAAGCAGTAGCTGCATCCGTCATTCTGGCAAGCGCGGGTGGCGCCTTCGCCCAAAAGGGCGAGACCGTCAAGATCGCCTGGCTGGATCCCCTTTCGGGTCTCATGGCCGCAGTGGGAACGAACCAGCTCAAGAGCTTTCAGTTTCTGGCGGAAGAGTTCAACAAGAAGAATGCAGCCGGCGTCAAATTCGAAATCATCGGCATCGACAACAAGCTGAGCCCTCAAGAGACCACCAGCGCACTGCGCTCGGCCATGGACCAGGGTGCCCGCTATGTGGTGCAGGGCAACGGCTCGGGCCCCGCACTGGCCATCATCGATGCGCTGGAAAAGCACAACGCCCGCAACCCCGGCAAGGAAGTGCTGTTCCTCAACTACGCCGCCGTGGACCCGGATCTGACCAACAGCAAATGCAGCTACTGGCATTTCCGTCTGGATGCCGACACCTCCATGAAGATGGAAGCGCTGACCACCTACATGAAGGATCTTCCTGAAGTCAAGAAGGTCTACCTGATCAACCAGAACTATTCGCACGGCCACCAGGTTTCCAAGTTCGCCAAGGAAATGATGAAGCGCAAGCGCCCCGATGTGCAGTTTGTCGGCGACGACCTGCACCCGCTGGCGCAGGTGCGTGACTTCTCGCCCTACATCGCCAAGATCAAGGCCTCGGGTGCCGACAGCGTGATCACCGGCAACTGGGGCTCCGACCTGGCGCTGCTCATCAAGGCCGCCAACGATTCGGGCCTGAACAACGTCAATTTCTACACCTACTACGGCTCCGTTACCGGCAGCCCCACCGCCATGGGCGCCGCTGCCGACGGCCGTGTGTACCAGGTGGCCTATGCCCACCTGAACCTGCCGGGCCCGCTGAACCAGATCGTGGTGGACTACAAGAAGAAGTTCAACGACGACATGTACACCGGAGCCGTCTACCACGCCTTCGCCATGCTGTCCGAAGGCTTTGTCAAGGCCAAGTCAACCGATCCCGTCAAGGTGGCTTCCGTGCTCGAAGGCATGAAGTTCAAGAGCTTCAATGGCGAGGTCGAAATGCGCAAGACCGACCACCAGCTGCAGCAGGGGCTGTTCATCTCGAAGTGGGAAAAGGCCGGCGGCAAGTACCCGCTCGATTCCGAGAGCACTGGCTACACGTTCGTTCCAGTGAAGTACTACGAGCCCTATGTGGCCAGCACGCCCACCTCGTGCCAGATGAAGCGTCCGTAACCTCGGCTCCATCGCTTTGAGGCCCGACCTACTCGGGCCTTTTTTTTACCCAGCATTGAAAAATTCCAATGAATCCTGAGTTTTTCGTGATCTCTTTGCTGAACGGCGTCAGCTATGGGCTGCTGCTGTTCATGCTGAGTTCAGGCCTCACGCTGATCTTCAGCATGATGGGGGTGCTCAACTTTGCGCACACCAGCTTTTACATGCTGGGGGCTTACTTCGCCTACACCATCTCCAACGTGGTGGGGTTCTGGCCCGCGCTGGTGCTCGCCCCGTTGGCGGTGGGCGTGCTAGGGGCCGTTTTTGAACGCTACAGCCTGCGTCGCGTGCACAAGTTCGGCCATGTGCCGGAGTTGCTGGTGACCTTCGGGCTGTCCTATCTGATCCTGGAGCTGGTGCAACTGGTGTGGGGGCGTTCGACGGTTCCCTACGGCCTGCCCACGCAGCTGCAGGGGCCGTTGTTCACGCTGTATGGCACGCAGTTTCCCAAATCGCGCTCGTTTGTAATGCTGGTGGCGCTGCTGATGCTGGTGTCTGTGTGGCTCCTGCTGACGCGCACCCGCATCGGGCTGGTCATCCAGGCGGCCCTCAAGCACCCCGAAATGGTGGAGGCCTTGGGCCATAACGTGCCCCGCGTGTTCATGCTGGTGTTTGGGGGTGGATGCGCACTGGCGGGCCTGGCCGGGGTGATTGGCGGCAACACCTATGTCACCGAACCCGCCATGGCCGGCTCGGTGGGCTCCATCATCTTCGTGGTGGTGGTGGTCGGGGGCATGGGCTCGCTGGCGGGCGCTTTTCTGGCCTCGCTGCTGATCGGCCTGGTGCAGACCTTTGCCGTGGCCATCGATTACTCGCTGGCGTCAGCGCTGCAAGGCATGGGCCTTGCAGTGTCGGAGGCCACCTTTGGCTGGCCTTTGCTCAAGCTAACGGTCTCTCAGGTGGCACCCATCCTGCCGTATCTTTTTCTGGTTCTGATTTTGATCTTCCGCCCCAAGGGCCTGCTGGGTACACGGGAGGACTGATGCCATGAAGTTCACCACATCATCTGTTTCTCCGGCCACGCAATACTATCGGTTCAAGCCATGGAACGTGGGCCGTCTGGTCGTCTGGAGCCTGTTTGCGGTCATGCTCATCGTTGCCCCCATGCTGTTTCGCAGCAGTCTGGCGCTGACCATGCTTTCGCAGATCGGCTATCTCATCATCATCTGCCTGTCCTACAACATGCTGCTGGGGCAGGGCGGCATGCTGAGCTTCGGGCATGCGGTGTACACGGGCCTCGGCTCGTTCATCGCCATCCATGCGATGAACCTGGCCGGCAAGGGCGCGCTGCCCGTTCCGCTGGTGCTGATTCCGCTGGTGGGCGGCCTGGCCGGCATGTTCTTCGCCATCCTGCTGGGGTTTGTCACGACCAAGAAATCGGGCACGACGTTTGCCATGATCACGCTGGGTATTGGCGAGCTGGTGGCGTCGATGGCGCTGATGTTCCCCGAGTTTTTTGGCGGGGAGGGCGGCATCACCACCGACCGTGTCTATGGCCAGTCGTTCTTTGGCATCACGTTCGGCCCGGCGATTCAGGTGTATTACCTGATCGCGGCGTACTGTTTCATCTGCACCGCGGCCATGTTTGCTTTCACGGGCACACCGCTGGGCCGCATTCTCAACGCCGTGCGCGACAACCCGGAACGCGTTGAATTCATTGGCTACAACACGCAGCGTGTGCGCTATTTCGCCTTCATCATTGCCGGCTTCTTTGCCGGCATCGGTGGCGGGCTGGCGGCGATCAATTTTGAGATCGTCACAGGTGCCGACAGCGTGAATGTGCTGCGCTCGGGGGGCTATCTGCTGTTCACCTTCCTGGGCGGCGCCACCTTCTTCTTCGGGCCCATCATCGGAGCGGTCTTGCTGGTGCTGGCATCGGTGCTGCTGTCCGAGCTTTCCAAGGCCTGGTTGCTGTACCTGGGGCTCGTCTTCCTGTTCATGGTGATGTATGCGCCCGGCGGTATTGCCAGCCTGATCATGATGAATCTGCGCCTGGCGAAGTTTGGCAAGCTGCGCGCCCTGTGGCCGTCGTACCTGGCGCTGGGCGGCACGGCACTGGTGGCAGTGCTGGGGGCTGCCGCCATGGTGGAAATGACTTACCACCTCCAGCTCAATGCGGCCCTGGGGCCACAGCTGAATTTTCTGGGGGCCACTTTGCAGGCCAACTCGGTGGGCAGCTGGTTTGGCGCAGCGTTCGTGCTGGTCACGGGGCTGGGGCTGTTCGAGTTGTGCCGGCGCCAGTTTGTGCGCCAGTGGGGATCGATCCAGGAAGAGATCGAACACGAAATCAAGCGGGGGGAAGCGCTGTGACTATGGCGACAAACGCACCTTGTGCGCTCGAACTGCGTGATCTGCGCAAGAGTTTTGGCAAGACAGAAATCATCCGTGGGGTGAACCTGGCCGTGCAGCCCGGCGAGCGGGTGGCCATCATCGGCCCCAATGGCGCGGGCAAGTCCACGTTGTTCAACCTGATCAGCGGCCGCTTTGGCCCCACCAGCGGCGAAGTGCTGCTCAATGGCCAGCGCATCGACGGCAAGGCGCCCTACGAGATCAACCGAATGGGGTTGTCGCGCAGCTTCCAGATCACCAACATCTTTCCCAAGCTGAGCGTATTCGAGAACCTGCGCTGCGGCGTGCTCTGGAGCATGGGCTACAAGTACACCTTTCTGCGTTTTCTCTCGAAGCTGGATGACGCCAATGAGCGCGCCAAGCAGCTCATGGAAATGATCAAGCTCGACAAGAAGCGCGACACGCTGGCCGTCAACCTGACCTATGCCGAGCAGCGTGCGCTGGAGATCGGCGTCACCATTGCCGGGGGCGCCAATGTCATCCTGCTCGACGAGCCCACCGCCGGCATGAGCCGCAGCGAAACCACGCGCTTCATCCACCTCATCAAGGAAGTGACCGAGGGGCGCACCTTGCTCACGGTGGAGCACGACATGGGCGTGGTGTTCGGACTGGCCGACAAGATTGCCGTGGTGGTGTATGGCGAGGTCATCGCCTTTGACACCCCCGACAAGGTGCGCGCCAATGCGCGGGTGCAGGAGGCCTACCTGGGCTCCGCCGTGGCTGATGCGCAGGCGGGGGGACACTGACATGCTGAAAATCGACAATCTCCACGCCTATTACGGCAAAAGCCATGTGCTGCATGGTGTCTCCTTCGAGGTCCAACCCGGTGAAATCGTGGCCCTGCTGGGGCGCAATGGTTCAGGCCGCTCCACCACCGCCAAGGCCATCATGGGCCTGGTGGATTGGGAGGGAAGCCTGCAATGGAAGGGGCAGGCGCTCAAGGGCAAGAAGGCCTACGAAATTGCGCACCTGGGGCTGGGCTATGTGCCCGAAAGCCGCGACATCTTCCCCAACCTCACGGTGCACCAGAACCTCATGCTGGGGCAAAAAGGCAAGGGCAAGGGCAGCCGCTGGTCGTTTGACGACATGTACAACATGTTTCCCCGCCTCAGGGAGCGCCAGCACATCGAAGCTGGCGTGATGTCGGGCGGCGAGCAGCAGATGCTGACGCTGTGCCGCACCCTGATGGGCGACCCCGACCTCATCATCATTGACGAACCTACCGAGGGCCTGGCCCCCAAGATCGTTGAACTGGTGGGGCAATACCTGCAGACCATCAAGTCGCGCGGTATTTCGGTGCTGCTGATCGAGCAGAAGCTCACCATCGCCATGACCATTTCTGACCGCACGCTGGTCATGGGGCATGGGAGCATTGTTTTCCAGGGCACGCCGGAAACCTTGCGGGCCGACAACTATGTACGCAAGGAATGGCTGGAAGTCTGACGCGCCGCGCCACGGTGGCCGCGGTGTGGCAGGCAACGGGTTGCCTGCGATGTGTTCGCGGCCCTGTGCCGGCAGCCGTTGGTGCCCTGGTGTGAATGGCCGGCACGCTTTTGTCCCGGGCGGGACAAATCAGTGCAGGCAAGGTGGGCAGAACTCTCTACAATCAAAATCGCACGACCGTTCTTTTTCTAATTTCCAAGGAACAACAGCATGACCGCTGAATACAAAGTCCACGGCTCCGTTGCCGTGATCACGCTGGCCAATCCTCCCGTCAACGGGCTCGGCCTGTCAACGCGCCAGGGCATTGTGGACGGTCTGAACCGTGCCAATGTCGATGCCGCAGTGACGTCCATCGTCATTACCGGCGCGGGTGGTGCGTTTTCCGGTGGCGCTGATATCAAGGAGTTCGGCACCGACAAATCCCTGCAAGAGCCCAACCTGCATTCCGTGATCGCCGCCGTGGAGAACTCGCCCAAGCCTGTGGTGGCTGCGATCCACTCGGTCTGCATGGGCGGCGGGCTGGAGCTGGCCCTGGGCTGCCACTACCGCATCGCGGCGCCTGGCTGCAGCGTGGCCCTGCCCGAAGTAAAGCTGGGCATCCTGCCCGGCGCCGGCGGCACGCAGCGCCTGCCGCGCGTGGTGGGCGTGGAAGCGGCCCTGAACATGATCGTGAGCGGCGAGCCGGTCAAGAGCGAGCTGATCGGCTCCATGCCGGGCCAGAAGCTGTTCGACAAGCTGGTGGCGTCGCCCGAGGTGCTGGCCGCCGAGGCCCTGGCCTTCGCGCAAAGCGTGGCCGACGTGCGCCCGCTCCCACTGGTGCGCAACCTGCCCTGCAAACACCCCCAGGGCGACGCGTACTTTCAGTTTGCGCGCAACATGGTCAAGGGCATGAGCAAGAACTTCCCGGCGCCCGCCAAGTGCGTGGACGCCGTCGAAGCCGCCACCAAGCGCAAGTTTGCCGACGGCCTGCTGTTCGAGCGCGAGCTGTTCATCAACCTGATGTGGACGCCCGAGTCGCGCTCGCTGCGCCACCTGTTCCTGGCCGAGCGCGCTGCGAGCAAGATTCCCGACGTACCGTCCGATACGCCCAAGCGTGACATCCAGGCTGTGGCCGTGATCGGCGCGGGCACCATGGGCGGCGGCATCGCCATGAACTTCCTGAACGCCGGCGTCCCCGTAAAGATGCTGGAGATGAAGCAGGAGGCGCTGGACCGTGGCATCGCCACCATTCGCAAAAACTACGAAGCCCAGGTGAAGAAGGGCAAGCTCAAGCAGGATAAATACGAGCAGCGCATGGCCCTGCTGAGCACCACGCTGAGCTACGACGAACTCAACGATGCCGACCTCGTGATCGAGGCCGTGTTTGAAGAAATCGGCGTCAAGGAAGCCGTGTTCAAGGAACTCGACCGCGTGATGAAGCCCGGCGCCATCCTGGCCTCCAACACCTCCACGCTGGACGTGAACAAGATCGCCCACTTCACCAAGCGCCCGCAGGAAGTGGTGGGCCTGCACTTCTTCAGCCCCGCCAACGTGATGAAGCTGCTTGAAGTGGTGCGCGGCGACGCCACCGCCAAGGACGTGCTCGCCACCGTGATGGCAACCGCCAAGAAGATCAAGAAGACCGCCGTGGTCTCCGGCGTGTGCGACGGCTTCATCGGCAACCGCATGATCGAGCAATACGGCCGCCAGGGCGGTTTCCTGCTCGACGAAGGCTGCACGCCCGAGCAGGTGGACAAGGCGATGGAAAAATTCGGCATGGCCATGGGCCCGTTCCGCATGGGCGACCTGGCCGGCAACGACATCGGCTGGGCCATCCGCAAGCGCCGCTACACCGAAAAGCCCGACATGAAGTACAGCAAGACCGCTGATTTGCTGTGCGAGAAGGGGCGCTTTGGCCAGAAGACCGGCGCCGGCTGGTACGACTACGTGCCCGGCAAGCGCGACGCCATTCCGAATGCTGAAGTGGTCAAGATGATCGAAGACCACCGCGCCTCGCTGGGCATCACGCCGCGCAAGATTTCGGACGAGGAAATCGTGCAGCGCCTGGTGTTCAGCCTGGTCAACGAAGCCGCGCACATCCTCGAAGAAGGCATTGCCAACAAGGCCAGCGACATCGACGTGGTCTACATCTTTGGCTACGGCTTCCCGGTGTATCGCGGTGGCCCGCTGAATTACGC
Organism: Acidovorax carolinensis; assembly: GCF_002157145.1. NCBI lineage: Bacteria > Pseudomonadati > Pseudomonadota > Betaproteobacteria > Burkholderiales > Comamonadaceae > Acidovorax > Acidovorax carolinensis. The sequence goes on from NZ_CP021361.1 coordinate 1,775,758, forward strand.
CAACGAGGTCGGCCTGTTCAACGTGGTGCAGGCCATGAACCGCTTTGCCAGGAACCCGCTGGACGATGCCGCGTTCTGGAAGCCCGCGCCGCTGCTGGCCAGGCTCGCTGCCGAAGGCAAGGCGTTCAACTGATTGATGCGAAGCCGCACCGCTTGTGCGCGAGCCCTGCTTGCATATAGCCAGGCCGCCACAGGTGCGCTCCAACCCTGAAAGGATTTTCCATGACCTCCGCAGTGATTGTTTCCACCGCCCGCACCCCGCTTGCCAAAAGCTGGAAGGGTTCCTTCAACATGACCCATGGCGCCACGCTGGGCGGCCATGCCGTGCAGCACGCCGTGCAGCGCGCCGGCGTTGACCCGGCTGACATCGACGACGTGCTCATGGGCTGCGCCACGCCCGAAGGCGCCACCGGCGCCAACATCGCGCGGCAGATCGCCCTGCGTGCCGGCCTGCCCATCACCGTGTCGGGCGTCACCATCAACCGTTTTTGCTCGTCCGGCCTGCAGACCATCGCCATGGCCGCGCAGCGCATCATTGCGGGCGAGGCCGATGTGTTCGTGGCGGGCGGTGTTGAAAGCATCTCCTGCGTACAGCAGGAAATGAACACCCACATGTTGCAAGACCTGGCTTTGGCCAAGGCCAAGCCCGAGATCTACTGGAGCATGCTGCAGACTGCCGAGCAGGTGGCCAAGCGCTACCACATCGGCCGCGAAGCCATGGACGAATACGGCGCCGCCAGCCAGCAAAAGGCCTGCGCCGCCCAGGCCGCTGGTTTGTTCGACGCCGAAATCGCCCCCATCACCGTGACGGCTGGCGTTGTGGACAAGGTCATGGGCCTCACCACCAGGCAAGTTACCGTCAGCAAGGACGAAGGCACGCGCGAAGGCACCACCGTGGAGGCTATTCAAGGGCTGCGCTCGGCGCTGCCGGGCGGCCTGATTTCGGCTGGCAACGCCAGCCAGTTCAGCGATGGTGCCGGCGCCTGCGTGCTGACCAGCGAAGACTACGCCAGCAAAAAGGGCCTCAAGCCCTTGGGCCGCTTCCTTGGTTTCGCCGTGGCCGGCTGCGAGCCCGACGAGATGGGCATTGGCCCGGTGTTTGCCGTGCCCAAGGTGCTCAAAAAACTGGGCCTCATGGTGCAGGACATCGACCTGTGGGAGCTGAACGAAGCCTTTGCCGTGCAGGTGCTCTACTGCCGCGACAAGCTGGGTATCCCCGCTGACCGCCTGAACGTGAATGGCGGCGCCATTGCCGTGGGCCACCCCTACGGCGTATCGGGCCAGCGCCTCACGGGCCACGCCCTTATCGAAGGCAAGCGCCGCGGTGCCAAGCGCGTCTGCGTGACCATGTGCATCGGCGGCGGCATGGGCGCGGCCGGCGTGTTTGAAGTGCTGTAAGCGCTGACGACGTTTTGCACATCGACGCCCCGCGCAGACCAGAAGGTTTGCGCGGGGCGTTTGCTATATTGTTGATAGCTACTGGCGCTTTGTGGGTGAGCGCTGGAGGTCAAATACTTTTTGCCAGTTCCTCGAATAATGAAAATGGCTGCTTGATGCTTGGAGGGGCGGGTTGCCGGAGTGACTGCGCTCGGCCAGGAGCGAACTTTCGACGTGTCGGGATGGCCGACCGCTTCAGAGCCGAACCGGACACAGGCGTATTCAATCCGCCTTCTCCCAACCGAGCATTGGAAGGTCAATAGTGAACCTGGAGAGGCCCGATTTTTCCGGATCAGTCAGTGCTTTACTTTTCTCAGTGCGGAACTTGCCTTGTGTTCATCGAGCCTGTCAGAAACTTTGTGTGTGAGGCATAGCATGTCAACAAGGAGCATGAATGCCACGCAAGACGAAGACAACCGCTGCGGCGGACAAGGCGGCGCAGCCGCAATTCTCAGCCGAGCTGCTGGAGCAACTCATCCCCGGGCCGGTAACGCCGGCCGAGCTCGAAGGCATCTTCCAGCAGTTCAAGAAGTCGGTTCTTGAGCGCGCCCTGGGCGCCGAGATGAGCCATCATCTGGGCTACACGCCCGGCCAGGCCAAGCCCGAAGGGGCTGGCGCCAATCACCGCAACGGCAAGAGCGCCAAGACGGTGCTGACCGATGCGGGAGCGCTGCGCATCGACGTTCCCCGCGACCGCGAGGGCACTTTCGAGCCACAACTCATCGGCAAGCACGAACGGCGCTTCACCGGCTTCGATGACAAGATCATCGCCATGTACGCCCGGGGCATGACGGTGCGCGAGATCCAGGGCTTCCTGGCCGAGATGTACTCGGTGGACGTCTCGCCCGACCTCATCAGCAGTGTCACCGACGCCGTGATGAGCGAGGTCACGGCCTGGCAGACGCGCCCGCTGGAGGCGATGTACCCGGTGGTGTTCTTTGACGCGCTGCGGGTCAAGATCCGCGAGGATGGCGTGGTGCGCGCCAAGGCCGTGTACCTGGCGCTGGGTGTGCTGCCCGATGGCAGCCGCGACATCCTGGGCATCTGGATCGAGAACACCGAGGGTGCCAAGTTCTGGATGAAGGTGTTCAACGATCTGAAGACACGCGGCGTCCATGACATCCTGATCGCCGTCACCGACGGGCTCAAGGGTATGCCAGAGGCGCTGGGCGCGGTGTTCCCGGCCACGACGCTGCAGACCTGCATCGTGCACCTGATCCGCAATAGCCTGGACTTCGCAAGCTGGAAGGACCGCAAGAGCCTGGCGGCGGCCATCAAACCCATCTACACAGCAGTGAGCGCCGAAGCGGCCCAGACTGAGCTCGATGCGTTTGAAAAGGGGCCCTGGGGCCAGAAATTTCCCACGGTCGTGGGCGCCTGGCGCAGGGCCTGGGACAAGGTGATCCCATTCTTCGCCTTCCCGCCCGAGGTGCGACGCGTGATCTACACGACCAATGCGATTGAAAGCGTGAATGCGCGGCTGCGCAAGATCATCAAGACCAGAGGACACTTCCCCAGCGACGATGCGGCCACCAAGCTGATCTGGCTGGCCCTGCGCAACATCACCGAGGACTGGGGGCGAGCAGCCAACCATTGGAAATCAGCGATGAACCAGTTTGCAATCCTCTACGAAGAACGATTCATGAAACCGAGCACGTAAGATATCCAACCAGCTTCACGAAATCGGTGAAGGTTCAATGAGCCTCACACACGGAAATTCGGACACGCCCTGTTCATCGTGCGCACATCTTTCGGCTGAGAAGCACGCAACATCCACTTTTCGAACAATTCTTCATTTTGCTTGTGCTTGATGATTTCAGCTTGTAGCTCTCGCACCAGATCGTCATCAGAACCATAACGAAGTTGAAATTTATTGAACAGTCTTTCGACCCGTGCCGATTGCTTGATCATGGAGTCCTCATCTGGGTGTTGGATGCGTGGTTTTCATTGTCACGTCTCAGACACTTGTGTCAACCTAAACCATCGGGCCTCAAGCTGATTTAGCTATGGCGCTGATCGAAAAGCCTGTTGCCCCAAGGAAGTGATTTTGGCCAATCGCCTCTACGGCCTGTCGAATGCGTCTCGTCGACCGATGATTAGTTGGTCAGTAAAACCAGCAAATTGACTTGCCCGATAGCAGGTGCACTCGACAAACTACTTGCGCTGCACAAGCGAGGGTTGCACGTCGGACCCGAGTGTCAGCAGCGGGTCGATTCCAGCCAGTCGCAACCAAATTCAGTCTTGGTTGCTGCGATTTGCTTCAATAACCATAGCTGGCAGCGCTTTTCCCATAAGCGTCAAGGCCTACAACGATACAGCCCCACACCGCGGCAGCCGTTTTCGCAGCCTCCCGCTCCAGCCTTCACCCGGCGCGCGAGCGTGCAACCCGTTGCGCGCGGCGGCACGCAGACTGCACCCCCTTCGCGGCGTCGCGCAGCTGACATGTTGGAACGGGTGCCCCCACCCATAATTTGCCGCATGACGACCTCCCTGCGCTCCACCCTCGATTTCCTGCTCTACGACTGGCTTCAAGCCGAAACGCTGAATGCGCGCGAGCGCTTTGCCGACCATTCGCGCGAGACGTTTGATGCCGTGCTTGACACCTGCGAGCGCATCGCGCGCGAGAAGTACGCGCCGTTCAACCGCACGGTGGACATGCAGGAGCCGCATTTCGACGGCGAGCGCGTCACGCTGCCGCAGGCCACCAAGGATGCGTATGACGCCTATGCCGCCTCGGGCATGCTCAGCGCGGCGCAGGATTACGACATTGGCGGCATGCAGCTGCCCTACACGGTGGACGCGGCGGCCAATGCCTTTTTTGCCGTGGCGTCGATCAGCATCAGCTCCAGCCTGCTGAGCGTGGGCAATGCCAACCTGCTCATGGTGCATGGCACCGATGTGCAGAAGAAGGTGTTTGCACTCAACGAGTTCTCGGGGCGCTTCTCGGGCACCATGTGCCTGAGTGAGCCGCAGGCGGGCTCATCGCTCAGCGATGTGGCCACGCGGGCAGTTCCTGACGAGGCCCCTTCGGTAGCCCCGGACGGCTCGGTGCCTTGGGATCAAGACCCGCTGGGTCCACGCTATCGCCTCACGGGCAACAAGATGTGGATTTCGTCGGGCGAGCACGATCTGTCGGAGAACATCGTCCACCTCGTGCTGGCCAAGATTCCGGGGCCCGACGGCAAGCTGGTGCCGGGCACGCGCGGTATTTCGCTGTTCATCGTGCCCAAGAAGCTGGTGGATACCGAGGGCCAGCTGACCGGCGTGCGCAATGATGTGGCGCTGGCGGGCCTGAACCACAAGCTGGGCTGGCGCGGCACCACCAACACGCTGCTCAACTTTGGCGAAGGCAAATACCCGGTGCAGGGCAGGGCGGGGGCTGTGGGCTACCTGGTGGGCCAGCCGGGCAAGGGCCTGGCGTGCATGTTCCACATGATGAACGAGGCGCGCATCGGCATCGGCATGGCGGCCACCATGCTGGGCCTGGCCGGCTATTACGCCAGCCTGGACTACGCCAAAAACCGCCCGCAGGGCCGGCTCATGGGGGCGAGTGGCAAGGACGCTGGCCAACCGCAGGTGCGCATCATCGAGCACGCCGACGTCAAGCGCATGCTGCTGGCGCAAAAGAGCTACGGCGAGGGTGCGCTGGCGCTCAACCTGTTCTGCGCCCGCCTGGTGGACGAGCAGCACACCGGCGTGTCCGAGGCCGCCGACGAGGCGCGCCTGCTGCTGGAAGTGCTGACCCCCATCGCCAAGAGCTGGCCCAGCGAGTTCTGCCTGGAGGCCAACTCGCTGGCCATCCAGATCCACGGCGGCTACGGCTACACGCGCGACTTCCCCGTGGAGCAGTACTGGCGCGACAACCGCCTGAACATGATCCACGAGGGCACGCACGGCATCCAGGCGGCCGATCTGCTGGGCCGCAAGGTGCTGATGGAAAACGGCCGGGGCATGCAACTGCTGGCCGCGCGCATGCAGGCCACCATGGCGCAGGCCGCCGCCGTGCCTGAATTGGCGGCCTGTGCGGCGCAGCTGGGCGATGCCTTGCAGCAGGTGGGCGCCGCCACGCAAGCCGCCTGGGCCACGGGCAACCCGGCCGAGGCGCTGGCCAATGCCGTGCCCTACATGCAGGCCTTTGGCCACACCGTGCTGGCCTGGGTGTGGCTCGATGTGGCCTTGGCCACACTGCGTGTTGATGCTACGCTTTCAGTAGCTGCTAGCGCAGGAAGGATGGGCGCTGCACGCTATTTCTACCATTATGAGCTGCCGAAGATTGCGGCCTGGCTGAATGTGGTGAACGGCCGCGATATGACCTGTGCCGCGCTCAGCGAAGAGGCGTTTTAGGCTGCGTGCTCACGCACCCACTTTGCGGGGTCTACGTGCGGTGGTGCATGCCGACAGCAGCCAGCCCATGCCGATGGCAAGCAGCACCGAGGTGATCTCGGCCGTGCGTGTGGGCAAATAGCGCTGTGTCCATTCGCAGGCAAAAGCGAGCACTGCGGTGCAGATGGTCATGCCCCCCAGCAAGGCACCGTTGCGCACCGTGCTCCAGAGGATTGCGCCAAAGCACAGGCATTCAAACGCGCGCGCCGTGATTGCAGACTGCACCCAGGTCGAGAGCGACGAGGCAAAAGGTATCCATTCCATGTTGGCCGGTGGCGTGCGCCAAGCCCAGGGCCAGATCGCGTCGAGCAGATAGGTGGCCAGGGCCACCCATGCCGTGGCCCCCCAGCGTGCCCCCGGCGCCCACGAATCCAGCCAGCGCCACAGCAACCAGCCGCCCCCAATGCCCAGCACCACGGCCATTCCTGGCGACTGGCCCACGACCACGAATTTGCCGGCCAGCACCGCGACCGTAGCCACCAGGGCCGATGTCCGCGCGCGGTGCGCCAGATGGGCGCTGCGCGCCAGGTGCGCCACGGCCGACAAGCCGATCACCGCCATGCCCACATGCGTCAGCATGCGCCGCGGCTGCCACAGGTCTTGTTGCCACAGGGACTTGACGTTCTGCGCCACCGAAGAAACGTCGAGCGTCGGTATCAGCGGGTACAGCTCTGCCACCCACCACAGGGCGACCAGCACCAATGTGAACCGGTCTGCATCGGCCCAGCCCTGGTGCCGGTGCAGCAGGTGCCCCACACGCCAGCGCGCGGCGAACCCGGCGGCCCAGCCCAGCGCGTAGCCCGCCATGTTGAAGATCACATCCGAAAGGGCAGGGGTGCGGGGCAGGTATTTTTGCAGCCATTGCAGCGCGCTGGCCAACACCAGCGATGCCACCAGCCAGGCAGCAAAAAAGGCCCACTTGCGCGGCCGCCCCTGCCCGGCCCAGCCCAGCAGCCCACCCAGGGGCATAAACAAAACGATGTTTTCGACCAGATCCACCAGACCGATGCGGCCGCTCCAGATGAACGGCTGCGGCGCAGTGAAGTTCCACTGAAAAGGGAACAGCGAGCCATAGGCAATGAGCAATAAAACCAGCGCCAGCGCGACCGGGAGGCTGCGCGAGCGATCATCGACAGATTTCATGGGCGCCTCGGGTCACTGAATCCTGGATCACACCATACAACACCGTGTGGTGCACTTTGGTGCTGACCGCCCCGAGCTCAGATGCTTTGAAACTTATAGCTGTCAGCGCTTGCTGGTTGGGCGCTACACGCTGTTTTTGCCCTGATGAATTGCCGCGGGTAGATGCCTGGCTGACATGGGTGCACACGCCCGGCGATGCTCTCCGCGCGCCGGGCGGGCGGTCACGTAACCGGTCAACGCTGGTTGCGGCGGCGAACCGATGCGAGCCCTGCGAGGGCTACACCGAGCAAGGCCAGTGAGCCAGGCTCGGGCACATTGTTGGGGTCGCCAGGGTTGTTGGCCGACCGGCCGAAACGCAGGTCGTCAAAGCCGAGGATGTCGTTCGTCGCATTGAACGTGACGCTGGAGATCAGCTGGCCGTAGTCAATAAAGCCAATGAAAGCGCCGCCACCGTTGATCGCCGAGGGCATGTTGATGGTCTGCGTGACCGAGGAACCATCCACGTAATTGATGGTTTGCTGCGGAACCAGATTGGTCTGCAGGCCGTTCACGAAAAAGCCGAAAGCATCCACTGCGTTGACGAAGGAAAAAGTGACCGAGCCGCCACTTACGGTTCGGAAGAAGGCGCCACCCGCAGTGGTGTTGAATCCGCACACGGCGCCACATCCGGGGTTCCGGTGTTGGTCGTGCCGCCGGTGATGGTGAGGTTGGCAGGCAGGGGGGATTCGAAATCCACGGTGTTCAGGGCGCCAGCCACCGAAAGGAACGATGCCGCGGCTGCGGTCGAGTTCACCATTTGCGCAAGCGTGGACACGTTGTCGTCTGCGGCCAGATAGGTCACTGGTGCAGCTTGCACAGCAAGGCAGGCACCCGACAGAATGCCTGCAATAGCGAGTTTTTTTGTCATCGACATAATGGTTTCTCCTGGGAGGGTTTCTCAAGCCGTTGTTACAAAGCATACTTTGTGCCAATGGGGAAAAACGTTATAAATCAACGACTTGATGATTTTTCTGCCTGCGGTAACGTCTCAGCTGTAAATAAATTCGACAGGTCGACAGGGGGGCGCCAGCCGAGTCGGGCGAAGGGCTGGCGGCGACGCTTCGACAATGGCAACGGCAACGGCAACGGCAACGGCAACGGCAACGGCAACGGCATCGCATGCCAGGCCGATTTTTGTCACACACTGTTCTCATCCGCGCTTCCCAATCGCCCAGGCGACAGATTCCGTTGCCTTGCCCACGCACAATGCGGCGCTGCGCAGTGCCAGGCCGATTGCTGGCAGCGGCCCCATTCAAACCAGGAGACGACGACATGACCCGCACCATCCAACAATTGTTTGACCTCACCGGCAAGACGGCCCTTGTCACCGGTGGCTCGCGCGGGCTGGGCCTGCAACTGGCGCATGCGCTGGGGGAGGCTGGCGCCAGGATCATGCTGAGTTCGCGCAAGGCCTCGGATCTGGAGGAGGCCACGGCCGACCTGCAGGCCGCCGGCATCGACGCGCGCTGGATCGCGGCCGACTGCGCGCAGGAGGCTGACATCCGGCGCCTGGCCGATGAAACCCTGCAACGCATGGGCAATGTGGACATCCTGGTCAACAATGCCGGCGCGGCCTGGGGTGCGCCCGCCGAAGATCACCCGGTCGAGGCCTGGGACAAGGTCATGAACCTCAACGTGCGCGGCTACTTCATCCTGAGCCAGCACATCGCCAAGCACAGCATGATCGCGCGGCGCAGCGGCAGCATCATCAACGTGGCGTCCATCGCGGGCCTGGGCGGCAACCCCAGCGGCATGAACACCATTGCCTACAACACCTCCAAGGGTGCAGTCATCAATTTCACGCGGGCGCTGGCCGCCGAATGGGGCAAGTACAACATCCGCGTCAATGCCATCTGCCCGGGGTTCTTTCCCAGCAGGATGACGGTGGGCACCCTCAAGGCCATGGGCGAGGAAGCGCTGGCCGCCCACGCCCCGCTGGGCCGCCTGGGCGATGACGAAGACCTCAAGGGCCTGTGCGCGCTGTATGCATCTGACGCGGGCAAGCACATCACCGGCCAGTGGCTGGCGGTGGATGGCGGTGTGAGCGTGGTCACCGGTGGATGAGTGGGCGGGCGCCGCCTGTTGAGCGCGGCGCGTGCTGCCTGGGGGCTGCTTTGGCGGCGTAGGCGCGCGGTCGTGCCGTTCGCCACTGCAGGGGGCACTGTGCCAAGACGTCCCGCCAACGCTGCCGCAGCGGAACAGGGGCTATCCTTTCTGCCTTTTGATGAACCCTGGAGTTGCCTGTGTTGAATTTTGGTGCCGAAATCCCGTTTGTCAGCCATCTTGGTTTCACGCTGCACCGCATGTCGGGGGGCGAGTCCGAGCTGCATTTCGAAGCGCGCCCCGAGCACCTGAACTCATTTGAGGTCACCCATGGTGGTGCGACGATGACCTTGCTGGACGTGACCCTGGCCACGGCGGCGCGCAGCGATACGCCCGACTTTGGCGTGGTCACCATCGAGATGAAGACCAGTTTCATGCGGCCCGCGCGCGGGCCTCTGGTGGCCAAGGGCCGGCTTGTCCATCGCACTGCCAGCATGGCGTTCGCCGAAGGCACTGTGTTCGATGCCGAGGGTCGCATCTGCAGCCACGCCACGGGCACCTTCAAGTATGTGCGGCGCCAGCCCGCCGAAGCCGCCAACGGGCAGCGGGTGATTTCGACGGATTGATGGGCGCTCCGGCACAAGAATGCACTGGAGTGGAGCCCCTTTTGAGCCAAATCGGGCTCTTGCGCAGGATGGATAAGCGCAAGCAGCTATTAAAAAAGTAGTAACAAGGAGTCTTCCATGCCACGCAATCAACAAATCGTTCTCGACAACCGCCCCCAGGGCGAAGCCGTGGCCAGCAACTTCAAGCTGGTCGCCACCGACACGCCCGCGCTCCAGGATGGCGAGGTGCTGGTGCGCCACCACTACCTGAGCCTGGACCCCTACATGCGCGGCCGCATGAACGACAGCAAGAGCTATGCGGCCAGCCAGCCGCTGGGCGAGGTGATGATTGGCGGTACCGTGGGCGAGGTGGCCGAAAGCAAGAACGCCAAGTTCGCGGTGGGCGACAAGGTGGTGGGCATGGGCGGCTGGCAGGAATACAGCGTGGTCGATGGTAATGCCGTGGGCGCGCTGCGCAAGGTGGAAACCACCCATGTGCCGCTGTCGCACTACCTGGGCGCCGTGGGCATGCCGGGCGTGACGGCCTGGTATGGCCTGGTGAAGATCATTGCGCCCAAGGCGGGCGACACCGTGGTGGTGAGCGCCGCCACCGGCGCCGTGGGCAGCGCCTTTGCCGCGCTGGCCAAGGCCCGCGGCTGCCGCGCGGTGGGCATTGCCGGTGGCACAGAGAAGTGCCGTTATGCGGTGGAAGAGCTGGGCTTTGACGCCTGCATCGACTACAAAGAGCACAGCGACGCGCGCGCCATGTCCAAAGCCCTCAAGGAAGCCTGCCCCAACGGCATCGACGGCTACTTCGAGAACGTGGGCGGCTGGATCATGGACGCCGTGATGCTGCGCATGAACGCCTTCAGCCGCATTGCCCTGTGCGGCATGATCGCCGGCTACGATGGCGCGCCCCTGCCCATGGCCAACCCCGCGCTGATTCTCATCAACCGCATGAAGATCGAAGGCTTCATCGTCAGCGAGCACATGGAAGTGTGGCCCGAGGCCCTCAAAGAGCTGGGCACGCTGGTGGGCACCGGCAAGCTGCGCCCGCGCGAGACCATTGCGCAGGGCATTGCCGCTGCGCCCGAGGCCTTTCTGGGCCTGCTCAAAGGCAAGAATTTCGGCAAGCAATTGGTGAAACTGATCTGAACATGAGCACCTCGCCTCCTGCACTGCGCTGGACCTGGGCCCGTTTCGATGACCTGGGCGTTCACGCCCTGCATGACACGCTGGCCTTGCGCTGCAAGGTGTTTATCCTGGAGCAGGGCCCTTACCAGGACCCGGACGGCGCCGACAAGCAATCGTGGCACTTGCTGGGGTACGACGAGGCTGGTGCCTTGCAAGCCAGCCTGCGTGTGGTGGACCCGGGGGTGAACTACCCCGAGCCCTCCATCGGTCGCGTGGTAACGGCCAGCGAGTCGCGCGGCGGCGGTGTGGGGCGCGCGTTGATGGAGCAGGGCCTGGCCCGCTGCCACCAGGTGTGGCCGGGCAGGGCAGTGCGCATCAGCGCGCAGGCGCATCTGCAGCGCTTTTACGGCAGCCTGGGGTTTGTGGCGGTGTCCGCGGTTTACCTGGAAGACGACATTCCCCACATCGAGATGCTGTGGAGTCCGCGCTGAACAGGGGCGCGGCGTCCGAGCCGTTCGTTTTCGATCATTTATCAGGAGATTGCCCATGACCGCCTTGATCCTGCACCATTACCCCTCATCACCCTTCTCGGAAAAAATCCGGCTGGTGCTGGGCTTCAAGCAGTTGCCCTGGAAGTCGGTGGTCATTCCCAGCATCGCGCCCAAGCCCGATGTGGTGGCCCTCACGGGTGGCTATCGCAAGACGCCGGTCCTGCAGATCGGTGCCGACATCTATTGCGATTCCACGCTGATCTGCGAAGTGCTTGAACACGAGCATCCCGAGCCGGTGCTGTATCCGCCCCACCTCAAGGGCGTGGCGCGGGTGTTTGCCCAGTGGGCTGACAGCACGTTGTTCTGGGCCGCCATGGCCTACAACCTGCAGCCGCGCGGTGCCCAGGCGCTGTTTGCCAATGTGGCGCCCGAGGCGGCCCAGGCCTTTGGCGAGGACCGCCGCCAGATGAGCGTCGGCATGCAGCGCCTGCGCCCCGCCGATGCCACGGCGGCCTACCGCTCGTACCTGCGGCGCCTGGCGCACATGGTGGAAGAGCACGACTTCACGTTCGGGGCCGAACCCTGCGTGGCCGACTTTGCCGCCTACCACCCGCTGTGGTTCACGCGCCAGTGCGTGCCGATGATGGCCGACATCTTCCAGGCCACGCCGGCCGTGCTGGAGTGGATGGACCGGGTGGCCGCACTCGGGCATGGACGCATGGAGAAATTCAGCGCGGCCGATGCCATCACGGTGGCTGCGGGCGCCGAACCCATGCCGGTGGTGAGTGACGTCTTTCAGGACGAACACGGCATTGCGCTGGGGAGCGAGGTCACGGTGGCTGCCGAGAGCTTTGGCACCGAGCCCACGGCGGGAACCCTCATCGCCGCCACACGCACGCGCTACACCGTGCGCCGCACCGATCCGCGTGCCGGCACGGTACATGTGCACTTTCCGCGTATCGGTTATGTATTACAAAAGGCACAAGCATGATTGAAAATTTTCAGGGCAAGACCGCGGTTCTGACGGGCGCGGGCTCGGGCTTCGGGCTGGAATGCGCGCGCATCGGCGCTCGCCTGGGCATGAACCTGGTGCTGGTGGATGTGCAGCAGGACGCGCTCGATGCGGCCGCTGCCGAGATGCAGTCAGCCGGCGCCCAGGTGCTGGCCCGCAAGGTGGATGTGTCGAGCGCCACCCAGATGGAGCAGTTGGCCGCAGAGGTGGCCCAGCGCTTCGGCCCTCCGCACCTGGTGTTCAACAACGCGGGCGTGGGCGCGGGCGGTCTGGTGTGGGAGAACTCCGTCAAGGACTGGGAATGGGTGCTGGGCGTGAACCTCATGGGCGTGGTGCACGGCGTGCGGGTGTTTACCCCTTTGATGCTGGCGGCGGCGAAGAACGACCCGGCGTGGCGCGGCCACATCGTCAACACCGCCAGCATGGCGGGCCTGCTGGCGCCGCCCAACATGGGCATCTACAACGTGAGCAAGCACGCGGTGGTCAGCCTGTCGGAGACGCTGTACCAGGATCTTTCGCTGGTGACCGACCAGGTGGGTGCCAGCGTGCTGTGCCCCTATTTCGTGGCCACGGGCATCAACGACAGCCAGCGCAACCGCCCCGGCGGGCTGGCGGGTGACAAGCCCACCAGAAGCCAGCTCATTGGCCAGGCCATGACCGACAAGGCCGTCAGTTCCGGCAAAGTGACGGCCGCCGAAGTGGCGCAAAAGGTGTTCGACGCCGTGGCGGCCAACCAGTTCTACATCTACAGCCATCCCAAGGCGATAGGCGCCGTGCAGACGCGCATGCAAGACATCCTGCAGGCCCGCAATCCCACAGACCCGTTTGCGGACAAGCCTGAGCTGGGGGCGCAACTGCGCGCTGCCTTGCGCGCCGAGTGAGCGGGCTAGCCAACCGGGGCACCAAGCTTGGCGCCGTGCAGTGGTGTCTGAACTGATGGATCACGTCAACGAAGCCAGTCAGGCCGCCGACGAGCCCGGCGATGGCCTGCCCCAGTCGGCGCGCAACCGCGCCATGCTGGTAATCATCCTGGGTATTGCGATGGCGGTGCTCGATGGCAGCATCGTCAACTTGGCGCTGCCGGGCATTGCGCGCGAGCTCAACGCCAGTGCGGCCCATGCGATCTGGGTGGTCAACGCCTACCAGATCGCCACGCTGGTCATGCTGCTACCGCTGGCGGCGCTGGGCGAGCGCCTGGGGTATCGGCGCGTGTATTTCGCTGGCATGGCGCTGTTTGCGGTGTCGTCTGTGGGGGCCATGCTGGCCGATTCGCTGGCCACCCTGATCGTGGCGCGGGCCCTGCAGGGGCTGGGTGCGGCCGGCATCATGAGCGTAAATGCCGCCCTGGTGCGCCTGACCTACCCGCGCGCGCAACTGGGGCGTGGCCTGGCGATCAATTCGATGGTGGTGGCGCTGGCTTCGGTGGCCGGCCCCTCGGTGGCGGCGGGCATCCTGTCGGTGGCACCGTGGCCCTGGCTTTTTGCACTCAATCTGCCGCTGGGGGCCTTTACGCTGTGGCTGGGCTGGCGGGCGCTGCCGTTCAATCCACCCAGCGCGGTGGTGCAGCCTCGCCCGGCGGCGCTGGATGTGGTGCTCAACGTGCTGATGTTCACGCTGATCTTCGTGGGCGGCGAGCGGCTGGGCGCTGCCACCAGCAGCGGGCGGGGTGTGGCCTCGCCCGCAGCCTGGGCCCTGCTGGCAGCGGGTGTAGCAGTGGGCTGGGTTTACCTGCGCCGCCAGTGGCGCCAGGCCGCGCCCCTGTTTCCGGTGGATCTGTTGCGCATTCCAGTGTTTGCGCTGTCCATGGGCTCGTCGGTGGGGGCGTTTTGTGCCCAGACCCTGGCCTATCTGGCGCTGCCTTTTTTGCTGCTGGAGGGGTTTGGCCGCAGTCCCCTGGAGGCGGGGTTGCTGATCACCGCCTGGCCCCTGGCCATTGTGGTGACGGCACCGATTGCGGGCCGCCTGATCGGCCGCTACGCCGATGGACTGCTGGGGGCCATCGGCATGGGGGTTTTTGCCTGTGGCCTGCTGCTGCTGGCGGCCCTGCCGGCCGACCCATCCCCTATCGACATGGTCTGGCGCATGGCCCTGTGCGGCGCCGGTTTTGCGCTGTTCCAGTCGCCCAACAACCACACCATCGTCACCTCGGCGCCGCTGGAGCGCAGTGGCGCGGCCAGCGGCATGCTGGGCACGGCCCGTTTGACGGGGCAGACCTTGGGGGCGGTGATGCTGGCAGCCATCTTTTCCGTGTGGCCCTCGCACGATGGCACGGGCGAGTGGGTGGCCTTGCTGCTCGCGGCGGCCTTTGCGCTGGCGGCGGGCGTTTGCAGTTCGCTGAGGATGCGCACAACGCACTGAAAATCGAACGTCTCAGCGCGCGCGAGGGATTGATGTGATGACCACGGCGGTCCAGCGTGTGCTCTTCTGGCTTGCTCTTGGCTACGGAATGCTCCCGACTTCTTCGGGCATGGCTAATTCCTGCACGCCCCCGTCCTGCAGCCAACTGCATCGCAATCGCTGGATGCCTGCGGGTGTTGGGCATAACGGACCTGGCGATAGGGTTTGCCTATGAAGCCCGTATGACCACTCATGAACTTCCGCAGCAATCAGATGGTATTAATATGTAACTTACGAAACGTATGTAAATTGCCATTTTTGGGTGTAGATGTTTGTTGCTGTTTCTTTTAGTGTCGGTAACTAGAAATCGCGCGCAATAGTGCCCCTTCTTGGGGCTTGTGCACCAACGTGGAGGTTTTATGACCGTTATTCCCGCTGAGTCCCGCATGGCTGGGCTGTCTTCCAGGTCGCAGGACAGTGGTGCCGGTGAGGGATACCTGGGCGGGCAGGGCAGCCCGTCATCCATTTGGCCTGATTTCATGGTCGGTCAGACCGATCGCCCGGTGCGGGTGCTGCTTGTGGACGATGACGCGCACATCCGCCTGGTGATTGCGCAAGAGCTCATGGCGGATCCCCGCACCCTGGTGGTGGCGCAGGCGTCCAGTTTGCGCGAGGGGCGCAAGGCCATCAAGCAGCATGAGTTCGATGTGTTGCTGGTGGATTTGCATCTGGGTGACGGCGAGGGCTTCGAGCTGCTGGATTACCTCAAGACCGTGCGCCCGTCGGCCGAGGCCGTGGTGATTTCGGTCATGGAAAACGACGACGAAGTGTTGCGCGCCTTCGAGTTGGGTGCCACTGGGTATCTCAGCAAGAACTCGTGGTTTGGCAACTATCCGCAGGCCGTGTTGCAGGTAGTGAACGGCGGGGCGTCCATCACGCCGAACCTGGCGCGGCGCCTGCTGCAGCGGTTTGACAAGACCCATGCCGAGACCCCCAAGCGCCATGAGCCTGCCGAGGCCGACCGGTTGTCCGACCGCGAGAAGGAAGTGCTGCGCATGGTAGCTGGTGGTTACACCACTGCCGAAATTGCGTCCCGCATGGAGATCAGCAACATGACGGTGAATACGCACATTCGTAACATCTATCGCAAGCTGCAGGTGCGCACCCGTGCCCAGGCCGTGCGATTGGCATCGTTGCGGGGGCTGTTCTAGGCGCATCCATGGCTTACCGGGGCCGCTGCGCAATGTGCTTTCATGTTTCGTAACCGTCCGCCCCATTTCGCCCTGGCCTGCCTCGCACTCTGTGTAGTGCAACTGGTCTTGAGCCTGCTGCTGGTTCGATATATTTGGGCCTTGAGTTCACCCGCCATGCAGTGGCTGACGGGCACGCTGATTGTTATCCAAACCTTGCTCGGATTGCTGATCTTGGTGCAGGTGCCGCGCGCCCTGCAATGGCGGCCACGGCGCAATCCCCGCCCCAGCGCAGAGTTGCAGGCCGAGCGCCAGCGCATCGCAAGGGAGCTGCACGACAACGTCGGCTCGCAGCTGGTCAGCACCATGGGCTTGCTGGACCCCAAGTTGCCCGCCCATTCGCAGGCTCTGCGTGCTTTGGAGCAGTGCCTGCTGGATCTTCGTCTGGTCGTGGATTCGATGGACAGCGCTACCGACTCGCTCGAAGATCGCCTGGCGCGCCTGCGCCACCGCATCCAGCCGGTGCTGGACCGGCGCGGGATTCAGATGGCCTGGGATGTCAAAACCGCAGATGGCGTGGAGGCGCCATGCGCCGAGCGCGCCCAGCACATGGTCGCCATCGTGCAGGAATCCTTGAGCAACGTGCTGCAACACGCTCAGGCCACGCAGGTGAAGGTGCGCCTGGACCATGACGCGGAGCAGGGTGCGTGGTGCCTGGAGGTCTGCGACAACGGGCGTGGCCTGCCCGAAGTATCCTCGGCGTCGGGCGCCCGGCCCTCGGGCTTCGGCCTGGAAGGCATGCGCCGCCGTGCGCTGCAGATGGGCGGTGCTCTGGAGCTGATCCGGCCCGAGCAGGGGGGCACCTGCATACGCGTGGTGGTGCCGAACCAAGGCCAATGCGCGCGCGAGTACGCGCACGCTGTGCTGGAAAGCCAGAGCCCCTGAAGGTGGACCTGCGCGCAGTGTGATGTGCCGCCTTTGCGCCGCAAGGTAGGGTGCAATTTGACGCCAAAATGGCCTCAACCGCTTTGCAGATAAGCGCTGACAGCTATCAAAAATGGAGTTTGTTATGGCAAATCTCCTGCCTGCTCCGTTCCTGCCTGGTCTGCCGCATGTGGCAAACTCGCCCGCTTTTCCCGTCCATGTGCCCGCAGGATAGAACGCAATGCAAAAGATCGTCCGGCAGATTGCCGAAGAAATCCGGATCACCGAGCAACAGGTCAAGGCCGCCGTCGAGTTGCTGGATGGTGGTGCCACCGTGCCCTTCATCGCACGCTACCGCAAGGAAGTGACCAATGGGCTCGACGATATCCAGCTGCGCGAGCTGGAGGCGCGACTTTCTTACCTGCGCGAGCTGGACGACCGCCGCGCGGCCGTGCTCAAAAGCATTGACGAGCAGGGCAAGCTGACCGACGCATTGCGCGTGGCGATTGCCGCCGCGCCAACCAAGCAGGAACTTGAAGACATCTACCTGCCGTTCAAGCAAAAGCGCCGCACCAAGGGCCAGATGGCCCGCGAATTCGGTATTGAGCCGCTGGCCGACAAGCTGTTTGCCGACCCCACGCTCGACCCTGCTGTCGAGGCCGCCGCCTTTACCAGGCCGCCCGAAGTGCTGGACGACGGCAAGGCGGGCGCCGACTTTTCCACCGTGCCTGCCGTGCTCGACGGTGTGCGCGACATTCTGTCGGAGCGCTGGGCTGAAGACGCCGTGCTGGTGCAGTCCTTGCGCGAGTGGCTGTGGGCCGAGGGCCTGTTGCGCAGCAAGAAGGTCGAGGGCAAGAACGAGAACGACCCCGAGGTGTCGAAGTTCCGCGATTACTTTGAATACGACGAACCCATTGGCCGTGTGCCTTCGCACCGCGCGCTGGCCGTGTTCCGTGGCCGGGGCCTGGAAATCCTCGAAGCCAAGCTGGTGCTGCCTGAGCCACAGGCGAATTCCACGTCCCAGCCCGACCCGCGCCAGCCCAGCATCGCCGAAGGCAAGATCGCGTTGCACCTGGGCTGGAGCCATGCAGGCCGCCCCGCCGACGACCTGATCCGAAAATGCGTCGCCTGGACTTGGCGCGTGAAGCTGAGTCTTTCGACCGAACGCGACCTGTTCGCCCGCCTGCGCGACGACGCCGAGAAGGTAGCGATCAAGGTGTTTGCAGACAACCTGCGCGACCTGCTGCTGGCCGCACCCGCCGGCCCGCGCGTGGTGATGGGGCTGGACCCTGGCATCCGCACCGGTGTGAAGGTGGCCGTGGTGGACGCCACGGGCAAGCTGGTGGAAACCGCCACCGTGTATCCGCACGAGCCACGCCGCGACTGGGAAGGCTCGCTCCACACCCTGGCCAAGCTGGCTGAAAAACACGGCGTGAACCTGATTGCGATTGGCAACGGCACCGCGAGCCGCGAGACCGACAAGCTGGCGGCCGACCTGATCAAGCTGGCCGCCAAGGTGGACCGCGTGATTGAAAAGGTGGTGGTCAGCGAGGCTGGCGCGTCCGTTTACAGCGCCAGCGAATACGCGTCGCAGGAGATGCCCGACGTGGACGTGAGCCTGCGCGGTGCCGCCAGCATTGCGCGCCGCCTGCAAGACCCGCTGGCCGAGCTGGTGAAGATCGATCCCAAGAGCATCGGTGTGGGCCAGTACCAGCACGACGTGAACCAGAGCGAGCTGGCGCGCACGCTGGGCACGGTAGTAGAAGACTGCGTGAACTCGGTGGGCGTGGACCTGAACACGGCCAGCGTGCCGTTGCTCAGCCGCGTGTCGGGACTGTCGGGCAGTGTGGCCAAGGCCGTGGTGCGTTGGCGCGAGGCCAATGGCGCATTCAAGAGCCGCAAGCAGCTCATGGACGTGGCGGGCCTGGGCGCCAAGACGTTTGAGCAAAGCGCAGGCTTTTTGCGCATCCGCGGCGGCGAGAACCCGCTCGACATGACCGGCGTGCACCCGGAGACCTACCCCGTGGTCGAGCAGATCATGGAAAAGACCGGCAAACCTGTGGCCGAGCTGATGGGCCGCGCCGACATGCTCAAGACGCTCAAGCCCGAGCTTTTTGCCAACGAGAAGTTTGGCGTGATCACCGTCAAGGACATCCTGGCCGAGCTGGAAAAGCCCGGCCGCGACCCGCGCCCGGACTTCAAGGTGGCGCGCTTCAATGACGGCGTGGACGACATCAAGGATTTGAAGGAAGGCATGATCCTGGAGGGCACGGTGAGCAACGTGGCTCAGTTTGGTGCTTTCGTCGACCTCGGGGTGCACCAGGACGGCCTGGTGCATGTAAGCCAGCTGGCGCACAAGTTCGTGAACGATGCGCGCGAAGTGGTCAAGACCGGTGACATCGTCAAGGTCAAGGTCATGGAGGTGGACGTAGAGCGCAAGCGCATCGGGCTGTCGATGAAGCTGGGCGATGCGCCTGCGCGCCAGAGCGGCGACCGGGGCGCGCCGCGCGACAACCGGTTTGAGGGGCAGGCCGCGGGTATGCGCAACCGCAGCGCCGCGCGCCCGAACCTGCGGCGCAGTCGGCCATGGCCTCGGCCTTCGCCAAGTTGCAGCAAACCAAGAATCGGTAACAACCGGGTACATAATCGCCAGCATCTCAACCGGAGGCGCTGTACCCCATGGAGCTGAACGCATTGCTGGCCCACCCTGTGGCTTTGCCAAGTCTTCCGCGCGCCGTGGCGTTGCTGATGACCGAGCTGGCCCATGATGAGCCCAGCCTGCGTCGGATCAACCAGCTCATTGGCACCGATCCGGCACTGGCCGCCCGGCTGCTGGAGATGGCCAATGCGCCGGCGTTCCAGATGCAGCGCCAGATTCTCGGCATTCCCGAGGCGCTGGGGCTGCTGGGCGTGGCACAGTTGCGCTCACTGGTCAGTTCCGCACCGCTGGGCACCACTTCGCGTTCGGTGCCGGGCATCAACATGCAGCAGTTCTGGCGCTACAGCCTCAACACCGCCAAGCTGGCCCGTTCACTGGCGGGCATCGGCCACCACAACCAGATTGCCGCCTATACGGCGGGGTTGGTGCATGCGGTGGGCGAACTGTTGATGCACCTGGCCGCACCGGACATCATTTTGTCGATCAACGCGCTGGTATCCCCCCTGGATCTGCGTCGGGCCAAGATCGAGCAGCGCATTCTTGGCTATTGCTACGGCAATGTGAGCGCCGGGCTGGCGCAGCGCTGGCAGTTTCCCGAAGTGGTGGTGGATGCCCTGCAGCATCAGAGCGCCCCTCTGGACAATAACGCCTATGAGCCGTTGGCGGGGGTAATCCATCTGGCATCGTGGCGCGCCCGAGCCCGCGAGGCCGATATGGGTGAGAAGGAAATGGCCGTGTCCTTTCCCGGCGAGGTGGGGCTGATGCTGGGCCTGGATATCGACATGGTGCTCCAGCAAGACCCCATTGACTGGACGGCCCGGCCCGAAGTGTCTGACTACGTGGTCTGAGCGCCGGAGTGGCTGTAGCGGCTTGATTTGCGCGCCGTGTAGTTCTTACAGCTTGCGGACACCCACTCCACGCACACGCTCAGAGCGACTGCGCCAGCATGTCCCGATATTCCTCGGGCGTGGCAACGCGGGGATTGGTTTTGTGGCAGTGGTCGGCCATGGCGCCCTTGATGATGTCGTCAAACATGTCTGCAGTCACACCCATTGCGGCGAGGCCGGTGGGCAGGCCCAGGCGGGCGTTCATGTCGCGAATGGCTTCGGGGATGTCGCCGGCGGCGGCCAGGCCCATGGCATGGGCCATACGCTCCAGGCGTTTTTCCTTTTTCACTGATTCGGCCTGCGCATTGAAGCGGATCACAGCGGGCAGGAACATGGCGTTGAGCGTGCCGTGGTGCAGGCGCGGGTTCACGCCGCCCAGGCTGTGGCTCAGCGAATGCACGGCGCCCAGGCCTTTCTGGAACGCCATGGCGCCCTGCATGCTGGCACTCATCATGTGCAGGCGCGCGTCGCGGTCTTGCCCCAAGCGGGTGGCCTGCTCGATGTTCGCCCAGCCACGTTCCAGCCCATCCAGCGCAATGCCATCGGCCGGCGGGTTGAAGGCGGCGGACATGAAAGTCTCCATGCAGTGCGCGATGGCGTCCATGCCTGTGGCCGCCGTCAGCATGGGTGGCAGGCCCAGCGTGAGCTCGGGGTCGCAGATGGCCGTCTTGGGCACCAGGTTCCACGAGTGAAAGCCGAGCTTGCGATGGTCATCCACGATGATGATGGCGCCGCGTGCCACCTCACTGCCCGTTCCGCTGGTGGTGGGCACGGCGATCAGCGGCGCGGCGCGTTCGGTGATGCGCGGTGAGCCGCCTTCGATGGTGGCGTAGTGCGTGAGCGGCCCCTCGTGCGTGGCGGCAATCGCAATGCCCTTGGCGCAGTCGATGGCCGAGCCGCCGCCCACGGCGATCAGGCCGTCGCAGCCCTGGGCCTTATACATCTCTACCGCTGCGCGCACGGCGGCTTCGGTGGGGTTCGATGGGGTCTGGTCAAACACCGCCACGGTCATGCCGGGCAGCGCATCGAGCGCCTTTTGCAGCACGCCTGCGGCCTTCACGCCGGGGTCCGTCACGATCAGCGGGCGCGTGATGCCCACCCGTTCGCATTCCTGCTTGAGCAGTTGGACGGCGCCGAATTCAAACTGGATCTGGGTGACGTAGTAGATGAAAGCCATGGTGGTGGGGGAAGTTGCGTTTACGATTGCTCCAAAGACTTTACAACCAGGAGATACGCATGACCACGAAGCAAACCCTCATTGCGCTGGCGGTTTCCGTCGCATTTGCGACAGCCGCGCAGGCCGAATGCCTGTCCGATGCGCAGGCCGCCGACCTGGTGGCCCACTATGTGGCCAAGACCCCGGCCGCCAACCCCGAAAACCTCTCGGACGCCGATGGCGCCTGCACGCGTGGCAAGCTCAACCAGCTCTTGGCGCAGCGCCTGGGCAAGGTGATTGGTTACAAGGCGGGCCTGACCAATCCAGCCGTGCAAAAGCGCTTCAATACCGACAAGCCCGTGTGGGGCAAGCTGTACGAGGGCATGGTGCTTCCCAGCGGTGCCACGGTGGACGCCGCGTTTGGCGCCCGGCCTTTGTTCGAGGCCGACATGCTGGTGCGCGTGAAAAGTGCGGCCATCAACCACGCCAAGACCCCCATGGACGTGCTGGACGCCGTGGACCAGGTTATCCCCTTCATCGAACTGCCCGACCTGATGGTGCAGGCGCCGCCCAAGCTCAATGGCGCCGGTGTGACGGCCATCAACGTGGGCGCACGCCTGGGCGTAGCCGGTGCGCCGTTGGCCGTGCCAGCTTATCGGGCCGAGCGCTATGCCCTGCTCAACGCCCTGGCCGACATGAACGTGTCGCTGACCGACGGCACGGGTGCGCGCCTGGGCGGTGGCAAGGGCAGCGACATCCTGGGCCATCCCCTCAACGCCGTGGTGTGGCTGGCGGGCGCCCTGGCGCAGGAAGGCCTGGCCATGCAGCCGGGCGACCTGATCAGCCTGGGTTCGTTCTCGCCGCTGCTGCCACCCAGGGCGGGTCTGTCGGTGACAGCCACTTACGACGGCTTGCCCGGCGCTGCGCCCGTGTGGCTGAGCTTCAAGTAAACCCTTTATCCGCCTGCGCGCACCGCGTGGGCGTCCACTTCAGAGACTTGACCGTTGACTGACCTGCACATCCACCACACCCGCCTCACCCCCCAGATGCGCAGCGTGCTCGAGCGCATGGCCCGAGCAGGCCATCCACCGCTGCATACCCTCTCGCCCCAGCACGCCCGTGTGGCTTACGAAGCCGGGGCCGGCGTGCTGGAGGTGCCCAAGGCCACTCTGGCGCGCGTGGAAGACCTGCACATCCCGGCCCGTGACGGCCATGGGTTGCCGGCGCGGCTTTATGCACCATCCACGCATGCCGGGCTGCCGCTGCTGCTGTACCTGCATGGGGGCGGCTTCACCATTGGCAGCATTGCCACGCACGACATCCTGTGCCGCGAACTGGCTCGACTGGCCGGGTGCATGGTGGTGTCGCTCGACTATCGGCTGGCGCCGGAAAACCGCTTTCCCACCGCCAGCAACGATGCCTGGGATGCCTTGGCCTGGCTCGCCGGCAACGCGCAGACCCTGGGGGCCGACCCCGCGCGGCTGGCCGTGGGCGGCGACAGTGCCGGCGGCACCCTGGCCGCGGTCAACGCCATCCTGGCGCGGGACGCAGGCTTGCCACTGGCGCTGCAGCTACTCATCTACCCCGGTTGCGCGGCTCATCAGGACACGCCATCCCACGCCACATTTGCGCGTGGCCTGGTGCTGGAGGAGCCGGCCATCAGCTGGTTCTTCGGCAACTATGTGCAAAGCCGCGCGGAGCGCGAGGACTGGCGCTTTGCCCCGCTGTTGGCACCGGACGTGGAGGGGGTGGCACCCGCCTGGATCGGCCTGGCCGAATGCGACCCGCTCGTGGACGAGGGCGTGGACTACGCCGACAAGCTGCGCCTGGCCGGTGTGCCGGTGGATCTGGATATCTACCGGGGTGTGACCCACGAATTCATCAAGATGGGCCGCGCCATTCCCGAGGCGCGCCAGGCCCATGCCGACGCAGCCCGGGCGCTGCGCCAGGCATTTGGAATGGAGTGAAGCAAAGAATGCAACAACGCAGTGACTTCCGTTGTGTTCACCGCCTGCGCGTGCGCTGGGCTGAGGTGGACATGCAAAAGATCGTCTTCAACGCGCACTACCTCATGTACATCGACAACGCCATGAGCGACTACTGGCGCGCGCTGGCCCTGCCGTATGAAGCGAGCATGCTGGCACTGGGCGGTGAAATGTATGTGAAGAAGGCCACGCTCGAATACCACGCTTCGGCGCGGCTCGATGACACGCTGGATGTGGGCCTGCGCTGTGCCCGCGTGGGCAATTCGTCGAGCCTGTTCGAGGCGGGCATTTTCACTGGCGACCAGTTGCTGGTGTCGGGCGAACTGGTCTATGTGTTTGCCGACCCCGCCACACAAAAGTCACGGCCCGTGCCGCCTGTGTTGCGCGCCATCTTTGAAGATTTCGAGGCCGGCGCCGAGATGGCCGAGGTGCGCACCGGCGACTGGAACGCATTGGGCCGCGATGCGGGCCGCCTGCGCACTGCCGTGTTCGTGCGCGAGCAGGGCATTGCGGCAGACATCGAGGCCGATGCGCTCGATGCCACAGCGCGCCATGCGGTCGTTTACAACCGCCTGGACATGCCGGTCGCCACGGGCCGCCTCCTGCAGCAGGCGCCCGGCGTGGGACGCATCGGCCGCATGGCGGTGGACCGTTCGGTGCGCGGCGCGCAGTGGGGGCGGCAATTGCTGGACGCGTTGGTTGAAGCCGCCCGTGCCCGCGGTGACAGCGAGGTGCAGTTGCACGCACAGCGCAGCGCCGAAGGGTTTTATCGTCGGGCGGGTTTTGCCGTGACGGGCGAGCCGTATGAGGAAGCGGGCATTGCGCACATCGCCATGGCGCGCAGCGTGTAAGCGACGGCTTTTGAAAAGGAAGCCGCTGGCGCCCCACCCTTGGCGCTGCCCAGCCCCGTCCCAGAAAACATCAAAAACACCGGCCACGCCCTTCAAACCGCGTGGCCCGGAGTGCTTCGATTACACCTTCTCCAGCGCCTGAACCAGGTCGGCCTGCAGGTCGTTGATGTGCTCGATCCCCACCGACAGGCGCACCATGTTCTCGCTCACGCCGGCCTTGGCCAATTCGGCGGGGTTGAGCTGGCGGTGGGTGGTGGAGGCCGGGTGGGTGGCCAGGGATTTGGCGTCGCCGATGTTCACCAGGCGCGTGAACAGTTGCAGGGCGTCGAGGAAACGGGCCCCTGCGGCGCGCGGGTCGGCGTCACTGGCTTTCAGGCCGAACGACAGGATGCCCGATGCCCGCCCGCCCATCTGGCGCTGTGCCAGCGCGTGGTCGGCATGGTCGGGAAGGCCCGCGTAGCGCACCCATTCCACCTTGGGGTGGTTTTGCAGGAATTTCGCCAGCGCCAGGGTGTTGTCGCAGATGCGGTCCATGCGCAGCGGCAGGGTTTCGATGCCTTGCAGCGTGAGCCAGGCGTTGAACGGCGACAGCGCCGCGCCCATGTTGCGCAGCGGCACCACGCGGGCGCGGCCGATGAAGGCAGCGGCGCCCAGGGCCTCGGTGTAGACCACGCCGTGGTAGCTGACGTCGGGCTCGTTCAGGCGCTTGAAGCGGGCCTTGTGCTCGGCCCACGGGAACTTGCCGCTGTCCACGATGATGCCGCCGATGCTGTTGCCGTGGCCATTCATGTACTTGGTGAGGGCGTGCACCACGATGTCGGCGCCATGCTCGATGGGGCGGCACAGGTAGGGGCTGGGGACGGTGTTGTCCACGATCAGTGGCACGCCATGGTCGTGCGCCACCTTGGCCAGCGCGGCGATGTCGGTCACGTTGCCCAGCGGGTTGCCAATGGATTCGCAGAACACGGCCTTGGTTCGGGCGTCGATCAGCCCGGCAAAACTGGCGGGGTCGCGCGGGTCGGCAAAGCGCACCTCAATGCCCTGCTGCGGGAAGGTGTGGGCGAACAGGTTGTAGGTGCCGCCATACAGCGTGCTGGCCGAGACGATGTTGTCGCCAGCTTCGGCAATGGTCTGGATCGCTGCCGTGATGGCCGCCATGCCCGAGGCCACGGCCAGTGCGGCCACGCCGCCTTCGAGGGCCGCCACGCGCTGCTCCAGGACATCGGTGGTCGGATTCATGATGCGCGTGTAGATGTTGCCCGGCACCTTCAGGTCGAACAGGTCGGCACCGTGCTGCGCACTGTCGAACGCGTAGGCCACTGTTTGGTACAGCGGCACAGCGGCGGACTTGGTGGTGGGGTCGGGCGTGTAGCCCGCGTGGACGGCAAGCGTTTCGATGTGCATGGTTGGCAGTCTCTCTGTCGTGAAATGTTGTGGATGGCCCGCATGGTGGGTTGCCAGCGCACATTCTTGCACCGGCAGCCGTGGCGCCCCATCGAATCGTTTGCTATGTGCTTATGCGACGGGGTCGTCGATGGCGCTGGCACTGGCCCGACGCTTGCGCCGCCACGCCTTCTCCAGCTCGACCACGCAATACACCACCAGCGCCGCAGCCACGCAGATGCCCAGCTCGCCCAGGCTCAGCGGCTCGGTTCTGAAAATGGGGTTGAGAAACGGCACATAGATGGTGGCCATCTGCAGCGCAAACGTCAGCAGCACGGCGCCCAGCAGGGGCCGGTTGCTGGCCAGCCCCAGGCGCCACAGCGGCTCGCTTTCGGAGCGGATGGCCATCACATGGGCCATTTGCGCAAGGGTGAGCACGGTGAACACCATGGTCTGCCAGTGTGCGTGGCCGGTGTGCAAGGCCCAGGCCTGCACGGCCAGGCACAGGCCGGCGATCAGCAGGCCCATGCCCAGGATGTGCTGCCACATGCCCTGGGCAAACAGGCTCTCGTTCGGCGGGCGGGGCGGGCGCTGCATGATGCCGCGCTCGGCCGGTTCTGCCGCCAGGGCCAGGCCGGGCAGGCCATCGGTCACCAGGTTGACCCACAGGATGTGGATGGGCAGCAGTGGAATGGGCAGCAGCAGCAATGGGGCGAGAAAGATGGTCCAGATCTCGCCCGAGTTGCCGGTCATGGCGTAGCGCACGAACTTGCGGATGTTGTCGTAGATGCGCCGGCCTTCCCGGACGGCCGCGACGATGGTTGCGAAGTTGTCGTCCAGCAGCACCAGGCTGCTGGCCTCGCGTGCCACATCGGTGCCGCCTTTTCCCATGGATACGCCGATGTCGGCGCGCTTCAGTGCCGGAGCGTCGTTCACGCCGTCGCCCGTCATGGCCACGAAATGGCCCTGGGCCTGCAGCGCTTCGACGATGCGGATCTTTTGCGCCGGGTCCACGCGGGCATACACATGCACCTGCTCCACCCGGGCACGCAGGGCCGCGTCGTCCAGCTGGGCCAGGTCGGCACCGGTGAGCACGGGAGCATCGGCATGGGCCACGATGCCCAGGCGGTGCGCAATGGCGCGCGCTGTAGCGGGGTGGTCGCCCGTGATCATCACGGGGGTGATGCCCGCGCTGATGCAGTCGTGCACAGCGGCCTGGGCTTCGGGGCGCGGCGGGTCGATGAGGGCGATCAGGCCCAGCAGCTCCATCTGGCTTTCCACGTCATCCAGGGCATTGGTGTCGGGCAGGCGTGCGTGGTCACGGCGTGCCAGGGCCAGTACCCGCAGGCCTTGCGTGGCCAGCTGGTTGGCCGTGGCCAGCACGGCGGCGGTATCCAGCGGCTGCCCGCCTTCGGGTGTCCACTGCGCCGTGCAGCGCGGTAGCACCGACTCGGGGGCGCCCTTGGTGTAGGCCACGAAGCCACCGCCGCCGCGGTGGAAGGTCGTCATGCGTTTGCGGTCAGAGTCGAAGGGCTGTTCCTGCACGCGCGGGGTGGCGGCATCGAGCTGGGCCTTGTCCAGCCCGCCTGCATGGGCGGCCAGCACCAGGGCAGTTTCGGTGGGATCGCCCTGCCAGTCGGTTGGGTGGGCGTCAGGTTTGGGGGTAGTGGTGGCGGTGCCGTCGTCGTCAACACGGGCGTGGCGTGCGGCATCGTTGCACAGCGCAGCGGCGCGCAGGGCCTCGGCGTGCACGGGGCCGGGTAACGGGTCGCCAGGTGCCCAGCGCTGGCCCTGGGCCAGCAGCAGCTCTGCGTGCATGTGGTTCTGGGTGAGGGTGCCGGTCTTATCGGAGCAGATGGTGGTGACCGAGCCCAGCGTTTCCACCGAAGGCAGCCTGCGCACCAGCGCCTTGACCGCCACCATGCGGCGCGCGCCCAGCGCCAGCAGCACCGTGACCACGGCGGGCAGCGCCTCGGGGATGGCTGCCACGGCCAGGCTGATGGCGGTGAGGGCCATCAGCAGGGGGGATTCCCCGCGCAACACGCCCACCGCAAAGATCACGATGCAGATGGCGATGACCCCCAGGGCCAGGCGCTTGCCGAAGGCCGCCAGGCGCAGCTGCAGCGGCGTGCTGCGGTCCTCGCCGCCCAGCAGGCGGGCCACCTTGCCCAGTTCGGTGTGCATGCCGGTGGCCACCACCAGACCGCGCGCGCGGCCGTGGGTGGCTGTGGTGCCCTTGAAGGCCATGTTGACGCGGTCGCCCAGGGCGCTGGTGTCCTGTGCGGCCAGGGTGTCCGTTTGCTTGGCCACGGTGACGGATTCGCCCGTGAGGGCCGATTCGTCCACCTGCAGTTGCGCGATCTCGATCAGGCGCAGGTCTGCCGGAATCTGGTTGCCTGCCTCCAGCAGCACGATGTCGCCGGGCACCAGCACGCTGGCGGGCACCACCTGCACTTCGCCGCCGCGCAGCACGGTGGCATGGGCGGCGGATAGCTGGCGCAGTGCGGCCATGGCCTGGTCGGCACGCCAGGCCTGCACAAAGCCGATGATGGCGTTGAGCACCACGATGACCAGGATGACCAGCGTGTCGGTGAGGTCTCCGATCACGCCCGAGATCACGGCTGCGCCAAGCAGAACCAGCACCATGAAGTCCTTGAACTGGTCGGCCAGAAGCGCCAGGGGGCCGCGCCGTGCGTGGTCCTGCAGTTCGTTGGCGCCGTGCTGATGTGCGCGCTGCGCGGCTTCGTCATCGCGCAGGCCGGTGCGGGGATTGACGCGGTACGTTGCGGCAAGCTCCTGGGCGCTGCGCAGGTGAGCTTCAGAGGGGGTGACGTTGGCAGGGTAAGTGGGATCGGTCTGCATGCAGTATTTCCGTAGAGGCAATGAACGATGCCCGAGTGGGCTCAGGCATGGTGCGGTGCATTCACGGCGGGATGCTGCTGAACCATAGCCCAAATGCATGACAGCCGTGCAGCGCTGCCGTAGCGTGGTGCAAGAAAAAATTGCTATACAAAATATAGCTGCTTGCGCTAAGTTGATAAGGGCGGATTCAAGTCCAAGTGCAACAAATATTCATTAATGCACTGAATCAGGCTGTAGGGTCAGCCGGGCCAAATGTTCGGCATAAACCTCAATGGGCTTGCTCCACCCCAGAGTCATCCTGGGGCGCCCATTGAGCTCATCGGCTACGGCATCCAGATACTCCTGGCTATAGCCGCTCAGATCAGTCCCCTTGGGGAAGTACTGCCGCAGCAATCCATTGGTGTTTTCGTTGGAGCCCCGCTGCCAGGGGCTGTAGGGGTCACAGAAGTACACCTTCATGCCCGTGTTCTCGGTGAGCTTGGCATGCTCTGCCATCTCACTGCCACGGTCATAGGTCAGGCTCTGGCGCATCGGGCTGGCAATGCCATTGAGCTTGTCGCTGAAGGCCTGCAGTACATGTGCCGCTGTCGCCGGGTTGGGGTGCGGCAGCTTGACCAGCACCACCAGGCGGGTCGTGCGCTCGACCAGCGTGCCAATGGCACTGGCATTGCCTTTGCCCTTGATGAGGTCGCCCTCCCAGTGCCCGGGCAACTGACGATCCTCAATCTCGGGTGGGCGCACATGGATGCTCAGCAGGTCGGTGATTTGCCCACGCCGATCCTCGCCTTTGGAGCGCGGCCAGCGCTTGGCGCGGGCCATGCGCAAGCAGGCCACCAGCTCCTTCTTGAGCTCTCCCCGGGGCTGGGCGTAGATGCAGGTGTAGATGCTCTCGTGGGACACTTGTTTGCGCTTGTTGTCAGGGTGCAGTTTCTTCAACTGCCCAGCGATTTGCTGGGGAGACCAGTGCCGGAGCAGATAGTCGCGAACGATCTTGAACAAAGGTCCATCGCGGTGCAGTTTGGGCTGGGGACGGGCAAAGCATCTGCGCCTGTCGCTGCGTTGCTGGGCGAACTTGGAGGTGTAGGCCTTGGCGCCCGCATTGCGTTGGCATTCCCGGCTGATGGTGCTCTTGCAGCGCCCCAAGGCCCGCGCTATGGCGCTGAGGCTTTGCTTTTGCTGAAGCCCCAAGGCGATCGCATGGCGCTCGCTCTCGCTCAACTGCTGGTAATTCTTCTTTGTCATCTTGATCTCAATTCTCGGTGTTGCACTTCGGAATTGAGGCCGCCAAGCGTTTCATGGCGTTTTCAACAAAACGCGTGGCTGACCGCACACAGTCTGCCAGACGAGCAAATCGCTCGGCACTGGACCATGTCGGGAGGTCTTTCAGGGGCGAGCCTTGTAAAAAGCCACGGGGGCTTCGGGTATCTGCTGCAGTACAGCGCGCTTGATCTTGCCCACGACATGCATTTCACAGGGCTTGCAATCAAAGCGCAAGGTCAGCTTTTCCTTGCCGTTGATGAGCATCAAGGGTTCGGCCTTGATCGTGCCCTGCACACCGGTCACGCCCTTGGCCTGTTTGGGGCACAGGCTCATCGAAAAACGCACGCAGTGCTTGGTGATCATGAGGCTGACATCGCCTTCTTCCTCGTGTGCCTCATAGGCTGCTGCGATTACCTTCACGCCATGGCGCGCATAGAAGTCGTGCGCCTTGTGGTTGAACACGTTGCCCAGGAACGAGAGCGTGTCCTCGGGGTAGGGCGCCGGGGGCTCCACCGGCGTGGCACGCGGCAGGCGGGCAAAGTTGCGGGCGCGGTTGGTCTCCAGGTCGGTCACGGCATCGCGGCGCAGGGCGTTGAGTACCGAGGCGGGCACGAACCAGGGCTGCGACAGCTGCAGCGCAATGTCATGCACCGCGAACACCGTGGCGCCAAAGCGGCCGAGCTGCTCGCGCAGGCTGGCTTCGGCCTTGGCGGCATCGGTGGCGCTTTGGTGGGGCTGCTGCACGTCGGCACAGCCCACGTTGCCGTCCTCGTCGGTCAGCATCAGGCTGAAGCCGGAGGGCGTTTCGCTCAGGTGCGCCCACAGGCCGATGCGGCGGTCGCTGGACTTCTTCTCCAGCGTGCGCACCCAGTCCATGTCGCGGTTTCGGTTGATCTCGGTGCCCTTGCGCAGGTCCTTGAAACCCTCCATCGGGTCCTTGGGGTACACGCGCCACTGGCCCACGCTGCGCGCCGACACGGGCTCGGCCACGTTGATGGCCAAGCCGATCAGTTCCTTTTGCAGGTCGTAGTAGCACAGGCCGTCGCCGTTGTGTAGCACGGTGGCGGGGTCGCTCACCTCCAGCTCGACAAAATTGGCGCCCATTTTGGTCACCCAGCCGATGGCCTGGCCGGGGTTCTTGGGGCTGTCAAAGGCGCCGATGTTGTCCTTGCGGCCGGTCACGAAGTAGTCGGTGAACTCGCGGTTGAAGTTCTGCAGCGGGTCGGGCGTAAAGGTGAAGGTGGTGCGCCCGCTGGACGAGCGCGACAACGGGTGGCCCGAGGCCTCGCGTTCTTCCAGGATTTCATCGAGGAGCGTGCGGTAGTGGGCCGTGATGTTCTTCACATAGCCCATGTCCTTGTAGCGCCCTTCGATCTTGAAGCTGCGCACGCCCGCATCGATGAGGGCGCGCAGGTTGTCGCTCTGGTTGTTGTCCTTCATCGACAGCACATGCTTGTCGTGCGCAATGAAGCGGCCCTGCGCATCGGTCACCTGGTAGGGCAGGCGGCAGGCCTGGCTGCAGTCGCCCCGGTTGGCGCTGCGGCCGGTCTGCGCATGGCTGATGTTGCACTGGCCGCTGTAGGCCACGCACAGCGCACCGTGGATGAAGAATTCGATGTTGGCGCGGCCGGGGCATCCACCGGGCCCAGCGCCTTGTGCACGGCCGCAATCTGCTGCACCGTGAGCTCGCGCGCCAACACCAGCTGCGACAGGCCGGCATCCTGCAGGAAGCGCGCTTTTTCAGGGGTGCGGATGTCGGTCTGGGTGCTGGCGTGCAGCTGGATGGGGGCAGGTCAATCTCCAAGAGACCCATGTCCTGGATGATGAGGGCATCGGCCCCGGCCTCGTATACCTGCCAGGCCATCTGGCGCGCGGCTTCCAGCTCGTCGTCGCGAAGGATGGTATTGAGGGTGATGAAGATGCGGCTGTTGAAGCGGTGCGCATGCGCGATCAGGCGCTCCAGATCACGGATGTCGTTGCCTGCACCGGCCCGGGCACCAAAAGCGGGGCCGCCGATGTACACCGCATCGGCGCCGTGGTTCACGGCCTCAATGCCAATATCGGCGTCGCGGGCAGGGGAGAGCAGTTCGATCTGGTGGGGCAGCAAGGACATGGCGGGGATTATCCCAGCGCCAATTGCCGGGTGCCGTTTTCCGCAGCAGATTGGAGGGATGCTGGCTTCGGCGCTGGCGGGCCAGTTATTAGCAAAATTTATACCGATGAAAATGCCTTGCTTGTTTGCTAATGAGGGGGCTGCACCCGAACGCGGGCGTACGATGCGGGGCTTTTCACAGCCTTGCAGGCTGCGTATTTTTATATGAATGGAGATGAAGCCGTGATGTCTACTTACCGCCTGCGTTTTTCCCTGCAATGGACGGCTGCTGCCGCCCTCGCCGTGGCCTCTAGCGCCACGCTGGCCCAGGATGTGCAAACCGTCAAGATCGGCCATGCCGGCCCGATTTCTGGCGGCATTGCCCACATCGGCAAGGACACCGAGAACGGTGTGCGCATGGCCGTGGATGACCTGAACACGCAGAACCTGGTCATTGGTGGCAAGAAGATCAAGTTCGTGCTTGCCGCCGAAGACGACGCGGGCGACCCACGCCAGGCCACCGCCGTGGCACAAAAGCTGTGCGACCAGAAGGTGGCGGGCGTGGTGGGGCACCTGCAGTCGGGCACCTCCATTCCTGCATCGTCGGTTTACAACAAATGCGATCTGCCGCACATCACGGCATCGGCATCCAACCCCGACCTGACCAAGCCTGGCTACAAGACGTCCTTCCGCCTCATCGCCAACGACAACGCCCTGGGTGCCGCGCTGGCCCTGTTTGCGGCAGACGCCCTCAAGCTCAAGAACGTCGCCATCATTGATGACCGCACGGCCTACGGCCAGGGCGTGGCCTCGGTGTTCAAGGCCACGGCCCTGCAAAAGGGCCTGAAGGTGGTGGGCGAGGAGTTCACCAACGACAAAGCCACCGACTTCATGGCCATTCTCACGGCCATCAAGAACAAGAAGCCCGATGCCATCTTCTACGGTGGCCTGGATGCACAGGCTGGGCCCATGCTGCGCCAAATGGAGCAACTGGGTCTGGGCGATGTGAAGTATTTCGGCGGCGACGCGCTGTGCACGCCCAAGCTGCCTGAGCTGGCCGGCAAGTCGCCCTCCGTCAAGAACGTGACCTGCGCGACCGGCGGCGCATCGGTCGACAAGATGCAGGGCGGTGCGGAGTGGAAGAAGCGCTACGACGCCAAGTTCCCCGGCCAGTTCCAGATCTACAGCCCCTACGCCTACGACGCAGCCATGGTGCTGGTGGATGCCATGAAGCGCGCCAATTCGGTCGACCCCGTGGTGTACGGCCCCTTCCTGAGCAAGACGCAGTACAAGGGGGTGACGGCCAACATCAGCTTCACGCCCAAGGGTGAACTGGTGACACCTGCCGTCACGCTCTACACCTACAAGGACGGCAACCGCGTACCGCTCAACTGATCGACGCTGGATGCACCGGGGCCTACCCGGCGTAGGCCGGGCGCCACCCGTGGCCGGGGTTTTTGCCACTACAGTGGGGCCCCATGTACCTGCCGCCCCAGTTCCATTCCAACGAGCCGGCCCATGCCCGCGCGCTGATGCGCGAGCACCCGCTGGCCAGCCTGGTCTCTACCGACGACGATGGTTTTCCCTTCGTCACCCACCTGCCGCTGCATGTGCAGGAGCGGGGCGACGCGCTGGTGCTGCTGGGCCATTGCGCGCGGCCCAACCCGCACTGGCGCTATCTGCAGGCGCGGCGCGAGGCCCTGGTCACATTCATGGGGCCGCAGGCCTATCTTTCGCCGTCGGTGTACCCCGATCTGGCCCGGGTGCCCACCTGGAACTATCTGGCCGTGCACTGCCGCGTGCACGCCCGCCTGATCGAGCAGCCCGCCGCCAAGGATGCACTGCTCAAGCAGTTGATCGGCGACCATGAGCCGCCCTATGCGCAGCAGTGGCGCGGCCTGGGTGAAGCGTTCGCTCACAAGATGCTGGCGGGCATCGTGGCGTTTGAGCTGGAGGTGGTGGAGTTGCAGTGCAAGCTCAAGCTCAACCAGCATCGGCACGAATCCCACGCTGCCATGCACGCGCAGTACCTGCAAGGCAGTCATGATGCCCAGGCACTGGCGAAATGGATGGAGCGGCTGGGCATGGTGCCCGAGTCCGCAAGCAAACCGGAGGTCTGAAATGCGTGCTGTTTTTGGATTGGTGGGCCTGGTGGTGGCGCTGGCCATTGTGGGTGTTCTGGCCAAGAAGCAACTGGCGGCCACCCGCACCCCGGTGCCCTCGCTGCAATTGCCTGCAGCGTCGGACGGTGCAGCCAGCCCGGCGCCGACGGGGACGGTGCGCGAGCAAAGCCAGCAGGTGCAGCAGCAGGTCAGGCAGCAGATGGAAGGCCTGATGCAGCAAGCCCGGCCCATGCCCGACGACTCCAAGTAAATATTGAATGAAAAAGGCCTGTAGCGCTTATCCATAAAGCGCTGTAAGCTATTAAATATATAGCAATGCAGTTGCAGCAAGACGAGCACTGGATGCGCCAGGCACTGGCCCAGGCCCAGGCCGCCGCATTGGCGGGCGAAGTGCCGGTGGGGGCGGTGGTGGTGAAGGACGGCCAGGTGATTGCCACCGGCCGCAACGCCCCGGTGTCGGGGCACGACCCCACCGCGCACGCTGAAATCGTGGCGCTGCGCGCCGCGGCGCGGCAGCTGGGCAACTACCGGCTTGATGGCTGCACGCTTTACGTCACGCTGGAACCCTGCGCCATGTGCAGCGGCGCCATGCTGCATGCGCGCGTGCCGCGCGTGGTGTTTGGCGCAACCGACCCCAAGACCGGCGCCGCGGGTTCGGTGCTCAACCTGTTCAGGCATGCCGAGCTCAATCACCACACCGAGGTGCATGGCGGGGTGCTCGCACACGATTGCGGCGCGCTGCTAAGTGCGTTTTTCCGCCACCGGCGCACCCAGCAACGCGCCCAGGCGCTGGCAAGCCACCCGCTGCGCGACGACGCCCTTCGCACGCCCGACGTGGCCTTTGTCAGTCTGCCCGACTACCCCTGGGCGCCGCACTACACCAGCGACCTGCCCAGCCTGGCGGGTCTGCGCATGCACTATCTGGACGAGGGGCCCTCTTCGCAGGCGCCGCGCACCTGGCTGTGCCTGCACGGCAACCCGAGCTGGAGCTATCTTTACCGCCGCATGATCCCCGTGTTTCTGGCGGCGGGAGACCGCGTGGTGGCGCCTGACCTGATTGGTTTTGGCAAGAGCGACAAGCCCAAGAAAGACAGTTTTCACCAGTTCGCATGGCACCGGCAGGTGCTGCTGGAGCTGATCAACCGGCTGGATCTGCGCAACACGGTGCTGGTGGTGCAGGGTGCGGGGGGCATGCTGGGCCTGACCTTGCCCATGGCCATGCCCGAGCGCTTTACGGGCCTGCTGGCCATGAACACCTTGCTGGCCACGGGCGATGCACCGCTGCCACCCGGCTTGGTGGCGTGGCGCGCGATGTCTGCCAAAAAACCGCTCTACAGCGTCGCGCGCCTGCTGGCACGTGGCAACCCCCATCTGCGCGATGAGGAATGCGCCGCTTACGACGCGCCGTTTCCCGACCGCGGCTACCGTGCCGGGCTGCGCGCCTTTCCGGCGCTGGTGCCCGGTCATCCGGACGCCGAGGGCGCTGCCGTTTCGCGGACAGCGCGTGGCTTCTGGCAGCACGAATGGCAGGGGCGCAGCCTGATGGTGGTGGGCGCGCAGGACCCGGTTCTGGGCATGCCTGTCATGCAGGCGTTGCAGCGCAACATTCGGGGCTGCCCGCCACCCATGGTGCTGCCCCACGCAGGACACTTCGTGCCGGAGCATGGCCAGGCGATTGCCGCGCAGGCTGTGGAATACTTCTCATCCTGAAGGCGTACGCCCCCCGAGGCGGCGCACCCCCGATTTCTTACGGAGCAGGCCGCTGTCCGGCCTGAACGCTTTGCCCCAACACCACGACCCGTCGCACTGCGAACACGACCACGGCCCCCAGCACATCTACATCTACTCGCCCGCAGGCTCCATCCGCGACAAGGCCGCTTTCAGGCGCGCCATTGCGCGCCTGAAGGCCATGGGCCATGAGGTGGAAGTGGACCCCGACGCCCAGGCGGTGCACACGCGCTTTGCCGGCGACGATGCCACGCGCCTGGCGGCCATTCACCGCGCTGCAGCCAGCGGGGCCGACGTGGCGCTGATCACCCGCGGCGCTTACGGCCTCACGCGCATCCTGCCGGGCATTCGCTACAAGGCAGTGGCCAAGGCCATTGATGGCGGAACGAAATTCGTAGGCCTGAGCGATTTCACGGCGTTCCAGATGGCCGTGCTGGCACAGACCGGTGCCGTGACCTGGGCCGGCCCCGGGTTGATCAGCGACTTTGGCGTGGAGGGCGAGCCCGACGACATCATGCTGGCCTGCTTTGATGACCTGCTGACGGGCCACGGAGAGGGTGCCGGCTGGCGCATGGCGCGCGAAAAGCCGCTGGCCGACGGCAAGCCGGCTGTGCCCGATGCGTATGTGAAGAATGCCACCCTCTGGGGCGGCAACCTGGCCGTGCTCACCGGCCTGGTGGGCACGCCCTACCTGCCCGCGGTGCGCGGCGGAATTTTGTTCGTGGAAGACGTGGGTGAACACCCCTACCGCATCGAGCGCATGCTCACGCAACTGCTGCACGCGGGCATCCTGGCCCAGCAGAAGGCGGTGGTGCTGGGCCAGTTCACCAACTACAAGCTGGCGCCCCACGACAAGGGCTTCAAACTGCAATCGGTGGTGGACTGGCTGCGCAGCCAGATCAAGGCGCCCGTGTTGACCAACCTGCCATTCGGCCATGTGGAGACAAAGGTGGTGTTGCCGGTGGGGGCGAAGGTGTCGCTGTCGGTGGAAGACCGCGATGCGCTGCTGTACTGGGGCCACCAGCACTGACCGCAGATCAGTGGCCTGCGGGCCGCGATGCACCACCGCCCAGTGCGCGGGGCAGCTGCCCCTGAAACAGCGGTGTCAGCTGGGTCAGCGTGGCATGGGCAAGGGCCTCACCCCGCAGCGGAACCAGCAGCGTGCGCAGGTCACTGCGCAGATACCACAGGGCCTCGATGTCGCTGGCATAGCGCAGCCGCATGTTCATGCGGGCCACGTCACTGCCACTGAGGCCCACCAGGCATTCGATCATCGCGTGACGGACTTCTTCGAGCCCATGATTGCGTACCCAGGATGTCGAAGCAGGCGCATCGCGGCCCAGAAGGCCGTGCAGACTGTTGCGAAGATTGGGTTTGTTCCAGCGCATGAAAAATTGGCAGGCATTTCTGCGAGTGGCAGGATGGCTCAAGTTACGCGGGAGCGAGACAGCGCGCAAGGGGGATGCTCCTTTTTTTGCATAAAGACAACACGCTCGTCCTTTTATTGCCAAGTTTTTTCATCATCGCGCCAACGCCGCCATGCGTGGCTACCCTGTCTACCTGAACGGGGCAGTGTGCTATGCCATTTAGGGCGTGCGCTGGCGCGCGTCATGCTCTAGACTGGTCTGAGTAATGCAATGAGAGGCTTGTGTCCATGAGTGTTTTGTCGACGGTCGTGTTTGCGGATATTTCGGGCAGCGCGTCGTTGTATGAAACCCTGGGCAATGAGCGCGCCACCGAGGCCGTCACCCGGGTCACCCATTGGATCGGTGGAACCATAGAGGCGCACCACGGGCGCATCGTCAAGAACCTGGGAGACGGTGTTCTGGCGATTTTTGGTGACGCAGCCAGTGCCGTTTCCGCCGCAGCGGCGATGCTGCGCGGACACCAGGAACGGGTGAGCCGGTGGCCCCTGCCGCTGCGCATGGGCATACGCGTAGGCGTGGCCAGCGGCGAGGTGGTGGATGTGGATGGCGACTGCTACGGCGACGCCGTGAACGTGGCCTCCCGGTTGTGCGAGCGCGCCGGGCCCGCAGAAATCTGGGCCACGGAAACCGCCGTACTGCTGTCAGGCGCCGCGCCCTCGGTGTGGTATCGCAAGCTCGGGATGATGGAGATCCGCGGCAAGGCCGAGATGCTGATGCTGTACCAGGTGGAGTGGCGCGAAAACGAAGAGCCAGACTCGCTGACCATGCAGGCCACGCTGGCCAGCAACTTTGCGCCCGTGGACTCGATCCTGGGGCAGATTCAGTTTTCGTGGCACGGAATCGACCTGTCCTTTACCTCAACCGACGTTCCTGTACATATCGGCCGTGCGACCGATGCCCGGTTGTGCATCAACGACCCGCGCGTTTCGCGCCTGCATGCGCGCATCGATTGGCGCAACACGGGCTTCGTGCTGACCGACATGAGCAGTTTTGGCACCTGGGTGCGCTTCGAGGGCAGTGATGTCCCCGTGCAGTTGCGTCGCGATGCCTGCATCCTGCATGGCATCGGCGAGATGGCTCTGGGGGTCTCATTCGCTGATTCGAGTGCGCCCGTCGTCAAATTCCAGGTGGCCGGAGGCAACGCGCACCTGGGTTGAGCATTCATGCCCACTGCGCCCAGCGGGGGCCAACGTGTCAGGCAATGCCGCACGCAACGGAGCGTGGCCCCCATCACCAGAGCTTGAGGAGACAGACACCATGGCGTGGGTACAGCGTGCGATCGTTGGATTGGTGGCGGCGGCCTTGCTGGCGGGTGCGGGGGGCGCGCTGTATGTGCAGCGTACATTCCCGGCGCTGGATGGGCAGATTGTGGTGGGCGGATTGCGCGATGGGGTGCGCGTGCAGCGCGATGCCGCCGATGTCACCCACATCCGGGCGCAGTCTGCGCGCGATGCGTGGTTCGCCATGGGTTACGTGCACGCGCAAGAGCGCACCTGGCAACTGGAATTCAACCGCCGGGTAATGCATGGCGAGCTGTCCGAAGTCTTCGGCCCCGCCACGCTCGAGACCGACAAACTGATGCGTGCGCTCGACATCATGGGCCATGCCCGCAAGCAGTATGCCGGCCTGCCTGCCCACGCCCGCGAGGCGCTGCAGGCCTACAGCCAGGGCATTCATGCGTTCCACAAAA
This sequence comes from Acidovorax carolinensis, assembly GCF_002157145.1. Taxonomy (NCBI): domain Bacteria; kingdom Pseudomonadati; phylum Pseudomonadota; class Betaproteobacteria; order Burkholderiales; family Comamonadaceae; genus Acidovorax; species Acidovorax carolinensis. The sequence continues at coordinate 1,814,599 of NZ_CP021361.1, forward strand.
ACCTGCCGCAGGCGTTGCCGCCCGAGTTTCATGTTCTGGGGGTGAAGCCTGGCGGCGCAACCGGCGCCGTCTGGGAGCCCGAGGACAGTGTGGCCTGGGCGCTGATGATGGCGCTGGACCTGGGCGGCAACTGGGGCAACGAGTTTGCCCGCCTTTCCATGGCCAGAACGCTGGACACGGGGCGCCTGTGGCAACTGATGCCGCCCTATCCGGGCGAGACTCCCGCGGCATCGGCCGATCTGGCGGCACTGTACCGGCAACTGGGCATCTACCGTGATCCGGCGACGCCGCCAGCACCCGCCAACACCGAGGGAGACAAGCCTGTGGCAACGAGCGCCGGGCCGCAAGAAGCCGCAGGCATGCTTTCACGCCAGGTCAGCCAGGGCATGCTGGCCTGGGCTGAAGACCTCACGCGCAATGCCGGAACCCCGGAAGGCAAGGGCAGCAACAACTGGGTGCTGGCAGGCACGCGCACGGTCAGCGGCAAACCCTTGCTGGCCAACGACCCGCACCTGGGCCTGAGCGCGCCGGCCATCTGGTATTTCGCGCGGTTGCAGGCACCGGCCGGCGTTGCTGCCGACGGCACCGCCATAGGGGCCATGGATGCCATCGGCGCCACCTTGCCGGGGCTGCCCTTTGTGGTGCTGGGCCGCACGGACAGCGTGGCCTGGGGCTTCACCAACACCGGCCCTGATGTGCAAGACCTTTACCTGGAGCAGATCAATCCCGCCGACCCCAGCCAATATCGCACGCCGCAGGGCTGGATGCCGTTTGCGCTGCGCACAGAGGTTATTCGCGTCAAGGGGCAGCCCGATGTGGTGCTGGCGCTGCGCGCAACCCGCCACGGCCCGGTGCTGAGCGATGTGCAAAAGTCGCATGCCCAGGTGCTGGACCTGCGCAAATACGTGCTGGCGCTGCGCTGGAGCGCGCTCGATGCCGACAACCAGACCGTGCTTGCCGGTCTGCAGACCAACCAGGCGAAGTCGGTGCAGGAGCTATTTGAGGCACTGGAGCCTTACCACTCGCCCATGCAGAGCGTGGTGGCCGCCGATGTGCAGGGAAACATCCGCTTCAAGGCCATGGGCAAGGTGCCCGTGCGCCACGCAGGCAATGACATTCGCGGTGTGGCGCCGTCGCCCGGCTGGGATGCGCGCTACGACTGGCAAGGCTGGCTGCCCTTGGGCGAGACGCCCGAGGATGACGGTGGCAGCGGCTGGGTGGCAACCGCCAACCAACGCGTCACCGCGCCCGGCTATGCGCACTACCTCGCGCAAGACTGGGTTGTGCCCTACCGCCATGACCGGATAGCCCAGCTGATTGAGGCGACGCCCCGGCACGACAGGGCCAGCATGCAGGCGATCCAGGCCGATACCCTGTCGCTGGCCACGCAGCGGCTGCTGCCGCACTTGCGCAAGGCCGCGCCGCAGCACCCGCTGGCGGCGGCCGTGCAGGCGCTGCTGCGCGATTTTGATGGTGTGATGGATGCCGAGCGGGCCGCACCGCTGGTGTTTGCGGCCTGGACGGACGAACTGGCAAAAGGCGTGATCGCCTCGCGCGTGGGCCAGGACCGCTTCAAAGCCACCTACGGCAAACGCGACTACCGCGCGGCCCTGGAAGGCATTCTGGAGCGCGACGACGCCTGGTGGTGCCAGCCGCTGTCGTGCGCGGACCAGTCGGCCGCGGCGCTGGCGCGTGCTCTCGATCGCCTGCAGGCCGCCTATGGCGCCGACCCGGCACGGTGGCGCTGGGGTGACGCCCACCCCGCGCTCAGCAGCCACAGGCCTCTGGGCAACGTGGCCTTGCTGGCGCCGTATTTTGATGTCAGCGTAGCCTCGCCCGGCGACGCCTACACGGTGAACGTGGGCCAGTACAACGCGGGCGACGCGAAAGGCCCGTTTGTCAATCGCCATGCGGCTTCGCTGCGGGCTGTGTATGACCTGGCCGATCTGGAGCAGTCGCGGTTCATCTACCAGACGGGCCAGAGCGGGCTGGTGTTCTCACCGCGCTACCGCGACATGCACTCCAACTGGGTGCAGGCGGGCTACCGCCCCTTGCAGCGTGAGCCCGCACTCATGCGCCACGACTTGCGGCTGGTGCCCGCGCCATAGTGTCTCGCATGGCAATGTGCGCCTGCCCAGCGACACGATTCCGATGCCGCAGACACATGAATATGAGTCAATATTGCCGCTAGCGCTTCAGGGATAAGCGCTTGCAGCTATGAATATCGAAGCAAATGGCTCCGTGTCTGGTAGCACGTAAACCACGCCGCTGGTGCGACCCAGCAAGGGATCAATCCATCGGTTGTAGAAAGCCACGGGCGCGTTGATGCAGCCGTAGCTGATGCGCTTGTCTTGTGTGCCGCTGCTGGCCAGGCGCTGCAGGCGCCGCTCGGCCGCGCTGACGCTGCGCACGCGGTGCAGTGAAACCGCAGCGTCATAGTCAATCCACACGATGTCTTCGCCGCGCAGGTTGCGGCCGGGCTCGGTCACAAAACGGCCGGCCGGGGTGGTGCGCTCTTCGGGCCGGACCTGGGCCAGCGGGCGCTGGCCAATGCCGGGCACCGAATGGTCGCCGCGTGCCGCACCCAGCAGCACGGGGGCGGTGCCCAGCCACTGGGCCTGGGCGGAAAACACATGGATGCGGGCGGCCAGCTTGTCCACCACGGCAAACGCCAGGCCCTGGTTGTCGCCCGTGCCTTCGATCCAGCGCACCAGCTGGCGGGCATCCGGGCTGAGGCCGGCAGCAGACCGGGCGCTCGCCACAGCGCTTGCGTCTGCAGTTTGATCTGATGGCGAAGCCTGCGCCGCCGGCCACGCGGCGCCAGCCAGCCACGCCCCTGCACCGCACAGCATGGCGCGGCGGTTGAGGGCGGTGGGTTGAAGAATGGGCGCATGGTGCCTTCCATCCTAATGGCTTGCCCCGTGGCGGGCTCTCGTGCTCAGCAGCCGCGCGTGACGGGTGGGTGCAACTCGTGCTTTGGCGCCGCGTATTTGCCCAGTTCCCATTTGGCGATGGCATTGCGGTGCACTTCGTCCGGACCGTCGGCAAAGCGCAGCGTGCGCGCGCCGGCGTAGGCGTAGGCCAGCGGGAAGTCGTCGCACATGCCGCCGCCGCCATGCACTTGCATGGCCCAGTCGATCACCTGGCAGGCCATGCTGGGCGCCACCACCTTGATCATGGCGATTTCGGTGCGCGCGACCTTGTTGCCGGCGTTGTCCATCAGCCACGCAGCCTTGAGGGTGAGCAGGCGGGCCATGTCGATCTTGCAGCGGGCCTCGGCAATGCGCTCTTGCGTCACCGTTTGTTGGGCCACGGTCTTGCCGAAGGCCGTGCGGGAGCTGGCGCGCTTGCACATCAGCTCGAGTGCGCGCTCGGCCAGGCCGATCAGTCGCATGCAGTGGTGGATGCGTCCGGGGCCCAGGCGCCCTTGTGCGATCTCAAAGCCGCGGCCCTCGCCCAGCAGGATGTTGCTGACCGGCACGCGCACGTTGTCGAACGTCATCTCGACGTGGCCGTGCGGCGCATCGTCGTAGCCGAACACATTGAGCGGGCGGATGATGGTGATGCCCTTGGTGTCGGCGGGCACCAGCACCATGCTCTGCTGCGAGTGCCTTGGGGCATCAGGGTCGGTTTTGCCCATGGTCACGAAGACGGCGCAGCGGGGGTCGGCGGCGCCAGAGATCCACCACTTGCGACCGTTGATGACGTAGTCGTCGCCCTCGCGCGTGATGCGGGTTTCGATGTTGGTGGCGTCGCTCGATGCCACGTCGGGTTCCGTCATGGCGAAGGCCGAGCGGATCTTGCCCTCCAGCAGGGGCTTGAGCCAGCGGGCCTTGTTGGTGTCGTCGCCGTAGCGGGCGATGGTTTCCATGTTGCCCGTATCAGGGGCCGAGCAATTGAACACCTCGCTGGCCCATGGCACACGGCCCATGATTTCAGCCAGGGGGGCGTACTCTTGGTTGGTCAGGCCAGCACCGTCGTAGCCCGACGCGGCCGCGCTATCGACCGGCAGGAACAGGTTCCACAAACCGGCGGCCTGTGCCTTGGGCTTGAGCTTTTCGATGGTGTGGAGTGCACTCCAGCGCTTGCCTGCGGCGGTGTTGGCCGCCAGTTCGGCGCTGTATTCGGCCTCGGCTGGGTAGATGTGCTCGTCCATGAAACGGAGCAGTTTGGCCTGCAGTTCCTTGGTCTTGGGGGAGTAGTCAAAGTCCATGGGGATCTCCGTCAAAAAATGCGGGGGTGGGTGAGTGGGGCCTGGTGGTTAGCTGCGCTGGGCAAACGACCAGGCCAGCTGGGCCATGGGGCGCGCCGTGTCGCCCGAGGCCTTGGCTTGGGCGCTGGAGGCCGTGCCGGCTTCCACCCGCTTGGCAATGCCCTGCAGGATGGCGGCAATGCGGAACATGTTGTAGGCGAGGTAGAAGTTCCAGTCGGCACGCAGCGCTTCGGGTGTGGCAATGCCCGTGCGCTCGCAGTACAGGCGGATGTAGCTGTCTTCGTCGGGAATGCCCAGCGCCGCAATGTCCTGGCCGGCAATGCCGCGGCCCAGGGCTGCCGGGATATGCCAGCTCATGCAGTGGTAGCTGAAATCCGCCAGCGGGTGGCCGAGCGTGGACAGCTCCCAGTCGAGCACGGCGATCACGCGGGGCTCGGTCGGATGGAACATGAGGTTGTCGAGCCGGTAGTCGCCGTGCACGATGGAAACCTTGCTTTCATCGCGCGCGCTGGCCGGCATGTGCGCGGGAAGCCATTCCATCAGGCGGTCCATCTCGTCGATGGGCTGGGTGATGGAGGCCACGTACTGCTTGCTCCAGCGGCCAATCTGGCGGTCAAAGTAGTTGCCGGGCTTGCCGTAGCCTGCCAGCCCCCTGTCCGCAAATTTCACGGTGTGCAGGGCCGCGATCACGCGGTTCATCTCGTTGTAGATGGCGCCGCGCTCGGCGGGTGTCATGCCGGGCAGGGACTGGTCCCACAGCACGCGGCCCTGCATGCACTCCATGACATAAAAGGCGCGGCCGATCACCGATTCGTCCTCGCACAGCACATGCATGCGCGGCACGGGAACGTCGGTGCCGTACAGGCCGCTCATCACGGCAAATTCGCGCTCGATGGCATGGGCCGAAGGCAGCAGCTTGGCGACCGGGCCAGGCTTGGCGCGCATCACGTAGCTGGCGCCGGGGGTGATGAGTTTGTAGGTGGGGTTGGATTGCCCACCCTTGAACATCTCGACTGTCATGGGGCCGGTGAAGCCCTGCATGTTGCGGGTGAGCCAGGCGGTCAGGGTGTCGATGTCGAACGCGTGCTGCTCCGAGACCGGGCGCGTGCCGACGAAGTGGTCAAAGTTGTTCATTGGGTTTGGGGAGTTGTCACGCGGGTGAGTGCATGTCGGCCGCGCTGCCAGAGGGGGCGGGGCAGCGGGCGTAAAAAGATCCGGGAAGGGCGGTGCCCAAGAGACGTCAGTTGTCGGTTTCGGCAATGCGCATCAGGGCTGCGCGGTCGCGCACCACCAGGCCACCCGGCTCGATGCGAATGGCGTCCTCGCGTTCCATGGCCTTGAGTTCCTGGTTCACACGCTGGCGCGATGCGCCCAGCAGCTGTGCCAGTTCTTCCTGCGCCAATTGCAGGCCGATGCGCATTTCGCTTCCGTCCGACAGGCTGGGCACCCCATAGCTGCGCACCAGGTGCACCAGCTGCTTGGCCAGGCGCGATCGCAAGGGCAGGGTGTTGAGGTCTTCCACCAGCCCGAACAGCTGGCGAATGCGCCGCGCATGCAGGCGCAACATGGCTTCGTACAGCTCGGTGTGCGCAGCCAGGATCTTCTTGAAGTCGGCCTTGGCCACACACAGGATGGTGGTGTCGCCATGTGCATAGGCGTCGTGCGTGCGCCGGTCGCCGTCGAAAATCGCCACGTCGCCGAACCAGATGCCCGGCTCGACATAGGTCAGCGTGATCTGCTTGCCGGAAATGGAGGTGGAGCTCACCCGCACCGCACCGCGCGCGCACGCAATCCACTCCTCGGGCGGATCGCCGCGGGCGGCTATGAGGCCGCCATCCTTGAAGCGTTTGACGTAGGCACATCGCAGGATGTCGTGTCGAAGGGATGGTGAGAGGGATGAAAACCAGCGACCTGAGTTGATCGCTTCACGTTCTTCGATAGTAAGAATCGGGTCGTCCATGGTCTGTCTTGTGTGTGACTAGAAACACGGCCATTGTCGCGTCAGGGACGGGTGCCAACTGTCAGGGTTGTCACCTGCGTGTCTGCCGTTCGCGCAGAACAAAAAAACCCCGAAGCCTTGCGGGCGTCGGGGTGTGCAGGGATGTATGTGCAATGGGCGAGGGCGCTATTCGTAAACTGGCATGCGCTTGTCCAGAAAGGCCGCAATGCCGACCCCAGCGTTGACATGGTGCAGGTTTTTCACGAAATGGTCCCGCTCGCTTGCCAGGTGCGTGGCGAGCTGGTTGTGGGGCGCGTCGCCCACCAGTTCCTTGATGCTGGCCAGCACGTTGGGTGCCCGCGCGTTGAGTTGCTCTGCCAGCGCCAGGGCCATCGTCAAGGCGCCGCCGGGTTCGGCCAGGCGGTTGACGACACCCAGGGCGTGCAGGCGCTCTGCCGCAATGCGGTCGCCGCACATGAGGATCTCGGTGGCCAGCTGGCGCGGCAGCGACTGCGCCAGGCTCCAGCTGGCACCGCCATCGGGCGACAGGGCCACATTGCTGTCAGCCATCATGAACACCGTATTGCGGGCCGCCACCACCATGTCGCAGGCAAGGGCCAGCGAAAATCCGGCTCCAGCCGCTGTGCCTTCGACCGCTGCAATGACGGGCTTGGGAAAGGTGCGAATGGTCTCGATCCAGCTGTGCAGGCCTTCGATGTTCTGCGCCTGCACCTGCGGATCGGCCTGCCGGTGGGCTTGCAGGCGCATCAGATCGCTGCCCGAGCAGAACATGCCCGCCGCGCCGGTGATGACGACGCTGCGCACGTCGGTGCTGCTCTCGGCGACGTTGAGCGCTTCGATGCCCGCGGCGTACATGACGGGGTCGATGGCGTTGCGCTGCTCCGCGTTGCTGAGGGTCAGAACCAGAGTCTGGCCCTCGCGGGAGGCTTGAAGTTGTGCGGGCATGGGGTTTTGCAGGCGGTGGGGTTAAGGGCGGCCTCAGTGCTCTTCAACATGTGCCAGGCTCAGGCCAATCGCACCGCGCCGGCGCAGCCAGGGGCTGGGGCGATACCGTGGATCGCCATAAACCGTCTGCATGTTGAACAGCACTTCCAGGATGTTGGTCGGCCCCCAGCGGTCCCCCATGGCCAGCGGCCCGAGCGGATAGCCCAGCCCCAGCGTGACCGCGGTTTCCAGGTCACGCGGGCTGCAGATCTGCTGCTGGCAGATATCACTGGCAATGTTCACGATGGTGGCCACCACGCGCTGGGTGACGAAGCCACCGCTGTCACGGATCACGCTCACCGCCTTGCCATCACGGGCGAAGAGGGCATGGGCTGCGTCACGAATATCCACGCGGGTGGCCGGGTTGGTGGCAAGCACGCGCCGCCGCGTTGCGGCGTCGTCGATCAGCATGTCGATGCCGATGGTGCGCGCGGGATCGAGCCGCTCCACCACGGCCACCGTGGTGATGTCGAAACCCAGCGGTGCCACCAGCGAGATGGCCGTCTGCGAGGGTGAAGCGCCCGTTTCGATGGTGGCGCCCAGGTCCTTGAGCAGTTGGTAAAGCTCTGCACGGCGCGCTGCGCGCGTCGATACCCACACTGGCGGAATGCTGGCCACCTCGGGAGTGGCCGGCTCGGCGGGGACCTGCGCCACGCCGCTCTCATAGCGATAAAACCCTTCGCCAACTTTTTTACCAACCAATCCGCCCGCCAGACGCTGCGCGGTGATGACGCTGGGGCGAAAACGTGGTTCTTCGTAATACTGGTGGTAGATGGATTCCATCACGGGGTGGGACACATCCAGTGCCGTCAGGTCCATGAGCTCGAACGGGCCGAGCTTGAAGCCCACCTGGTCACGCAGGATGCGGTCGATGGTGGCGAAGTCGGCCACGCCCTCGCTGACGATGCGCAAGGCCTCGGTGCCGAATCCCCGTCCGGCATGGTTGACGATGAATCCCGGAGTGTCTTGCGCCTGCACCGGGGTGTGGCCCATCTGGCGTGCGTACTGGGCAAGTGCTTCGCACACTGCCGGGGCGGTCTTGAGTCCGGCGATCACCTCCACCACCTTCATCAACGGCACCGGGTTGAAGAAGTGAAAGCCTGCCAGCTGTTGGGGCCGCTGCAACGCGGCACCGATGGCGGTAACCGCCAGCGACGAGGTGTTGGTTGCCAGAACGGCCTGCGGCCCCACCACGGCCTCCAGCTGCTTGATGAGTGCCTGCTTGGCATCCAGGCGCTCCACGATGGCTTCGATGACCAGGTCGCATGAAGCCAGGTCGTTTAAGGCGGCAACCGGCTGAAGTCGATTGCCCCAGTCAGCGGCCTGCTCAACGGAAATGCGTCCTTTTTCCAGCAGGCGTTGCCATTGGGCCAGGATGCTGCTGCGCGCCGATTCGGCGGCATTCGGTTGCATGTCCAGCAAAAGAACCTGGCTGCCGGCCTGGGCAGCGATCTGAGCAATGCCACGGCCCATGGCGCCCGCGCCTACGATGCCGACAATGGGAAACTGATTTTTCATGGCGGCATTATGGCGTTGGTGTTTCAATGCACTTGTGTGCAAAAATGATCACGGCAAAAAAAGAAATTGTTGTGAATATACGTAACGTAATTTTTGGGGTCGGTTGTTGGATGGCGGTCGGTGGTGCCGCTGCCATCTCGCTCGGGCAGAGCCGGGGATCCGTCATCCTTGGTGCACCGGTCGACCTCGCATTCGATGTGCAGCCCGATGCGGGATCCGACATCGCCTCGTCCTGCATTACGGCAGATGTGGCTTTCGGCGACGCCCCTGTCGGTGACGCCAGAGTCCGGGTGTCACCGCTTCCCGTGATGCCGGGGCGCTCGCCATCTGTGCGGGTTCAAGTGGTCGGCTCGGTGAATGAACCGGTCATCACCGTCACGTTGTCGGCTGGTTGCTCGGGCAAAGTTACGCGCACCTACACTTTCCTGGCCGACCTTCCCGTCGCACATGTTCCTGGCCGCGTGGTGAATATTGACCAGCTGGCGTCGGTTCCCGCTGCAGGGGCCCGTGGTTCCGAGGCGGGTGTCGACCGCCCGGTGTCGCCATCCGCCATGCGCCGCCGCGTTGTGCAGGCACCTGCCGATCCCCTGGAACAGCGTGAAGCAGCAGCTTCGGTCCCCATCAGACCGCAGGCCGCAAGGCCAACCGCCCGCATGGCACCACCGCGCGCGCCGCGGGAGGTTGTGCGCAAAGCACCTGAACGCGAAGAGCGCACCGCCAAGGTGACCACGCCGCCGCTTCCGCCAGTGCGAGAGCGCTCGAGGCTGGTCATGGAGCCGCTGGATGCCCTGGCTGAACCGTCGCTTGGCCTGCGGCCTTCCGCCGACATGGGTGCCGTGCCTTCGCAGGCGTCGGCCTCACAGCGGCAGGAGGCGGCAGCAGCCTGGAAGGCCATGAATGCGCCCCTGGACGGGGTGCCGCAAGACGACGAGCGTGTTCGTGCGCTGGAGGCCGAGATGGCTGCTATGCGTGCCAAATCGACCGCCGAGCGCGCCTCGATGGCCGAGCTCCAGCAGCGACTTGCGTTGATCGAGGACCAGCGCTTTTCCTCCGGGCTGGTCTATGCCTTGATGGCTGCGTTGGCGCTGGCTCTGGGCGTGCTGGCCTGGGTCTGGACCCGGGCGCGCCGTGATTCCCTCCTGGCCATCCAGGCCTGGCGAGATTCGGTGGCGTTGAGCGCCAGACACACCGATGCAGGACGGCACGACGCCCATGACCCTCATGGCCTGACGCCGCATCCCCATGACACCTGGGTGCCAGAAGACTCGTCTCCGTTTGGCGACGATACCTACCTCCTCCATTCGGAAAAGCCGACCTTCCATGCAACGGTAGTTTCGGCGGCATCCACGCCAGAGCGCACGCCGCAGCCAGTATCGGTGCCAGAAACCGGTCCTCGCCTCGAAACCCCCTCCCAAATCGTCAACCCGGAAGAGCTATTTGACATTCAGCAGCAGGCGGAGTTTTTTGTTTCTGTGGGAGAGCACGATCAGGCCGTGGATGTGCTGAAAAAGCACATTGCCGCGCATCAGCAAACCTCGCCGTCGGCCTATCGGGAACTCCTGCGGCTCTATCACAAGCTCGGTCGCGCCGATGACTTTGCCCAGCTTCGTGAGCAGTTCTGCCGCCACTTCAATGCGCAAGTCCCCGAGTTTCCCGCGTTCAGCAACAAGGGCCGAGCCCTGGAGGACTACATCGACGAACTGGCCGCCATCGAGGCAGTGTGGACCTCGTCTTCGGTGCTGCAGTTGCTCGAAAAGTTTCTGTTCCTGAAGGACGGCCGCGCCACTGTTGCTCCGTTTGACCTGGCTGCGTTTGACGACCTGCTATTGCTGCGGGCCATTGCCCAGACCACCCCGGCCAGCGCGCGCGGGGCTCCCCCTCCACGCATGCGCACCACACCGCTGGCGTTGCCGTTTGACCGCCCGGGGGTGTCAGCGCCTGCCGGCCGCAAGCCTGTGGCTTCTGCGGTGGCTGCTGTCGATCTGCCCCTGGATTCGCTGGCAGCCAGCCTGGAGTTTGATTTTGGCCAGCATGTACCCTCGGCAGGTGATCCTGGGAACGTGGCCTCGCAAGCCAGCGCACGCCCGGATTCGCCCAGGTTGGAGTTGGAACTGGACCTGGATCTGTCCGATCCTCCGCATCTGACGCTGAGCGACCTGCCACCCGCACCGGTCACTGCGCCGCCGCCGCCAGGCCAGCCCATCGGTTTTGGCATCGCCAACGATCTGGTGGAAGCGCGCCTCGAACTCGACCAACCCAAAACAGAACCCAAGGCGTGAGGTGCTGTTGCCCTGCGCGGCCCGGCGCGATGGGTTGGTGTTGCCATGCGCGGGATACATCCGCTGTCATCTGGCGTGGCAGCGCCCCCGACTTACCGCGCTGCATGGTTAACTCATGGCGCTGATTCTGGCTGAATGCGCTGCGGCGCGGCCAGGCGAGCCATCAACGCACGGGCCGCCGCTTCCGGATCGGGTGCGTTGACCAGCGCCCGTACCACAGCGATGGAGCCCACGCCGGTGCCCAGCACTTCGCCAAACTGCTCGGCGCCAATGCCTCCAATGGCGACCAGCGGATATCCCCCCATGAGGCGCGCGTAAGCCGCCAGGCGCCCCACGCCTTGCGGCGCAGTGGCCATCTTCTTGAGCGTGGTGGGAAACACCGCTCCCAATGCGACATAGCTGGGCCCCACAGCGTCAGCGCGCACCATTTCGGCGTAGCCATGCGTGCTGATCCCCAGCCGCAGACCCGATGCCTGGAGCTCCTGAAGGTCGCTGGGGTGCAGGGCGTCGAGATCTTCCTGCCCCAGATGCACGCCATAGGCGCCGGCCTCAATGGCTTGGCGCCAGTGGTCGTTGATGAACAGCAGCGCGGGCGTGCCTTGCACCGCCTGCACGGCCGCTGCCACCTCGCGCGCCACGGCGGCCGGGTCGTCCGACTTGAAGCGCAACTGCACGGTGGGTACGCCCGCCCGGGCCATGCGCCCCACCCACGCGGCATCGGGCAGCACGGCATACAGCCCCAACTGCCGCGGACACGGCGCAAAAGCAATGCGCCGTGGGGCAGGCTGCAGGCCGAAATCCTGGGGCTCATCAGGCCAGGGCGTTGGTGCGAAGCGGCCGGTGCGCACGCTGCGTGCCTGCCAGGCGCGGGCCACGCACTCTGCATCGTGGGCAATGAACCCGAGGGCGCTGCATGCCTGCAAGGCCGCTTGGTACACCGGATCTGGCGATGTGGACGCTGGCGTGGGCTGGGCAGGAAAGCCGGGAAACGCGGCGGCATGGTTCTGCAAAATCTGTTGCAGCATGGCGTGGACATCACTCATGGGTGTCATTCGTGGGCGTGGTGCCAGAAGGGAGTGCCAAGCACCGGGGTGCTGGCCTGTGCGGTGTCTTGGGCCGCCATGGCGCCTGCCTTGCGGGCGGACCGCCCCGCCCGCACGGCATCGGCAAAAGCCCCTGCCATGGTGACGGGGTCTTGCGCCAGTGCAACGGCAGTGTTCAGCAGCACGCCGTCGTAACCCCATTCCATGACCTGGCAAGCGTGCGAGGGCAGGCCCAGGCCGGCGTCCACCAGCAGCGGCACCTCCAGGCGCTCGCGCAGCAGCTGCAGCGCATAGGGATTGACCGGTCCGCGCCCGGTGCCAATGGGGGCGGCCCAGGGCATCACGGCCTGGCAGCCCACATCCACCAGGCGCTGGCACAGCACGAGGTCCTCGGTGCAATAGGGCAGCACCTGAAAGCCGTCCTTGATGAGCTGCGCGGCGGCTTCCACAAGGTTGAGCGTGTCGGGCTGCAGCGTGTAGTCGTCGCCAATCAGCTCCAGCTTGATCCAGGGGGTGTTGAACACCTCGCGCGCCATGTGCGCTGTCGTGATGGCCTCTTGAACGCTGTGGCAGCCGGCGGTGTTGGGCAGGATGGGCACGTTCATGCGGCGCAGCAGCTCCCAGAAGCTGGTGCCTGCCTCGGCGCCATGGCTGCCCTGGCGGCGCAGCGATGCCGTGAGCATGGCCGGGCGTGCGCGCTGCACCGCGGCCTCCAGCACGCTCGGTGATGGATAGCGGGCCGTGCCCAGCAGCAGGCGGCTGGTAAAAGACTGGCCATAAAGGACCAGGGTGTCATCGGAGTTAGAAGGGGTCATGGCAAGCGGTGGCGTCAGCCACCCGTCACAGGAGAGATGATTTCCACGCGGTCGCCCGCCTGCAGCAGTTGCTGGGCGTAGCGGGTGTTGGGCACGAAAACGGTGTTGACCGCAACCGCGAAGGGCGGCCGCGCCGCCACGGTGGCGATGGCATCGGCCAGCGTGGCGCCGTCAGGCAGTTCGTGGGGCGTCTGGTTGATCAGAATGTTCATGGCAACGCGCGCGTGTCGTCTCCGGTGGGCAAGGCAAGATCAAAGCGGGAGGCCAGCGGCGACTGGCCCGTGGCCATGAGTTGCAGCACCACATCGAGCATGGCCGGGGCGATCATGAAGCCGTGGCGGTACAGGCCGTTGACTTCCAGCACCTGGGGGCGCGGCTGGCGCACGGCAGGCAGATTGTCGGGCAAGGTGGGGCGGCACTGGGTGGCGATTTCCACAATGCGGGCTTCGGCAAAGCCTGTGTGCACGGCGTAGGCAGCGCTCAGCAGCTCCAGGGTCGACCGCACGCTGGCTGGCGACAGATCGTCGGACTCGATTTCCGTGGCGCCGATCACAAACAGGTGGTCTTCCTTGGGCGCAATGTAGATTGGGTAGCGCGGGTGCACCACCCGGGTGGGGCGCCGCAGCGTGACTTCGGGCGCGTGCAGGCGCACCACTTCGCCGCGCACGCCGCGCAGGGCACGCCATTGGCCGCGCGCGCCCAGGCCGCGGCAGTCGAGCAGCCAGTCGGCCTGCCCGGGTGTGCCGGGCGAGAATTCACCGGGGTCGCGCGGCGTGTGCCAGTGGCAGCGCACCTGCAGGCGGTCCATCTCGTGCGCCAGGGCGGCCAGCAACTGGCGGTTGTCGAGCTGGCCTTCGCCGGGCAGATAAAGCCCCTGCGTAAAGCGGTGTGCCAGGGTGGGTTCCGCCGCCGTCACGCCCGCGCCATCAAGCACCTGCATCGCGGGCAGATCGGGAATAGTGGTCTGGGTGGCCTCCAGCAGGCGCTTCAGGCGCTGCGCCTCGGCGGCGTCCTGGCGGTGCCAGACGATCAGCGTGCCTTCTTGCTGAAAGAACACCGGTTGCGCCAGCGCGGCCAGCATCTCGCGCCAGCGCGGCAGGGAATACTGGCCCATGCGCACGACACCCGGCTCGGTCACGGCCGATTCGGCCAGCGGCGCCAGCATGGCGGCGGCAACGGGCGCTGCGGCATGTTCGGCCGCGGGCCCGCCGCTATCGAAAACCTCGACCGCGTGGCCCTGGCGGGCCAGCTCAACAGCCAGCAGCCGACCCATGAGGCCGGCACCCAGAATGACAATGGAGGAAGGTTGGAGATTCATGCGTCCTTCTGTGGGCAACAGGAGGACAAAACGGGGCTGTGCCGTTGCTGGAAACTCCCCACGCCAGCATGACCTGGATCGGGTAGCGGAGCCCAGCACCTGCAGGCGCTGTGAGAACTTGTCGTCTCGTGGCTCCAGGGTCTTTCTCAGTCGCGCGCCACACTGGCGGGACACCCCTGTTTCGTCCGTAAGCGGGAATTACAGCATATCCCTCTGCGCGCCGAATTGACCTGGCGCATAGGCCATAATTTTTGCCATGACAATTCCAACGACCCCCGTTTTGGCGCAGCCGCGCTACGTGCGCGTGCTGTCCATCGCCGGCTCTGACAGCGGCGGCGGCGCGGGCATCCAGGCCGACCTCAAGACCTTCAGCGCCCTGGGCTGCTACGGCATGACGGCCATCACGGCCATCACCGCGCAGAACACGCTGGGCGTGACGGGCATTCATGGAGTTCCGCCCGACATGCTGCGCGCACAGATCGACGCCGTGGCGCAGGACATTGGGGTGGACGCGGTCAAGATCGGCATGTTGGCGACGCCCGAAGTGGTGCGCGTGGTGGCGCAGGCCATCCGCGCTCACCGCCTTCCCCACGTGGTGCTTGACCCGGTGATGGTGGCCACCAGCGGCGACCGGCTGATCGCCAGTGAAACCGTGGAGGTGCTGGTGAACGAGCTGTTTCCGCTGGCCACCGTGGTCACGCCCAATCTTGACGAAGCCGCGCTGCTGCTGGGCCGTGAGATCGAAGGCATCGGTGCGCTCGACGACGCCGCGCAAGACCTGCTGGCCCTCGGAGCACCCGCTGTGCTGCTCAAGGGCGGGCACCTGAAAGGCGAGCTTGTGGTGGACCTGCTGGCCACGCGGGGTGGCCTGCGCAAGCGCCTCGAAAGCGCCCGCATCGCCACGCACAACGGTCACGGCACGGGTTGCACGCTGTCGTCGGCCATTGCGGCATTTTTGGCACAGGGCCACGAACTGCCGCAGGCGGTGGAAAAGGCCCGCGCCTACATCCTGGGCGCCATTGCCGCCGGTGCCGACGTACACACCGGCCAGGGCCACGGGCCGCTGAACCACGGGTATGCGCCGGTGGTGCAGCTGGTTTTGCGCGGCTGAAGGCTGGTTTTGGGTGTTTTATGCCTCTAGCGCTTTTGGAATAAGCGCTAGCAGCTATCAAAAATGTAGTGAACTTGCGCAGACCCAGGCGAGCTGCCAGGGCTTCTCATGCCTGCCGTGGACGCGTCACCCAGGCCAGCAGAAAGCTCAGCACCAACGTCGGCAAGGCGGAACCCAACCCGGGCACCAGTTTGGGCGCCAGGTGATACATCGCAATGCCCTGCAACCACAGCACCACGGGGGTCGAATGGATGGGGCGGGCCCTTGCCAGCAACGCCGGTGCATTGGCGCCAAAAGCCAGGCGCCCCAGAATGACGCCGAACAAGGGCACGAACACCGAGCTCAGCAGCAGTAAAAACGGCTCCAGGCTGTGCATGGGCAACACCAGCGCCAGGGCAGTGCACAACGCCGTCACGGCCAGGCCCCAGCGGCGCACGCTCCAGCGCGGCAGCAGGCTGTGGGCTGACACGGCGCCCGAATAGGTGTCGCCATAGGCGTTGTCCACTTCGTCAATCAATATCAGCGACAGCGCAATCAGCCCGCCCTGGGCCAGCAGCAAGGCCTGCACCAGGTCCTTGCTGGGCAAGGTCAGCGCCACCAGCACACCGAGGCCATAGCACCACATGTTGGCCAGCGCATAGCCCAGCCAGGTGCCGCGCAGGGCGGCGCCGCCGCTTTTGCCATGGCGGGCGTAGTCGGCCACCAGCGGCAGCCACGAGATCGGCATGGCAATTACCAGATCGAGCGCGGGCAGCACGCCCATGCCGCCGTCACCCTTGCGGTTCCACAGCGCTTCAAAACCGTGGGCCTGCGCCAGCGACACAAACTGCCAGCTCAGCCACAGCAGCGACAGCACCACCAGCGGCAGCGCCACGCGCGCGATCACCTTGCGCACCAGTTGCACCATCGAGCCGCTGATCAGCAGCATCACCACGCCGCCCCACAGCAGCGTGGCCAGCACCGGCCAATGTTCGCCCGCCATGGTGCCCGACTGCTGACCGATGGCCACCGTGGCATCGCGCATCACCACCAGCTCGAACGTGCCCCAGCCCACCAGTTGCACGATGTTCAGGATGATGGGCAGCCCCGCAAAGGTGCGGCCATACACCGCGTGCATCAGGCCCGCGCTGGCCAGTCCGCTGTCGCAGCCCAGCCTGGCCACCCAGCCCAGCAAGCCAGCTCCCAGAATGGAGCCAGCCACGATGGCCCACAGGGCCTCCCTGGTTCCGAGGGCGGGCATGAGATAGGCGCCCACCTGCATCACCAGCAGGCCCACGCCCAGGCTGAACCACAGCGAGGCGTGGTCGTGCCAGCCAAAGACGCGCCGCTCGCTGGAAACGGGTGTCAGCGCCTCGTTGGCGGATGGGGTGCGGGTGCTCATGCGGATTCCTTGGCAGTGCCGTGCGTTGCAGCGCAAGGAAGACCCCGGCCACGCGCGGTCAAGGGCGTGAAATGAGGGGCGGGCTTCCCTGCGCGAGGATGATCTCAATCAGGTTCAAAGGGACTGTCTCAGCCCGTGCAGCATTGGCGCTGCCGGGCACCCCCAGCGGTGCAGCGCCTTGCGGCGGTGCGGGGCGCATTCTATCGGGGCGGGGAAATATGCTGTGGAGGGTGGCCAGCTATCGGCCAGGAGTCATTTACCCCGCTGCACTCCGTGACGGCGCTGTGCGTGCGTCCGGCACAATCCACTTGACCGCTGAATCTCAAGCTGCCCACGCGCCCACGCGCGATCTGCGGCAGTGGCGCAGTGTGCAGACTTACAGGTGGAAATCGCCGGCAGCTTCCGGCTGGTAAAGCACTTTCGCAATCCGGATATGGCAGGTTCGGTTCGGAATACGCCAGCTGAATGCATCGCCCGCCTTGTAGCCCAGGATCGCGGTGCCGATGCCGGAGCAAACCGACAGTTTCCCGGCTCGGTCGTCTGCATCCTCCGGGTACACCAGCGCCACTTCCATTTCCTGGTTGTCCACCTGCAGCAAGGCCTTGGAGTTCATCGTGACGACATCCTGCGCCACTTGCCGTGGATCGACGACGATGGCCCGCTCGATCTCATGCTCCAGTTCAAAAATATCCGAACCCCGTTCGAGCTCGACCAGACTCCTGAGCCGGGCCTGGTCGATCTCCGTGATGTAGATGTCGGAGGTGTGCGCCGCCGGGCTTTCGCGCAAGAGCCGGAAGTAGCGCTCCGAGTTCATGACGAGAGAATTCATCGCAGGCGTTTCGCCTTGCAGCAAGAAGCCGCTGTGCAGGAAGGCCTTCAGCGATCGCGCATTGTCGGGGTGAATTTTTGCGATGAGCTTCTCGGCACGCATGTCGAAGAACGCGAGCTTCATGCCTTCGCGGATGGCGCTGGCGCCGAGCTTGCGGCCCCAGTTGTCGCGGTTGCCAATGACCAGAACCATTTCGCAGTCCGGGCCTGCCTTGACGAGGCGCACGAAGCCAACCGGCACGTCCTGCTGGTCGTAGGCCATGAAGAACCGGCCACCCTGGTTGAACAAATGGGTCAGGATCGGTAGCTGGACCCGGCCGATGACCTGCTCGATGAACCGGGAGACGTGGCGCGAATCGCTCAGGTAGCGGGTGACGTCCTCGTCTTCCAGCCAGTCCATCAGAGTCAGCGCGTTGGCCCGGGTGATCTCGGGGCACAGAGAAATGAAAGGCTTGTTCATCTTCACCACCTTTGGTTTCAAGAATGAAAGCCTTCCATGGCCGCGGCCATGACGGTTCTTTCGCTAACCATTCATTTTACAGCGGTGCGCGAGCGGGGTAGTTCGACGCCATGCAAAGCACGTACTTTGCGTGCCGCAGATGGGCCTGTTGCGCCGAAAACCGTCATGCGTTGCACAGACCGAATTCACCGGCAGGCGACGGCGTGGGCCTTTGGTGTGAATTGCTGCAACGGGTCGAAACCCGCCATCGACCATGAAACCCGCACCCCGCACCCCCGCAACGGGCAAAACCCCGTTGTCAGTTCCCCGGTTTCCACACCCCCAACAACCCCTGCAATCTCTCGCTGCTCGTCGTGTACTCCAGCGGCAGCTTGTGCCCCGCCAGCCATTCGGCGGCGGCGAAGGCGGCGAGGGTGGCTTCGTGAAAACCGCTCAGGATGAGCTTGCGCTTGCCGGGATAGGTGATGGCGTCGCCCACGGCGTGGATGCCGGGCGTGCTGGTGGCGAAGGTGGCGGGGTCCACCACGAGCTGTTTGCGCTCTAGTTGCAGGCCCCATTCGGTAATGGGGCCCAGGCGCGGCACCAGGCCCAGGCGCACCAGCAGCAGGTCCAGCGGCAGGCGCAGCGGCTGGCCCTCGGGCGTGGTCAGCTCCAGCGCTGTGAGGCGCCCCTGTTCTTCGACGATGCCGCTGGCCACGCCGATGGCGACCTCGATGCGGCCCGCGGCGCGCAGGGTTTGCAGTTGCTCCAGCAGGGCGGGCGGTGCGTCGAATACGTCGCGGCGGTGTTGCAGCGTGGTGCGGGCGGGGCGTTGTGCCTCGGGGGCGGTGGCGCAGGCAATGGCTTGCTGCACGGCGGGTTCGTCGCCCCCGTGCACCACCACGCGCTGGCCGGCGAGGCTGGTGCCTTCGTCCACGCGGTAGCGCAGCTGGCCACCCTCGTAAGCCTCCAGGCCGGGCAGCTTGAGGGCGCGCGGCATGAAGGCGCCCACGCCAGCGGCGATGAACACGGTGCGCGCCAGCAGCTGGGTGCCTTGCGCGGTGCCGACGAGGAAGCCGCCGCCCGGCTGGGCCTGCACGGTGTTCACCTGCTGGTCGAGGTGGAACGTGGGGGCAAAGGGCTCGATCTGCGCGTACAAGCGTTGCACCAGCTCGTTACCGGTGCAGACCTGAATGGCGGGAATGTCGTAGATGGGTTTGTCGCCGTACAGCTCGGCGCACTGGCCGCCGGGGTGGTGCAGCGCGTCGATGACGTGGGCGCGCAGGCCGTGCAGGCCCAGCTGGAAAACCTGAAAAAGCCCGACAGGCCCCGCGCCGATGACGACGGCGTCAGCAGCAGTGGGGGCCAGATGGGAGGTGGCGGTGTTCAAGCGGTGGGGCGCAGGTATGGGCGCCGCGGGCGCAATCAGCGGATCAGGTCGTTGACCTTGCCGGGCTTGCCATTCCACTCGTCGGCGTCGGGCAGGGCGGGCTTGCGCTTGGTGATGCTCTTCCAGCCGTCGGCAAAAGCCAGGTCGGCGTTGAGCTTGATGAAGGCGAGCTGGTCGGCCGGCAGGTCTTCTTCGGCAAAGATGGCGTTGGCCGGGCACTCGGGGATGCACACGGCGCAATCGATGCACTCATCGGGATCGATGACGAGCATGTTCGGGCCTTCGCGGAAGCAGTCCACGGGGCACACGTCCACACAATCGGTGTACTTGCACTTGATGCAGTTTTCGGAAACGACGTGGGTCATGGCAGAAGTTGTGTGGGTCGGTGAAAACCCTTTATTTTAGAAGCTTTCACCGACGAGATTAGAGGGGCCTTGCGGCCAGTGTGGGTTCAGTGGATTGATGCAGGTCAGTTGATCAGCACCGCTCCGGCCGTCTTGTGGCTGGCGGTGTCCACCAGGATCAGCGAGCCGAGGACACGCGCCTTGCTGAATGCGGCTGCGGGAATGGCCTCTTGCAGCACGAGCTGAACATGGCCGATGGCGTTGGGGTCGAGCTGCGTGGCCGATTCCTCGGCCAGCGTGTTGATGTTGAGCTTGTGCACCACGGCTTTCACCTTGGCCTTGACCCAGCGGTGGCCATGCAGTGCCCAGTACACGCGGCCTGCGACCAGGGGCTCGTCGTCCATCCAGGCCACGGTGGTGCGCAGCTCGCGGCTGGCGGGCCATGCGGGCACGGCCGCTGGGGTGTCGCCAAAGTCGTCCTCGGCAGGGGTTGCTGCGGCGGTGGGCGCGGCCAGAATCCAGTCGCCGCGCGATACGTCCACCTCGCGGTCGAGGATGATGCCTGCGCTGGTGCCTGCGGGCACGTCCTTGGGGCGGCGGGCGTGGTCCAGCACCTGGGCCACCGTGGCGAGCTGGCCGCTGGGGAAGATCTGCACCGCCGTGCCGGGCGCAAAACTGCCGGCGGCCACGCGGCCCCAGAAAATACGACGACCCTGAGAGGTGTCGGACGAGGATGAGAACTTTTCGACCCACTGCACAGGGAAGGCCGGTGCCAGCGCTGTGTCGGCGGGGGTGTTGGGCAGTTCTTCCAATACTTGCAGCAGGGTAGGACCGTCATAGCCGCACCAGCCAGCGTGGGCGTTCACCACGTTCCAGCCCTTGAGGGCCGACACGGGCACCGTCGCGCGCACGGCAATGCCTGCGGCCTGGGCAAACGCCGCCAGTGCGCCCTGAATGTGTTTGAAGGCCAGCACGGGGTCTTGCACCGCATCGAGCTTGTTCACGGCAAACACCAGCGAGTGCACGCGCAGCAGGTGGGCCAGCAGGCTGTGGCGGCGGGTTTGGGGCAGCAGGGCGAGCTCGGGGTTTTTCCAGTCGAGCTTGGTGGCATCGACCAGTACCACGGCCGCATCGGCGCTGCTGGCGGCCGTGACCATGTTGCGGGTGTACTGCTCGTGGCCGGGCGCGTCGCCGATGATGAACTTGCGCGTTTCGGTGGCGAAGTAGCGGTAGGCCACGTCGATGGTGATGCCTTGCTCGCGCTCGGCGCTGAGGCCGTCGGTCAGCAGGGCCAGGTCGGTTTCACCGCCGCGCTGCACGCCGGCCAGGTGGTCTTGCAGCACGGCCTTGCTGTCCACCAGCAGGCGGCCGATCAGCGTGCTCTTGCCATCGTCCACGCTGCCGCAGGTGATGAACTTCAGCGCAGAAATATGGTCGTTTTGGCCAATAGCGCTTGATGGATAAGCGCTGGCAGCTATCGAATTGTTAGTGGTCATCAGAAATACCCGTCTTTCTTGCGCTTTTCCATCGACGCGTCGCTGGTCTTGTCGTCCATGCGGGTGGCGCCGCGTTCGCTCACGTCGGCGGCCAGGGTCTCGATGACGATCTCGGCCGGGGTGGCGGCGGTGCTCTCCACCGGTGCGGTGCAGGTGATGTCGCCCACGGTGCGGAAGCGCACGTCGCGTGTTTCCACCACGTCGCCTTCCCGTGGTGGGGTCAGCTCGGTCACGGGCATCAAGAGGCCCTTTTTGTCCACCACCTGGCGCTTGTGCGTGTAGTAGATGCTGGGCAGGCCGATCTGCTCGCGGTCGATGTACTGCCACACGTCCAGCTCGGTCCAGTTGCTGATGGGGAACACGCGAAAGTGCTCGCCGGGCTGCAGGCGGGTGTTGAACAGTGTCCACAACTCGGGGCGCTGGGCCTTGGGCTGCCATTGGCCGAAGCTGTCGCGGTGCGAAAAGATGCGCTCCTTGGCGCGGGCCTTTTCTTCGTCGCGGCGGGCGCCGCCGATCAGGGCGTCAAAGCGGAATTCTTCAATCGCTTCGAGCAGCGTGACCGACTGGTGCACGTTGCGCGATTCGCCGGGGTGCGCCAGGCGCACGGTGCCGCGCGCCATCGAATCTTCCACACTGCGCACGATGAGTTCCGCGCCCAGCTCCTGCGCCCGGAAGTCGCGGAAGTCCGTCACTTCGGGGAAGTTGTGACCCGTGTCGATCATGAGCAGCGGATAAGGGATGCCGCCACCGCTGGCCTTGGTGCCAAAGGCTTTTTCGGCGCACTTGAGCATGACCAGCGAATCCTTGCCGCCCGAAAACAGCAGGGCGGGGCGCTCGAAGGCGGCGGCCACTTCGCGCAGGATGAAGATGGTTTCTTCCTCCAGGGCATCGAGGTGCGAGTTGTTGAGGTGGTAGCTCATGTGGTTGTTCTGCAGCAGCGCAGCATCGGTGCGGGCGTTCATGGTGAGACGAGCGTTGGGGTTAGTGGGCGAGGTGCAGGCCGCACTCGCGGTTGTCTTCGCCCTTGGTCGGGTCCACGTAGTCGAAGTTGTTGGGCAGGCCGTGTTGCACGCAGTATTCGTGCAGGTCCTTGGACGACCAGTGCAGCAGCGGCGCGACCTTGATCAGGCCATCGGGGTTGATGCTCACGGGGTCCATCTGCGCGCGCACGGCGGTGTCGGTGGCGCGCAGCGCGGTGAACCACACCCTGGGCGCGGTTTCGCGCAGCGCGCGGGCGAAGGGTTCCAGCTTCACTTCAGCGGTGAACGCCGCGTGCCGCGGGTCATCGAGCGCGGGCGTGGGGCCGTCCACCGCCTCGCGGTGTGCGCGCGAGCGGCGCGGCAGGTAGATCTGCAGATTCAGGCCCAACTGCTTCGTCACCGCGTCGGCATAGCGGTAGGTGGCCTCGGTGTTGTAGCCGTTGTCCATCCACACCACGGGCACATGGGGGCTCACCTGCGTGACCATGTGCAGGATCACCGCCTCGAACGGGCGGAAGTTGGTGGTGACTATGGAAGTCTGGTCCAGGCCGAGTGCCCACTTCACCAGGCCGGGGGCGTCGTGGCCGAGCGTGGCGTTGATGTCCGCGAGATCGTGCTGGATCATGCGGCCTCCCGCGCAACCGTCCGCGCAAACAGGGGGCGCGGCTCCAGCGCGTCGCCCTGGTAGAAGGCACGGTAGCGCGCGAACTGGCGCTCGGCCGCCTCGGGGTTCTGGCCTTCGGCCAGCACGGCGCTGGTGAAGCCGCTGCGCGCCATCTGCACCAGTTGGTCGATCAGCACGTCGCCCGTGGCGCGGATGTCGCCCGCAAAGCCGTAGCGGCGGCGCAGCAGCACGGCCTGACTGAAAGCGCGGCCGTCGGTGAACTTGGGGAAGCTCAGGTCGATGCGCTCCACGCCCTGCAGGGCGCCGCTGGCGGCCAGCGCGGCCAGGTCGGCATCGTTGGCGATTTGCAGCAATTTTTCGGTTTCTGCGCTGGTGGGTATTGCGCTGGAAGCTATTATTTTCATAGTAATTACTCGCTTGCGTGCTCGGTAACGGTTTCTTCCTGGGCCTGCTTGGGGTGGCGTGCGCCGTTGGCGGCGGCCTTGAATGGCTCGTGGCCGATGCGGCGCAGCGCGTCGATGAAGAACTCGCCGGGCTTGCGCAGTTCGCGGAAGGTGGTGAGCACGGCTTCGATCACGTCGGGCACTTCGGAGGCCGAGAACGAGGGCCCCACCGCCTTGCCCGCCAGGGCCGGGCCGGACAGCTGGCTGCCGTCTGCGCCGCCCAGCGTGATCTGGTACCACTCCTTGCCATCTTTATCCACACCGAGGATGCCGATGTGGCCGCTGTGGTGGTGGCCGCAGGAGTTGATGCAGCCGCTGATGTGCAGGTCGATGGGACCCAGGTCGAAGACCTCGTCCAGGTCCTGGTAGCGCTCGGTCAGTGCCGCCGCGATGGGCAGCGAGCGCGCGTTGGCCAGCGAGCAGAAGTCGCCGCCGGGCAGGCGATCAGGTCGGTCAGCAGGCCGATGTTGGGCTGGGCCAGGCCCAGCTTGCGAGCGGCCTCGTACAGCGCGGGCAGGTCGCTCTCGAAGACCCAGGGCAGCATCAGGTTCTGCTCGTGCGTGAGACGCGCCTCACCGGCTGAAAACTGGTCGGCCAGCTGCGCCAGGGCGGCGATGGTGTCGGCATCGGCATCGCCAGGCGCGAAGCCCACGCGCTTGAACGACAGCGTGACCGCCTTCATGCCGGGCAGGCGGTGGCCGCGCACGTTCTGCTGCAGCCAGCGCTGGTAGAGCTGGCCGGAGGTGGCAACGCTCGACGGCAGGTTGGCGGGTTTCAGTTCGGGCACCACGAAGAAGGCCTGCACGCGGTCGAGTTCGGCCTGGGTGATGGTGTGCGGGGCGCCGTCCTGCTCCACGATGGCCTTGTATTCGGCCTCCACCGCGTCGATGAACTGCTGGCCCTCGGCCTTCACCAGGATCTTGATGCGGGCCTTCCACTTGTTGTCGCGGCGGCCGTAGCCGTTGTAGACGCGGATCACGGCCTCGATGAAGTTGAGCAGCTGGTCCCAGGGCAGAAACTCGCGCACCACGCTGCCAATGATGGGCGTGCGGCCCATGCCGCCGCCCACCTTGACGGTGAAGCCCACCTCGCCCGCTGCATTTTTGGTGGCCTGCACGCCGATGTCGTACCAGCCGGTGGCGGCGCGGTCCTCAGAGGAGCCGTTGAAGGCGATCTTGAACTTGCGCGGCAGGAAGGCGAACTCGGGGTGCAGCGTGCTCCACTGGCGCGCAATCTCGGCGAAGGGGCGCGTATCGACGATGCCGTCCTCGGCAATGCCTTCATACGCCTCGGTGGTGATGTTGCGGATGGTGTTGCCGCTGGTCTGGATGCCGTGCATGCCCACGCTGGCCAGCAGGTCCATCACGTCGGCGGCCTGGGTGATCGGAATCCAGTTGAACTGCACATTGGTGCGGGTGGTGAAGTGGCCGTATCCGTACTGCAGCGGCGCGGCGTGCAGCGTGAGGCCGGGCTGGGCGGCCTGCAGCTCGTCCTGGGTGGCCTGGGCGTGTGCCAGCAGCTCAGGGCTGGGCTTGTCGTAGTCGCGGGCGATGCGCGCCAGCATGCGCAATTGCGTGCTGCTGATCTCGCCATAGGGCACGGCGATGCGTGCCATGGGTGCGTAGCGCTGGATGTACCAGCCGTTTTGCAGACGCAGCGGCAAAAGCTGTTCGTCGGTCAGCTCGCCGCGCTGCCAGCGTTCGATCTGGTCGCGGAACTGCTGGGCGCGCAGCTGGACGAATTGCTTGTCGAAGTGGGTGTATTGGTACATGGGGCAATGAGCCTCTTAAATCAAAACGAGTTTGGCGCCCGCCCAGGCGAGCAGCAGTGAAAGGGCCGAGCGGATCAGGCGCTCCGGCGTGCGGGAAACCAGGCGCGAGCCCAGCCAGATGCCGGGCAGCGAGCCGGCCAGCAGTTGCGCCAGCAGTGGCCAATCGACCGAGCCCAGCGACGCGTGGCCCAGGCCCGCCACCAGCGTGAGCGGCACGGCGTAGGCGATGTCGGCGGCGATGATACGCGGCAGCGGCAGGTGCGGAAACACCAGCAGCAGCACGGTGACGCCGATGGCCCCCGCGCCCACCGAGGTGAAGGTGACCAGCGTGCCGATCACCGCACCCAGCAGCACCGGCAGGCTCCAATGGCGCGGCTCCGCGGCATTGGCTGCGTTGGCACGGCGCGCGGCCAGTTCTGCGGCCTGGCGTTGGGGCGAGAACGCCAGCACCTTGTAGGCCGTTGCAGCAGCCGTGAGCAACAGTGCGATGCCCAGCGTGCTGGTCATGAGATTTTGTGCCTGCGCCGTGGCCGGCCCCATGCGGTGCAGCAGCCACAGCGCCGCCAGCGCCGCCGGAATGCTGCCCGCGCACAACAGGCCCACCACGCGCCAGGGCACCAGACGCTGGCGCGCCATGCTCACGGTGCCGCCCATCTTGGTGAAGGCGGCGAACAGCAGGTCGGTGCCAATGGCCAGATGGGGTTTCACACCAAAGAAGAAAATCAGTACAGGCGTCATCAGCGAGCCGCCGCCCACGCCGGTCAGACCCACAATCAGCCCAACGGCAAAGCCCGCAAAAACAAACGCGAAATCATGCATGGCTGCGAATGTAGGGTGCAGGCTTATGAATGCAAACTATTGTTTTGTCCTGCCAATATGCTTTTTTGTTTATAAGCAAGGCTTGGCGCGGGTTTGCGAGCGTTTTGGGCTGGTGCAGGGTTTGTGGCAAGCCTGACACCTGCCTGCCTATTGCAGACGCTCGGTGCCCAGCGCTTTGGCAAGCTTTGCGTCCAGCGGCAGCGGCTCGCCCTGCAGGCGGGCTGCCAGCAGTTCGCCGCACAAGAGGGCCAACGAAAGCCCACGGGCCCCCATGGCCGTGCAGACCCACAGGCCCGGCAGGTTGGAGGCGTCGACCGGGCCCACGATGGGCAAGCGGTCTGGCGCAGTGCAGCGCACGGCAGCCCAGGACTGAACAGCGGTCTGTGCCAGGGGCCTGTCCGCAGGCGATGGGTCGGCGCCCGGGGTGGGCAGCACGGGGGCGAACGCGGGCTCCAGCTGCGGCGCTATCCGGGGCAGCAAGGCCTGCAACTTGGCCCAGTTGGTGGCGTGGGCCGCCCGTACATCGGCCGCGGCGGGCGGCAGGGCTTCCACATCACGTTCAAAGGTCGAGCCCATCACCCAGGCGGTGCGACCGCCGGGGCTGTCTTCCAGCGGAAACCGGGGAACCAGGTTGCCATGGCCATTGACCGGGAACGGCAGCAGCGGCGCGGCGGGGTGCGCGTGCAGGCCCCAGGACACCTGCCCCCGCACCGGCTGCAGGGGCCAGCGGTGGTCCAGCAGCTCCAGGCTGCCGGCGCCCGCCGCGATGACGAGGGTGGGCGCCTCGGCGAGCACCTGGCCCTGGGCGTCCAGCGCCTGCCACGCCAGGGGTGCACAACCCTCGGCGGCAGCCTGCTCGATGCGCCGCAACCGGGCCACGCGGCAATCCCCTTGCCAGCGGATACCGGGTTGTGACAGCAGGGCCTTGGCCAAACGGGCTGGGCGCACCCAGCCGGCCTGGTGGTGCCAGCAGGCCGTGGCATCGGGCGGCAATTGGGCCTCCGCCAGGGCTGCGGGCGGTGCGGGCTGGCTCCAGGCGGCACCGGGCCCGTCCATCCAGTCGGGGGCGAGCCCTGGCGTGCCATCGGTGCGGTGCTCCAGCACGCCGCAACGGGCCCAGTCCACGCCCTCGGTCAGCAGCCAGTCGGCCTGCTGCAGCGTGGTGCGTATGCCGCTGCGCGACAGGCGCGACAGCACGCTGTCGTCGGGCGACACATGGGGTGCAAACACACCGGCGGGCAGGGCCGATGCGCCCGCTGCTGGCTCGGTGGCCTGGTCCAGCACCACCACCTGCCAGCCGCGCCGGGCCAGGCTGGCGGCGGTGGCGGCCCCGGCAATACCGCCACCGATGATGATGCAGGGGCCGGGGGCCACCGGTGCCGGGGTGGCCTCGGTCTGGCGCGTGGTGCGCGGTTCCCAGCGCGGGTTGTAGATGGCATGCAGGTTGTCGCGCTTGGGCGGCACGCCCGGCACGCGCGTCACCTCGAACCCGCATTGCGCCAGGGCGTCGCGCACGGCGCGGGCAATGGTCCAGGTGGCCAGACTTGTGCCGCGCCGGCAGCAGCGCGCCACGGCCTTGAGCGTCTGCAGATCCCAGATCTCGGGATTGCGCTGGGGGCTGAAGCCGTCGAGGTAGATCGAATCCACGGTCAGGCTCTGCTGGCGCAGCAGGGCCTGTGTGTCGCCCACGCAGAGCGTGAGCAGCACGCGGCCTTCGTCAAACCGCAGCCGGTGCACGCCGGGCAGCAGGCCCCACCACTGGCGGTGCAACGCTTCGGCCATTGGCGCGAGTTCGGGATGGGCGCTGGTAGCCCGCAGCAGATCGGCCGCGCTGACGGGCCAGGCCTCGGTGGAGGCAAAGTGCAGCAGCGTGGGCCGCTGCGGATCGGCCCGCCAGGCCGCCCAGGTCACCAGAAAGTTCAGGCCAAAGCCAAAGCCGGTCTCCAGAATGCGCCATTGCGGTTGCCCCGCCCAGGCTTCGGGAAGGCCGCAGCCATGCAGAAACACGCGGCGGGCCTGGTCGAGGCCGCCGTTTTCGCTGTGGTAGCGGTCGCCAAAGCGCGGGCTGTAGGGGGTGCCGTCCGGCAGCCACTCAATGGGTTCGGACATGGTGCGTGTGGGAGCAGGAGGGTTGCAGAAGCGGCGTCATTCCCAGCGCTGCCGGTAGGAAAAAACGGGCAGGCGCCACTGGTAGTGCAGTGCCAGCAGCCGCATCGCAAGGCCGCCGGCAAAGCACACCAGCGTGCTGAGGTTGTTTTCCACCTCCAGCGTGCGCAGCCCCAGGAACAGCAAACACACGGCCAGCGATACGCTGGCGTACAGCTCGCGCCGGAAGACCACGGGCACCTGGTTGCACAGCACGTCGCGCAGGATGCCGCCGCTGATGCCCGTGATCATGCCGGACATAATCACCACCACGGGTGGGTAGCCCAGTTCCAGGGCCACGTTGCATCCGATCAGCGAGAACGCGATCAGGCCCAGGGCGTCCAGCAGCAGGAACACGCGCTTGAGCCGGTGCAGGGACCGCGCCACCACCGTGGTCAGCAGACCCGCGGAAATCACCAGATAGACATACTCGGGGTGCTGCGTCCAGCCGATCGGGTAGTGGCCCAGCACCATGTCGCGGATGGTTCCGCCCCCCAGCGCCGTGACGAATGCGATCACGCAGACGCCGAAAATGTCCATGTTTCGTCGGCCTGCGGCCAGCGCACCGGACATGGCTTCGGCCGTGATGGCCACGAGGTAAATCACCAGCAAGGTGGTGAATTGGGAGAGCTGGAACGATTCCAGCAATGACACCGACGGCAACATGAACATCTCCTCAAGGAGCCGGGCCTGGGCCGCCACCGGGCGACGCGGGCTCTACAACGACGACGCCCCCGTCACAGTGATGCAACGGGGGCGGCTGCAAAGGGGCGCTGCTGCAGCGCGGTGCTGCGTCAGGCGCTGGGCGGAACTTGGCCCGTCACAGCGTCTGCGCCGCCGCCAAAAAAGTGGTTTTAGCGAATTCTTTTCTTGCAGCGCTGCACTGCGTTATGCGCTGGGCGGGACATAGCCTGCCGCGGCGTCTGCGCCGCCGCCAAAAAAGTGGTTTTGGCGAAACCGCTTATCACAGCGCTGCATTGCATTACGCGCTGGGCGGGACATATCCCGCCGCGGCGTCTGCGCCACCGCCAAAGAAGTGGTTTTCCATCTGCCGGGCCAGGTACTGGCGGGCGCGGGCGTCGGCCAGGTTCAGGCGGTTTTCATTGACCAGCATGGTTTGATGCTTGAGCCAGTCTGCCCAGGCCTGCTTGCTGACGTTTTCCCAGATGCGCTTGCCCAACTCACCGGGGTAGGGCGGGAAGTCGAGGCCTTCTGCTTCCTTGCCGAGCTTGATGCATTGAACGGTGCGTGCCATGGGGTTTCCTTGTGATGGGGTGAGCAAAACGGGTTGCTCAGATGATTTGGATATAAAGAACTGAAATCTCAGTAGTTTCAGTTTTGAAGGGTGTCTCCCAGAATGCGTTTCATCGGTGATTTACACCGGTTCCGCATTCATACAAAGAGGCCCTCCAATGAACTTTCGCCGCGACTTTATCAAGTTTCCCTTTGCCGCTGCCCTGGCCAGCGCTTTGGCCCTGACGGCATTGCCGTCGTTTGCGCAATCCGTGACCTTGCTCAACGTGTCGTACGACCCGACCCGCGAGCTGTATGTCGAGTTCAACCAGGCTTTCGCCAAGCACTGGAAGGCCAAGTCGGGCCAGGATGTGACCATCAAGCAAAGCCATGGTGGCTCGGGCAAGCAGGCGCGCTCCATCATCGACGGGCTGGACGCCGACGTGGCCACCCTGGCGCTGGCTGGCGACACCGATGCACTGCACACCAACGGTGGCTGGATTCCGAAAGACTGGCAAAAGCGCCTGCCGCACAACAGCTCGCCCTACACCTCCACCATCGTGCTGGTGGTGCGCCAGGGTAACCCCAAGGGCATCAAGGACTGGGACGACCTCGTCAAGCCCGGCATCAGCGTGATCACGCCCAACCCCAAGACCTCGGGCGGCGCGCGCTGGAACTACCTGGCCGCCTGGGAATTCGCCAAGCGCAAGCTCGGCAGCGATGCCAAGGCCAAGGAATTCGTAGCCAAGCTCTACGGCAACGTGCCGGTGCTCGACACGGGGGCGCGGGGTCCACCATCACCTTTGCCCAGCGCAACCAGGGTGATGTGCTGATTGCCTGGGAAAACGAAGCCTATCTGCTCGAAAAGGAATTCGGCGCCAAGTTCGATGTGATTGCGCCGTCGATCTCCATCCTGGCCGAGCCGGCGGTGACGGTGGTGGACAAGAACGTGGACAAGA
Source organism: Acidovorax carolinensis (assembly GCF_002157145.1). NCBI lineage: Bacteria > Pseudomonadati > Pseudomonadota > Betaproteobacteria > Burkholderiales > Comamonadaceae > Acidovorax > Acidovorax carolinensis. The sequence goes on from NZ_CP021361.1 coordinate 1,844,693, forward strand.
AGGGCACGCGTACCGTGGCCGAGGAATACCTGAAGTTCCTCTACACCGAGGAAGGCCAGGACATCGCGGGCAAGAATTTCTACCGCCCCGCCGTGTCTGAAAAGGCCAAAGCCAAGTATGCCAAGCAGTTCCCCATGCTGAACCTGTTCACCATTGATGCGGCCTTTGGCGGCTGGGACAAGGCGGCCAAGGATCACTTTGCCGACAACGCCAGCTTCGACCAGATCTATACCCGGAAATAAGGGTCAAATTGGCCTCCAGCGCTTATCCATAAAGCGCTGGCAGCTATCAAAATTGAATTGAAAGAACACCATGTCCGCCTTGTTGATCGCTGGTAGCCCCTCGGAGCGTTCGCGCTCTGCCGCCTTGCTGGATGCTGTGGCCCAGCGCCTGTCGGTGCGGGGTGCGCTGGTGAACCGCATCCACATCCGCGACCTGTCGCCCCAGGCGCTGCTGCTGGCCGACACCGGCCACCGCAGCATCAGCCAGGCCATCGGCCAGGTGGCCGAGGCCCGCGTGCTGGTGGTGGCCACGCCGTTTACAAGGCGGCCTACAGCGGTGTGCTCAAGGTGTTCCTGGATCTGTTGTCGCAAACAGCGCTCAAGGACAAAACCGTGTTGCCCTGGCCACGGGCGGCAGCCCGCACCACATGCTGGCGCTCGACTATGCGCTGCGCCCCGTGCTGCAGTCGCTGGGCGCCAAGCACATCCTGCCCGGTATCTACGCCACCGACTCGCAGGTCTCGGTGACGCCCGAAGGCGCCTACGAGGTGCACGCCGACATCGCCGCCCGCCTGGACGATGCCGTGAACGTGCTCATCACCGAAAGCCTGCGGCCCAGCCAGGCCCATGCCGGCCGGTTCGCCCCCATTCCTTTCTCACAGGTGCGATGTAGCGTCTGACGCAGCCGGGGCGCCGCCACCCGCGCGTGTCGCCCCTGCTGCTTTCTTCGTCCTTTCGTCTCGTTCCCTGGTTTTGCCCGATGTGATGGGCAGGGTGGGCTGTTGCCTGCCCGCAAGAAAAGGTGCTCTGTATGTCCCGAACTCCATCCGTTTCATTTGCGCCAGTGCACGCACCGGCAAAACTCCTGGGATTGCGCGATGCCTTGCGCTGGCTGGGCATCGCCCTGCTGGTGGTGGCGTCGCTGGTGGTCATTGGCGCCTTCCTGCTGATGCCGGTGGTGCCCGCCGTGCCTGCCGCCGGGGCCTGACGAAAGCCCACGCCATTCTTCTTCGAATCCCGCCATTGCAGAAAGACACACCACCATGACAACGCATTTCTCTTCCAGCCGCCGCCAGGTTCTTCTTTCCAGCCTGGCCGCCGCAGCCTTGGGTGCCACCGGCGCCACGGCGTATGCCCAGGCGACTGGCCGCGTGTTGCGCGTGGGCCATCAAAAGGGCTGGCTTTCCATCCTCAAGGGCAGGGGCACGCTCGAAAAGCGCCTGGCCCCGCTGGGCGTGAAAGTCACCTGGACAGAGTTCAACGCCGGCCCGTGCAGCTCGAAGCGCTCAACGTAGGCTCCATCGACTTTGGTGACGTGGGCGAGGCGCCGCCCATCTTTGCCCAGGCCGCCGGTGCGCCGCTGGTCTATGCGGGCGCCACGGTGCCGCGCCCCGCGCTGGAGGCCGTGATCGTGCCCAAGGATTCGCCCATCCGCAGCGTGGCCGACCTCAAGGGCAAGCGCGTGGCCTACAACAAGGGCTCGAATGTGCAGTACCTGCTGGTCAAGCTGCTGCAGAAAAACGGCCTGAAGTACAGCGACGTGCAATCCGTTTTCCTGGCCCCGCCGATGCGCGTGCCGCCTTTGAACGGGGCGCGGTGGACGCCTGGATCATCTGGGACCCGTTCCTGGCCGCCGCGCAAAAAACGCTGGACGCGCGCCTGCTGGCTGATGCCACGGGCGTCGTCAACAACCGCCAGTACTACTTCACCTCGCGCGATTTCGCGACCAGGAACACCGATGTGCTGCGCATTGCCATCGAGGAGGTGAATGCCATTGACACCTGGATTTCCAGGAACAAGGCGGCTGCAGCCGCCGAGCTGTCTGCGGTGCTGGGCCTGGACAAGGGCATCACCGAGCTGTACCTGAGCCGCGCCCGCTACGGCACGGCGCCCGTCACCCGCGACATCCTGGCCGAGCAGCAGGCCATTGCCGACACCTTCTTCGACCTCAAGCTCATTCCCAAGAAGCTCAACCTGCTGCACGCCGCGCCGGTCGATCTGCTGTAACCCCCACTGCCCAAGGAGCCCGCCATGCCAGCGCCCATGCCCTTTGCATTGCACGCACAACTGCAGCGTGTTCTGTGTGTGACGGCCGTTGCCTGGGGGCTGAGCGTGCAGCAGCGCCGCCTGGTGCGTCGTGCTCCCCAGTTCGGCTTTGCCATCTCGTACTGAAAGACCTGTTCCATGCAAATTTTCTGGTTCATTCCCACCCACGGCGACAGCCGGTATCTCGGCACCGCCAAGGGCGCGCGCCAGCTCAGCCACGATTACCTCAAGCAGGTGGCGGTGGCTGCCGACAGCCTGGGCTACGAAGGCGTGCTCATCCCCACCGGCCGTTCTTGCGAAGACCCCTGGGTGATCGCATCGAGCCTGATTGCGGTCACGAAGAACCTCAAGTTCCTGGTGGCGGTGCGCCCCGGTCTGCACCAGCCCGCATTGGCGGCGCGCATGGCGGCCAGTTTTGACCGTCTGTCGGGTGGCCGGCTGCTGATCAATCTGGTGACCGGTGGCGACCAGGCGGAGCTGGAGGGCGATGGCGTGTTTCTGGACCATGCCACGCGCTACGAGCAGTCGGCCGAGTTCATCCGCATCTGGCGCGAAATCCTGGCGCGCAGCCACCAGGGTGAATCGCTGGACTACGAAGGCAAGCACCTGTCGGTCAAGGGCGCCAAGCTGCTGTTCCCACCGCTGCAGCATCCGCACCCTCCCGTGTATTTTGGTGGTTCGTCCAATGCGGCCCACGACCTGGCGGCCGAGCAGGTGGAAACCTACCTGACCTGGGGCGAGCCCCCGCCGAAGTGGCCAAGAAGGTGGCCGATGTGCGCGCCCGTGCGGCAAAACACGGCCGCACCGTGAAGTTCGGCATTCGCCTGCACGTCATCGTGCGCGAGACCGACGCGCAGGCCTGGCAGGCGGCCGAAGAGCTCATTAGCCATGTGGACGACGCCACGGTGGCGCACGCCCAGGCCGTGTTTTCGCGCATGGACTCGGAGGGCCAGCGCCGCATGGCTGCGTTGCACGCAGGTGGTGTCAAGCGCAGCCGCAAGGATCTGGAGATCAGCCCCAACCTGTGGGCCGGCGTGGGCCTGGTGCGTGGCGGTGCGGGCACGGCGCTGGTGGGCGACCCGCAGACGGTGGCCGCGCGCATCGAGGAATACGCCGCGCTGGGCCTGGACACCTTTGTGCTGTCGGGCTACCCGCATCTGGAAGAGGCTTATCGCTTTGCCGAGCTCGTGTTCCCGCTGCTGCCGCTCAAGCTGCGCGACAAGCTCACGGGCGGCAATCCGCTGGGCCCCTTTGGCGAGACCGTGGCCAACGACTTTGTGCCGCGCGCATCGCAAAGCTGAAGCAGCACCACAGGAGCCACGCCATGAGCATCCAGTCCATCAACCATGTCCAACTGGCCTTTCCGGCCGGTGCCGAGGCGCCGATCCGGCGCTTTTATGCCAGCCTGCTGGGATTGAGCGAGGTGCGGCTGCATGCGGGCAACACGCTGCGCTTTGCGGCGGGCACCCAGCGCATCGACCTGGTGCCCATTGAGCAGTGGCAGCCCGCGCCCGCGGTGTCGCACCTTGCCTTTGAGGTGCAGGACCTGCCCGCGCTGCGCAACCGCCTGCTGCAGGCCGAGCTGGCGCTGGTGGAAAACCGCGCGCTGCCCGGCTACCTGCGCTTTTACGTCAAGGACCCGGCGGGCAACCAGCTGGAGTTCCTGGAGCCCGATTACGAACAGGAAATATCGCCATGACACAGACCACCCGAGAGCTGCAGATATCACCTGTGGCGGACCCCGTTGAGCTGCCTATCGATGGGCCTTTGCTCCCGGCGCCGCTGGTCCGCTTTATCGCCAATGTCGCGCAGCGCCTCCTGCCCTGGGCCGTGCCCGTGGGGCTCATCGTGCTGTGGCAAATCGCATCGTCGTTGGGCTGGCTTTCCACGCGGGTGCTGCCCGCGCCGGTGGACGTTGTGAAGGCGGCCTGGACACTGACCGCGTCGGGCGAGCTGTGGACGCACGTCCAGGTCAGCGCAGGCCGCGCGCTGGCCGGGCTGGCCATCGGCGGCGGGCTGGGGCTGCTGCTGGGCTTGCTCACCGGCTCGGTCAAGCTGTTCGAGACGCTGCTGGATTCGACCATCCAGATGGTGCGCAACATCCCCGCGCTGGCGCTCATCCCGCTGGTGATCCTGTGGTTCGGCATCGATGAGTCGGCCAAGCTGTTCCTCATCAGCGTGTCGGTGTTCTTCCCGATCTACCTCAACACCTTCCACGGCATCCGCAATGTGGACCCCGGCCTGATCGAGATGGGGCGCACCTACGGCCTGGGCCGCTGGCAGCTCTACCAGCAGATCATCCTGCCCGGCGCGCTCTCCAGCATCCTCGTGGGGCTGCGCTTCTCGCTGGGCCTGATGTGGGTGATCCTGATCGTGGCCGAGACCATCTCTGCGCAGGCCGGCATCGGCTATCTCACGATGAATGCGCGCGAGTTTTTGCAGACCGACATCGTGCTCGTGGGCATCCTGTTGTATGCCCTGCTGGGCAAGCTGGCCGATCTGTTTGCCAAGGGGCTCGAGCGCTATTGGTTGCGCTGGCATCCAGGGTATGGAGCCCCCTGAGCCGCTGCGCGGAGTCCCGCGCATGGGGCAGCGCCCATTGCAATCATTGAGCCTGATAACTCCTATTTTTATAGCTGCTAGCGTTTTATTTATAAGCGCAGGAGGCCATTTTGACCATTCATTCATCTCTGCAGCCCCAAGGCGTGCGCCTGGAAGTGCGCAACGTGGACAAGCGCTATGGCGCCCGCGACGTGCTCAAGAAGGCCGAGCTCACCATCGAACCCGGCCAGTTCGTGGCCATCGTGGGCCGCAGCGGCTGCGGCAAGAGCACGCTGCTGCGCCTGGTGGCGGGGCTTGAATCCGTCTCAGGCGGTGCAATTCGCCTGGACGGCAAAGACATCGCGGGCCTCAGCGAGGACACCCGCATCATGTTCCAGGACTCGCGCCTGCTGCCCTGGAAGCGCGTGGCCGACAACGTGGCCCTGGGGCTGCCGCCCGAGCGGCGCAGCGCGGCCGCTGACGTGCTGGCCCGCGTGGGCCTGGGCGACCGCCTGGGCGAATGGCCGGCGCGCCTGTCGGGCGGCCAGCGCCAGCGCGTGGCCCTGGCCCGTGCGCTGGTGCACAACCCGCGCCTGCTGCTGCTCGATGAACCCCTGGGTGCGCTCGACGCGCTCACCCGCATAGAGATGCACCGCCTCATCGAAGGCCTGTGGCAGGCCAGCGGCTTCACCGCGCTGCTGGTCACCCACGACGTGCAGGAAGCCGTGGCCCTGGCCGACCGCGTGATCCTGATCGAGGACGGCCAGATCGCGCTGGACCAGCGCATCGACCTGCCCCGGCCCCGCTCGCATGGCGACGCGGCGTTTGCCGCCATCGAAAAACGCATTCTCGACCGCGTGCTGCAAAAGCCCGAGGGTGAGCCGGCGCACGAATCGGCATGGCCCGGCGTGCCCGCGCACGGCTTGCGCTGGGCAGTCTGATTTTTCTTTTATTGCTTTCACTGACTGAATTTTTTCAACGGACTTATCAAGGAGAACCCCATGTCCATTCAAGCCATCAACGTACGCAACCAGTTCATGGGCAAAGTGCGCGAGATCATTCGCGGCGATGTCGTCTCCGAAGTCGATGTCGAAACCCCGTGGGGCATCGTCACCTCGGTCATCACCACCCGCTCGGTGGACGATCTGGCCCTGGTGGTGGGCTCGGACGTGGTGGCGCTCGTCAAATCCACCGAGGTGTCGATCGCCAAGCTGTAACACGGTTTGAGTCAAAATGGCTGCTCGCGCTTGATAGGTAAGCGCTGGCAGCTATAAAAATAATAGTAAAGACCCTGCATTGCGGGGCCTCCTCATTGGGACCCATGAATTTTCAGCAACTGCGCTCCGTGCGCGAAACCGTGCGCCGCGGCTTCAACCTGACCGAGGTGGCGGCCATGCTCCACACCTCGCAGCCCGGCGTAAGCCGCCAGATCCGCGAGCTGGAGGAAGAGCTGGGCGTGGAGATCTTTGTGCGCGCCGGCAAGCGGCTCACGGGCCTCACGCCGCCCGGCGAAACCCTGCTGCCCATCGTCGAACGCCTGCTGCTGGAGTCGGACAACCTGCGCCGGGCCGGGCAGGATTTCAGCGCCAGCGCGCAGGGGCGCCTGTCGGTGGCGGCCACGCATTCGCAGGCGCGCTATGCATTGCCGCAGGTGGTGCGCGACTTTCGCACGCTGTTCCCGCAGGTTTCGCTGCACCTGCACCAGGGCTCGCCACGCCAGGTGGCCGAGATGCTGCTCAGCGGTGAGGCCGACATCGGCGTGGCCACCGAGGCGCTGGCAGGCTACGACGCGCTGGTCACGCTGCCTTGCTACCGCTGGACGCACAGCATCGTCGTGCCACCGGGCCATGCGCTGCTGCAGCAGAGCGAACCGGTCACGCTGGAGCAGCTGGCGCAATACCCCATCATCACTTACGAACTCGGCTACACGGGCCGCGCCCATATCGACGAGGCCTTTGCCCGCGAGGGGCTGGCCCCCGACATCGTGCTCACCGCCATGGATGCCGATGTCATCAAGACCTATGTGGAGCTGGACATGGGCGTGGGCATCGTCGCCTCGATTGCCGTGGACCCCGAGCGCGACCGGCATCTGCGCATGATCGATGCCGGCCATCTGTTCGAGGTCAACCTCACGCGGCTGGCCCTGCGCAAAGGGGCATGGCTGCGCGGCTATGCCTATCACTTCATCGAGAGTTTCGTGCCCACGCTCACGCGCGAGGCGGTGGAGAAGGCCGTGCAGCAAAGCCTGAGCAAGGCGGGACATACCGAAACCTGATTTCCTTGGTCGCCAGCGCGGCGTGCTGCGCACCGGGCACGCGGCCTACACCCTGAGCGCCAACGAGGGTTTGCGGGCGCCAGAGAACCGGTTAGAGAACTTCTGAGTCGAAATGGCTGCTGGCGATTTGCAGAAAAGCGCCAGCAGCTATCAAATTGATATTTTCGAGGCGGGGCGCGGCAGGGGTAATGGCGCGTGCCCGTCCAGGTCCTGGCGCGGGACCGGCGTGCCCGCCCGTGGGTGGAGCCCCCACCAGTGCGGCAGCAGCGCCCGCACCTGCGCGTGCCCGAACCGGTCGTCCATCAGGTGCACCACGCCTTCGTCGCTGGGCGTGCGTATCACGCGCCCCGCCGCCTGCACCACCTTTTGCAGGCCGGGATACAGGTAGGTGTAGTCATAGCCCGCGCCAAACAGGGCGTGCATGCGCTCGCGAATCTGTTCGTTGACCGGGTTGATCTGCGGCAGCCCCAGCGTGGCCAGAAAGGCGCCGACGAGCCGCTTTCCGGGCAGGTCGATGCCCTCGGCAAATGCGCCGCCCAGCACGGCAAACGCAATGCCCTGGCTGGTGGGGGTGAAGCGGTCCAGAAACGCGCGCTGCTCGGCCTCCAGCATGCGGCGTGTCTGGCACCAGTGGGGCACCTCGGGGTGACGCTGCGCAAACAGCGCCGCCACCTGCTGCAGGTAGTCGTAGCTGCTGAAAAATGCCAGGTAGTTGCCGGGGCGCGCCTGGAACTGCCGGGCCATCAGCGCCACGATGGGATGCAGCGATGCGGCGCGGTGCGGGAAGCGCGTGGAGATGTGGCGTGCCACCTGCACCTGCAGCTGCGCGGCGTGAAAGGGCGATTCGACGTCAACCCACCAATGGTCTGCCGGCAGCCCCAGCAGGTCTGCGTAGTAGCGCGCGGGCTGCAACGTGGCCGAGAACAGCGTGCTGGTGTGCGCGGCCGCCAGCCGCGGCTGCAGAAACGGCGCGGGCACCACGTTGCGGATGCACAGGGTGGAATCGCCCGGCGTGGTGGCTTTGCCGTTGTAGGAATGGGTGGGTTGGGTGATGTCCACCATCGAATGCGCGCCCAGCAGCTCGGCCATGTGCACCAGGTGCAGGGCGTCGAAGTAGAACGCCTGCAGCGCCGCGTCGGGCTCGGTGGGGTGGTCGGTGAAGTGCTCGGTCAGCGTGCTGCCGCATTGCTGCAGCGCGGCCAGCAGCTTGTCGGGGAAGGTGTCGTGGACCGCGTAGGCGCTGGCCTGCGCCTTGTCGAGTGCCACCCAGCAGCGGCGCACCTTGTCCAGCGCCTTCTTCACCGGGGCATGGCGCGCAGCGGTGGCGCTGCGGCGGGCCTCGGCCAGGGCAGCCGGGCGCAGCTCGGCTGTGTACATCTTGCGGCCGCGCTCGACCAGGTTGTGCGCCTCGTCCACCAGCAATGCGGTGCGCCACTGGTTGGCCTGGGTCAGGCCGTGCAGCAGGCCGCCCAGGTCGAAGTAATAGTTGTAGTCGCCCACCACCACATCGGCCCAGCGCGCGATTTCCTGGCTCAGGTAGTAGGGGCACACCTGGTGCTGCAGCGCCACCTTGCGCACCTGGGCCTGGTGCAGCGCCGCGGTGCCACCGGCTTCTCCATTCGCCACGGCGGCAGCGCGTGCGGCCGGCAACCGGTCGTAAAAGCCCTGGGCCAGCGGGCACGATTCGCCATGGCAGGCGTTGCCCGGGTGCTCACAGGCCTTGTCGCGCGCCACCAGCTCCAGCACCCGCAGCGGCAGGGCGGGGGCGCGGTCGGAAAGGCGCGAGAGGGCGTCGAGCGCCGTCTGCCGCCCCGAGGTCTTGGCCGCCAGAAAAAACACCTTGTCGATCTGCTGCGCAGGCACTGCCTTGAGCAGCGGAAACAGCGTGCCCATGGTCTTGCCAATGCCCGTGGGCGCCTGTGCCAGCAGGCAGCAGCCGGCAGTGGCGGCCTTGTACACGGCTTCGGCCAGTGGGCGCTGGCCGGTGCGAAAGCCGCCGAACGGAAAGGTCAGCGCCGTGAGCGCCGCGTCGCGCGCCGTGCGGTGGGCCATCTGTTGTGCGGCCCAGGCGATAAAGCGCTGGCACTGCGCCTCAAAGTGCTGGCGCAGGTCGTCGGCGGCGCAGCGCTGAGTGAACACGGTCTCCTGCTGGGTGCCCACGTCCAGGTAAACCAGCGCCACGTCGATGTGCGCCAGCTGTTCTTGCTGGCACAGCAGCCAGCCATACACCTTGGCCTGCGCCCAGTGCAGCGCGCGGTGCGATGCCGGCTGGCGGTCTAGCCGGCCCTTGAAGGTCTTGACCTCGTCGATGCGCTGGCGCTCGGGGTCGTAGCCATCGGCCCGGCCGCGCACCTGCAGCGTCTGGTAGCTGCCGCTCAGCGCCACCTCGGCCCGGTAGCCCGCGCCCCGGCGCGCTGCGGCCACGGCGTGGCCCGCCATGCCCTCCAGTGCGGTGGGGGCGGGCGTGAAGCGCAGGTCCAGGTCGCCCTGCTTGGCCGTGAACTCGCACAGCTCGCGCACCGCCACGGTGTAGGTCATGGGGTGTCGGCGCCGGGTGGGCCGCTGTCGTCCGGCGGCAGTTCGCCAGCGGCGGGCCCGCCCAGGTGGGCCTGGGCCCGATCGCGCTCGCTGCGCAGCGGTGTGGCCTTGCACAGGGCCATCCACACGGCAAAGGGCAGGGTGCAACGGGCATGGCGCGCGGGCCGCAGCATCTCGAAATGGCCATCGTCAAGCCCGCCGTGCAGCACCCAGATGCCGAAGTGCTCGGGTATCTCGTGCGCCTCGGCCACGCCGGCCGGGAACACGTAATAGCACTCCTCGCACAGCCACTGGTAGGCCTGGCGCTTTGCGCCGTGGCGCAGGTCCGACAGCAGGTCCGCCCGGCTGTACTTGATCTCGTGCACCATGGGCTGCAGGTAGGCGGGCACCGAGGTATTGCGCACTGAAAAAAGGTCGGGCCGCGCCATGCGCCACACGTTGGCGGCGGTGCGCGAGGCGGGGGTTTCGTCGTCGCTCCACAACGGGGGCATGTCAGGCGCTGCGCCGGGGGGCGCCGCGGTTGTCGTGGCAGGAGACGGGCCTCCTTCAATCACTGCGCGCAGCGACAGCTCGGTCCACACAATGCGCCCGGCCGTCAGCAGCTGTGCTGCAAACTTCTGCGCCAGGCGGTCGTGGGCACTCAGCGCCCGCACGCTGCGCTGGCGTGCCAGGGCCAGCGTGCGGATGCCTTCATCGGTGAGCTTGAGCGTCTCAAACCCCTCGGGCGTCTGGTACGGCGCAATCAGCCCGGCGGCCAGCAGATCGATCTCCAGCCCGTCCTTGCACGGCCAGCCGGCCGAGCGCCAGATCTGCATGAGGCGCGTGCGGTGAAAGCGGGTGAGGGCGATGGGAAGGGGGGTGGGGAGTTGTGCCGTCATGGGGCCGCCTCGGCAAGGCACTGATTTTAATCACAGTGTCTTGTCAAGGGGCGGTGTTCGCCTCGGTCGCAAGGATGCTTCTGCACAGCAGAAAATCAAATGAAATTGACGCTAGCGCATATGGATAAAGCGCGGGCAGCTATCAAAATAAATGCTTCAGATCACCCGGAACCCGTAAGTGCCATCGCGCGCCCAGCCGCTCCACCAGCCCGAACGCCCAGTCCAGGGAGGCCTGCATGGCCTCGCGCGGGTTTTCGATGCCTTCGTAGGAGCGGCGGTAGCGGTCGATGCGTGGGGATGCCAGGCGGCCCGGTGGGGGGGGAGGAATTGTGAATGCAGTGGCGTCCAGTCTGCGCCGTGCGCATATGGTTCCTCGAAATTCTGCGTTCACAGCGCGCGGGGGCTGGGTAACGTGGCAACAGCCGGCCCCCTTTGCAGCGGGCCGGGCTGCCTCAAGACCCTCTTCGCTCAAGGAACCCCGATGACCCAACGCAAGCTGCGCCTCGGCGCTTTCATCATGGCCACCGGCCACCACATCGCTGCGTGGCGCCACCCCGGTGCGCAGGCCGACGCCGGTATCAACATCGACCACTACATCGCGCTGGCCAAGACGGCCGAGCGGGGTCTGTTTGACCAGGTGTTCGTGGCCGACAGCCCCGGCATCAAGCACACGGGCGACGAGGAATCGTTCAGTCGCCAGGGGCGCATGTCGCATTTCGAGCCCGTCACGCTGTGGGCCGCGCTGTCGGCCGTGACGCGGCACATCGGCTTTGTCGCAACGGCCTCGACCACCTACGAAGACCCGTTTCTGCTGGCGCGCAAGTTCGCCTCGCTCGACCACATCAGCAAGGGCCGCGCCGCCTGGAACGTGGTGACCACCAGCGCCGATTCGGTGCACGGCAACTTCGGCCTGGCGGCCCACCCCGACCCCGCCGTGCGCTATGAGCGCGCCCATGAGTTCGTGGACGTGGTCAAGGGCCTGTGGGACAGCTTTGACGACGATGCCTTTGTGCGCGACCGCGCCTCGGGCGTGTATTTCGACCCGCAGAAACTGCACAAGCTCAACCACGTGGGCAAGCATCTCAAGGTGGAGGGGCCGCTGAACATCGAGCGCCCGCCGCAGGGCTACCCGGTGATCGTGCAGGCCGGCTCGTCGGAAGACGGCAAGGAGCTGGCCGCCGCCACGGCCGAGGCCATCTTCACGGCCTGGACCAGCCTGGCCGAAGCGCAGGCTTTCTACAGCGATGTGAAAGGGCGCATGGCCAAGTACGGCCGCCGGCCCGAAGAACTGCTGGTGCTGCCCGGCATCTCGCCGGTGATCGGCCGCACGCAGGAAGAGGCCGAGGCCAAGTGGGCGGAGCTGCAGGCGCTGATTCACCCCTCGGTGGGCCTGGCAACGCTGGCACCATTCTGGCCACTCGACGAGCTGCAGCGCTGGGACCTGGATGCCCCGCCGCCGTATTACCCCGAGCCACCCAAGGGCGTGAACAGCCGCGCACATGTGGTGATCGAGCTGGCGCGGCGCGAGGGCTACACCCTGCGCCAGCTTTATGAATACCTGGCGGGTGCGCGCGGCCACTGGGTGGTGATTGGCACGCCAGAGACCATTGCCGACCGCATGCAGGAGTGGTTTGAAAATGGCGCAGCCGATGGCTTCAATGTGATGCCCCCCGTGCTGCCGCAGTCACTGGACGAGTTCGTGGACCTGGTCATTCCCGAGCTGCAGCGCCGTGGCCTGTTTCGCACCGCCTACGAAGGCAGCACGCTGCGCGAAAATCTTGGGCTGGCCCGGCCCGAGAGTCGCTATACCCATGCGGTGAAGGCGGCCTGAGGACCCGGCGGGCTGGCCCCCGTGCTGTGGGCTGGCCCGCCATTATTCAGCTGTAGTTCGCAGGCTGCGGAAGCTCGCCATTGAGGGCCCAGCGGCCCAAGGTCTGGAGCTTGTAGTCCAGCGGATCGTGCAGGGTGTGCGTGCGCACGTTGCGCCAGAAGCGGTCATACCCCAGGCTGGCGCGGGTGCCCCGCGAGCCCACCACTTCAAACAGTTCCTGGCTGGCAAACAGGCCCGCGCGGTGCGCAATGACCTTGGCTTCGGCCACGGCCAGGGCCACTTCGCCGCGCTGCGCTGCGGTCAGCGACTGGCCGCGCTCCCAGGCGGCCTGCACCGCCTGCGATGCGCGCTCGGCCAGGGCGGTGGCGGCGGCAATCTGGGCTTGCATGTCGCCCATGCGGTTGAGCAGGTAGGGGTCTTCGGTGGCGCGATCCACTGCGGCGGCAATCCAGGGGCGGCCTTCGGCATGGGCGTACTGGCGGGCCTCCTGCTGCGCGCCCTGGGCAATGCCCAGGTACAGGTTTACCAGCACCAGCTGCGCCAGGCAGTTGCGCAGGGTGTGGAACACGGTGGGGGGCGTGTGGTGGTCGCGCATCACATCAGCGCCCGCCAGCAGCACCCGGTCAAAGCGCACCGAGCCGCTGTCGGTCTGCCGCTGGCCGATGGGGTCCCAGTCTTCCTGCACCGAAATGCCTGGCGTCTGCGTGGCGAGGATGCCCAGCACGGGCTGGTCGCCATCGGGGTGGCGGGCCGACACCGTCATGTAGCTCGATCCGCGCGTGCCGGAGCAAAAGCCCTTGGTGCCATCAAGCACAAAGCTCGGCCCCTCGCCCTCGGCCAGCAGCCGGGTGTCGCGCGGGTTCAGGGCATTGCCCCACCAGCCTTGCTCATCGGCCGTGCGGCGCAGCCAGCGGCGCTGCTGCTCGGCATTGCCGTAGATGAGCACGGTGGCCACCTGCAGCTGGTGAAAGGCCAGCAGGTGGGCCAGGGAACTGTCCACTGCGGCCAGCTGGCGCACCAGGCGATAGATGTCTGGCCAGGGCAGCGCGAGGCCACCGTGTTCTTGGGGAATGGCCAGGCGCAGCAGGCCGGCTTCGCGGATCTGCGCCTTTTCGAAGGTGGCGTGGCCGCCCTGGCGGTCGCGTTCAACGGCGGTTTGGCGCAGGGTGTGCAGGAGGTCGGTAAGGTCAAAAGGCATGGTCGAAAAGAAAAGACGGGGGCGGGGAGAAAAAGTGGGGCCAAGGCCCCTCAGTGGCAGATGGCGCCGTCCTGCAGCAGGGCCACTTCGAGCATGACTTCGCTGGTGCGTTGCAGCCGGGCCTGCGCTTGCAGCCCCTGGGCACGCCACTGGTCCAGCAGGGCATCAAGGTGACGGGCCGAATCGGGGTCGGCTTGAGCCAGCAGCACCCGGGCTGAAGGCGCGGGCGCGATGGCATCGTCGAACACGCGGTAAAAGCGCCACTCGGTCTGCGCTAGTAGCCGTTGCAGCAGGCCTTCGTCTTCGGCCAGCGCCGCACATTCGCCGGCCATGAAGGCGCTGACGGCATGCACGGCAGAGCGGAAATGCACCGGGCGTGCGCCCAGTCGCTCGCGCAGGGGCTGGGCGTAGGGGCTGCCCAGGGCAACGCATACGTTCTGACCGGCCAACTGGGCCGGGCGCTCCAGCGGGCTCTTGCGCAGCACGACGATGCGGCCCGGCCCCTTCACATAGGGCACCGTGCCGCGCAAGGTGGCCGGCGCGGCTGCCTGGCCATTCGGGCTGCCCGCCAGCACCAGATCCACCTGCCCTGCCGCCGTGGCCGCTGCCACCTGTTGGGGGGCCAGGCCCACCAGTTGCACCGCCACGCCCAGCTGCTGCGCAATGTGCCGGGCCAGGCCCGCGTCGTAGTTGTCGGGCTCAGCGGGCTGCGGATCGCCGGGCGGGGACGGGCGTGGATATTCGCGCACGCCTACGCGCAGCACACCGCGCTCGCGCGCCTGCAGCAGCAAGGGGCCGGGTGCGGGCAGCGTGAAGGCGGTTGGCGCCAAGGCATGCAGCCACCGGTGTGCGGCCGCTGGTGGGCTGGACAGGCCCACCCATCCGGCCACACCCAATGCGATCAGCGCTGCCAGCCACCCGTGCGCTTGCGCCCGGCGCCACGGTGTGCGCGGCCGCGTGGCTTTGTCTGGCGGCAATGCACCGGCCTCAGCCATGGAACTCCAGCCCTTTGCGCCAGCCGGTGAGCCTGGCTTCGATCAGGGCCAGCGCATAGTTCAGGCCCAGCCCAAGCAAGGCCAGCAGCAGGATGCCCGCGTACATGGTGGGGATCTGGAAGATTTCCTGCGCGTTCAGGGTGAGAAAGCCCAGCCCGGCATGGGCGCCAATCATTTCTGCCGCGACCAGCGCCGTGATCGAGTAGGCACCCGCGAGCCGGATGCCCGTGAAGATCGAGGGCGAGGCCGCCGGCAGCACCACCCTGAAAAAGATGTAGCTGCGCGAAGCCCCCATCGACAGCGCCGAATGCACCAGCAGCTTGTCCACCTGCTTGACGCCACCGATGGTGTTAAGCAGCACCGGCCAGAATGCGGCCCAGAAGATGATGGCCACCTTGGACGACTCGCCAATGCCCAGGAACAGCAGGAACACCGGAAACAGCGCAAACGCCGACACCTGGCGAAACAGTTGCAGCAGCGGATCCACAAAGGCTTCAAATCGCTGGATGGCGCCCATCAGCAGCCCCAGGCCCACGCCGCTGGTGATGGCCAGCAGCAGGCCGACCAGCGAGCGTTGCAGGCTGGCGGTGACATGTTTCCAGAGCTGGCCGTTGTCCACCAGGGTGGCGATGGCGCGCACCACGTCGGAGGGCGGGCTCAGAAACGCCGGGTTCACCCAGCCCGCGCGGGGCAGTAGCTCCCACACGGCGAGAAACAGCACGATGCAGGCGCTGCGTTCCAGGCCGCGCCGCAGGGTGTGCAGCAGGCCGGTGTGCGGGGCAGGGCGTTGTGCCGGGGCCGGCCCGGCGGTCGAAATGGCAGAAGTGTTCATACGGCAAATCCGGTGAGGGCCAGGCGAAAGTCCGGCGCGGTGGGCACCAGCGGGGCCAGGGGCTCTTGCCGGTGGTTGCTGGCAAAGGCCACCTCGTCGCGCAGGATTTCCCAGGCTTGCTGGCGCAACTGCACAAATGCGGTGGAGTTGCGGATTTCCGGGGCGCGCGGGCGCGGCAGCGGCACGTCGAGGATGGCCTTGATGCGGCCGGGCCGGTGCGTCATCACGGCGATGCGGTCCGACAGGTAGATCGCCTCGTCGAGACTGTGCGTGATGAAGACGATGGTTTTCTTGTGCAGCTCCCAGATGCGCAGCAGCTCGGACTGCAGGATTTCGCGGGTCTGCGCATCGAGCGCGGCAAAGGGCTCGTCCATCAGCAGCAGGTCGGGGTTGTAGGCCAGCGAGCGCGCAATGGCCACGCGCTGGCGCATGCCGCCCGACAGCTCGTGCGGGTAGCGGTGGCCGAAGCCTTCCAGCCCCACCAGTTCCAGAAACTCCTGCGCGGTGCGCCGGCGCTCGGCCTTGGGCAGCTTGCGGATCTCCAGCCCCACCTCGATGTTGCGCAGCACCGTGCGCCACGGAAACAGCGCGTAGCCCTGGAACACCACGCCCTGGTGCTGGTTGATGCCCTCGGCGGGGCGGCCGTCGATGGTGATGCTGCCGCCGGTCTTGCGCGACAGGCCAGCCAGCATGCTGAGAAAGGTGGATTTCCCGCAGCCCGAAGGCCCGAGGATGGTGAAGAACTCGCCGGGGCGCACGTCCAGGTCGAAGTTCTTCAGCGCGGAAATGGTCTTTTTCTGGCCGAGCTCGTCGCGGACCTGAAAGTCCATCTGCACGCCGCGCGCCACGATCTTGGCATCACTCATGGGGTCAGCCCTTGGCGTGCGGGTTGAATTCGTTGGTGTACACGTCGGCCACCTTGACCTTGCCGGGGGCCAGCTTGCCCTCGGCCTGCAGGATGTCGATGTAGTACTGGATCGGCGGCTCGGTGATGAGCTGGTTGTCCACATAGGCGTAGCGCTCCACATGCTTGAGGTCCATTCCGATGCGCTCGGCCGTGTATTTGCGGGCCTCCTCGGGGTTGGCGTTGACCCAGTTGCCTGCCTTGGCCAGGGCGGCCACCACGTCGCGCACGGCCTGCGGGTTTTCGCGCGCAAATTGGCCGTTCACGCTGTAGGGCGACATGCCGCCGAGGCCTCCGTCCAGGTCGAAATCGCTCCACAGGCGCAGCAGGTCGGTGTTGGCTTCGGCGCCGCCCGAGTGCGGCGGGTGGATGATGGCCAGGTCCACATTGCCGGTGGCCACGGCCTGCTCGTTCTGGTTGTCGGGCACCACGATGAAGTTGATCTTGTTCACGTCCACGCCGTGCTCGCGCAGGTATTTCTTGGTGACGAACTCGGCGCAGGCGCCAAAGCTGTTGAAGCCGATGGTCTTGCCTTCGAGGTCCTTGGGCTGGCGGATGCCCGAGCTCTTTTTCACGAAGTACTTCATGTGGGGCGCTTCCTGCAGCGTTTTGCCGCCTGCGGCCACCACCTTCATGTCGGCGCCACTGGCAATGGCCGAGATCACCAGCGGCACCATGCGCGCGCCAAAGTGGATGTCGCCCGTGCCCACGAGCGGAATGATCTGCGGCGCGGCCACCTTGCCCACGTACTTGGGCCGGGTGCTGGTGCCCTCGAAATAGCCCAGGCGGTCGGCCAGGTAGATCAGGTCGAACGAGGGGTTGTCGGGATAGAGGAATTCGACGATCTTGCTGCTGCTGGCCGCCGCCGGTGCGGTGGCGCCAGCGGTGGATGCGGCCTGCTCATCGGGGCGCGAGCAGGCGGCGAGGCCCCAGCTGGCGGCGGTCAGGGCGGTGAGGGTTTTCAGCGCCGAGCGGCGGCTGGTGGCTAAGGTCATGGTGCGCAGTCCTTCGAAGGGGAAACAGGTCGAAGGCTGCAGCGTAGGTTTGGATGCGCACCAAGCCAACGAAGGTTTGCGCATATGGTTAGGCGGTGCATCGCGCATGAGCGGCCTGCAACCAATTTTTCAAGTAAAAATGGCCTGCAGCGCTTATGGGTAAAGCGGTAAAAGCTATCTAATTCATAGCTTTATTCAGCGCAATTTCTGGAGAAAACCGCAGTGCCCGGCCCGGTTCAGCGCTTCGGACCGGGCGGGATGGCCGGCGAATTGGGCGGAGCGAACAAGTCCCAGCTGGCAATGAACAATGCCGCAATGGCAGGGCCGATGACAAACCCGGTCAGCCCGAACAGCGCCATGCCGCCCAGTGTGGAGATCAGCACCACATAGTCGGGCATCTTGGTGTCCTTGCCCACGAGAATGGGGCGCAGCACGTTGTCCACAAGCCCGATCACGCCAACGCCATACAAGGTGAGTACCACGCCCTGCGCGACGGCGCCGGTGGCCAGAAAGTAGAGCGCCACCGGCCCCCAGACAAGACCTGCGCCCACGGCGGGCAGCAGCGACAGAAACGCCATGGCCACGCCCCACAGCACGGGCCCCTGAATGCCCAGAATCCAGAAAATCAGGCCGCCCAGCGCCCCTTGCGAGGCTGCCACCACGATGTTGCCCTTGACGGTGGCCCGGATGACGGTGGTGAACTTGTCGGCCAGCTGGCGCTTGTGCTCGTGGTCGAGCGGCATGGCGTGGCCGATGCGTTTGGCCAGCGCGGCGCCGTCGCGCAGCAGAAAGAACAGCAGGTACAGCATGACGCCGAAGCCCACCACGAACTCCAGCGTGTTCTGCCCGATGTTCAGCGCCTTGGTCGCAACAAACTGGCTGGCCTGCACCGCGAAGGACGACAGCTTTTCCTGCAGCTCGCCCAGGGTGGTGAGGTTGAACCGGTCCAGCAGGCCGGCGGCCCAGGCGGGCAGGGCGGCAATGATCTGCTGCAGATACTGGCCAAAATTCAGCTGGCCTGATTTGAGGCGGTCATAGATGCCGGTGGCTTCCTGGACCAGCGATGCAGCGATCAGGGTCATGGGCAAAATGACAACCACCAGGCACAGCCCCAGGGTGGCGAGGGCCGCCAGGTTGGGGCTGCCGGGCATGCGCCGCAGCAGCCGGCGGTGCAGTGGCGCAAACAGGATCGCCAGCACCACGCCCCAGAAAACCGCACCATGAAACTGCCACAGGATCGCGCCGAAGGCGAGCGTGACCAGTGTCAGGAGAATCAGGAACACGCGGTTCTCAAAGGAGGATGGTTGCATGGGCGTTGTCGGGCGGCAGATGGAATGCCCGCACTGTACGCGAGTGAATGACGGGCCCATGACAGAGGTGCCGCCAGGCGGGTATCCCCCGGGGCTGCCGGCTGGAGCACCCGGGCGTTCGGTGGCACAATACGCCCCGTACAAAGGCCCTTCCCCAGCCACAGTCGCATCCGCCAATCGGTCCAGCCGTGTCGCGGAAGGTTTCTCAACCAGCTAATGCTTCCCGAAGGGAAGCGGAGGTCAGCGGAATATGAGCGATACGACATCCGTCTATCAAGCCTACCAAGGCAACACCTATCTCTTCGGCGGCAATGCGCCCTACGTCGAAGAGATGTATGAAAACTATCTTGCCAATCCTGGCAGCGTGCCCGACACCTGGCGCGAATATTTTGATGCGTTGCAGCATGTTCCCGCTGTCGACGGTTCCAACGCCAGGGACGTTCCGCACCTCCCCGTGATCAACGCTTTTGCGGAGCGCGCAAAGCAAGGCGGCACCAAAGTGGTCGTTGCGAGTGCCGACGCCGAAATGGGCCGCAAGCGCACCGCCGTGCAACAGCTGATTGCCGCCTACCGCAATGTGGGCCAGCGCTGGGCCGATCTGGACCCCCTGAAGCGCACCGAGCGCCCCGCCATTCCCGAGCTGGAGCCGTCGTTCTATGGCTTCACCGACGCCGACCAGGAAACGGTGTTCGACACGAGCAACACTTTCTTCGGCAAGGACAAGATGCCGCTGCGCGAGTTGCTCAATGCGCTGCATGAAACCTATTGCGGCACCCTTGGCGCCGAGTACATGTACACCACCAACCAGGCGCAAAAGCGCTGGTGGCAGCAAAAGCTTGAAAGCATCCGCAGCAAGCCCCAGTTCAACGCTGATCGCAAACGCCAGATCCTCGATCGCCTGACGGCCGCCGAAGGGCTGGAGCGCTTTTTGCACACCAAGTATGTCGGCCAGAAGCGCTTCTCGCTCGAAGGCGGCGAGAGCTTCATTGCTGCCATGGACGAACTGATCCAGTCGGCTGGCGCCAAGGGCGTGCAGGAAATCGTGATCGGCATGGCCCACCGCGGCCGTCTGAACGTGCTGGTGAACTCGCTGGGCAAGATGCCCAAGGACCTGTTTGCCGAATTCGACCACACCGCACCCGAAGACCTGCCCGCGGGCGATGTGAAATACCACCAGGGCTTCAGCTCCGACGTGTCCACTGCTGGGGGCCCGGTGCACCTGTCGCTCGCGTTCAACCCCTCGCACCTTGAAATCGTGAACCCGGTCGTGGAGGGTTCGGTGCGCGCCCGCATGGACCGCCGAGCCGATCCCAAGGGCAGCCAGGTTCTGCCCGTGCTGGTGCACGGTGATGCCGCCTTTGGCGGCCAGGGCGTCAACCAGGAAACCCTGGCATTGGCCCAGACCCGTGGCTACACCACGGGTGGCACGGTGCACATCATCATCAACAACCAGATCGGTTTCACCACCTCCGATCCGCGCGACATGCGCTCCACCGTCTATTGCACCGACATCGTGAAGATGGTTGAGGCGCCGGTGCTGCACGTCAACGGCGACGATCCCGAAGCCGTGGTGCTGGCCACGCAACTCGCGCTGGAGTTCCGCATGGAGTTCCGCCAGGACGTGGTGGTGGACATCACCTGTTTCCGCAAGCTGGGCCACAACGAGCAGGACACGCCTGCTCTGACCCAGCCGCTGATGTACAAGAAGATCGCCGCCCATCCCGGCACGCGCAAGCTGTATGCCGACAAGCTGGCGGCCCAGGGCCTGGGTGCGACGTTGGGCGACGACATGGTCAAGGCCTATCGCGCCGCCATGGACGCTGGCAAGCACACCGTTGATCCCGTGCTGACCAACTTCAAGAGCAAGTACGCGGTGGACTGGTCGCCCTTCCTGGGCAAGAAGTGGACCGATGCCGGAGACACCGCCATTCCGCTGACCGAATGGAAGCGTCTGGCGGAAAAGCTCACCACCATTCCGGACAGCGTTGCGCCGCACCAGCTGGTCAAGAAGGTGTATGACGACCGCGCCGCCATGGGCCGTGGCGAAGTCAATGTGGACTGGGGCATGGGCGAGAGCATGGCTTTTGCCTCGCTGGTGGCCAGCGGCTACCCGGTGCGCCTGTCGGGCGAAGACTCGGGCCGTGGCACCTTCACGCACCGCCATGCCGTCATTCACGACCAGAACCGCGAGAAGTGGGACACCGGCACCTATGTGCCGCTGCAGAACGTGGCCGAGAACCAGGCGCCGTTCGTCGTGATCGACTCCATCCTGTCCGAAGAAGCCGTGCTGGGCTTCGAATATGGCTACGCGGGCTCCGACCCCAACACGCTCGTTGTCTGGGAAGCCCAGTTCGGTGACTTTGCCAATGGCGCGCAGGTGGTGATCGACCAGTTCATCGCCTCCGGCGAGGTGAAGTGGGGCCGTGCCAACGGCCTGACACTGATGCTGCCGCACGGTTACGAAGGCCAGGGGCCCGAGCACAGCTCCGCGCGTCTGGAGCGTTTCATGCAGCTGGCGGCCGACGCCAACATGCAGATCGTGCAGCCCACCACGGCCAGCCAGATCTTTCATGTGCTGCGCCGCCAGATGGTGCGCGACCTGCGCAAGCCGCTGATCATCTTCACGCCCAAGTCGCTGCTGCGCAACAAGGATGCCACCTCGCCGCTGGCCGAGTTCACCAAGGGCAGCTTCCAGACGGTGATCCCCGAGCAGAACGAGGCCATCGACAAGAAGGCCGACAAGGTCAAGCGCGTGATTGCCTGCTCGGGCAAGGTCTATTACGACCTGGTGAAAAAGCGCACCGAGAACGAGGTGACCGATGTGGCGATCATCCGCGTTGAACAGGTCTATCCGTTCCCGCACAAGGCGTTTGCCGCGGCGATCAAGAAGTACCCCAACGCCACGGACATCGTCTGGTGCCAGGATGAGCCGCAGAACCAGGGCGCCTGGTTCTTCATCCAGCACAACATCCACGAGAACATGCTCGATGGCCAGAAGCTGGGCTACTCCGGCCGTGCAGCGTCTGCTTCGCCTGCCGTGGGCTATTCGCACCTGCACCAGGAACAGCAAAAGGCGCTGGTCGAAGGCGCGTTTGCCAAGCTCAAGGGTTTTGTCCTGACCAAGTAAGGCCGGCAAACCCTCTCCAGAACAAAACCCCATTCCGAAAGAATTGATATGGCTATCGTAGAAGTCAAAGTACCGCAACTGTCCGAATCCGTGGCTGAGGCCACCATGCTGACCTGGAAAAAGAAGGCCGGCGACGCGGTGGCTGTGGACGAGATCCTGATCGAGATCGAAACCGACAAGGTCGTGCTGGAAGTGCCCGCACCCGCTGCAGGCGTGCTGGCAGAAATCGTCCAGGGCGACGGCGCCACCGTGGTGGCCGAACAGCTGATCGCGAAGATCGACACCGAAGGCAAGGCCGGGGCCGCCGCGCCTGCTGCCGCTGCAGCGCCCGCCGCGGCTGCGGCACCTGCAGCCGCTGTGGCCGTGGCCGCTGCTGCCACCGGCGGTTCGAAGGCCGACGTGGCCATGCCCGCCGCTGCCAAGCTGCTGGCCGACAACAACCTGTCGGTGTCGGCCGTGGCCGGCACGGGCAAGGATGGCCGCGTGACCAAGGGCGACGTGCTCGGGGCTGTGGCTGCGGGGGCTGCAAAATCTGTAGCTGCCAGCGCAATTCCCACGGGCGTTCCAACCAAATCTTTGCCCCAGGTTTCGGCACCTTCGTCGGCTCAGAACCTGGGTGACCGCCCTGAGCAGCGCGTGCCCATGAGCCGCCTGCGTGCCCGTGTGGCCGAGCGTCTGCTGCAGTCGCAATCGACCAACGCCATCCTCACCACGTTCAACGAAGTGAACATGGCCCCGGTGATGGACATGCGCAAGAAGTTCCAGGATGCGTTCACCAAGGAACACGGCGTGAAGATCGGGTTCATGAGCTTCTTCGTGAAGGCCGCCGTGCATGCGCTCAAGAAGTACCCGGTGCTGAACGCCTCGGTCGATGGCAACGACATCGTCTACCACGGCTATTTCGACATCGGCATTGCCGTGGGCTCGCCCCGTGGCCTTGTTGTGCCCATCCTGCGCAACGCCGACCAGATGAGCTTTGCCGAAATCGAGAAGAAGATCGCTGAATTCGGCAAGAAGGCCGCTGAAGGCAAGCTGGGCATCGAAGAAATGACCGGTGGCACGTTCTCGATCTCCAATGGCGGCACCTTCGGCTCGATGATGTCCACCCCCATCATCAACCCGCCGCAGTCGGCCATTCTGGGCGTGCACGCCACCAAGGACCGCGCCGTGGTCGAAAACGGCCAGGTCGTGGTGCGCCCGATGAACTACCTGGCCATGTCGTACGACCACCGCATCATCGACGGCCGCGAAGCCGTGCTGGGCCTGGTGGCCATGAAGGACGCGCTGGAGGACCCCTCGCGCCTGCTGTTCGACATCTAAGCGCTGAGCGCTGAAAGCATCGACCCACCCATGTGGCCTGGCCTGTGCTGGAGCCCGTCGGTGGGTCTTTCACCAACTGACCGAGTGAGATTTCCCCATGAGCAAACAATTTGATGTCGTCGTGATCGGCGGCGGCCCCGGCGGCTACATTGCTGCCATCCGTGCAGCGCAGCTGGGCATGAACGTGGCCTGTATCGACGAGTGGAAGAACGACAAGGGCGGCCCGGCTCCCGGCGGCACCTGCACCAACGTGGGTTGCATTCCGTCGAAGGCGCTGTTGCAGTCGTCCGAGCATTTCGAGCACGCCAACAAGCACTTTGCCGACCACGGGATCACCGCCACGGGCGTGAAGATGGACGTGGCCAAGATGGTGGCCCGCAAGGACAGCGTCGTGAAGCAGAACAACGACGGCATCCTGTACCTGTTCAAGAAGAACAAGGTCAGCTTCTTCCACGGCCGTGGCTCGTTTGTGAAGGCTGCCGATGGCGGCGGCTACGAGATCAAGGTGGCCGGCGCTGCCGAAGAGACCCTGGTGGGCAAGCAGATCATCATTGCCACCGGCTCCAATGCGCGTGCGCTGCCCGGCGCGGCATTTGATGAAGTGAACATCCTGTCCAACGACGGTGCGCTGCGCATGGGCGCCGTGCCCAAGAAGCTGGCCCTGATCGGTTCGGGCGTGATCGGCCTGGAGATGGGTTCGGTCTGGCGCCGCCTGGGCGCGGAAGTGACCGTGCTCGAAGGCCTGCCAACCTTCCTGGGTGCCGTGGACGAACAAATCGCCAAGGAAGCCAAGAAGGCGTTTGACAAGCAGGGGCTCAAGATCGAACTCGGCGTGACAGTCGGCGAGATCAAGAACAGCAAGAAGGGCGTCAGCATCGCCTACACCAACAGCAAGGGTGAAGCCCAGACACTGGATGCAGACAAGCTCATCATCTCGATCGGCCGCGTTCCCAACACCATCGGCCTGAATGCCGAAGCCGTGGGTCTGCAGCTCGACGAGCGCGGCGCCATCGCCGTGGACGGCGATTGCAAGACCAACCTGCCCGGCGTGTGGGCCGTGGGCGACGTGGTGCGTGGCCCGATGCTGGCGCACAAGGCCGAGGAAGAGGGCGTGGCCGTTGCCGAGCGCATGGCCGGCCAGCACGGGCATGTCAACTTCAACACCATTCCCTGGGTGATTTACACCAGCCCCGAAATCGCCTGGGTGGGCCGCACCGAGCAGCAGCTCAAGGCCGATGGCGTCAAGTACAAGGCCGGCACCTTCCCGTTCCTGGCCAATGGCCGCGCGCGCGCATTGGGCGACACGACGGGCATGGTCAAGTTCCTGGCCGATGCGCAAACGGACGAAATCCTTGGCGTGCACATGGTGGGGCCACAGGTCAGCGAGCTGATTTCCGAGGCCGTGGTGGCCATGGAGTTCAAGGCCAGCGCGGAAGACATCGCCCGCATCTGCCACGCGCACCCCAGCTTGAGCGAAGCGACCAAGGAAGCCGCCCTGGCGGTGGACAAACGCACGCTGAACTTCTGATTCTTTGCGTCAAATTGGCTGCTAGCGCTTATGTATAAAGCGCTAGCAGCTATTTATTTAATAGCTGCATAGTTTCAGGGCAACTTCAACGTGACTGTCAAACAGACCTATCTCAGAGAGCTTGCCGCCAAGGGCTTTCAGAGCGATCCGGCACAGCTGCGTGCGGTGGACGCCTTGCAGCGCTGCGCCCGGGACTGGGCCGCATACAAGTCGCGCCGCTCCAACGCCCTCAAGAAGATCATCAACCACCCTGAAGTTCCGCGCGGCGTTTACATGTACGGCGGGGTGGGGCGCGGCAAGAGCTTTCTCATGGATTGCTTTTTCAATGCCGTGCCGCTCAAGCGCAAGGTGCGCCTGCATTTTCACGAGTTCATGCGCGAGGTGCACCGCGAGCTGGCTGGCCTGCAGGGCACGGTGAACCCGCTGGATGTGCTGGGTGCGCGCATCGCCAAGCGCTACAAGCTGATCTGCTTCGACGAGTTCCATGTGGCCGACATCACCGACGCGATGATCCTGCACCGCTTGCTGGCCGCGCTGTTTGACAACGGGGTGGGCTTTGTCACCACCTCCAATTTCAAGCCCGATGAGCTCTACCCTGATGGCTTGCACCGTGACCGCATCCTGCCGGCCATTGCGTTGCTGAACGAAAAGCTGGAGGTGGTGAACGTGGACAACGGCACCGACTACCGGCGCCGCACGCTCGAGCAGGTGAAGCTGTACCACACGCCGCTCGGGCCCGAGGCCGACGCTGAAATGAACACGGCCTTCGACCAGCTGGCCGAGGTGCATGACGAAGACCCGGTGCTGCACATCGAGGCCCGCGAGATCCGGGCGCGGCGCAAGGCCGGTGGCGTGGTGTGGTTTGACTTCAAAACGCTGTGCGGTGGCCCCCGGTCGCAGAATGATTACCTGGAGATCGCCACGCAGTTCCACACGGTACTGCTGTCGGATGTGCCCTATATGCCCGTCAACATGGCCTCGCCTGCGCGGCGCTTTACCTGGCTGGTGGATGTGCTGTATGACCGGCGGGTCAAGCTCATCTTGTCGGCCGCCGTGCCACCAGAGCAGCTGTACACCGATGGGCCGCTGGCACACGAGTTTCCGCGAACGGTGTCACGGCTCCATGAGATGCAGTCCAAGGAGTTTCTCGCACTCGATCGCCGCACTGTCGACACGGGACTGACGTAATGAAGAAAAACGCATGGGCAGTTTGGGCTCTGGTAGGCCTGGTCGCCGGGCCAGTCATGGCCCAGTCGGCAGCTTCTGTGCCGCCAGAGCACCGTCACAGCGCAGCGCGGGCCGAGCGGCAGGCTGAACGCGAACGCATCCACCAGGAGCGGCAGGCTATTGCCGCAACCCAAAAAAGCGATGAAACGGCGTGCTATCGCCGCTTCGCGGTGGAAGACTGCCTTCGGGACGTGCGGACCCAGGCACGCAATGCCGAGCTTCAACTGCGGGCTCGCGAGCTGCGGCTCAATGACGCGGAACGCAAGGAAAAGGCCGCAGAGCGCCTGCGTTCGATTGAAGAAAAGCAGCGCATGGCTCCGGACCGTTCGCAACCCCAAGGCTCAGCCCGCGGGGCGGGTCGTCCTGCTCCCGCCAGTGTGGAGGAAATGCGCACCCAGCATCAGCGTGAGGCGCAACAGCGGGCGCAGCAGCAGCGCACGCGTGAGCAGTCGGGTGCGGAGAATCGGGCCCAGCGTGCCGAGGAAAGCGCCCAACGGGCAGCTGCTGCGCGTGCCCGCCATGCCGAGAATGTGAAAGCGGCGCAGGAGCGGCGCGAACGGGTGCAGAAAATGCAGGCCGAAGCCGCTGCTGCGGGGCGCAAGCCAACGGCTTCGTTGCCCGCATCTTCGGGGCTACCTCCCGTTCAGCCCTGAGTGGGGATGTTTGACGGGGTGCACGCGCTCCAGCGCGTGCGGGTTGGGCCTGTGCGTTTCAGGTGCTGCCTGTGGATACCGGGGTAAGTCGCCCGATTTTCTTTTCCTCGACCAGGGCTTCGATTTTCACGACGACCAGCGACAGATTGTCGCCACCGCCGCGTGCGCGCGAGCGTGCCTTGTCGATCAGGAATTCGGTCGCCTCGCGCGGCGACAGTGAATCCACCACCGAGGCCAGTTCGGTGGGCGAAAAATAGTGCCACACGCCATCGCTGCAGGCCAACAGGACATCGCCTGGCTGCAATTGCTGGATGGTGTGGGTGGTGATGGGCGGGTCGCTTTCGGTGCCGAGGCAGCCCACCAGAATGTTGGAATGCGGATGGATGTTGGCCTCGGCTTCGGTCAGCTCGCCGCGATCTACCAGGGCCTGAACATAAGAGTGGTCGCTGGTGCGAAAGGTCAGCCGGGCACCCTCGAAGTGATAGATGCGCGAATCGCCCGCATGAACCCAGTGGCAGTCACCGCGCGGGTTGATCAAAAACGCCGCAATCGTGCTGTGGGGTTCCTGTTCGGAGGAAATGGCAGTGAGGCGGATGACGATGTGTGCCTCTTCCACCATGTTCTTGAGCATGGCCGCAGGGTCGTCCGTCTCTGGCGAGTAGCGCTCGAACAACTGGCGGGCCGTCATCATCACCTGGTCGGAGGCCTTGCGCCCGCCACTACGCCCGCCCATTCCGTCGGCAACGACACCCAGCACGCAGCCGTTGTAGCGGTCGTGGGAGATCAGGGCCACCTGGTCTTGCTGGTATTCGCGGTCACCCTTGTGGATGCCGGTCGAGGCGATAAGGCGGAACGCTTTGGTCATGCTGGTGATTGTGGGGGCGGCGGCGCAAATCCCCCTCAGGGAGGGGTGCCAGAGCGCGTATTATCCGCTCGCGTGTGGCATTTTTGCCATGCCCATGAGTGCATCGCACCGCCAACGTCTTGAAATCGAACCACCACTCATTGCCGCGCCAGATGATTGATTTGCGCATCGCCCATGCTGATCTGGATGCCCGCATCGACCAGGGAACGCTGCAAGGAATGCCGGACGATTTTTTGGTCAGGCGCCTGAAGAAGCGCCGCCTGGCCCTGCGCGACGAAATCGACCGTCTGGAGCGCGCGCTGCAGCCCCAAGAGCCCGCGTGATGAGCTTGGTGGAAGCCGTGCATGCGGCATTTGGACCCGATGGAGTGCTGTCGCGAATGGACGCACATTACCGTGCGCGCGATGGTCAGATCGCAATGGCCGACGCGGTCGCCAGGACCATTGAGCGGGGTGGCCCCCTGGTGGTGGAAGCTGGCACGGGCGTTGGCAAGACCTTCGCCTATCTGGTTCCTGCGTTGCTCAGCGGCGAGCGGGTGTTGCTATCCACGGCCACCAAGGCCTTGCAAGACCAGCTTTTTTCCCGGGATCTCCCTCAGTTGGTCTCTGCCCTGGCCATGCCGGTGCGCACGGCACTGCTCAAGGGACGGGGCAGTTACCTGTGTCTGCATCGCATGGAGCAGGCGCGCCAGGATGTCATGCCGCAGGATCGCGCCATGCAGCGGGTGCTGGCGAAGGTGGAGGTCTGGTCGCGCAGCACGCGCTCGGGTGATCTGGCCGAGTTGCCGGGCCTGGACGAGCGCTCACCCGTCATTGCCCTGATTACATCCACCCGCGACAACTGCCTGGGCACGGCGTGCCCCCGGTTTCGCCAGTGCCATGTGAACCTCGCCCGGCGTGAAGCGCTGGCTGCCGATGTGGTGGTAGTCAACCACCATTTGTTCTTTGCCGATGCGGCCGTGCGGGAGTCGGGCATGGCCGAGTTGCTGCCGACCGTGCGGGTCGTGGTGTTTGACGAGGCGCACCAGATCAATGAAATCGGCGTGCAGTTCCTGGGTATGCAACTGACCACGGGCAGCTGCTGGATTTTTCGCGTGACCTTCTGGCTGCGGGTTTGCAGCATGCCCGTGGCCTTGCGGACTGGAGCACCCTGGCGGGCCGTATCGATCGGGCCGCTGCCGATCTGCGGATTGCCGTGGGGCCGAGCAGTACTGCCGGCACCAAGCTGCGCTGGACAGGCGAGGTGCCTGAAGCCGTTGTGCCCGGGGGCTGGCATGACGCTGTTCGACAGCTGTCCGTAGCCTGCGCGCAAGCCCTGGAAGCTCTGGACCAGTTCAGCGAAACTTCCCCTGACCTCATGCGCCTGTATGAGCGGGGCGCGGAAATCCTGGCGCGCCTGGGTCGCTTTGCTGCGCCGTGCAGCCCTGATGCGGTGCGCTGGGTGGAGCTGGGGGGGCAACTGCGGCTGGTGGAGTCGCCGCTGGATATTGCGCAGGCCATGCGAACCCGCTTTCTTGCTGCTCCGGCCGAGGCCACGGACGAGGAGTGGCCCCAACCTTCGCAGCATGTCGGGCGGGCCTGGATTTTCACGTCGGCAACCCTGGGCGACGATGCCGCTCTGACATGGTTCACCGAGCGCTGTGGCTTGCAGGATGCCGAGATCTTGCGCGTGGAAAGTCCGTTCGACTATGCCGCACAGGCCGCGTTGTACGTGCCTCGGCACTTGCCAAAGCCATCCGATCCCGCGCACAGCATCGCCGTGGCCCAGTTGGCTTCAGCGGCCGCCAGCCGTCTGGGTGGGCATACGCTGGTTCTGACCACAACACTCAGGGCCCTGCGCGTTATCGGCGATGCTTTGCAAGCCTGTTGCAGCAGCCCTGACGGTCTGGAGGTGCTGGTGCAGGGAGACTGGCCCAAACGCCACCTCATGGAGCGCTTTCGCGACGGTGCATTGAGCGGAGGGCGCGGCTGCGTGCTGGTGGCGTCGGCCTCGTTCTGGGAAGGCTTTGATGTGCCAGGCGATGCCTTGCAACTGGTCATCATTGACAAGCTGCCCTTTCCGCCCCCTGGCGATCCGCTGGTGGAGGCCCGCACCCAGCGTATCGAGGCCGCTGGCGGACGAGCGTTTCAGATGCTTGCAGTGCCGGAGGCCGCCGTGGCGCTCAAGCAAGGTGCGGGGCGGCTGATCCGGCGGGAGTCGGACCGGGGCATCCTGGTGGTATGCGACATCCGGCTGGTGACGATGGGCTACGGCAAACGGCTGATGCGCGCATTGCCGCCCATGCGCATTCTTGAAAGTCCCGAGGCGTTCGAGGCAGCGCTGGATACGCTTACCAGAACTTCCACCACGGATTCGACTTGGTCTTGACGCTGCCCGTCGCGTAGACGCCTTGGGGGTACGAAGCCTCCATGACCCGGCGGGCGTCGTCCCGCAGCTGGGTCATGCCCAGGGCGTCGTAGGACTGGATCAGGATGTACAGGGCCTCTTCGAGCGCGGGCACACCCTGGTAGTCAGCCAGTGAGGCCTGGGCACGGCCAATGGCTGCCACATAGGCGCCGCGCTGGTAGTAGTAGCGCGCGACGTGGACTTCATACTGGGCCAGCGAATTGACGATGTAGGTCATGCGCTGGCGCGAATCTTTGGCGTAGCGTGAGTCAGGGAACCGGGTTGCCAGTTCGCTGAACGACTCGAAGGAGTCCTTGGCCGCTTTCTGGTCGCGTTCGGACAGATCCTGCTGCGAAATCCACGAAAAGAGGCCCAGGTTGTCGTTGAAGTTGACCAGGCCTTTCAGGTACAGCGCGTAATCCAGTGCGGGGCTGGCGGGGTGCAGCTTCATGAACCGGTCGAGGGTGGCGATGGCCTGCGCCTTTTCGCCAGACTTGTATTGCGCATAGGCTTTGTCCAGCTGCGCCTGCTGGGCCAGCGGCGTGCCCGCTGCGCGGCCCTCCAGCTTTTCGAACAAAGGCACTGCCTTGTCGAATGCGCCGCTGCTCAGCTCGTCCTTGGCTTCCGAGTAAATGCGGTTGGGGCTCCAGCCCGCTGTCTTGTCTTCCGGAGTGCTGGAACAGCCCGCGAGCAGGCCGGCGGTCAGCAGGGCAGTGATAAAAGGCAGGGGGGCACGCAGCATTGCAGGCAGCTTTCAGGCAAAAGGTGAACGTGTGTCTGGTCAGGCGCTGCAATGACTGCTGCACCGATCTGGTGCGGCTTGGCCTGCGGCGGAACTCCAACCGACGGTGGCATTGTACCGACCATGGCTGCTGCACTTTGCGCGCTTAAATTGGCCATTTCAGGTGCCGGGCCGGACGGGCTTCCTACAATGGGGCCATGTTTGTTCACCTGCGCCTGCACACTGAGTTTTCCGTCGTTGACGGCACCAATCGCATCGATGACCTGGCCAAGTCCGCGGCCAGGGATGGCCAGCCTGCGCTGGCCATTACCGATCTCAACAATCTCTTTGGCGCTATCAAGTTCTACAAGGAAATGCGCGGCAAAGGCGTCAAGCCGATTCTGGGCGCTGAAATCCTTCTGGAAGGCGAGGCGGGGGCGGCGCCCTCGCGCATGCTGGTGCTGGTGCAGGGGCGCCAGGGCTATCTGAACCTCTCCGAATTGCTGGCGCGCGCCTGGACCCGCAATGTGGTCAAAGCCCAGGCCATCTGTACCTGGGAGTGGTTGCAGGAACTGGGAGAGGGATTGATCGCGATTTCGGGCGCCCAGGCGGGCGCGGTGGGCAAGCTCTTATGAAAGGCGATGACGTCGGGGCGGCGAGTCTGGCGCTGCGGCTGGCCGGCATCTTTCCGCACCGTTTCTATGTGGAGGTGCAACGGGCGGGTCGTGCCGATGACGAGGCCCATGTCGTGGCCGCAGTGCAGCTGGCTGCGCGGCTCAATTTGCCGGTGGTCGCCACGCATCCCGTGCAGTTCGCCACCGCCGACGACTACGAGGCCCATGAGGCCCGGGTCTGCATTTCCGAAGGTGAAATTCTGGGCAACCAGCGGCGCGTGCGCAAGTTCACGCGCGAGCAGTATTTCAAGTCGTCAGCACAGATGCAGGCGCTGTTTGAGGACCTGCCTGCCGCCCTGGCCAATTCGGTTGAAATTGCCCGCCGTTGCAACATCAGCCTGGTGCTGGGCAAGCCGCAGTTGCCCAATTTCCCCATCCCGCCCGTGAATGGGCAGGTGCTGTCGGTGGAAGATTACTTCCGCCACGTTTCCTTCGAAGGGCTGGAGGACCGCCTCAAGCTTCTATTCCCCGACGAAGCCAAGCGCAACGCACAGCGGCCGCGCTATGTGGAGCGGCTGGAGTTCGAGCTCAATACCATCCTGAAGATGGGTTTTCCCGGCTACTTTTTGATTGTGGGGGACTTCATTCAATGGGCCAAGACGCACGGATGTCCCGTGGGACCTGGCCGCGGATCTGGCGCGGGATCCCTGGTGGCCTATGCGCTCAAGATCACCGATCTGGACCCGCTCGAATACAACCTGCTGTTCGAGCGTTTCCTGAATCCCGAGCGCGTGTCGATGCCCGACTTCGACATTGACTTTTGCCAGGCGAACCGCGACCGTGTGATCGACTACGTCAAGGACAAATACGGCAAGGATGCGGTAAGCCAGATCGCCACCTTCGGCACCATGGCCGCCAAGGCCGCCATACGTGACGTGGGCCGGGTGATGGACATGAGTTACACGTTTTGTGACGGCATTTCCAAACTGGTGCCCAACAAGCCTGGGCAGTCCTACACGCTGGCTTACCCGCCCAACCCGAAGAAAGAGGGCGACAAGAACAATTACGCCCTGGAGCTGGAACCCGTGCTGGCGGAGCGGGTGCAAAAGGAAGAAGACGTCAAGACCGTGATCGAGATGGCGCAAAAGCTGGAGGGCTTGACGCGCAACATCGGCATGCATGCCGGTGGCGTGTTGATTGCGCCGGGCAAGCTCACCGATTTCTGCCCGCTGTACCAGCAGCCGGGCAGCGAGGCGGCCGTGAGCCAGTACGACAAGGACGATGTGGAGGCCATCGGCCTGGTGAAGTTCGACTTTTTGGGCCTGGCCACGCTCACCATCCTGGAGATTGCGCGCGAATTCATCATGAAGCGCCACAAGGGCCAGGAGAACTTCAGTTTTGAGACCATCCCGCTCGATGATGGGCCGACCTACAAACTCTTCTCCGATGGCAAGACCGAGGCGGTGTTCCAGTTTGAAAGCCGCGGCATGCAGGGCATGCTGCGCGAAGCCCGCCCCAGTCGCCTTGAAGACCTGATTGCGCTGAACGCACTGTACCGCCCAGGCCCGATGGACCTGATTCCGAGCTTCGTGAACCGCAAGCACGGCAAGGAAGTGGTGGAGTATCCGCATCCGCTGGTCGAGAAGGTGCTGTCTGAAACCTACGGGATCATGGTCTACCAGGAGCAGGTGATGCAGACCGCCCAGGTGCTGGGTGGCTACTCGCTGGGCGGCGCAGACATGCTGCGCCGGGCCATGGGCAAGAAGAAGGCCGAGGAAATGGCCGAGCACCGCGCCATCTTCCGCAAGGGGGCCGCAGAAAAGGGCATCAGCCAGGAGAAGGCCGACGAGGTGTTCGACCTGATGGAAAAGTTCGCGGGCTACGGCTTCAACAAGTCGCACGCGGCCGCCTATTCGCTGCTGGCCTACCACACGGGCTGGCTCAAGGTGCACTTTACGGCCGAGTTTTTCTGCGCCAACATGACGGTGGAAATGGACGACACCGACAAGCTCAAGGTGCTGTTTGAAGATGCGCAGAAGAATTTTGGAATGACCTTCGAGCCACCGGATGTGAATCGCGGCACGTACCGTTTCGAGCCCGTGACCGACAGGGTGATCCGTTACGGCCTGGGTGCCGTCAAGGGCACGGGGCAGCAGGCCATCGATGCCATTGTTGCGGCCCGTGAGGGCCGGGGCGAAGGGCCTCAGGGCTCCACCACGGGTCCGTTCAAGAGCCTGTTTGATTTTTGCGTGCGGGTGGACAAGGCGCGCCTGAACAAGCGTACCGTCGAGGCGCTCATCAAGGCGGGGCCTTTGACTCGCTCAACCTCAACCGCGCCGCCATGGTGGCCTCGATCGACCGCGCCTTTGATTTTGCTGCTGCCACGCTGGCCAACGTGAACCAGGGCGGCCTGTTCGACATGATGGGCGACGACGCCCATGGCTCGAGCACGCAGGAGCCAGACCTGGTCGATGCGGTGCCCTGGGGTATCAAGGAGCGGCTGACCCAGGAGAAAACGGCCATTGGTTTCTATCTTTCTGGCCATCTATTCGACGAAGTGGCGCAGGAGGTGCGTCGCTTTGTGCGCACCCAGATCGACGAGCTGCTGGACAGCCGCGAGCCCCAGATTCTTGCGGGGATCATCAGCGACTTTCGCGTGATCAACGGGCAGCGGGGCAAGCTGGGCCTGTTCCGGCTGGATGACAAATCGGGTGTCATCGAGGCGTCGGCCGACGAAGCCCTGCTTAATACCTACCGCAATCAACTCAAGGAAGACGAGTTCGTGGTCATGATGGGGCGCCTGCAGCTGGACCATTTCAGCGGGGGCCTGCGGGTGAAGGTGCAGCAGGTCTGGGATCTGGCCGGGGCCCGCGCGCGGTTTGGCAAATACCTCCATGTGGTGGTGGGTGACAGATCCCCCGATGTGCCGCGCCTGGTGCAGGAGTTTCCTCCGCGCCGTGAAGAATCCGAACAGGGTGATCTGCTGCATGGACTGCGCGTTCGCATGGGCGTACGCTGCATGGCCGAGCAGGGCGCCGCGGTGGCCGAGCTGCAGCTGGGCGATGCCAGCCGGTTTTATCCCACCGACGCGGCACTGGCAGCCTGGAGTGCCCAGGTTGGCACGGGCTCTGCCTCCGTGATCTATGAATGAACACGGGATTTTTCTGCACTCGTGCGCTGGGTCCGGTTGAAAAACACGCGACCGTCATCAGATGACACTGGCTGCAGCGATGCCTCTGGATGGCTAGAATGAATTTCATGGCAACTAAACCACCCTCTACCCCCACCGCGCAGCCCGTGATCCGGCCAGCGCAGGATGACGGCGGTTCGGTCGTGCTCGAAAGACGCGCGCAAAAGACCAAGCCGCCCAGATGTACCAGGTGGTCATGCTCAATGACGACTACACGCCCATGGAGTTCGTGATCGTGGTGCTGCAGGAGTTCTTCAGCAAGGATCGGGAACAGGCCACGCAGATCATGCTGAAGATCCACCTCGACGGCAAAGGCGTTTGCGGCGTGTATTCCCGCGACGTGGCCGCCACCAAGGTGGACCAGGTGCTGGAGGCCGCGCTCAAGGCCGGCCATCCCCTGCAATGTGTGAGTGAGCCTGTTGAATAACAGGTTTCTCATCCCGATCTACAGTTATCCCTTCCACGCAAGCACAAAGGAGTTCACATGATTGCCCAGGAACTGGAAGTCAGCTTGCACATGGCCTTTGTTGAGGCCCGCCAGCAGCGCCACGAGTTCATCACCGTGGAGCATCTGTTGCTTGCACTGCTCGATAACCCCAGCGCAGCGGAAGTGCTGCGCGCATGTTCGGCCAACATCGATGATCTGCGTTCATCGCTGTCGAACTTCATCAAAGACAACACGCCGCAGGTCGCAGGATCTGACGAGGTGGACACACAACCCACGCTGGGCTTCCAGCGGGTGATTCAGCGCGCCATCATGCACGTGCAGTCCACGGGCAATGGCAAGAAAGAGGTGACGGGCGCCAACGTGCTCGTGGCGATCTTTGGCGAGAAGGATTCGCACGCCGTGTACTACCTGCACCAGCAGGGCGTGACGCGCCTGGATGTGGTCAATTTCATTGCCCATGGCATCAAGAAAGGCGAACCGCCAGAACCCGCCAAGGCCGAGAACCAGGCCGAAGGCGAGGAGGGCGGTGGTTCGGAACGCAATGAAAAAGCGTCTCCGCTGGAGCAGTTCACGCAGAACCTGAACCAGGCCGCCAAAGAAGGCAAGATTGATCCGCTGATCGGCCGCCACTACGAGGTGGAGCGCACGATCCAGATACTGTGCCGCCGTCGCAAGAACAACCCGCTGCTGGTGGGCGAAGCCGGCGTGGGCAAGACGGCGATTGCCGAGGGTCTGGCCTGGCGCATCACGCAAAACGATGTGCCTGAAATTCTGGCCGAGGCCGTGGTCTATTCGCTCGACATGGGCGCGCTTCTGGCGGGCACCAAGTACCGGGGGGATTTCGAGCAGCGCCTCAAGGGCGTGCTCAAGTCGCTCAAGGACAAGCCCAATGCCATCCTGTTCATTGACGAGATTCACACCCTCATCGGTGCGGGTGCCGCATCGGGCGGCACGCTCGATGCGTCCAACCTGCTCAAGCCGGCGCTCTCGAGCGGGGCGCTCAAGTGCATTGGGGCGACGACCTTCTCGGAATACCGTGGCATCTTCGAAAAAGACGCGGCGTTGTCGCGCCGCTTCCAGAAGGTGGACGTGGTCGAGCCCACCGTGCAGGAAACCATCGACATCCTCAAGGGCCTCAAGAGCCGCTTTGAAGAGCACCACAGCGTGAAGTACGCTGCGGCGGCCCTGCAGGCTGCGGCCGAGCTGAGCGCCAAGTACATCAACGACCGCCACCTGCCCGACAAGGCGATTGACGTGATCGACGAGGCCGGTGCCGCCCAGCGCATCATGGTGCCGAGCAAGCGCAAAAAGACCATTGGCAAGGCCGAGATCGAAGAGATCGTGGCCAAGATCGCACGCATTCCGCCCGCCAATGTCTCCAACGACGACCGCGGCAAGCTGCAGACGCTGGAGCGCGACCTGAAAAGTGTCGTGTTCGGCCAGGACAAGGCCCTCGAGGTGCTGGCCAGCGCGGTCAAGATGGCGCGCTCTGGCCTGGGCAAGGGCGACAAGCCGATCGGCTCGTTCCTCTTCAGTGGCCCCACCGGCGTCGGCAAGACCGAGGCGGCCAAGCAGCTGGCGTACATCATGGGCATCGAGCTGATCCGCTTCGACATGTCGGAGTACATGGAGCGCCATGCCGTGAGCCGCCTGATCGGCGCGCCCCCCGGTTACGTGGGGTTCGACCAGGGTGGCCTGCTCACCGAAGCCATCACCAAGAAGCCGCACGCGGTGCTGCTGCTCGATGAAATCGAGAAGGCGCACCCGGACATCTTCAACGTGCTGCTGCAGGTGATGGACCATGGCACGCTGACCGACAACAACGGACGTAAGGCCGACTTCCGCAACGTGCTCATCATCATGACCACGAACGCGGGCGCCGAGACCATGAACAAGGCGACCATCGGCTTCACCAACCCGCGGCAGGCGGGCGACGAAATGGGCGACATCAAGCGCCTGTTCACGCCCGAGTTCCGCAACCGGCTGGATGCCATCGTCAACTTCAAGGCGCTCGACGAGCAGATCATCTTGCGCGTGGTGGACAAGTTCCTGCTGCAGCTGGAAACCCAGCTGGCCGAGAAGAAAGTGGAAGTCACCTTCACCGACACGCTGCGCAAGCACCTGGCCAAGAAGGGTTTTGATCCGTTGATGGGCGCCCGCCCGATGCAGCGCCTGATCCAGGACACGATCCGTCGTGCACTGGCCGACGAACTGCTCTTCGGCCGCCTGACCGAAGGTGGGCGTCTGACGGTGGACATCGACGTCAAGACCGACGACAAGGGCGTGGAAACGTCCGAAGTGCTGCTGGATATCCAGCCGCTGCCCAAGAAGGATCGCTCGGCCAAGTCAGAACCCGCCGAACCCGAAGAGGCCACGGCAGATTGATTGATTGATCGATTGAGTGCTGTGCCTGCGCCCTTGGGCGCTCACCCATAGCGCTGAAAACAAAAAAACCCACGGTGTATGCCGTGGGTTTTTTTACCTGGTGCCTGGCAGTGACCGACACGACGGGCGTTTCACCCCGGGCGGC
The DNA here is from genome assembly GCF_002157145.1 of Acidovorax carolinensis. Classification (NCBI taxonomy): domain Bacteria; kingdom Pseudomonadati; phylum Pseudomonadota; class Betaproteobacteria; order Burkholderiales; family Comamonadaceae; genus Acidovorax; species Acidovorax carolinensis. The sequence goes on from NZ_CP021361.1 coordinate 1,881,865, forward strand.
CCTTCACGGCGCCTGCAGGCGCTGAAGCAGCTCCTGCGTGGGGTAACCGTCTTGCGCCACACCCACGCTGCGCTGGAAGGCGCGCAGGCCTGCGCGGGTGGCTGGGCCCATCACGCCGTCCGGGGTGCCGGCAGAAAAACCGTTGCGGTTCAAGGCCTCTTGCAGCGCCTGCATCTGTGTGCGTGTCAGGGGCTCCAGGTCGCGGGGCCAGGCGCCCGCAATGGCTGCACCGCCGCCGATCTGTTGCGACAGCAGTGCCACCGCGAGCGCGTAGTTGACGGAGTTGTTGTACCGCAGGATGGTGCGGAAGTTGGCTCCCACCAAAAAAGCGGGGCCGCGTGCGCCGCCCGGACTAACGATCGAGGCTGAGGCGAGGCTTGGCAACCTCTGGCCGTCGAGCGGGCGCACTCCATCGGCTTCCCATTGCGCCGTGCTCTGCCGCACGCCGAGGTCGGCCCGGGCATGGTCGAACGAAGGTGGCAGCTGGACCTCGGCCCCCCAGGGCTCGTTCGCCCGCCAGCCGGAGCGGGCCAGAAAGTGGGCCGTGGATGCCGCCACATCGGGGATGCTGCCCCAGATGTCGCGGTGCCCGTCGCCATCGGCATCGACGGCGTAGGCCAGGAACACCGAGGGCAGGAACTGTGTGTGGCCCATCGCACCGGCCCAGGAGCCGATCATGCGGTCGGCGGCGATGTCGCCCGCGTCGATGATGCGCAGGGCCGCCAGCAGTTCGCTTTGCGCCCAGGCGCGGCGGCGCCCGTCGTAGGCCAGCGTGGCCAGTGCGTCCACGGTGCGCAAGCTGCCGAAGTTGCTGCCGTAATTGCTCTCGATGCCCCAGATGGCGGTGATGACGGTGGCCGGCACGCCGTAGCGGGCGGCGGCTGCGTCCAGCGTTGCCTGGTGCTCCGCCAGCTTGGCCTGGCCCTGCGCTATGCGCTGCGCAGAGACGGCGCTGTCGAGGTAGGCCCAGGGCGTGCGGGTGAACTCGGGCTGGGCGCGGTCCAGTTCCACCACGCGCGGTTGCCATTGGGCGTTGCCCAACACGTCGCGCACCGTGTCAGGTCGAATGCCGCCCGCCAGGGCTTGTGCCGCAAAGGCGGTGCGCCACGCGGCAAAGCCTGCCGCGTGGTCCGCATCGGTTGACGTGCCTCCGGCAGTGGCGGCAGTGGGGCTGGGCTGCGCTGCGGCCGGGGTGTCCATCGTGGCCGGGGGGCGGGCGGGAGCCGGTGCTAAGGCGCATCCCGCCAAAGCCATGGTCGCCAGCATTGCGGCAGGCATCCGCATCAACACAAGCGATGCGGTGCGCGCAAGAAAGGAATGAGGTGCTTGGGTAGTTTGCATGCGCCATTGTCCCGCGCTGCAGCGCTCGTGTCTTGCCGCAGACATGGCGCGCTGCAATGAGGGGGGCTTTTTGTTCACTACTGTTTTGATAGCTGTCGGCGCTTGATGTGCAAGCGCTGGAGGTCAAAAAGATTGAAATCCCGGTTACAGTGGACCCTTGGCGCCGGCAGCGCCCTTGCGCGCTCTTTTTGCCTTTGCCTTTGTCTTTGTCTCTTTACCGACCATGGCCCCTCACACCTTTCTCTGGCACGACTACGAAACCTTCGGTGCCAACACCCGGCGCGACCGGCCGGCGCAGTTTGCGGCCATCCGCACCGACGCCGCGCTGAACGAAATCGGCGATCCGCTGATGCTTTATTGCCAGCCCGCCAACGACTATCTGCCCGATCCGCAGTCTTGCCTGATTACCGGCATCACGCCGCAGCTGTGCCTCGAAAAGGGCGTGCCCGAGCACGCTTTTGCCAGCCGCATCGAGGCCGAATTTGCGCAGACGGGCACCATTGGCGTGGGCTACAACACCATCCGGTTTGACGACGAAATCACGCGTTTCATGTTCTGGCGCAACCTCATCGACCCTTACGCGCGCGAATGGCAAAACCAGTGCGGCCGGTGGGATCTGCTTGATGTGGTGCGCATGACCTATGCGCTGCGGCCGGACGGCATCCATTGGCCCACCAAGGAAGACGGCACGCCCAGCTTCAAGCTGGAACATCTCTCCAAAGCCAACGGCCTCGTGCACGAGGCCGCGCACGATGCGCTGTCGGACGTGCGCGCCACCATTGCGCTGGCGCGGCTGATCCGCCAGCACAACCCCAAGCTGTTTGACTTTGCCCTGTCGCTGCACAAGAAGGACCGTGTGGCCGCCGAGCTGCGCCTGCCGACAACGGCCCTTACGGCGCGGCCGTTTTTGCATGTATCGGGCATGTTTCCGGCCGACCGTGGTTGCCTTGCGGTGATGTGGCCGCTGGCCAGCCATCCCACCAACAAGAACGAGCTGATTGCCTGGGACCTCGCCCACAACCCGCGCGAACTGGCCACGCTGGGCGCCGACGAGATCCGCCTGCGCATGTTCTCCAGGGCGGCCGACCTGCCGAGGGCACCACGCGCCTGCCCATCAAGACCATCCACCTGAACAAATCGCCGATGGTGGTGGGCAACGTGAACACGCTCACGCCAGCGCTGGCGCAGCGCTGGGGCATCGACCTGGCCCAGGCGGCGCAGCATGCCGACATGGCGCGGGCCTTGCCCGACATGAGCGGCATCTGGCCCGCCGTGTTTGCCCGCCCGGCCGAGCCTGCGCCCGACGTGGACCAGGACTTGTATGGCGGATTTGTGGGCAACAGCGACCGCCGCCACCTGAACGATTTGCGCACCCTGTCAGGGGCGAAGCTGGCCACCACGCGCACGGGTTTTGATGACCCGCGCCTGGCCGAACTGGTGTGGCGCTACCGGGCCCGCAACTTCCCGGACACGCTGTCGCCCGAAGAGGCCGAGCGCTGGGAGGCGCACCGCGCCGCCTGCCTGTTTGACGGCGCGGGTGGAGCGCGGACCGTGGAGCAGCTGTTCACCGAGATCGACCAGATCTCGGAAACCGCAGACGATGACCGCACCCAGGAGATTCTGGGCGCCCTGTACGATTACGCCGAGCACATCGCACCGGAGCGGTAGCCCCCCTGAGGCGCTGCGCGCCTTCCCCCGGAGGGGGACGCACCCGGTGGCCTGGCAAAGCCAGTTCCACGGGTGCACTGGCATCAGGGCGCGCCAGTAATGATCGCCCCGTCTTGTAAGTAGCCCCGCAGAAACAGCGCAGATTTTTATGACGACACCGCAGAACCACAGTTTCACCACCCAGATCGTGCACGCCGACCGCCTGGGCGGCACCGAGCAAGGGGCCATCCACCAGCCTATTCACACCTCGGTGCAGTACGGCTACGAGAAGGTCGAGGACCTGATCGCCGTCTTTCAGGGCACGGCCAAGGGCGGCTTCAACTACGCGCGCCAGGGCACGCCCACCACGGCGGCGCTGGAGGCCAAGATCACGCAGATGGAGCGCGGGCATGGCTCCATCGTGTTCTCCACCGGGATGGCGGGCATCTGCGCGGTGTTCCTCACGCTGCTCAAGGCGGGCGACCATCTGGTGGCCAGCCAGTTCGTGTTTGGCAACACCAACAGCGTGTTCGGCACGTTGGCCGACCTGGGCATTGAAGTGACCACGGTGGACGTGACCGATGCGGCCAACGTGGCTGCCGCGCTGCGCCCCAACACCCGCATGGTGTTTGTCGAAACCATCGCCAACCCCGGCACCCAGATGCCCGACCTGGAAGGCATTGGCACGCTGTGCAAGGAGCGCGGGCTGCTCTACGTGGTGGACAACACGGTGGCCTCGCCCTACCTGTTTCGCCCGGGCACGGTGGGGGCGGGGCTGGTGATCAACTCCCTCACCAAGAGCATCGGCGGCCAGGGCGACGCGCTGGGCGGCGCCGTCACCGACACCGGCGTTTTCGACTGGAGCGCTTACCCCAACATCTTCCCGGCCTACCGCAAGGGCGATGCCAAGGGCTGGGGCCTGCAGCAGGTGCGCAAGAAGGGCCTGCGCGACATGGGCGGCACCTTGTCGTCCCACGCTGCGCACCAGATTGCGCTGGGCGCCGAAACGCTGGCACTGCGCATGGACCGCACCAGCGCCACTGCGCTGGCACTGGCCCGCTGGCTGGAGCAGCACCCTGCCGTGGCGCGCGTGCATTACCCGCTGCTGGAGTCGCACCCACAGCATGCGCAGGCCAAAAAGCACCTCAAGGCGGGTTCGTGGCTGCTGTCGTTTGAACTGCGCGACCCGGCGCAATGCCTGCCGCTGTGCAATCGTCTGCAACTGCCCATCAAGGCCACGGGCCTGGCCGATACGCGCACGCTCATCATCCCGGTGGCGCACACCATCTTCTGGGAAGCGGGGCCTGAGGTGCGGGCCAACATGGGCATTGGCGACAGCATGATCCGCCTGTCGGTCGGCCTGGAGGAATTGCCGGACCTGCTGGCCGACTTTGAACAGGCGTTGGCCTGAAAGCAGGCAGCTTGCTCTTTAATTGATAGCTGCTTGCGCTTTATCCATAAGCGTTAGACGCCATTTTGCTCGTTTTTTAGCCAAAAAAACGGTAGCACACCACAATGGCCGCCACCACACCGGACAGCTCCGCCAGCAGCGCGCAGGCCACCGCATGGCGAGCGCGCTGGATGCCCACGGCGCCAAAGTACACCGCCAGCACATAAAACGTGGTTTCGGTGCTGCCCTGGATGGTGGCGGCCACCAGCGCGGCGAAGCTGTCCACGCCCTGGCTCTGCATGGTTTCGATCAGCATGGCGCGCGCCGCGCTGCCCGAAAACGGCTTGACCAGCGCCGTGGGCAGGGCATCCACAAAGCGCGCGTCCATGCCCAGCACCTGCACGCACCAGCGGATGGCGCCCAGCACATAGCCCAAGGCGCCCGAGGCGCGGAACACCCCCACGGCGCACAGCATGGCCACCAGGTAGGGCAGCAGGCCCTTGGCCACATCAAAGCCCTCGCGGGCGCCTTCGATGAAGGCCTCATAGACGGCCACCTTGCGCCAGGCGCCCACCACCACGAACAGCAGCACCAGTGCAAACAGCGTCAGGTTGCCCAACAGCGACGACAGCTGGGCCAGCGCCGCCGCGCTCAATGTGGCCAGCAGCGCCATGAAGCCTGCCAACGCCAGCGCCACCGGCAAAAGGTAGGCCAACACCACCGGGCTGAAAAGGGGCAGCCGCTGCACCATCGCCACGCTGAGCAGCCCCACCAGCGTGGAGGCGGAAGTGGCCAGAAGAATGGGCAGGAACACCAGCGTCGGGTCGGGCGCGCCCTGTTGCATGCGGTACATGAAAATGGTCACCGGCAGCAGTGTGAGCGACGACGCGTTGAGCACCAGAAACAGGATCTGCGCGTTGGTGGCGGTGTCGGGCTGCGGGTTCAGTTCTTGCAGGGCACGCATGGCCTTCAGGCCCATGGGCGTGGCGGCGTTGTCCAGCCCCAGCGCGTTGGCGGCAAAGTTCAGCGTCATCAGGCCCAGGGCCGGGTGGCCGCGCGGCACGCCGGGCATCAGCCGCGCAAACAGCGGCGCCAGCCAGCGCGCCAGGGCGTTCACGATGCCGGCCTTTTCGGCAACGCGCAAAAAGCCCAGCCACAGCGTGAGCGTGCCAAACAGCAGCACCATCACTTCGACGGAAAGCTTGGCCATGGCAAACAGGGCCTCGACCATGGCCGCGAAGATCTGGGCGTTGCCGCCGATCAGCCATTGGGCCAGCGCGGCAATGGCCGCGGTGACAAAAAAACCCAGCCAGAGGGTGTTGAGCAAGGGAAAAACTCCGTTTGGTTCGCGGTGCGCCACTTTTCGCCAGTGGGCCGCAGCAGTCTTCTACGCCGTGCCGGTCTGGGGGGGGCGGTAAATCTGGTACCGGAGAGATTAACCCGCATTGTTGCGCGCAGCCACGCAAAAAGGCAGGGCGAATCGCCGGGTGGTAACCTACAGGGTTCGGTTGCGCGCCCCGTTTTCGCTGGAAAACTCCGCGCGCATTCGCCCCCCAGACAAAAATCAGGCGCCAGTGAACCCGTTCATGGAGCGCCACAACACCAAGGAAAATCAGCCATGGGCGCCCAGTGGAAAGCAAAAGGTAAGGCACAAGTCGCAGACGCCAGAGGCAAGCTGTTCGGCAAGCTGGCCAAGGAAATCATGGTGGCGGCGCGCGGCGGTGCCGACCCGGCGGGCAATTCGCGCCTGCGCCTCGTGGTCGAGCAGGCACGCAAGGTCTCGATGCCCAAGGACACGCTGGAGCGTGCCATCAAGAAGGGCGCTGGCATCGGCGATGAGGCTGTGCAATTCGAGCGTGTGATTTACGAGGGCTTTGCGCCCCACCAGGTGGCCGTGATGGTCGAATGCCTGACCGACAACGTCAACCGCACCGCACCCGAGATGCGCGTGCTGTTCCGCAAGGGCCAGTTGGGCACCTCGGGATCGGTGGCCTGGGACTTCAACCATGTGGGCATGATCGAAGCCGAGCCATCCACCCCCGGCGCCGACCCGGAGCTGGCCGCCATCGAAGCCGGCGCGCAAGATTTTGAAGCCGGCGACGAAGAGGGCACCATCACGTTCTGGACCGACCCCACTGACCTGGACCTGGTCAGCCGTGCGCTGCCGGCGCAGGGCTTTACCGTGCTGTCGGCCAAGCTGGGCTACAAGCCCAAGAACCCGGTGAATCCCGCCAATTTGACGGCAGAGCAGCTCGAAGAAGTCGAAAGCTTTCTGGCCGCCATTGACGCCAACGACGACGTGCAGAACGTCTATGTGAGCCTGGGCAGTTGATGATCGTCCTGGTGCAGGCCGTCACCCCGGCCAGAGCTGTGCATTTATCCACCACCATTGCATGACCGCTGACCATTACGCAGCCCTCGGACTGAGCGCCAACGCGTCGCTGTCCGATATCAAGAAAGCCTTTCGCCAGAAAGCGTCGTTCTATCACCCGGACAAGAACGATGCGCCCGACGCAGCGCAGCGCTTTCAGGCCGTGCAAAAGGCCTATGAAGTGCTGTCTGACGACGGGGCCCGCCAGGCCTACGACGACAACCGCCGCCGCAACCTGCTGGACGACCCGCTGCAGACCGCCCAAGAGATCTGGCAAACCTATTTCAAGAGCATTCTTCCTTCGTGAAACTTTCCCCTTACTTTTATGACCTGCGTTCGGCCTACCAGGCCGAGCTCGATGACCTGGTTTCGGACTCGGAGGGCAAGGATGTGCTGCGCAAGCGGCTGGCAGAAAAGCGCTCTGAAATCGGTTTTCTCGTGAAAATGATGGAACTGGCCCCGGAAATGGTGGCAGTGGTCTTTCACCAGGGCTTCCGTTTTGCCAAGCCTTCGGTGATGGAGCACTTGCTCGGTCAGGGCCTCGACAACCTGCCCGATTGGGGCACGCTGACGGGCGCTGTCTCGCTGGAACCCTGGGCCGCCAGCCTGGCTCAAACCGTGCTGCGCGAGCCCGGTGGGCCCGCCTTCATGGTGGTGGCGGCGGGGCTGGAGTATCTGCACCAGCATGCGCGCCTGGCCCGGCACCCGCGCAGGGCGATGCCGAGCCGGATTCTGACGAAGAGGCCGCCGAGCACGACGATGACTACAACGCCCTGAGCGCCGACGATGCCGCCGACCCGCACAACAGCCGCACCCGCGACGAGGCCAGCTCCAACTGGCTGGCCGAGGCCGGCTTTGACCGCAAAGACTGACAAGACCGAGATTTCCCGCACATGAACCACCTGGCTCTCATCACCAAAACCACCAGCCTGATTGCCGCCGGCGACATCGTGGGCGCCGAATCGGCGCTGGCCGACCTGGCCGACACCGAAGGCGACAACGCCCTGATGGTCGTGCTGGACCAGCTGGCACCCAAAGACGTGCTGGCCGTGATGCGCGAGTACGACGACTCCAAGGCGTCCGTCGTCAACCTGCTGGTCACACCCGAGCAGTTTGCGCGGGCCATGGTGCTCGAAAAGCAATACAAGGACCTGACCCACACGCACCTGCGCAACATGGTCAATGCCGTCATTTTTCGGGACGATGCCGACCCGGTGGAGTTCTTGACCGCGATTGGCGACCTGGAAGGCGGCAGCGAGGCCCTGGCCAACTACTTTGCCGAGAAGTGGAGCCGCATCGAAGCCTTTGCCCGCACCGGCACCTTCGACGCCACCGAAGACTACGGCCCCACCTTGAGCGATGACGAGCTGCTGGCGTCCGGCTACGTGCAGCCCCGCATCGACCAGGACGAAGTGGCCGACCGCGACTGGATGCAACTGGCCTGGCTGCTGCGCTATGAATGCCGCGACCTCTTCATTGAAACCCTGCTGGTGCTGCGTGCCAAGGCGCGTGCCCACGACATGGGCCTGGAAGAGGGTGACGAGCCGGCCGAGGAAGACGACGGCAAGTTTGAAACCAGTGATACCGATCGCGGCAAGGCCACCCCGGCGGCCCGCGCATCCGACGAAGAATCCGCGATTTAGATGACAACCCCCTGTGGCGCTTCGCGCCTTCCCCCTTCTCTCGAATTGCTGCGCAATTGGGGAAGGGGGACACCGCCAGCGCGGCGGGGCGGCCCTTGCGCGGCGGTCCTGGCTTGGGCCGCGCCAGTTGCAAGGCCCGAGAGCAGCGCATAGCGCGATGGATACCAACATGACCGTGCCCGATACGACTTCCCTTGATGCCCAACCGGTGGCAGTCGCCAACGCACTGCAGCTGCACGACGCCCGCCCGTTTTTTGAAAAAGCCCTGGTGTACGGCGTGCAGCACGGCATTCTGGATGCAGCCCGGCTGGCCGCCATCTGCGCCGACGCCCCCAAGGGCATGGTGCAGATCGCCCGCTACTTTGGCAGCGAGTTCCTGCGGCCCGAGCTCGAAAAAGCCCGAGACCGCATGGTCAACCTCATCAGCCTGTATTTGCTGGACACCACGGGCGGCGATGTGGCCAAGGCCGCCGTCTCGCTGCGCGACCATTCGTTCCTGTCGCGCTCCAAGGGCGGCTCCGACATGCTCAGACGCCTGATCGCCATGCCCGAGAGCAGCAACTTTGGCATGGCCGGCTATGACGATGCCCAAACGCCGCTGCTGGCGGTGTGGTCGCTGCGCAGCTACACCGATTACCAGGCCGAACTGGCCCGCCGCAGCGAGATTGCCCGGGCCATCCGCGCCGCGCAGTGGCTGGCCGAGCAATACGACCTCGACACCGACGAGCTTGAAGCCGGCGGTGCCGATGCCGAGGCCGTCATCCGCACCGGCCTCCTGATGCAGGCCCTGGCGCCCCGGGCCATGCATCTGGGCGAGTGGCCCAACACAGTGGCCCTGGAGAAGCTGGTGACGGCGCTGCGCAAGAAAAAGCTGGCGGCGCCCACGCAGCTGCCGCTGCCCGCTGGCGTGCCCGCAGAACTGCGCGCAGTGATGCAAGCGCAGTGCGCCAGCGTGCTGGCCGACCTGCCCAAGCTGTTGGACGCCGCCAACCCGCTGCGCAACCTGCTGCGTCCGACCGGTGCCTTCCGCGCCCGCTACTTCTTGCTGGACGACCCGCTGGCCGAGGTGGACCATTACCACCGCAGCCTCGATGCGATCGAAGAGGGCGGCGAGCCCCCCGGCCCGCCAGCAAGACATGGACCCGGACGACCCAGGGCAACGAAGACGAGCACTCGCTGCTCACGCTGTTCCTGTGCCTGGCCGCAGGCGCACCCAAGAAGACCCTGCTGACGGAAAAAGCCGCCGCCAGCCTTGTGCGCAAGATCCGCAAGAGCGGCCTGCAGCCCGAACTGGCCACCGCGTTCATCCGCAGCCATGCGCCGGGCGCCTACCAGTCGGACTACATCGGCATGTGGAACAGCTTTGTGCAGGAATCGGGCAAGACGCTGGGCAGCGACATGGATTACCAGATGCACGACGCGCTGGCCTTGCTGCGCCGCGAGTGCCATGTGGTGGGGTGATCGTGTGATGGGGGTGTTGCGGAGTCGATCTGCTGCAGAACATCTGCTAGACACCCGCTGTTCGCCTGGACGTCTGCACTGCTTCGGCATGTATTGACATGACATCGCCTGGGTTCGAGTCTGAGGGTATGGTTACAATTGCATACCGCTTTGGGGGCATGTCTGTACCGCAGGCCCGCAACGGACGGTAAACCCGTCACGTTGTCAAGTTTGCAGCCCCCAGCCCAACACCATCCTTCGTGCACAGTCCCACGCTCGTCATCCTCGCTGGCATCCTGGCCGCGCTGGTCACCACAGTGTTTTATGCCGTGTGGTATTTCAACAAGGGCATTCCTGGCTTGCGGCTATGGACGCTTTCGTTTTTTTGTGCCTCGGTTTTTTGCGCCAGTCTGCTAATGCGCGATCACGTGCCGGAAGTGCTGTTGGTGATGCTGACGCAGGCGTCCATTGCCATGGTGGCCTACTTCTGCTTTCTGGGCAGCCGTGCCTACATGGGGCGAGCATCTGTGCCGCACGGGTATGCGGCATTGGCCATTGCGGCCGTCATGGCAGCGGCTGCATATTTCACGGTGGTACAGCCGCAAATGGGTATCCGGTTTGCATTGGCTGGCTCGGTTTCTGGGGTGTGCTTTTTGTTGACCGCCCACACGCTTGCACGCGGCGGTTTTCGGAATGTGCCCGCGCGCTATTTGTTTGCTATCGTAGCGAGCCTGCATGGGCTTTTCCTGCTGTTGCGGCCGCTGCTGTTCAAGCTGGCCGCCCCCGATGCGGGGAACGGTGCTGATGCCGGCATGGTGGCACTGCTGTCGCAGTTTGTGGTGCTGGAGGCCACTTTGTCTCTGGTGCTGATGGCGTTTGGCGCGCTGATGCTGACCAATGAATACATCACCCGAGAGTTGCGCCACCTGGCCGAGGTGGACCCGCTCACCGACGTATTCAACCGGCGGGCGTTCCTCACCCTGCTGGAAAAAGCCATCAGCAGTGCGGACCGCACGCAGTCCGGTCTTTCCGTGCTGGCGATTGATCTGGACCATTTCAAGAAGGTCAACGACACCTGGGGGCACAAAGGCGGCGACGATGTGCTGCGCCATTTTGTCGGCCTGGCTACGAGTTGCCTGCGCAATGAGGACGTCATGGGGCGGATGGGCGGCGAGGAGTTTGCGATTTTTCTGCCCAACGCCAGCAGCGAGGGCACTCGTGCCATCGCCGAGCGGTTGCGCGCCATGGTGGCCAGCCAGCCCGTGGCAACGGACCGTGGCCCCATTGGCTTGACGGTGAGCATCGGGGCCACGCAGTACCTGCCTGGCGATTCGTCAGACGCCCTGTTGCAGCGCGCCGACGAGGCCATGTACCTTGCCAAGGAGCACGGCAGAAACCGGGTCGAAGCGCTGGCCCTTTCACGGCCTTCGTGAGCCGGACATTGCGGGTTGGACAACTGTCCTGTGCGTGATGCAGGGCGCTTTGCGCCGGATGCGGCAGTCGGGTTGCGGGGCGCGAACTGTGTCGGTTGATTTGCTATTTTATTAATAGCATGTAGCGCTTTTTCTGTAAGCGCCAGAGGCCATTTTGGTTAATATTCTGATCCATTGCGGTGGCAACCAGCGACGGTGGGCTGTAGCGTTGAACTACCGTGCCAGAAAGTCGGCGCTGTCCGGTCTGCCTGGCAGCGCGAGGGCAGCCACGGGGGCGGGGCTGCTCGCCACCTTTTTGCCGCGCCGGTAGACGGCCAGGCGGGTGGCGCGCAGGCGGATCGCCTCCACGGGGTCGCGCGCATGCAGCAGCACGAAGTCGGCGTGGCTCCCTGTCGCCAGCCCGTAGCCTTCCAGCCCCAGCAACCTGGCAGGGTGGGTGGTGACGGCATCAAAACACTGGTGCATGGCGGCCTGGCTGGTCATCTGCCCAACATGCAGGCCCATGTGGGCGGCCTCCAGCATGTCGGCGCTGCCGCCGCTGTACCAGGGGTCCAGCACGCAATCATGGCCAAACACCACCGTGAGGCCCGCGGCCAGCAGTTCGGGCACGCGCGTCATGCCACGGCGTTTGGGGTAGGTGTCGTGGCGGCCCTGCAGCGTGATGTTGATGAGCGGGTTGGCCACTACGCCCAGGTCGGCCTCGGCCATCAGCGCGATGAGCTTGCTCACGTAATAGTTGTCCATGCTGTGCATGGAGGTCAGGTGCGAGCCCGTGACCCGGCCCTGCAGCCCCAGGCGCTGGGTCTCATACGCCAGCGTCTCCACATGGCGTGAATGCGGGTCGTCCGATTCGTCGCAGTGCATGTCCACGCGCTTTCCCTGGCTTGCAGCCAGCTCGCACAACAGTTTCACGCTGTCGGTGCCCTGGGCGTAAGTGCGTTCAAAGTGGGGAATGCCGCCCACCACATCCACGCCCAGGTCCAGTGCGCGTTGGAGGTTGTCCAGACCGCCGGGGGCGCGCAGCACGCCGTCTTGCGGGAAGGCCACCAGTTGCAGGTCGAGGTAAGGCGCCACGCGCTTTTCACGTCGAGCAATGCCTGCACCGGTAGCAGACTGGGGTGGCTGGTGTCCACATGCGAGCGGATGGCCAGCAGCCCGCGCGCCACGGCCCAGTCGCAGTAGCGCAGCGCGCGCTCCACGATGGCATCGTGCCTGAGCTGGGGCTTGAGCTCGCCCCACAGCGCAATGCCTTCGAGCAAGGTGCCGCTTTCGTTTACCCGGGGCTGGCCATAGCTCAGTGTGGAATCCATGTGGAAATGCGCATCGACAAATGGCGGGCTCAGCAGCAGGCCGCCCGCATCCACCGTTTCATGGGCCGCGGCCTGCAGGCCTTCGGTGACTTCCGCAATGCGGCCATCCTGCACGGCGACAGACATGCGCTTGCGGCCATCGGGCAGGGTGGCGTTGGTAATCAGGAGGTCCAGCATGGGTGGTTGTGTGTCGTGATGGTCGGTAGTGCCGGGGCTGCAGCGCCACCGTGTGCGGGCTCTCCAGGTGGTGGGCTGGCTCAGAAGTCCATGACCAGCGCTGCGTGAAGGCTGCGCCCAGGCTGGGTGTAGGCGTCGTTCACGGTGCTGGCGGCGGCCAGGCCGTACACGTCGGGCCAGAGCCAGTATTTGCGGTTGGTGAGGTTGTGCACGGCAACGTTCAGCCGCAGGTCCTTGCGCAGGCGCCACTGGGCCGACAGGTCGAGCGTGGTGGCCTGTCCGATGGTAAATTGCGTATTGGGTGCCTTGACGGCCGACGCGCTGTCGATGTCGCTGGCTTTCTTTGCGCCGTGGTGGCGCAGGTCGGCGCGCAGGCCCCAGGCGGCGGTGTCGTACAGCACACCCAGGCTCAGTTGCTGGGGGTCGATGGAGTTCAGCGGGGCACCTGTGGCGCGGTTCACGCCCTTGGCGCGCCCCCAGCTGAAGGGTGTGCTGATGCGTCCGCCCGCCATCGGGCCCCAGTCGTAGATGCCTTTCACCTCGATGCCCGTGATGCGCGCCCGCTCGGTGTTGAGGGTCTGGAACACGCGCGGGTCTGCGGCCGTGCCCGTGCCGCGAATGAGCACGGTGTCCAGGATGAGGTTGGAGTAGTGGTTGGCAAAGACCGCCGCATCCAGCTTCAGGCGGTCGAACCGGCCCCGCACCCCCAATTCCACGCCCCGGCTTTTTTCGGGCTGGAGGTCGGGGTTGGGAATGATGGTGACGTGCTCGGCAGCGTTTTCATAATAGCCATTGATCTGCGCGGCATCCGGCGCGCGGAACCCGGCCGCATACTGGCCGAACACGCTCCACTGCGTGGTGGCGCGGTACAGCACCCCCAACTTGGGCGACAGCGCCGAGCCCGAGAGCGACTGGCCCGGTTGGGCGGCGGGCGGAAAAAAGCCGTTCTGGCTGGTCACATCGAGCGCAAAGTGATCCCACCGCAGCCCGGGTGTGATGCTCCATTGGTCGATGACGGATTCCGCCTGGGCATACACCGCGCTGCTGGTCTCGCGGGTGTCCGGAAAGCGCTTGAGTGGAAACACCTCGGGCGGCAGGGGGGCCAGGCCGGTGTAGACGTTGCTGATCTCGCTGCGGATATGGTCGATGCCATAGGTGAGCTTGTGCGCCCAGCCGCCGGGTGTGCGCAGGGTTTTTTCGGCCTGCAGGCCTGCCTGCCAGGTGTGCTCGGTGTAGGAGTTGTCGCGCACGCGCAAGGGCAGGGTGTTGCGCACGCTGGTGCCTAACTGGCGGGAGCTGGCGTGCTGCACGGCCAGCACCGTCTGAAACTGGTCGGCCCAGCTGGCACCCAGGGTGTAGCGGCCATCCCAGGTGAAACGGCTGCGTTCCATGGTGCGGCCCATGTTTTCATCCATCACGGCGCCGGCGATGGTGGCGGCGCTGCCCGTCAGCGGCAGGGGCGCGCGGCTTGACAGCAGGTTCACGTCCGCCTGCTTTTCGACATGTTCCAGGGTGAGCACATGGCGCTGTGCCGCGGAGGGGCGCACCACCACCTTGGCCAGCACGGCGTTGTCTTCGTTGTGCTGCGGATTGGGCGTGGTGCGGCTGGTGTCTGAGGTGTCGCGGGTGCCCATGTTGTCCATGGCGTGCGAGCGGCGTGCGTTGGCGGTCACGAGCCATTGCACGGTGTCGCTGGCCGTCCCCGCCACCGTGGCGGCCAGCGCGCGGCCGTTGTCATCGCCGCTCCAGCTGGTGGAGATGCGTCCGCCCAACTGCCTGGGCGGGGTGCCCGGGGCGCTGGCCAGAAAATCGGCCGGCTCGTGGGTGATGAAGTTGACCAGACCGGCCATGCCGTCTGAGCCATACAGCGCCGATGCGGGCCCGCGCACGACCTCGATGCGCTTGAGCAGCTCCATGGACAGGTATTCGCGATCAAACGTGGTGGTGCGAAAGGCGTAGCTGCGCGGCACGCGGATGCCATCGACCAGCATCAGCACGCGGTTGCCGCCCAGGCCGCGGATGTTCAGGCCCACATTGCCGTCGCGGCCGGTGCCCACCGTGTTGGCGCCTCCCACGGTGGTGCGCGGCAAAGGGTGCTTGACGGAGGTGTTGGGCAGGTCGCGCAAGGCCTCGCGGACGTCGCGGGCTTGCTGGTCGCTCAGTGCGCGGGCGTCAATCACATCAATCGACAAGGGCAGTTCGTCGCTGAGCTGTTCGCTGCGCGATCCGCTGACCACCACCTCGGCCATTGCCGGAACGGCCTGCGCGTAGGCCCCAGCAGTGGGCAGGCAGGCCACCAAGGTGAGCAAAGTGATGGCGTTGAGGGAACCCAGGGGGTGGCGCTGGCGCGAAACAGGGTGTGGGCCGTGGCGTTGCAATTGCATATAAGTGTTGGTTTACGGTAGCCGTTGTGGGATTATTGGTGGGCTTTCGGGGCATTGATACATGTTGAATGAATTATTGATGCGTATCAAAGTGACCTCGGGGTACCCGTCAAAGAATTGCCATCAAGTCTGCCGAAACAATATTGTCGCGGCCCTCGGCGGGCGGTCCTGAAGGATGGAATGAGCGCATGGGCTGCGAATCAAAAGGAGTTCCCATGACAACCCGAAAGCTGGCGCGCCTTGCGGCCCTGGCACTGTCCACTCTGGCGCTGGCCGCTGCGGCGCAACACAAGGAGGGTGCTTCGGCCCCCGAGGTGAATTACCAGGCAGGTACCTCACCGCTGGCCGATGTGCCCATGTACCAAAGCGCGAACCCCAAAGCGCCCAAGATGACGCAGGCCGAGTTCGACCGGGCCCGCCAGACGTACTTTGAGCGGTGCGCAGGGTGCCACGGCGTGCTGCGCAAGGGCGCCACGGGCAAGCCGCTGACGCCCGACATCACGCTGGCCAAGGGCACGGATTATCTGAAGGTGTTCATCGCCTACGGTTCGCCCGCCGGCATGCCCAACTGGCAGACCTCGGGTGAAATGACCGAGGCCGATGTGGACCTGATGGCCCGCTTCATCCAGCAAGATCCGCCCCAGCCGCCCGAGTGGGGCATGGCGGACATGAAGAAGACCTGGAAGATTGTGGTGGAGCCCAAAGACCGGCCCACCCGGAAGATGAACAACTACAACATCGCCAACATCTTCTCCACCACGCTGCGTGATACCGGCGAAGTGGCGCTGATCGATGGTGACACCAAGCAGATCATCAACATCGTCAAGACCGGCTATGCGGTGCACATCACGCGCACTTCCGCATCCGGCCGCTACCTGTTCGTGATCGGTCGCGACGGCCGCATCAACATGATCGACCTGTGGATGCCCAAGCCCGACAACGTGGCTGAAATCCGCATGGGCCTGGAAGCGCGCTCGGTGGACACCTCCAAGTACAAGGGCAAGGAGGGCGACTTCACCGACAAGCTGGCCATTGCCGGCGCTTACTGGCCTCCCCAGTTCGTCATCATGGATGGCAACACCCTGGAGCCACTGAAGATCGTCTCTACCCGTGGCGTGACGGTGGATACGCAGGATTACCACCCCGAGCCGCGTGTGGCGTCCATCGTAGCCTCGCACTTCAAGCCGGAATTCATCGTCAACGTCAAGGAAACCGGCAAGACGCTGATGGTCGATTACTCCGACATCAACGCACTCAAGGTCACCGAACTGGGTTCAGCGCGCTACCTGCATGATGGTGGCTGGGACTCGACCAAGCGCTACTTCATGGTGGCTGCCAACAACAGCAACAAGGTGGGCGTGATTGACGCCAAGGAAGGCAAGATGGAGGCCATCGTCGATGTGGGCAAGATTCCCCACCCCGGCCGTGGCGCCAACTTCGTCCATCCGAAGTTCGGCCCCGTCTGGTCTACCGGCCACCTGGGTGACGACACCATCTCGCTGATCGGCACCGATCCCAAGAAGCACAAGCAATACGCGTTCAAGGAAGTTGCCAAGCTCAAGGGCCCTGGTGGCGGCGCGCTGTTCATCAAGAGCCACCCCAAGTCCACGCACCTGTATTCGGATGCCCCGCTGAACCCTGATCCCAAGATCTCGCAGTCCGTCGTGGTGTATGACATCAAGAACCTGGACAAGGGTTACACCGTGCTGCCGATTGCCGAATGGGCCGGTCTGCCGGACGATGGCGGTGCCAAGCGCGTCGTTCAGCCCGAGTTCAACAAGGCGGGCGACGAGGTGTGGTTCTCCGTGTGGTCTGCCAAAGACAAGGCTTCGGCACTGGTCGTCGTGGACGACAAGACGCTCAAGCTCAAGGCCGTGATCAAGGACCCCCGCATCATCACCCCCACGGGCCACTTCAACGTCAACAACACGCAGCACGACGTGTATTGAGGTGAAAGCGCCGCCGCTGAGCCCCTGGGCTTTGCGGCGGTGACCCAAGCAAAAGCCGCCGCAGGAGTGATCCCGCCGGCGGCTTTCTTTATCCCGGAACAGCAGTTGACCGCTGTTTGCCGGTGGTTGGCTTACTTGGTGCCAAAGATGCGGTCGCCCGCGTCGCCCAGGCCCGGCAGGATGTAGCCATGGTCGCTCAGTTCGCGGTCGATGGCGGCGGTGAAGATCTGCACGTCGGGGTGGGCTTTTTGCAGCGTGGCAATGCCCTCGGGCGCGGCCAGCAGGCACACGAACTTGATCGAGCGGGGGTTGAGCTTCTTGAGGCGCTCCACCGCAGCGGCGGCCGAGTTGCCGGTGGCCAGCATGGGATCGACCACGATGATGTCGCGCTCGTCCATCTCGGAGGGCATCTTGAAGTAGTACTCCACGGGCTGCAGCGTGGCCGGGTCGCGGTACAGGCCGATGTGGCCAACGCGGGCGCCAGGCACCACGTTGAGCATGCCGTCCAGAAAGCCGTTGCCCGCGCGCAGGATGGACACCAGCACCAGCTTCTTGCCATCGATGACCTTGCCGGTCATGGTTTCAAGTGGGGTTTCGATCTGCACGTCCTGCAGGGGCATGTCACGCGTGACTTCATAGGCCATCAGCGTGGAGAGCTCGCCCAGCAGTCGGCGAAAGCTGTTGGTGCTGGCTTCCTTCTTGCGCATCAGCGTGAGCTTGTGCTGGACAAGGGGGTGGGTGATGACGGTGACGTTGCTCATGGGAAAAAAAGGCCTTTTTTATGGTTTTGGTGCGGATCGGTAAAACAGGCTCAGTCTGCCAGAAAGCGCGAATAGCGGGCCATATCCACATTGCCGCCGCTGATGAGAATGCCCACACGGGCGCCCCGCACATCGACGCTGCCATGCTCTGCGCCCGCAAAGGCCAGGGCGCCTGTGGGTTCGACCACGATCTTCATGCGCTCGGCAAAAAAGCGCAGGGCTTGCACCAGCTGTTCGTCGGTGGCGGTGACCATGTCGTCGGCCAGGCGCTGGATGATCGGGAAGGTGAGCTGCCCCAGCGCCTGTGTTTGCGCGCCGTCGGCAATGGTGTGCGGCGTGGGGATCTGCACGATGTGCCCCGCGCGAAAAGACTGCTGCCCATCGTTGCCCGCCTCGGGCTCTACGCCCACCACGCGGCAGTGCGGGGCCAGCGCCTCGGCGGCCAGAAGGCTGCCGGCCAGCAGGCCGCCACCGCCCACGCAGACGAAGAGGTAGTCGAGGTTGGGCACTTCTTCCAGCAGCTCCTTGGCCGCAGTGCCTTGCCCGGCGATGACGTGCGGGTGGTCAAACGGCGGCACCAGCGTCATGCCGCGCTCTTGCGCCAGGCGCCGGCTGATGGCCTCGCGGTCTTCGGTGTAACGGTTGTAGGTGACGACCTGCGCGCCATATTCGCGCGTGGCCGCCATTTTGCTGGCGGGTGCGTCTTCGGGCATGACGATAACGACGGGCATGTCCAGCAGCCGGGCCGACAGCGCAATGGCCTGGGCGTGGTTGCCGGCCGAGAACGCCAGCACACCACCCTTGCGCTGCTCGTCGGTGAACTGGGCGAGGGTATTGAAGGCGCCGCGGAACTTGAAGGCGCCAGTGCGCTGCAGGTTCTCGCACTTGAAGAACAGCTGTGCACCCAGCCGCTCGTCGGCGGTGGTGGAGCGCAGCACGGGCGTGCGGTGCGCCATGCCGTGCAGGCGATGGGCGGCATCGGCCACATCGGCATACGTTGGCACGAAACTGGGCACGGAAAAGGGTGTCTGGGTCATGTCGGCATCCTTGGGCTGGCGGGACGCCAGGGAGCGGCAGCCACGCTGGCGCATCATAGCCCGTTGCCGTGCACTTTCAAGCATAAATGCCTGCCAGCGCTTATCCAGTAAGCGCTGGCAGCTATGGATTTTGATGAATCCGGGGTTGCCGCGCCGGCATGCCGCGCGGGGGCGCCGCGTGGATGCATTCCGTCTGGGGCTGGCTGGGGCTCAGCCCTGTTCGCTGAAACGCTTCAACGCTGCCAGAGCCGGGAACTCGCCCGCGCGCTTTTGCTTCATGGCCGTGACCGATTCGCGCACATGCTGGTTGCTCCAGATGGCGCCTTGCAGCCAGCCCATCTGGCGCAGGCTATCGTCCACCGAGTGGTCGCGGGCGTAGTTCACCGCCTGCTTGGTGCCCCAGATGGCGACGGGTGGCTTGCTGGCGATCTCTTGCGCGCATTGCAGGGCGGCGGCCAACATGGCCTCTTGCGAGTCGAACACTTCGTTGACCAGGCCGTAGCCCAGCGCCTTGGCGGCGCTCAGGCGGCGGCCGGTGTAGGCCAGCTCCTTGACGACGCCCAGGGGTATCAGCTTGGGCAGGCGCTGCAGCGTGCCCACATCGGCCACCATGCCGATGTTGATTTCCTGGATGCAGAAAAACGCGTCTTGCGTGGCATACCGAATGCAGGCGGCCGCCACCATGTCCACCGCGCCGCCAATGCAGCCGCCCTGGATGGCCATGATGACGGGGATGCGCAGGGTCTCGATGCGGGTGAAGGTGGCCTGCATGTCGGTGAGCAGGTCGAAGATGGCGGCGCGGCCCTCGGGGCTCTGGTCGTCCATGGTGATGGCGCCGCCAAAGGTTTCGAGCGCCATGCCCGCACTGAAGTGTTTGCCGGTGCTGCTGATGACCAGCGCCCGCGCTTCGCCCGCCTGGTGCAGTCGGGCCAGCACCGTGTCCAGCTCGCGCCAGAACGTGGGGTGCATGGTGTTCATGGCCTCGGGCCGGTTCAGCGCCAGGTGGGCTACGTGGTCGGTGATGCTGAGGGAAAAGCAGGTGAGGGTGTTCATGGACGTGGAATGTAGGCCTGGTCCAGTGCCGTGCATCGTCGCACAGGCGACTTTGAATGAAATATGCCGCTAGCGCTTGTGTATCAAGCGCAAGCAGCTATAAATTCAGGAGTTATGCCGGTGCGGAGCGTGCCGCGCAACGCCCCGGACCACCCGCAGGTTCAACGCCGCTTGCTGCCGCCGAAGATGCCGCCCAGCACGCCGCGCAAAATTTCCCTGCCCAGCGACGTGCCCATGGTGCGCACGGCCGACTTGGCCATGGTCTGCGCCAGGCCGTCGCGCTTGCCGCCGCGCGGTCCGGTGCTGCCAAACAGCACGTCGTTGAGCCCGCCCATCAGGCCGCCGCCTTCGTCGGCGGGCGCACCGTTGGCGTTCTTGCCGTTGCCAACTTGCTCGCTCGCCTCGGTGGCACGCCCCTTGAGCTTTTCGTAGGCAGATTCGCGGTCCACGGTCTTTTCGTACACGCCGGCCACCAGCGAGCTGGCCATCAGCGCCTGGCGCTGCTGCGGCGTGATGGGGCCAAGCTGGCTGCCGGGTGGCAGCACAAACACGCGTTCGGTCACGCTGGGGCGGCCCTTGGCGTCGAGAAAGCTCACCAGCGCTTCCCCCACGGCCAGTTCGGTGATGGCGGTTTCAATATCCAGCCCCGGCTTCTGCCGCATGGTCGTGGCCGTGGCCTTCACGGCCTTCTGGTCGCGCGGGGTGAAGGCGCGCAGCGCGTGCTGCACGCGGTTGCCGAGCTGGGCCAGCACGCTGTCGGGGATGTCGAGCGGGTTCTGCGTGACGAAATACACGCCCACGCCCTTGGAGCGCACCAGGCGCACCACCAGTTCGATGCGCTCGACCAGCACCTTGGGTGCTTCGTTGAACAAGAGGTGGGCCTCGTCGAAGAAGAACACGAGTTTGGGCTGCTCCGGGTCGCCGATTTCGGGCAATTGCTCGAACAGTTCGGACAGCATCCACAGCAAAAAGGTGGCGTACAGGCGCGGCGAGTTCATGAGCTTGTCGGCCGCCAGGATGTTGACCACGCCATGGCCGTCCACCGTTTGCATGAAGTCCTGGATATTGAGCATGGGCTCGCCAAAGAACTGCGTGCCTCCCTGCTGCTCGATCTGCAGCAGCCCGCGCTGGATGGCGCCCACGCTGGCGGCGCTGACGTTGCCGTATTCGGTGGTGAACTCCTTGGCGTTGTCTCCCACGTACTGCAGCATGGCGCGCAGGTCTTTCAGGTCGAGCAGCAGCATGCCGTTGTCGTCGGCGATCTTGAACACCAGGTTGAGCACGCCCAGCTGGGTTTCGTTGAGGTTGAGCATGCGGCCCAGCAGCAGGGGGCCCATGTCCGACACCGTGGCGCGCACCGGGTGGCCCTGCTCGCCAAACACATCCCACAGCGTGGTGGGGCAGGCCAGGGGCGTGGGCAGGGGCAGTCCCCGGTCCTTGAGCACGGCGGCCAGTTTGTCGCCGATCTTGCCGGGCTGGCTGGCACCGGTGAGGTCGCCCTTCACGTCGGCCATGAACACCGGCACACCGATGCGCGAGAAATTCTCGGCCAGGGTCTGCAGCGTGACGGTCTTGCCGGTGCCGGTGGCGCCGGTGATCAGCCCGTGGCGGTTGGCCAGGCCCGGGAGCAGGTGGCATTCGATGGTGTCGTGCTTGGCAATCAGGAGGGGTTCGGCCATTTGGGGTTTCCTCGGGGATCGGTGGCGGGCAAAAGTAAAATCGTGGCCACTAGATTAAATCAATACAAAAGGACTTCCCGTGGCAGGACACAGTAAATGGGCGAATATCCAGCACCGCAAGGGGCGGCAGGATGAAAAACGCGGCAAGATCTGGACCCGCATCATTCGTGAAATCACTGTGGCAGCCCGCGCCGGTGGCGGCGACCTGTCGGCCAACCCCCGCCTGCGCCTGGCGGTGGACAAGGCCAAGGCGGCCAACATGCCCGCCGACCGCATCAAATACAACATCGACAAGGCCACGGGCAACGCCGAAGGCCTGACCTACGAAGAAATCCGCTACGAAGGTTACGGCATCGGCGGCGCGGCCATCATGATCGACACCATGACCGACAACCGTGTGCGCACCGTGGCCGAAGTGCGCCACGCCTTCAGCAAACATGGCGGCAACATGGGCACCGAAGGCTCGGTGGTGTTCCAGTTCAAGCACTGTGGCCAGCTGATTTTTGCCCCGGCACCAGTGAAGACAAGGTGATGGAGGTGGCGCTGGAGGCCGGCGCCGAAGACGTGCTGACCGACGACGACGGCGCGGTCGAGGTGCTCACCGCCCCGGCCGACTTCGAAGCCGTGAAGAACGCGCTGGAGGCCGCAGGCCTGACGGCCGAGGTGGCGGGCGTGACCATGCGGCCCGAAAACACCATCGAACTGACGGGCGACGATGCCGCCCGCATGCAAAAGCTGCTGGATGTGCTGGAAGACCTGGACGACACCCAGGAGGTCTATCACAACGCCGCGCTGTAGGCGCTTTTTTTCTTGCGCTGACCTGCTTTTCGACTGATATTTCCCCGAACCCCGGCATCCGGCCCAGCGCTGGGGCGCGGGTGTTCACCAAAGGTTCCTATGAAAGTACTTGTGATTGGTGGCGGCGGCCGTGAACACGCGATGGCGTGGAAACTGAGCCAGTCCCCCAAGGTGACCAAGGTGTACGTGGCGCCTGGCAATGGCGGCACGGCCCTGAATTCCAAGCTCGAAAACGTGGCCATTGCTGACGTGCGCGAGCTGCGCGCGTGGGCCCAGGCCGAGAAGATCGGCCTGACGGTGGTGGGCCCCGAGGCCCCGCTGGCTGCAGGCGTGGTCGATGAGTTCCGTGCCAACGGCCTGCGCATCTTCGGCCCCACCAAGGCTGCGGCGCAACTCGAAAGCTCCAAGGCGTTCTCCAAGGCCTTCATGCGCCGCCATGGCATCCCTACCGCCGATTACGACACCTTCACCGACCCGGTCGCCGCCCACGCCTTTGTGGACCGCCTGGGCGCGCCCATTGTCATCAAGGCCGACGGCCTGGCCGCTGGCAAGGGCGTTGTGGTTGCCATGACGCTGCAGGAAGCACACGATGCCGTGGATTTCATGCTGGTGGACAACAAATACGGCGTGACGCACAACGAAGGTGGCGCGCGCGTGGTGATCGAGCAGTTCCTTGAAGGCGAGGAAGCCTCCTTCATCGTGTTGTGCGACGGCAAGAACGTGCTGGCCCTGGCCACCAGCCAGGACCACAAGCGCCTGAAAGACGGCGACGAAGGCCCCAACACCGGCGGCATGGGCGCGTATTCGCCCGCGCCCGTGGTCACGGCCGATGTGCACGCCCGCGCCATGCGCGAGATCATCCTGCCCACCATCCGCGGCATGGAAAAGGACGGCATCCCGTACACGGGCTTTCTGTATGCGGGCCTGATGATCGACGCCAAGGGCCACCCCAAGACGCTTGAATTCAACTGCCGCATGGGCGACCCCGAAACGCAACCCATCCTGATGCGCCTCAAAAGCGACTTCTGCGATGTGATGGCCGCGGCCGCCGACGGCAAGCTCGACCAGATGGAGCTGCAGTGGGACCGCCGCACCGCGCTGGGCGTGGTGATGGCAGCCCATGGCTACCCCGAGAACCCCCGCAAGGGCGATGCCATCACCGGCCTGCCCGCTGAGGCAGACGATGCGGTGGTGTTCCACGCGGGCACGCAGCTCAAGGACGGCGTGGTCAGCGTGACCGGCGGCCGCGTGCTGTGCGTCACCGTGCTGGCCGACAGCGTCAAGCAAGCGCAGCAGCGCGCTTACGACGTGGCGCGGGGCATTCACTTTGACGGCGCCCAATACCGCCACGACATCGGCTTTCGCGCCCTCAAGAGCTGATGGCAGACACTCAGACCTTGAACGCCGCCGACACGGTGGCCCGTGTGCGTGCTTACCTGCAGGGACTGCAGTCACGCATTACCGATGCACTCGAAGCCGTCGAAGGCGAGGGTGGCGAACGCTTTCTGGCCGATGCCTGGAGCAAGCCGCCGGGCGAGCCGCTGCAGGGCGACGGCATCACCAAGATCATGGAAGGCGGCCGTGTGTTCGAGCGCGCGGGTTGCGGTTTCAGCCATGTGCGCGGCCCGCAACTGCCGCCTTCGGCCACGCAGCACCGGCCCGAGCTGGCGGGCGCGCCGTTCGAAGCCATGGGCGTGTCGCTGGTGTTCCACCCGCGCAACCCGTATGTGCCTACGGTGCACATGAATGTGCGCATGATCGCCGCCGGCCACCCCGGTCAGGCGCCCACCTGCTGGTTTGGCGGCGGCATGGACCTCACGCCGTACTACGGGTTTGAAGAAGACGCGGTGCACTTTCACCGCACCTGCCGCGATGCGCTCAGCGCCTTTGGCGATGACAAGTACCCGCGTTTCAAGCAGTGGTGCGATAAATACTTTTACCTCAAGCACCGCAGCGAGCAGCGCGGCGTGGGCGGCGTGTTCTATGACGACTTCTCGGAGCTGGGTTTTGAGCAAAGCCTGGCGATGACGAAATCGGTGGGCGATGCCTTTCTCAAGGCGTATCTGCCCATCGTAGAAAAACGCCAGAACCTGCCGTTTGGCGAGCGCGAGAGAGACTTTCAGCTCTACCGCCGGGGCCGCTATGTGGAGTTCAACCTGGTGTGGGACCGGGCACGCACTTTGGCCTGCAATCGGGCGGGCGCACCGAGTCCATCCTTCTGTCCATGCCGCCGCTGGTGTCGTGGTCGTACCAGCGCTCGGATGCCGCCGATTCGGCCGAAGCAGCGCTCACACAGCGCTTTTTGGTGCGGCGCGACTGGCTCACTGGCGGGGCTGGCGCCACCGCCTGAACGCCATGAAAAGCGCAAAAGCTATAATTTATATAGCTGCCCGCGCTTTTCACACCAGCGCAAGAGGCCAAAAACACGTCAAACTGACGCAGCGCCACCGCGCAACAACCAAGGCGCAGCCCGCTGGCTGTGCGCTGCGTTGCACGCTATATTGATCCCATTCTCTTTATATATTCACCGCCTGATGACCACCTCCACCAAATCGGAAACCGCCGCCAAAAAAGACGTCACCAAGCTCCAGCGCGCCATCGTCGATGGTCTGGAGGACGTCAAGGCGCAAGACATCCAGGTCTTCAACACCGAGCATCTCTCGCCGCTGTTTGAACGGGTGATCGTGGCATCGGGCACCTCCAACCGCCAGACCAAGGCCTTGGCCGCCAGCGTACGCGATGCGGTCAGAGAAGCCGGTTTTGTGAAGCCACGCATCGAAGGCGAAGAAAACGGCGAATGGATCATCGTGGACTGCGGCGCCGCCGTGGCACACATCATGCAGCCCGCCATCCGCCAGTACTACCGCCTGGAAGAGCTGTGGGGCGATACGCCTGTGCGCCTGAAGCTCGGCGCTGCCAAGCCTGTGTCCAGCGCAGCCACCGAATTGGCGGAGAAGAAGTCGGCGCAGAAGGCGGCCAAATCGGATGCGAAGTCCGCTGGCAAGGCACCCGCGAAAAAGGCAGCGGCCCCCACGGTAGCCGCCCGCTCGGGCAAGGCCACGGTCAAGGCCGTCGCCAAAACAGCTGCCAAGCCCGTAGCTGCTCCTGCAAAACCTGCAGGCAAGGCGACCGCAAAAGCACCAGTCAAAGCGGCTGCAAAGGCCCCGGCCAAAGCTCCTGCAAAGAGCAGCAGCACTGCCAAGGCCGCACCCGCCAAGGCTCCTGCAAAGTCATCAACGACTGCAGCCAGAAAGCCCGCAGCTACGAAGGCGCCTGTCAAGACCGTGGTGGTCAAGCCATCCGCCCCTCGCAGCAAGACCGCTGCCGCCGCCAAGACCGGCGCCAAGCCCACGGCGACACGCGGCGGCGCAGCCGCCAAGCCCGCAGCCAAGAGGGCCCCGGGCCGCAAGTGATTGGTGCCTCGGCCCTTCGACAAATCCTGCCCGCGCACTGCGCCTGAGTTGCGATGAAGCTGCTGATCGTGGCCGTGGGCCAGCGCGTGCCCGACTGGGCGCAGACGGCGTATGACGATTACGCCAAGCGGTTTCCGCCCGAGCTCAAGGTCGAGCTCAAGGCCGTCAAGACCGAACCGCGCGGCTCCAAGACCCTGGAGACGCTCTACGCCGCCGAGCGCGAGCGCATCGAAGCGGCGATATCGTCAGGTGCATCGCGTGGCACGCGCGTGGTGGCACTGGACGAACGTGGCACCAACCTGACCACCAAGGCCCTGGCCGAGCGCCTGAAAGGCTGGCAACTGGGCGGCGACGATGTGGCACTGGTCATCGGTGGCCCGGACGGGCTGGACCCGGCCTTTCGCCAGGGTGCACATGAACGCATCCGCCTGTCGGACCTGACCTTGCCCCACGCCATGGTGCGCGTGCTGCTCATCGAGCAGCTGTACCGCGCCTGGTCGGTAAACGCCGGGCACCCGTACCACCGCGAATGAGATCGGGATCAGGTACGCATGGATTACTCTGTTTTTTATAGCTGCTAACGCTTGATGGATAAGCGTTAGAGCCGATTTTAATCAAAATCAGTTCATGCCGGACCTCATCTACCTTGCATCCCAAAGCCCACGCCGGCGCCAACTGCTCGAGCAGCTTGGCGTGCGCCACGAACTGCTGTTGCCCAACGTAGACGGTGACGAGGCCGAAGACGCCGAGGCCATCGAGGTGGTGCTGCCCGGCGAAGCGCCCACAGCCTATGTGGAGCGCGTGACCGGCCTCAAGCTCGACGCCGCCGTGGCCCGGCGCGCGCGCCGGGGCTTGCCCGATGCGGCCATCCTCTGTTCCGACACCACGGTGGCGATGGGTCGCACGATCTACGGCAAACCCGACGACGCGCCACATGCCGCGCGCATGCTGGCCGAGCTGGCCGGCCATGAGCACCGCGTGCTCACCGCCGTGGCGCTGCAGGTGGGCCCGAAGCGCTTGAGCGCATTGTCGGTGTCGCGCGTCACCTTTGCCGCCATGACGCCTGCTCAGATCGACGCCTATGTCGCCACGGGCGAGCCGCTGGGCAAGGCCGGGGCGTATGGCATTCAGGGACGGGCGGCGGCGTATGTCGAGCACATGGCAGGCAGCTATTCGGGCATCATGGGGCTGCCGATGTACGAGACAGCACAACTGCTGCGTGCAGCGGGCTTCTACATATAACCACAACAACAGCTTCAACCGTTTCCAGACGCCATGCAACAAGACATTCTGATCAACTGGTCACCGCAGGAGACGCGCGTGGCCGTGGTGGAGCATGGCGCCGTACAGGAGCTGCACATCGAGCGCACGCTCGAGCGCGGTCTGGTGGGCAACGTTTACCTGGGCAAGGTGTCGCGCGTGCTGCCGGGCATGCAGTCGGCCTTCATCGATATCGGCCTGGAACGCGCGGCCTTTTTGCATGTGGCCGATGTCTGGCAGCGCCAGCCTGACGGCGAGCCACCCGCATTTGCGCGCAAGAACGAACCGCAGGTGCCGATTGAAAAGCAGGTGTTCGAAGGCCAGGCCCTGATGGTGCAGGTCATCAAGGACCCCATCGGTACCAAGGGTGCACGCCTGTCCACGCAGATCAGCATTGCAGGCCGCCTGCTCGTGTTCTTGCCGCAGGACGACCATGTGGGCGTGTCGCAGAAGATCCCCGGCGCCGAGCGCGATGCCCTGCGCGCTCGGCTGCAGGCGTTGGTGGGCGACAAGTCCACGGGTGGGGGCGGCGGTTTCATCCTTCGCACCAACGGTGAGGACTCTACCGACGCGGAGCTGGCCGAGGACATTGCCTACCTACGCAAGACCTGGGCGCGCATCAAGGAGGCCTCCCTCAAGCTGCCCGCCATGTCGTTGCTGCACCAGGACCTGGACCTGCTGCAGCGCGTGCTGCGCGATCTCGTGGGCGACCACACGCAGACCATTCGGCTGGATTCGATGGAGCAGTTCCAGCGCTTGCGGGCTTTTGGGCAGGAATTCATGCCCGCTGCTGCGGGCAAGCTGCAGCACTACAAGGGCGAGCGACCGATTTTTGACTTGTACTCCATCGACGAAGAAGTTGCCAAGGCCCTGGGCCGCCGGGTCGATCTGAAATCGGGCGGCTACCTCATCGTGGACCAGACCGAGGCGCTTACCACCATCGACGTGAATACGGGTGGCTACGTAGGCGCGCGCAATTTCGACGACACCATCTTCAAGACCAACCTGGAGGCGGCTCAGGCAATCGCCCGCCAGCTGCGCCTGCGCAAC